>JAFEAM010000041.1:40608-89618 GCA_018266395.1 Bacteroidota bacterium | reverse complement strand
GTACTCTTGCCGATCCAGTTGCGCTGGATCTCTTTCATGGAATCGCTGAAGTCGATCTCCTCCAAACCTTTGAGGAGACGGTCGGCGTACTCTGTGATTCGCAAACTCCACTGTCGCATTTGCTTTTTAACCACCGGGAATCCACCACGGTAGCTGACGCCGTTGATGACCTCGTCGTTAGCCAGTACCGTCCCCAGAGCTTCGCACCAGTTTACATCGGTATAGGCCAGGTAGGCGAGCCGGTATTGCATAAGAATTTCCCGCTGCAGTTGTGGCTTGAATGATTTCCAATCAGTTGCGGTAAACACATTCGATTTCGTTCCCGGCAAGGTGTACCTGGTGTTGGGGAAGGGATGTTGGGCATTCCCTTCCTTTTCAAAAATTTTTACAAGCTCCGTGATGCGCTCTGCTTTTTCTTTTTTGTGGTTGAACCAACTGTCAAAAATCTGAAGGAAGATCCATTGCGTCCACCGGTAGTAGGAGGGATCACAGGTTTGCACTTCGCGGCTCCAGTCATAGGAGAAGCCAATGCCGCGCATTTGCTTCTTGAAAGTCTCGATATTCCTTTGCGTGGAGACAGCGGGATGTACGCCATGCTCAAGTGCATATTGTTCTGCCGGCAGACCAAAAGCATCGAAACCCATGGGATGGAGTACATTGAATCCCTTGAGTCTCTTGTAGCGGGCATAGATATCAGAAGATATGTATCCCAGTGGATGGCCGACATGCAATCCTGCACCTGAGGGATAGGGAAACATGTCCAGCACATAGCATTTTGGGCGGTTCTTGTCCATTTCCGTCCGGTAAGCCTGTCTCTGCTCCCAGAGGGTCTTCCACTTTTCTTCAATTCGCTTGATTTCTTCCTTACTGTATTCCGCCATGACGGTCTGCTTCAATTTAGGGCTACAAAATTAAGCATTAACTGACTGTCATTATCAGCTTGTCTTGTTAATCTCTGCAGCAACCGGGCGCAGTGTTATTCACTCTGCTCAGCGAATTCTTTCAGTGTAACCAATGGCCTGCCCAGGTCATGCCAGGTATTCTCGGATTCAAACTTTTCAGGGTAGCGAACCAGCGCCTCTACGATATGAGCGCCGTAGCGTATTTGCCGGGAGAAGGGTGCGAGCAACTTAAGCAGCCATAGAGGAGCGCTCACCTTCTTCAATGGAACTTTGTGATAGTTCTTGATAAAGATTATCGCGGCCTCATCTTGTGTGTGCGCTTCAGGTCCCTGTACTATATATTCCTTGTTTTCTGCCGGATCCTGTTGCAGAGAAGCGACCACCTGTCTGGCGTAGTCGCCCCCGGCAATGTAGTACATGGGAAATTCAGACTTTCCGGCAATGACAATACTTGACCCCTGCCTGTATTTGCCGAGGAAGCTCTCCATGAAGGTGGAGGGATAGAAAATGGTATACGGTATTCCGGATTCCCGTATCAGACGGATGCAGTCCTCCTTCACCTCAAAAACCCACCAATGAAATCCATTCATCCCCTGATACCGCTGGACGAGCGATGAAAGGAGTATGATTCTTTTGATGTTATGCCGCCGGGCGGAAGCGAGAATGTTTTTCATCCCATCCGTTTCAGTGTGCCAGTCACTCTCCTTTTCGTTCTGATCCACGGACAAGCTCACGTAAATGGCATCACGGCCGGCTATAACTTTCTCCACATCTGCTTCTGATTTTAGGTCGCCTTTGATAAGGGTTAGGCGCGGATTTGACTCAATCTTTTCAGGATTCCGCGTTAATGCACAGACTTCGAATCCCGCCAGTAGCGATGCATGAGCCACCGGCTTCCCCACCATCCCCGTAATTCCGAAAAAGCCTATGCTGCGGATCATCAAATGAGGGCATTATCCGTTCATGAATTCGGCGAGTAGCCGGTGAAAGTGATGCGTACCAGTTTCACGGGTGACGGAGTATCGCCCGCTGGTGTAGAAGCGTGAACGAATACCTTTCTGGACATTTTGTACCACGTCCTCATCTTCCAATTCCACCTTGTGTAGATCTGCGCCAGCACCCTGCCGCAGTTTGCTTTCATCCCACACATAACTGAGAAACCTCACCTGCGTCTTGCTGATCCCGATCGGGTTCACAACGTTAATGGATAAACCCCATGGATAGAAATTGAACATGAGATTGGGGAAGACCCAGAAATAGTATCCGGCAACGTTTTTCCCGTAGTCGATGCTGTCCTTCGGGAGATCGAAGGCAAGTTCTCCTTCTTTTCCGATTCCCAGTTGAAGGGAAGAAAGTGCATGCAGTTCGACAGTGTAGTTGCCATAGTCAATCACGGAATTCAAACCCGCGTGTACAAAGGGGATATGAAATCCTTCAAGGTAATTTTCACAATAAAGTGCCCAGTGTGCGTCTACGACATAATCCCTGGAAAGGTCAGGCCGGAACGCAAATTCATTCAGCGGCATCCATTTGATACGTTCGGCCATGGGGCCGAAGAAATCATTCGCTACTCGCGCCTTTCCAAGAGAGGTGAAGAGCCATTTGCCCCATTGGTGAAGAGGAAGCGAAGTTAAATGATCGGCTTCCGTCGGGAAGTTCTGAACCTCCCTGAATTCCGGCATGGCCATGAACTTTCCATTCAGGTGAAAACGACGTCCATGGTATTTGCACCGCAGGTCATTCACCTTGCAGGGTTTCTCAATCATGAGATTACCACGGTGCGTGCAAACATTGGAAAGGCAATGAAGGCTTGAAGCTGCATCCCGTGAGAGCAGGAGGGGCTCATCAATAAAATGCTCCAGCAGATTGAGCGGAGTTACCCAGCCTGGTTCCTTTACCTGGTCGGTATCGCCGGCAAATTGCCACGTCCGTGCGAAGATTCTTTCTTTGGAAAGCTCAAAGTATTGTGCCTGGCGATAGAAATCGGAAGGAATGGTGGAAGCGGTGCGAATGTCATGGTCAACCTGGAATGCCATATGGAATGCTGAAAGTCTTTAAATTTATGAAAAGACGGTAATAGTCCGCCTTTTTTGAACTCACCACCCAACCCTAACCGTAAAAGTGAAATGAGCTTCAGGAAATTCTTCTATGGTTTTGTCAGGATTCTGGCTGCCGTAATCATGATACAGACGTTGTATTTCAAGTTTACAGGGTCGCCGGAGTCAATTTATATTTTTACCACGGTGGGCATGGAGCCCTGGGGTCGTTGGAGCGTGGGCATCATGGAACTGATTGCTTCCCTGCTGCTCTTGATGCCTTCTTCAGCGTGGCTCGGTGGCGGCCTGGCACTCGGCCTGATGGCAGGTGCCATTGGCATGCATCTGACCTTGCTTGGAGTGGAAGTGCAGGGAGATGGTGGTTATCTTTTCTTCCTGGCCGTTGTGGTTACGGTGTGCTCGCTGGCTGTCCTCTGGATGGACCAGGACAAGGTGCGGCAGTTCGTGAGTGGGTTTAACAGGAAAGACTGAATTCTACTTTCGCAGGCTTGCGATGACCTTGCCGGCCTTTTCTTCGTAGGGCGTCCCCTTCACCATCCCTTCAAAAAAATCCAGCTGATAGCGGGACACTGCTTTCTGGTCCTTCACCTTCTGTATGATGTCGGTCATCAGGTCCAGCAAATCATTTTTGGAGGCCATGGAAGGATCTGCAGAAATTTCATCTTTGAGTTTTGTCAGATCGTCGGCCTGTGGATTAGATGGCTGTGTGCTGACGGTTTCAGCGACGGGTGTCACTGCGATTGCTGTTGCTACTGGCTGTGCGACATTGCTGCGGGAGGCAAGGCAATTATTGTACTGATCGATGATAAGGGCGAGTTCCTTTCTGTGAAGTTCTTCTTTTTTTATCCTGTTGCTGACTTCATCGCAGTCGGAAAGAAATTCCATCATGGTTCTCTTGAAGGCCAGATTGGGCACTTCAATGGAAGATCCGTCTTTCTTCACGAGCCATTGCACTTCGTAATTGGTTCCGCGCGGTGATTGTGCAAGGTACAGGCTCAGGTATCCTTCCTTCTCAAGTTGAGCCATGCGGAAGCCATAGTCTGTTCTGATTGTTTGATAACGGTGTCCGTTCATTCCCACCTCTTTTAGTTGAATGGAAGTGAACTTGAACTTCTTGTCTTGCTTCAGGTCGAAGAAATCGACGCGGTCAAGTATGTCGTAGTTCATGATGTTGGCTTTGCCGCGGAGGGTGTCCCCTTTTAGGGTAATGGCATAGTCTTGGCTGAATGCATCCACACCAACAAGCAACATCAGCATCACAATAAGCCCCCTCGCTATACGCATACTTTTTTCCGAAAGTTATGATGAAGCAAGCAATACTGGGGAAGATTACCGTTTTTTCAGGAATGGTCGTGGTTGGGGTATTTTATAAAATGACCGTATTTTCGCCGTTTAATATTTGATCCATGGTTGATTATAACCCCAAAGCCTGGTTCTCCCTGATATTTCATGCCTACAGCCGACACGTGATGCGCACACTGCGCCCGGTACTGATCTTTATGGTGGTCTACTCTGCGGTGGCGTGTTATGTGATCCTGGATGTTTTCAGGTTGCATGAAAAAGACTTCCACAGTACGATAGGCATGCATTCACTGCTCGGAATTGTACTCGGTCTCTTTCTGGTGTTCAGAACCAACTCCGCCTACGACCGGTGGTGGGAGGGAAGAAAACTTTGGGGGAGCCTGGTGAACAACACACGCAACTTTGCACATAAGATCGGAGCCTTTCTGCCGGCAGGCGATGCGGAAAACCGGAGATTCTTTTCAGCCATGGTGTCAAATTTCACCGTTGCACTCAAAGAGCACCTGCGCCGAGGGGTAAACGTCCGCGATCTGCAGGAAGTTAGTCCCGAAATAACGGACCGTATTCAGGCCGCTAAACATGTGCCCAACCGGATCTCAACCCTGATGTATGAACGTGTGAATGAACTTTATAAAAAGGGCGACATATCAGGCGATCAGTTGTTCCTGCTCGACAAGGAACTTAAGGAATTTGCTGACATCCTGGGCGCCTGTGAAAGAATCCGGAATACGCCCATCCCGTATTCATATACCATGTATATCAAGAAGTTCATCTTTATTTACCTGATCACCCTCCCTTTCGGTTTTGTAACGCTCACCGGTTACATGACGGTGCTGATTGTGTTGCTCATCAGCTTTGTGATTCTGAGCGTGGAGTTGATCGCGGAAGAGATTGAAGACCCGTTCGGCCGGGATATTAATGACCTCCCCACAGATGAACTTGCAACCAAGATCAATCAGAATGTGAACGAGATCATTCTGGGCTCAGGAGCTCAGCAGGGTGTATAGGATGTAGAGAAAGATCAGGAGCAGCATCACCGCATACATAACCAGGTCAACACGTACATAGTCCCGGTACTTGTCATAAAGCTCCTTTAATCTCCGAAACATAACCTTATCGACCGATTTTTGTTTTCAATGTGCAATTTAAGGAAATAGCCTCCCCGGCGCTGTGAAATGACTGAATTCCATGTACTGTAAGATCTTCTCCGTTTTCCTGTTGGTTCTTCTGTCAGTGCTCATACCTGTCACTGCACAGGTAAAATACACCATTAACGGGACCATCCGGGACGCTGCCAATGGCGAGGCTTTGATCGGAGCTACAGTCTATATCAAGGAGATCAAAGGAGGCGCGAGCACCAATGAATACGGCTTTTACAGCATTACCCTGCCGCCGGGCACCTACACGCTTGACATCAGTTATATCGGATATCAGCCCGTCGAGAAAACACTGACGCTGGATCAGAATATTCAACTCCCGGTTGAACTTTCAGCCGAGACGCAGCAATTGGAAGAAGTAGTAGTCAAGGCAGAAATAGAACAGGCGAATGCGCAGAATATAGAGATGAGCACCAATAAGCTGGAAATGAAGACCATTCTCAAGATTCCAACTTTGTTTGGTGAGTCCGATGTCCTGAGAAGTCTGCTGTTGCTTCCCGGAGTGAGTACGGTCGGCGAGGGTGCATCAGGCTATAACGCACGCGGCGGAAGTGTGGGACAAAATCTTATCCTGATGGATGAGGCACCGGTGTACAACTCCTCTCACCTTTTTGGCTTCTTCTCAGTATTCAATCCCGATGCTGTAAAAGACACGAAGCTTTTCAAGGGAGGAATTCCCTCACGGTACGGCGGGAGGCTGGCCTCCATCCTGGATGTGAGAATGAAAGAGGGGAACAGCAAGAGGTTTGAGGCTTCCGGCGGCATAGGATCAGTATTCAGCAGGTTGGCGCTGGAAGGCCCCATAATAAAGGACAAAGCATCCTTTATTGTAGCTGCCAGAAGATCCTACATCGACGTTCTTGCAAGACCTTTTGTCCCGATCCTGAAGGAAGGCGGTGCGCTCAATTTCTACGATCTTACCATGAAGGCCAATTACAACATCAATCGCAAGAACCGTGTGTATCTGAGCGGCTACTTCGGAAGGGATGTCTTTCGTTTTGACAAAACGCAGGGATTTAACTGGGGCAATGCTACGTCAACCCTGCGCTGGAACCACCTCTTCAACGAACGTCTCTTTTCAAACCTGACCCTCCTGTACAGCAAGTATGATTACGCGCTGCAGTTCGGTAAAGACGACCGGAACCGTTTCTCCTGGAATTCCTCCATCTCCAATGTAATCCTGAAACCTCAGTTCACATACTTCATCAACAGCAACAATGAACTCAATTTCGGGGGTGATGTTACATACTACACTTTTGAACCGGCGAACGCCGTAGGCACCACCAACGGTAAAGCGGTTGACATCAGCCTCGAGCGGAAGTACAACCTAGAACTTGCCTTGTACATGGGTAATCATACGAAACTGACTGATGCGGTCTCGCTCGAATACGGACTTAGGTATTCCTATTTCAATGCGCTGGGGCCGGGAACAGTCTACACATACAATGACACGATTCCCGGGGTGAGACGTACTCCTGTTTCTTCCCGGACCTACGGCAGCGGTGAGACGATAGCATCTTATGGAAACTGGGAGCCGAGATTTTCCTTCAAGTGGCAAACCAGTCCCGTGAGTTCCGTCAAAGGAAGCTACAACCGCATGGTGCAGTATCTGCATCTTATCTCCAACACTACAGCGTCCAATCCGTTAGACGTCTGGAACCCAAGTTCCAATAATATTAAGCCTCAGCTTGGCGATCAGTATGCGCTTGGCTATTTCCGGGATATTGGTGAGAGCCGGGCATATGAATTTTCAGTGGAGGGTTATTTCAGGGCCACACAGAATCACATCGACTACATCGACGGCGCAGATCTGCTGATCAACCGCTACCTGGAAGGAGACTTGCTGAGCGGCCAGGGTCGCGCTTATGGATTGGAGTTCTATTTCCAGAAGAAGACCGGGCGCCTTACCGGATGGGCAAGCTATACGCTGGGGAGATCCGAACTGAAAGTAAATGGCATCAACCGGAATGAGTGGTATGAGACCCGCTACAACCAGACACATAATTTGAAACTGGCGGCCTTTTATGACATCAACAGTCGCTGGTCCGCGTCTGCCAATTTCATTTTCACATCCGGAACACCCACCACGTTTCCGACCTCCAGGTACATTCAGCAAGGAATTCTCATTCCGTATAATGTGAACGATTCCAGGAACAACGTGCACATCGCTGATTATCACCGGCTGGACATAGCCTTCAGGCTGGAAGGAAAGAAAATGAAGAATGGCAAAGAGAGAAAGAACAGCGACTACTGGGTGTTTTCACTTTACAACGTGTGTGCCCGCAAGAATCCGTTCTCGGTTTACTTCTCACAAACCGATCAGCGAATTCCTGCGGGTCAGCCGCTGCCGTCATCAGCCACTCAGCTTTCGATTATCGGAACGATTGTGCCTTCCGTTTCTTACAACTTCAAGTTCTGATGGTATGAAGAGATATTTTCAACATATGATATGGATAATGGTTGCGGGATGGCTGGTCACGGCCTGTGAGACAACCATTTATCCGACACTTGAATCTGCAGCGCCGGTTTTGATCGTCGACGCATGGGTGAACAACAAGCCGGAAGCTCAGGAAATTCTGTTGACTTATTCTCAGGGTTATTTCGACTCGTCAACACCACCACCCGCGTCAGGGGCAAGCGTCACCGTTGCGGAGTCGACAGGAAAGATTTACACCTTTTCAGAGGACGACAAAAAGCCGGGCAGGTATGTCTGGAAGCCCGCCACAGGTGAAACCTTCGGATCCGTTGGGAACAGCTACAAACTGAGTATCAGTTATAACGGAGAAACTTTCGAAGCGCAGTCGCGCATGGGCAGGGTGCCCCCCATTGACAGCATCACGTTTGATCAGGACAAACGGATCAGAAACAATGAGACGATTTACCGGGCTGAGTTTTGGGCGACGGATCCTCGAGGTATCGGCGACGCCTATTGGATACGATCCTACAAAAATGGTGTGCTACTGAACAAGCCGTCTGATATCAACATCGCTTATGACGCCTCATTTTCTGCGGGAGGTGCCACAGACGGTGTGCAGTTCATCACGCCCATTCGGAGGGGCATCAACCCCAATGACAATGACGCAAATGGTAATCCGCTTTCACCGTTCCTGCCCGGAGACTCGGTCAATGTGCAAATTCTGTCGGTTACCCAGGCCGCTTTTGATTACCTCACCCAGGTAACGGTCCAGACGGACCGGCCGGGCGGATTTCAGGAGTTGTTTGCACGACCGCTGGCCAATGTGTCGACGAACATTGTGAATGCGAAGAGCAGCGGGAGTAAAGCGCTGGGCTTCTTCAATGTATCGGCTGTCTCAATCCGGGGTAAGAGATTCAAGCAATAGAAAATCGTACAAATTGTATTCACCAAAACCCGGTGATTTTAATGGCCGGGTTTTTTGTTTTGAAGGGCTTGGTGTAGTTTCAGGCGCAAATAATCATTCATGCGAGGCACGGCCGGTGTGATCCTTCTCTTACTTTTCTCAGTCCCTTCGCTGGCGCAGGAATCAGTAACACAGGAGACCAACGCACCCAGCGTCAGGTGGTATCAGCTCAACACGCCGAACTTCCGCATTCTCTACCCTAAGGGTTTCGATGAGCAGGCACAGCGCGTTGCCAATGGCCTGGAGACCGTAAGAGAACCCGAAGGGCGTACGATGGGAACTGTTCCTAAAAAGATTTCCATCATTCTTCAGAATCAGTCCTCTCTCTCCAACGGCTTTGTTACACTGGCGCCGAGGAGGTCAGAATTCTATACCATGCCTTCGCAGAACTATAACTTTGTCGGCACGAATGACTGGCTGAACATCCTTACTGCACACGAGTACAGGCATATGGTGCAGTTCCAGCGAAGCATAACAGGCTTCAATAAGGTTTTCAATGTACTGTTCGGGCAGCAGGCGGTTGCCGCGATGGGATTCGCCGCCGCACCACAATGGTTCTGGGAAGGGGATGCGGTAGTAACTGAAACCGCATTCACCAACAGCGGACGAGGACGTATCCCGAACTTCGATCTGGTGTTCAGGACGAATTTGTCAGAAGGGAGAGTATTCAATTACCACAAGCAATACCTGCGATCCTATAAGCACAATATTCCCAATCATTACGTGCTGGGCTACAACATGGTGTCTTACCTGCGCCAAAAGACCGGTGACCCCATGATTTGGGAAAAGGTGACCGGCAGATCATGGGCCACGCCGTTCATACCCTTTGCATTTTCCAATGCCCTGAAGAAAGAAACCGGAATGCATGTGACCGATTTATATCGCGAGATGGCTGCAGCGCGCCAGAAAGAATACGAGGCCATGACAAAAGATCTTGTCTTCACTTCATTTGATCGCCATACGTCCAGGAAGTCAGTTGCATACACGGATTATTCCTTTCCCCAACCATTGGATAACGGCAATGTGGTAGTCACCAAGTCAGGTATCGGAGACATCGAGCAGTTGGTTGTACTAGCGCCTGATGGAAGGGAGCTGAGGCGTTACGTTCAGGGAATTATAAACGATGCGGGCATGCTGTCGGCCGCCGGTCAGCGAGTGGTGTGGAATGAATACCGTTACGATCCCAGATGGCTGATCAGAAACTACTCGGTGGTTAAGGGTTATGATTTCAGGACAGGTCAGACCCGTGTGCTCTCAAGGCATGCGCGTTACGCCGGTGCAGCGTTGTCGCCGGACGGAACCAAGGTGGCGACCATCCGTTCGGACAATGATTACACTTTGAGGATGGTCATCCTGGACTATGCCACTGGCAATGTTCTTGCGGAAATGCCGAATGAAACCAATGACCAGCTCAGCATGCCCCGGTGGAGCGAGGATGGTCAATATGTGGTAGCGCTGAGAATTAATAACAAAGGTAAGACGGTAACGAGGTTCAGGATTTCAGACGGAACTCATCAGGACCTTTTGCCATGGTCACAGGAGAACATAGGCTACCCCGTGCCCTATAAGAACTATCTGATGTT
Source organism: Bacteroidota bacterium (assembly GCA_018266395.1). Lineage (GTDB taxonomy): Bacteria > Bacteroidota > Bacteroidia > Cytophagales > Cyclobacteriaceae > ELB16-189. The sequence goes on along the minus strand of JAFEAM010000041.1, from coordinate 79,237 downwards.
CAGTTCGCCGGTGTCAGGGATCGACAATATCTATGCATACGACCTGAGCAAGGGGACGCGTTACCAGGTGACTTCCTCGCGGTACGGCGCCTACAACCCTGCCGTGTCACCCGACGGTCAACGCATATATTACAATGAACAAACACGGGATGGATTGGATGTTGTCAGCGTGCCTTTTGATTTTACCGCCTGGAAGACGGGTGAGTTTGTCCCAACTGCTCCACAGCCATTTCAGCAGATGGCAGAACAGGAAGGTCAGATATCCATATTCGACAAGCTTAAGAATGAGAAGTACCCAGTAACCCGGTATCACCGCGCGGCCGGAATGATTAATCCGCATAGCTGGGGCCCTTACCTGACCAATTCGCTCACCCGTATCAATCTTGGCGTTGCTTCCAATGATATTCTCAGCACCACATCGTTAAACCTTGGCTATACCTATGATATCAATGAGCGCACGGGTAGCTGGAATGCCGGCTTGAGTTATCAGGGTTTCTTCCCCATACTGGATGCGAATGTCAGCATGGCCAACCGTTCGGCTAATGAGGGAGAGTTGACTTACTACGAAAAGGTCAACGGCAAGAATGTTAAGAAGACAGGGAACCTGACGTTCACATGGGAGGAGAAATCTGTAGTCTCAGGCATCCGCATCCCGCTTTTGACGACGAGTTCCAAGTATGTGGGGAATGTCACCTTTTCCGATTATATCGGCGCCACCCACATATCGAATTTCAAGAATTCACTGGTGCCTTCCGGCGGAAGGCTCATCACACCGGATTCAGCCATGTACTTCTATCGCGACTACCAGGGAAACGGCAACCTTGTCTACAACCAATTCGGGATATCAGCCTACCGCTTGATGAAACAAAGCAGGCGGGATATCTATAGCAAATGGGGTCAAACCATTTTTCTGAATTACTATAATACACCTTATGGTGGCGATTATAGTGGTGAGCAGTTTTCGTTTTACACCCAGATGTACTTCCCCGGGTTGTTTAAACACCATTCCATCTGGGGATGGTGGGCATACCAGAAGTCTGCCATTCCCACGGTTAATCTTAGTACAGGTGAGGGCCTGGATAATTACGTATTCAGAAACCAGATACCCCTGGTGCGCGGCCAGTCGGTGATCCGCACCCAGGATATGTACACCATGTCGGCAAATTACACGCTGCCGTTGTGGTACCCGGACATTGCCATGGGCCCAGTATTGAATCTGCAGAGGCTTCGGGGAAATGCTTTCGTGGATTACGGTTACGGAAGATCTGTATACAAGAGTACCTACTCAATGATCTACACTTCATTCGGAGGGGAACTCAAGATGGATATCAATGTCATGCGCTTCTTGCCCCAGTTCAGTGTTGGAGTTCGGTACAGCTATGGTTATACCGAGCAACGGGTCAATGGGGCTACCAACTACCGTGTTGGTTCCGGCATGTTTGAAGTGCTCCTCGGCAGCTTCAATTTCTGAGCCAGAACGGGCTTTAACCATCCAGGAAATTCCTTCCATTTGTTATTTCTGAAGCGTCTTTTTGAAACTGTAAGGGTTGCTTGAAAATCGGTTCCTAACACCTATTTTTGGGCTGTTTTCCTAAATAGAAAAGCATGGCTGAAATTGTCCTGATGCCCAAGATGAGCGACACGATGACCGAAGGGGTGATCGCCAAGTGGCACAAGAAGGTGGGTGATACGGTGAAGTCCGGGGAACTGATGGCAGAAATCGAAACGGACAAGGCTACGATGGACTACGAGTCCTTCAACAGTGGGGTAGTACTCTACCTCGGCGCGCAGGAGGGCCAGGCAGTGAAGATTAATGATGTGCTGGCAATTGTAGGGAAGGCTGGAGAAGACTATACCGCATTACTTGCTGGAGCAAAATCAACGGCCTCTGCCGGCGGCAAGACTGAAACCAAGGCTGCCCCTGTCGCAGCGGTGGCTGAAGCCGCACCTGCCATAGATACCAGTGGCATTAAGGCCGAAATCGTACTCATGCCCAAGATGAGTGATACCATGGCGGAGGGCGTGATAGCAGCATGGCATAAAAAGGTTGGTGACTCCGTGAAGTCAGGCGAACTACTTGCAGAAGTGGAAACAGACAAGGCGACAATGGAGTATGAGTCCTACAACACCGGGACATTGCTTTATGTCGGCGCAAAAGAAAAAGAGGCTGTTGCTGTTAACGGCGTGCTTGCGATAATCGGCGACAAGAATGCAGATTGGCAAACACTTCTGAAAGTCCATCAGGCTAAGGCATCGGGAACGACTGCAATACCAAAAGCAGCCGCAACACCTGCAGCACAGACTGCTGAGCCTGCTAAAGTGGAAGCCTCTTCTTCCAATGGAAGAGTGAAAGCTTCCCCTCTGGCCCGTAAGATGGCCAGAGATCTCGGATATGATATTTCCAGGATACAAGGCACAGGCGACCACGGAAGGATTACCAAACGCGATATCGAGAACTACAAACCTTCGGCCGCGCCTGCCGCTACAACTTCTGCAAAGGCAGCTGCGCCGGGTAAGACAGAGAAACCGGTGGTACTTCCTGCTGTAGTCGGGAAGGAGAGTTTCGAAGAGATCCCGGTATCCCAGATGAGAAAGACGATTGCCCGCCGTCTTTCAGAAAGCAAGTTCAGTGCGCCGCACTTCTACCTGACCATGGAGATCAACATGGATAAGGCAGTGGAGGCGAGGAAGAGCATCAACGAGATCGCCCCGGTGAAGATCTCCTACAACGACATGGTCATCAAGGCCGTAGCCGCTGCGCTTCGTCAACACCCGGATGTGAATGTGAGCTGGTTGGGTGACAAGATGAGGAAGAACCATCATATTCATATCGGTGTGGCTGTAGCGGTGCAAGATGGTTTGCTGGTACCTGTCGTCAGGTTTGCTGACAATAAATCTCTGTCGCACATCGCAGTGGAAGTAAAAGAATTGGCTCAGAAAGCGCATGACAAGAAACTCCAGCCCAGCGACTGGGAAGGAAGCACCTTCACTATATCGAACCTGGGCATGTTTGGGATTGAAGAATTCACCGCTATCATCAATCCTCCTGATGCCTGCATACTGGCTGTGGGAGGGATCAAGGAAACACCCATCGTTAAGAATGGACAAGTGGTTCCTGGTAATGTGATGAAAGTAACCATGTCCTGTGACCACCGGGCAGTGGACGGCGCTGTCGGTTCAGCATTCCTGAAGACCCTGAAGGGCCTGCTGGAAGATCCGGTTCGAATACTCGTTTAGTTCCAGATTTCTCCTTTTGAAAAACTCAATACAATCTACCACCATACTAGCTGTTATGCATAACGGTCATGTCGCTATTGGAGGCGACGGCCAGGCGACCATGGGCAATACCATTGCCAAGAGCAACGTGCGTAAAATCCGCAAACTGCAGGATGGCAAGATCGTGGTGGGATTCGCCGGCTCGACGGCAGATGCCTTCACCTTGTTAGACCGATTTGACGAGAAGTTGAGTGCCTATGGCGGCAACATGAAGCGGGCTGCCATTGAACTGGCCAAAGACTGGAGAACGGACCGATTTCTGCGCAGGCTCGAAGCCATGCTCATCACGGCGAGCAAAGATGAGCTTCTGATGGTCTCCGGAACCGGCGATGTGATAGAACCCGATCACCAGGTGGCAGCCATAGGCTCTGGCGCCATGTATGCGCAGTCTGCAGCTTTAGCCATGAAGAAATTCGCTCCCCAGCTGAGTGCAGAGGAAATGGTGCGGGAGAGCCTGCACATTGCTGCAGACATCTGCATCTACACCAATCACAATCTGATTGTAGAAAAAGTAGGCTGAGGTTCAGGCCTTCTCAATGGCCTCCCGGATAACGGAGCAGGCTTCGTCAATTTCTTCGTTGGAAATGGTGAGTGGAGGTGCTATCCTGAAACTATTGGGATGTGAAAGGAACCAGTAACAGATCACTCCACGCGCCTTCGCGTAGTTGACGATCCGGTTCACCTTGTCAGCCGAATCGAAATCCACAGCAAACATCAATCCGATGCGTCTTATTTCCTTCACGAGGGAATGCTTCAAATGCGCTTCAATTCTCGCCCCCTTTGACTCTACTGAAGCGAGGAGATTTTCATTTTCAATTACTTCCAGCGTGGCGAGGGCTGAAGCGCAGCACACCGGGTTCCCACCGAACGTGGTGATATGCCCCAGCATCGGATCATGCGTTAATGTGCGCATGTTTTCCTCGGAGGAGATGAAGGCGCCAATGGGCAATCCTCCACCGAAGGCCTTGGCGATGGTGAGGATATCAGGAACAATCCCAAAGTGTTCGAATGAAAAGAGTTTCCCTGTTCTCCCCATTCCGCATTGGATTTCGTCCAGGATCAGCAGCGCGCCTGTCTCTGTGCATCGCCTTCGTAGCGCCTGCATATAGCCGTAATCAGGAATCTTTACCCCGGCATCGCCCTGAATGGTCTCCATGATGACGCAGGCGGTAACGGATGTAATCTCATTCAGATCTTCCAACCGGTTGAAGTGGATAAATCGTACGCCCGGCAATAGTGGACGGAATGCGTTCTTCTTTACTTCATTTCCGGAAACGCTCAGCGATCCATGCGTACTTCCGTGGTATGACTTCCGGCAAGAGATAATTTCTGTCCTTCCTGTAACCCGCTTTGCCAGTTTGAGCGCGCCCTCATTGGCTTCTGTTCCGGAGTTGACAAAATAGGTGCAGTTCAGGGAGGGGGGAAGCAGCGATGCCAGTTTTGCGGCCAGACGGTTGGAAGGCTCCTGGATGTATTCGCCGTAGGCCATCACGTGCAGATGGCGTTCAGCCTGATCCTGAATGGCCTTTACTACATGAGGATGGCAATGGCCAATGTTATTCACTGCTATACCCGAAATGAGATCGAAGTATCGCTTACCAGAGGGCTCATATAAGAATGTGCCCTTCGCCCGATGTACCGGTATCAGGAATGGCCCGGGAGAGGTTTGCGCGAGGCGGTGGAGAAATACTTCTTCGCTAAATGAGTTGTCGGTGTTCAAGGGATCAATGGATAGTGACAAAGATTCTCAGTTTTCCTGACACAAAAAAGGAAGGCCCCCGCAGGGAACCCGCGGAGGCCTATCACTAAACACCCCTTGTCTTTATCAATCGGTATTGGCTGCGGCCGGTCCGTCGGTTTCAGCCATAGCTTTGGATTTCGATTTGCGAGAAAGGCCTGCAAACATTGAATTCTTCGGTTTGGCATTCCGCTTCTTGTGAAGGGCATAGCAGGTCTTGCCGGAATTCTTATGGACATTAGCCGTATACTTCGGTTTGTCGAAGCGGGCATTGTACCCAGGCCGCTTTTGCGCTTCCGCCACCTGCGAAAACAACACACAAGCAAGGACCGAAGTGACGAAGATGACTACCTGCGCCAGGCGTCCTCTTACGTTCATGTTTACCACCATCTCCATATCCCTTCTGCGTTATTGATGGATCAAATGTCGGCCGGTACTTCTTTTGGATTATTCAAAAAATGACCTAAACCCTACATCAGTAAAGTATCTTCAAATTCCATACGCCAGTGAGTGGTTAAGGGATTAAAAACAAGCTAAGTCATTGATTGGCAACAATGTAAGCTATCCCTGAAACTGGGTACCCTTCATGCTGGTAAGCCTGTTCAAGCAGGCATATATGGGTCGGGTAAGCGCAAACTGACTCATTTTCTTACACGGGGGGTTACCTGAGGAGGTCCTCCAAAATGCAGTATTCTTTTGCGTTCTTGCGCCATGCTGTCGAAAGGCGTCCGGTTCATGATGTTGGCCACCTTCTTCTTTGCCATGATGAACACGGCAGTGAAGTTCCTGGATCATATTCCTGCCGTTGAGATAGCACTTCTTCGTTCCGCTGTGTCTCTCATGGTGGCATTTGCCCTGGTTAAGGTCAATGGTGTGCCGCTGCCGGGAAACAACCGTAGGGCGCTGTTGCTGCGGGGACTGTTTGGATCAAGTTCACTCGTTCTATACTTCATCACGTTGCAGCACATGCCGCTGGCGACTGCAGTAACCCTCCAGTACTTGTCGCCCATCTTCACCGCCATCATGGGCATATGGATGGTACGTGAACGCGTTCGCCCTCTTCAATGGCTGTTCTTTGCTGTTTCCTTTCTAGGCGTCATGATCGTGCAGGGATTTGACAGGCGGATTGAGCCGTTGTATGTTCTTCTTGGTGTTGGTTCTTCCCTGTTTGCAGGACTGGCTTACAAGACCATCCGCCAGCTGAAGCAAACAGAACATCCCCTCATCATAACTTTCTATTTCCCCCTCGTGTCACTTCCCATCACCCTGCTGGCCATGAACGGCGTGAAGTGGGTTAGCCCGCACTGGCTGGACTGGCCAATCCTGGTCTTTATTGGACTTACGGCTCAGATCGCCCAGTACTTCATGACACGTGCTTACCAGGCAGATGAACTTTCCAAAGTCGCCAGCCTCAAGTACATCGGCATCGTCTATGCCCTTCTGTTCGGATATTTCTTCTTCGGCGAGACCTTCAGCCTAGCTGCACACATGGGCATGCTGATTGTGCTGGCAGGTGTAATCCTGAACATTGGGTACAAGCACAGGATGGAGGCTGAAGAAACAAAAAGGGCGACTATGAAGCCGCCCCTTGATGTTTAGTGATTCTGTTATCAGAGTTTCGCGAGTTCCTGGACGAGGTCAATCAATTTGCAGGAATAGCCCCACTCATTGTCGTACCAGGATACCACTTTTACAAAAGAGTCGTTCAACGCGATACCTGCCTTTGCATCAAAGATGGAAGTGCGGGGATCGCTGAGGAAATCCTGTGATACCACATCATCTTCTGTGTAGCCGAGGATACCTTTCAGTTCGCCTTCAGAAGCTTCCTTCATGGCCGCTTTGATTTGGTCATAAGAAGCAGGCTTGGCGAGGCGTACGGTAAGGTCCACAACAGAAACATCAGCTACGGGTACTCGGAAGCTCATGCCGGTGAGTTTTCCCTTCAGTTCGGGGATTACCAATGCAACGGCTTTGGCTGCTCCGGTAGAAGAGGGGATGATGTTCTGGTAAGCACCGCGGCCACCTCTCCAGTCTTTTGATGAAGGGGCATCTACCGTCTTTTGAGTTGCCGTTACGGCGTGCACCGTGCTCATGAGACCTTCCAGGATGCCGAACTTGTCGTTAAGCACTTTGGCCACGGGAGCGAGGCAGTTGGTGGTGCAAGAGGCGTTGGAGACGATCGTATGTTCTTTGCTCAGTTTCTTGTGGTTAACGCCCATGACGAAAGTAGGGGTGTCATCCTTTGCGGGAGCTGACATCACCACCTTCTTCGCGCCAGCCGCGATGTGTTTGCCGGCCGTTTCTTTGGTAAGGAACAAACCTGTGGACTCAACCACGATGTCGGCGCCCACTTCACCCCATTTCAGGTTGGCAGGATCTTTTTCTGCTGTTACGCGTATGGTCTTGCCGTTGACGACCAGGTGGCCGCCCTTAACTTCGACGGAACCGTCAAATTTCCTGTGGGTGGAGTCATACTTGAGCATATAGGCCATGTATTCAGGGTCTACCAGATCATTGATCCCCACTACTTCGATGTCCTTGCGGCCTACGGCGGCACGGAAAGCGAGTCGGCCGATGCGGCCAAAACCGTTGATGCCAATCTTTGTCATGTTCGTAAGTGTTTAGAATTTACGGGCAGTAAAAATAGAGGACTGGGGCCCCAAAACAAATGATTAATGTTAGGCAATCGTTAAAAAAGCGAAGGGGGCTATTTGGCTAATAACCGGGAGATTCTATCTTTGCGGCTCGTTTTAAGGACGGTCCGTTCGTCTAGGGGTTAGGACACAAGATTTTCATTCTTGTAACACGGGTTCGATTCCCGTACGGACTACTTAACATAGGCGCAACATTTTGTAAATCAATGTGTTGCGCTTTTATTTTGGTATTGTGCGAACGCTAATGCGAACTCATTTCATTGTTTAAGATCAAAGCTTAAACGAGTATATTGATACGCTAGTCAAGAAGCTGATAGGATTCCAAAGCGGTCGAAAACATACCATGAGAAACGCAGTTCATAAAATTAGAATAGCGGCTATAGCATCTTTGCTATTGGTCTTATCGTGCCTTCTGGGGTATGGCCAGACGCATAAGTATTATTTTGAGAAAGGCATCCTTACAGCAAGCCAAATTGGCGATGGAAAATTCATGTTAACCGTAGATACAAAGGGTGGAGCTCAGAAAATGATATTTAAGTTCAAATCGAAAGAGGGAGACATATTTGTTTACGATCTTATAAAGATTGATGAAAAGACGTTATCAGAGTATCAAAGATCAATCAGTTATTTGAAGACACGGAACAAATTCAGTGACCTGTGCATTGGTAAAGGGGGCGATATATTTTTGAAAGTCCTTGAAGAGTCTGAAATAACATCACTTGGTAAATGATGTTTCCTTTTGTCGAGATGCAGTTGCTTGGTTACGGAGTAAAGATCCCTGGGTGTTGGCTGACTGCTATCGTTGAAAAGCAATTGAAGCACTTTGGAGTTCTCCTATCTGCTCCAGAATAGCATCGATATCCTTGTCATTCAAGCTACCAAACGGCGTATCCCAGGCCTCTTGATTAATGTACAGAATATCGTAGTCAAGGTAAGACTCAAGCTCAGTTAGGAACTTGAGGTCATATTGAATGGCGTACTTGCTGCCAAGGCTAAGTTCAGTCCAATCCAGGGTGTCCTTTTTGAATCGTATGTATAACAGATCAAGACGGGGATCAATTGTGACAGTAGGAACTATGGGGTCTGAGTAATATTTGAAACGTGTATTCTTACCATACCGGCCTTCATATCCCGCAGTAAATTCCTTGTAGAAGATTTGCTCATATCTTGGATCAGATTCAAACGCTTCATTCATGACAAGCTCTGTCCAGTCCAAGTAATTGTAGTACCTCCTAATGAAAGCTTCAGACCAGGGCAAATTGCGATTACTGCAGAACTCTGGACCAAACTTTCCATCCTCAACAAGGTAGTGCAGGAATTCATCAATGCTTTCTATATTCCAAAAGATGCGGGGGTTGCTGTACACACAATCCCACTCAAGGGCCTTTCTATGCTTTCTGATCAGATCAAAGGGAAGCGGATACCAAAGGCTTATGGCCTGTACAGCATGGTCAGGGTGTCTGAGAAGGAACTCTTCTTGTTCCGGTGATGTCTTCAATGTTTCACAATGGTTTTATCACTTAGTCAATATGATGAGAATTACAGTTGCTAGTGATATTACGGCTATAAAAAATACTACCATTTCCCATTCGATGTCAACTTTTCCATTCTTTTGTTTTTCTATTTCTTCAATAGTCAATGCCTTTTCCGACTGGCCAATTTTAATACCCGTTTTGCTTTCAATCTCATCTATGGAGGAATCGCGATGCAAATAGTATCTGGTCAAAAATCAATGACCTTTGCTGAAGAATTGATGTCTCCTTTATATTGGTTTTCGTTGACGAATAGGGCATATTCATCTTTACTGTCAATTTTTAATGCCAGCAGATTCTCATCAAAAAAGCCCAGCTTGAATAGAAAGGCTTGATCGCAATGGTCAATAAGTAGTGATTTATTCCCAACGTATTCCCATTTCCCTTTTACAATCTTTCCATTGATTGAAATGAGTAACTCATCATTGGGTCTGAAAAGATAAACCCGTTTTTCTTTTTCAATATTTTCAATGAGCACCCAGTGCTGATTGGTTAATACGGTGACATCGTCCAACTTCCTGCTGTATCTTTCAATCTTAGGAATTATGTCGGCGATAAATGTCCTCATTCGTATTTGATTGCGTCATTGAATGGTGTCCCAGTAAGCTCTTTAGCAAAGTTAAGCAGTCTTGGGTCCCAGCGCATCTAAGCCCGTAGCAATTAAGCGGGTTTATGCTTGGTTAAAGTACTGTGTTTCCCATCCGCAAAGTAAGTGTATGTCACTTCCAGAGGTCACCATTCTCGTACTTAATTACTAATCTTTTCACAGCTGGATGGATATTGAAACCTGGTGTGTTGAGTTTATGATACAGCTCGTCGTAATATTTCTTTGATAATTCAATTTTGAACCCCATTTGGCTGTTTAATAATGATTTCATGAGGCCCATTGGCACACCTTCTTGAAAGTTTATGAGCATTTCAGGTATCGTTATTAGAGTGTCGCGGAAACTATCAACATATGCCACGTCAAATTTGGCACTTTCAATTGGAACGTCGTAGCCCATTGGCGCATGAACCAATGAAGAGTAATCTTGGACAAGGTATTGTTGGCCAGTATTATCCACCTCAAGTTTTGGATCTCTGAACGATAATTGAAATACGTCGGTCTTCCTGGTCTGTGCTTTGAACTTCCCTAGGTCTTCCGCATATACCTTGTCGTAGTCGCTTGTTCTCAGCTCAACGAAAACTCTTCGTGCAATCGAATCATTGAAACATTTGGAGACTTCAGGCTGAGAATGAGCCAGTGTCGATACGGTCCCCCCTGATTGCCATGTCAACACTCTCAGAGTTCTAGTTGAAATTGAGTAGTCTATCTTGTTAGAAATGCTGGTAGGATTCCCATACAGCTTTATCATTTTTCTGATTAAACTTTTTACGTGTTGCATCTCCAGAGCATGGTCCCTGAAACCAGGTGCAAAGCCAATGTTTCCTATTTCTGAACAGTTTGGGATCCTATTTACGCTTCTTAGAACTTCTATTCTGATCTTTCGTAGGTGGCCACTTCTTAGTGGGTGATTCAATTTGTATTGACAAAGAACCGAGTCGTTTCCAAGAATAATGTACTTCTCGAATACATTATATGCTGAAGGTTCCATTGGTTTGAACTTGGCTTCAAGCCTTCCAGCAATTGGCTTCCAAACGCTCTCTTCTGAGCCAATTCTAAGATCCAGGGAGAGTTGATCTGTAGGGGTTTGATATGTAAAGCCCAGCAATGCAGCGACAAGAATTAATAGTACTCTGGTAAACATTTTCTGTGCGGCAGGATTTTGAGAGTAAGAAAGTTATGTAAACTATAGCATACTTGCTATACCATTGATTTCACGGGTCTCTGACTTTTGATTGTGCACAAAGTCAGGAATGAAAGGCTATTATTAAGGTTGGGTAAGAACCTGAAAAAGGCTCGTACTTTGCGTGGGATGACCCAGGAGGACCTTGCTGATAAGTCTGGACTGGCACTTAGTCAAATAGCCAGGATTGAAACTGGCAGGATTAATTCAACTTTTTCGACACTTTATGTGATTATAAAAGCTCTTGGCGCTGAGGCATCTGAGCTCTTCGAACAGTAGGTTAAATCGTCTGGAAAACCGTACAATACAATTCTTTCAGATGACATCTCCACTCAGTAATTTGCCTTTATTGTCAAAACTGAGACAATACAGTATTCTTTGCGTGACAACTGCAATAGAATGAAATTACTTTTGCTTTCTGAACCTAAGTGTAAAAACATTTTGACTAAAGTCAAACCCCATCACATTTTCTCTGTCTTTGCCTCTATCTATTGAACAACTACCTCTGTTAAGTTCCATCATTTGTTTGATTCTCCACATTCCTATGCCATCCCCGCTTTTTAGCATTTTTTTGGCGCTAATGCCAGAATAACCTTCTTCGAAGATGAGATCTTTCTCGTGTTCTTCAATGTAGGCGCTGGTCATTAAGAAGTTAACTTTGACATCCTGATGGGACTCAGCAAAACTGATTGTTACCGTTGAGTTTGGCTTTGTGTACTTGGCAACATTGCCTATTAGATGATAAACGGCGACCTGGATAGTTTCGTAATCAATCTTAACTTTTCCATAAAACTCATCAACATCTACATGAATCCCATTATTGGTGAAGTCGACGAAAAAGGTGTGAAGGACATTAAGGATGACTGTTCGAATGGGCCAGTCCTTGAAGTCAAGGGTACCTGAATCCTCCCTATCTAGTTTCCTATAAATTGAGAACTCAGATTTCATATGAATACTGTGCTTAGCCAGTCTCAGGAACATCATGGCGGCCTTCTTAGGGTGTGCTTTGATTTCCTGTTGAATGTAATCTAATTGCCTTTTCCAGTTTGCACTTAAGATTCCTTGAGGGACAAAATCATAAATTTCCTGGATATTGTGGGCATTGATAGCAGACAGATTGTGAACAAGTCTGTTAACTTTTTGCTGTTCTGCCTGTCTAGTCTTATCCTCAATGTCCTTTTTGGGGATTATTAAATCAGGAAATGCGTACGACAAAGCATCGAGCTTTTCCCGAAAGAGTTTTGTCGTTTTGGTTGTATCGCAGCAAAGAAAGGTAACACTCTTCCTATTCTGCACCTTGCCTTGCCTTCTTTCCCCTCCATAGAGGGGGCAAGCAACCAGGTGACCTATTGAGCTGCAGGAGCTGAAACAATTCTTGCAATCACTGGCCAGATTTGCTGCAATAACCTTTCCATTGTTGTCTTCAATATGGAAGTGCTTCATGACTTAGCCTTTGGTGAAAGACTTTCGATAAGGCTGATGAACTGATATGGTTCTGCATCTTTATAGAGACAGCTATCAACTTCTCTTAAGGCCTTATGAAATCTGTCTCCAGTTGTTTCAGCTGAATACAATACAATTTTCTTTGTTTGATATTTCTTTTTTAGTGCTGAAGCTAAACCAAGACCTTGATCCTTGAACAATGCCGATGCAACACCGTTAATATCAACAAATATGATGTCTGCTTCCAATACTCTAGGGTCGTCCAGGTCTGTAATGTCTTTAACAGATTTTGTATTTATCCAGCCGGATCTTTTTAATATGGAGACCATCTTAAAGTCAGTATGTTGGTCATCCACAAATAGAATCCTAACTAAGCTCTTATTTGTATCCTCATGACTTGAATCGGTGTTGAATTTTGTCGAACCTCCAGCATTGTTGTTAATAACAATGTTATTAGTGTTAATAATACCAGGATTCCCTTTTTGGGCATTACGATTCTTAAATATTTTCTTCAGTATTAGGACAATCACTGGAACACCTATGCCTCCGAAAATCCATTCTATATTGTCCATAATCATTTCCATTGCTTCTTTATGAATCATTTTTGGGTCTACCGAATACTCAATGGCAGAACGATACAATTTGTTGTGTTCAGGCTCAGGAGCAGATATCCAATAACGTCACAGTGGATTGGATCTAATCGGTCAAACCAACTTCTTTGAATATGCTATCATAAAAATAAAAAAATTATTTCGTTTACATCCTCGAACGCACTTGTGGTGTAAGCGGCCAAGATCTCATAAGGTGGATTCCGTAGTTCCCTACCGTATTGGAACTAGTTCTTAAGGAAGTCAAGCGCCAAGACAAGCCCAATCCACGGCTTATTGTTGTATATCCATTTTTGTTCATCGCTTTCTTTAGGCCCATAAAGGTTCTCGAGTCCCAGCGCAGCCCCTAAATTCACTCTGCCAATACCAAAAACTACGACAGCACCTTCAGTTGTTCCTAAAACATTTCTTTCGTTTGAAATTGATGGACTCGTGTTTTTCTGAGACAGGGAAACAATCGACGGTCCAACGAAAAATGCCGTTGTCAGCGAGCATTTTCGAGTAACACTATTCAAATATTTTCCGTTTCCATTGTAATTATTTTGAAATGAATTGTGAGTGAATTGGACTCCAAAGCCAAAACTTAAATTGATAGAAGACTCAACCGAATAAGCTAGGTCTTTAGTAGGAAGTCTCATTTTTATGGGTATTGTCAATGCCTGGGCTACTAGTGTTCGTTCCCACCACTTTGCTTTAAATGGCATACGGCCTGAATCTGAAGCAGGGAACCTATATGAATTAAGGCATCCAAGATTTTCCTCTCCAATAGAATGCCTCTTTTCTACCTTCAACGTATCCTTGAGATTTATAAGATCTAGGCATATGACTTGCTCCTGTTGTGCAATTTTCGCAATGGCACCATTAGCTGGTAAAGTCTTTCGCACTGCATATGTACCATCGTTTACCAAATAAATACTGTCTATGTTTTGATTTCCAGGAAGATAAACCGTACCCAACTTGGTCTTGTTAGATTTCAGCAATAAGGCAATAGGCTTGCATGATTGGGTGAGATAAAGGACAAGGATAAAAGGAATTACACGAGTCATTTCTCAGTTCTACTTAACCTTTTTCTTGGTAGCCTTTTTTTTGGGATTCTTCTTATTCGAATTGACAGATTTAATTCCCACTGATGCCTTTCTAAGTGCGATAGAGAAGTTTTGATTTGAATCATCATATTGAACGCCATTGCACTTTAATAATGCAAGGGTCGAAATAAATTTACCGAATCCAGGATCAGTTGCTCCATTACCACTTCCAGTACCACTCAATTGAATTCGTTTCCCATTATCCAGTTCAATGTAGAGATTATAGGCACCATTCTTAAATAAGAAATAAGCTTCATAGGAGACTACATCGCGGTACGCCATTCTTTTTAATTCAGTTGATTCGAAGAGTAAGTTAGAGCATTCGAGAGAAGAAACATATGCAGCCTGACTATTATTATGAGTACTTATTTTTAGTAATGGGCGTCCGAGAATCCATACTAAAGGCTGAAATAGAATTTTTGTTTAGGTAATTGTAATTGGGTCTCGCAATGCCGGTCTGGAGGCACTTTGACTAGGAGTACAAGACAGCTAGATCCTTTATGTGATTACATTAATGTACAGCTAGAAAGCATATTTAAGAAGGATATTTCCAAGGTGAGTCGTTCTATAAGGAAATGGAAAAGGTATCCCACCAGAAGTTGGCATTTCTTCTATCAATCCGTAAGTAACTAGTGCTGGAATGCTTTGACTTGGTTCCTCCCTTTGAAAGGTACTCTGCTTTTCTCCAGTGGAATATTTGTTAAATAGATTTTGCAGATCTTGCAGGTATAATCGATCAACACAATACACGAGACGATTAAATGTTGGCACATCAATTTGGAATTGGATTGTCGCAATGAATAGTTTGCCTACCATGTCAGCCTTTTCTTCGACATCCAACCTATCAAGTGCTGTTATTAATTTTCTGAAGAAAGCCTCAGGATTATCTTCAAGATGTTCTTTAAAGTTTCTTCTTTCTTCCACTGAAGTCACTTCTATGTTCTTAAGAAATCTTTTGAGTTTTTTATTAAAACTGATTTCAGCTGCCACGCTTGCCATTTTCGTAACAGAGAAGATGGCCTGACCAATAGGTGGCAATTGGAACAATGCAAGGGCAGTATCAGCTAGTGTGACACTTGTTTCGGTTACTTCTCTTCCAAGATCCTTCATTTGCTTACAGCTTCGGTTTTTGCCTGCAAAGTAACAGTGCTTTTGGGATGCTTCAAAGATAGCAGTAAAGCGAACCGTCGCGAACGCGGCCGAGACCTTTCAAGAAGAGTGCGTAGCACGATTGAAAGTGGGGCTTTAGCCCCGAACGGTATAGTGAGTCGAGGCCGCCAGCAGGTGAGCCAATTCAAAGGGCAGCGATTGATTGCTGTTCCGCTGTACAGCCATCAACATTCAACAGCAATCAAAGCAGCTGACGTGAGCGAGTGAATTGGTGTGTGTAGCGAGGACAATATGCAAGGCTGGCTGTCAACATTTTCATCAGTCAACAACAGCCACTTGCCTTGGCCTTGCAGATTGCCGCAGCGAAACAAAGACAAGTCACGAGCGAACTCCTTATCGCCCTGCGGGCGTTCAGCAAGTGCGCACTATCATGGCGACCATTGGAGCCAACAGCGGACGCTCAGTCTTAGTGCATCTCGTAATAAAAATGGCGAGGATACAAAGTGCTTCCCTTCTCCACGAAACCTTTGAGTAATGCCAAATCTATTTCCTGTTCACTTTCATCTCCCTCAGCGTAATTGCAAATACTTTTACGCTGTTGTAGGTAGTAGACGGCAGGGACTGAAATTTTAGTTCAGTTGGGCCGATAAATAAGTAATAAAAGCTTAGTCCTTTTTCTGGATCTGAATCAGTCGACAGATATTTTGCCCCTTTTTTAGTCGCCATTTCTCTAAGGGAATTAAAGTGGTTACTGTCAGAGATAAAATAAGAAACTACGTCACATTTATTTCCGTAGCAATTCTTTGTAAAATATTCGTTTGATTTTTGAAGATCTGTACCTCTCTTGAATAGCCATAGAGTGGTCATTGTTCCATTGTCTTCCTTTATTGATTTATTAAAGACAAATCCACGGGTCGTCAATAGTAAATCACATTTTTCAAGGTCCTCTTTGTATAGATTGTGAAAATCATCAAAAGTAAGGTGCTGAGCAAACGACTGATATGAAAGAATGATTGCAAAGATTATAAGTCTCATATGATATAGGCATGACTCAAATTACATTATTCGCCCTAATTTATTGTGTAGCTGCTCTTGTCAGCTGTCAAATGGGAGAATATTTTTAGGGCATTTTCTTTGTCCAACGAATAACCTCTTTGAATTACTTGATCTAGTAATTTCTTGTCATCCAAATCTCCGGAGATACCACCAAGAGTCTTGGCTGTCCATTTATTGCTAACTTTATAGGCTGAGCAAATCACAAATCCACCATCCTCCATTCTCTCTATGGTAATTCCAATCAAGTCAGGGTTGGAATGAAATAAATTTGTCATCATGAAAAGAAGTTTAAAATAAGAGGTTTCATTAAGCAAATATCAGTCTACAATAGTTTGGACTTATATGTTTCGTACTGTTCTTGGGTAATTATATTTTCTTTCTTTAGTTCTTCCAGATCTTTTAGAGCTTTGATTTTTTCAGCAACTGTCATTTGCTTCTCTGAGAACGAAGTAAGTTTATTGATTAATGCTTTAGCGTTTACCGCAAGTTTATCCTTTGCCACGGAAATGTCCTTCATGTTCTCATCATGATGGTGAGGACGAGAAACTATTTTTCCATGATATGAAATGTTAGTATTCGTAGTCTTTGATAACCAATCTGTAAATAGCCCCCACAGATAAGCCGTAATTACTAGCCCTGCTATTCCTAGAATAAAGGTTCCAATCATCTCTAATGCTTCCATTTGTTTTAATCTGGTTCAATTCCATCCAGTCATAAATCATTGATCTGGCCGTTAGTTTATATTAAGTCTCATGTTCTCAATGTTCAATATATTTTCGTTTACAATAATGTACGATTTGTCCTGCTAGATGCAGCATCAACATTAACTCTTATTTCTGTTCAAGGGATAGAGGCACGCTTTATCCCCGATATGAAGATAGGCAAAATACTTTTCCAAGCAGAGACTGTCTAATCCAGCTATTTGGTTCAGACCTCCCAGTTCATCACTGACAGGCAGCAAGAGGCGCAGAGCGAGGCAGGATGTCAAGGGCAGTGACTTTTAACACCAGATAGAAAAGTATCACTGTTTATTTACCCTTGACATCATTAGCTGAGCGGCGCCAACTTTGCCTTTCAGTGGGAACAACTCAGTCAGGAATGATTGCATTCTTCTCCTTCAGTTCCCTGACGATTTGTGCCAGTGGTCCTTCCTGATCTTTCCAGGCCAACCTGCGATAGGAGTCGATCAGCATGTAAACCCTTATTCTGTCAACTCCATCTCGCATGTAGGTGTCAGTTTTCTTTAGGCCCTCCACCAAGACAAGATCACCCTTCTTTGCTTTCTGGATAATCGACTCTGCCAGCTTGCCAAAGGCGACACAATTTGTCCATTCGACCTCCTCAACATTCTCACCGTTCTTCTTTGTGTAGAAGTTGGTTGTTGCTACGTCAATAGAGGCAATGTTCTTTTCTGGTCCTCTGGCTTCAGCATCCTTGCCAAGCCGTCCAATTAAAATCAGTTTGTTGTACATTGTAATATGATTAGATTGATAGTTATCTATGGGTAGGTCTTGGCAGCGATTCATGGTGCAGGTACAGAATGAGATGGCTCGAATTTCGAGTCGAAGTGACATCATTTTCTTTCGTGGTCAGAGCAACTCCAGATGGGATCTTTTGCCTTCTCTTCTATTTAGAACCCAGGGACGATCCTTCCAGGAAATTGCTGATTTGGAGAAGATGTGTTATTATGATTTCAGGACTGAAGGTGGTTCCCTCCTGAGACCGGATATAGGCGACTGGGAGTTACTATTCGAAATGCAGCACCACGGCGTTCCAACGCGTCTATTGGATTGGTCTGAAAGCTTTGCAACAGCCTTATTCTTCGCTGTTCATAAAAGAAGTAGCATTGATCCAGGAGCCTTAAGGCCCTGCATTTGGATTGCTGATCCATCAAGGATTAATGAACTATCCACTGGCGACAAGGTGATCTTCACGCCAAGTGACTTATCATTTACATACCATAAGTCATTTGTCGATAAAAGCGACCCTCCACCAGAGAATCCAATTGCGATGATGTTCCCTCGAGTCAATCCTCGAATGGTGGCTCAAAAGGCTTTCTTTGTTTTACAGGGTAGAGACCCTCATCCCATGAATCTAAATGCCACTGTTAGGAATGCTTTTGTGAAAATAGAAATACCCATGAACGCCCTTGACGAGGCCGAGCAATTCCTCGACCTTGCTGGCGTGGATGAGTTTACAGTATTTCCAGATCTTGATCATCTAGCAATGCATATACGTACTCGGCACAGAATTAATTAGGTTACAGACTGCCTTCATCAGCAAAGGAGTAGTAACCTTCTTTAGACAGTATCAGATGATCTAGTACTTGTATTTCCAGGAGCTTGCCACCCTCTTTCAATCTCTTGGTAATGTCGATATCTGTGATGCTTGCAATCAGGCTTCCTGATGGATGGTTGTGAGCCAGGATGATGCCAGCAGCATTCGCTTTTATGGCTGCAGCAAAAATCAATTTTGGATCTGCAATTGTGCCTGTGCTGCTGCCTGTTGAGACCTCAAATAGCCCCAGGGCTTTATTGGATCTTGTCAGGAGGATTACCTTGAATTGTTCGAGGAATTCTATGAGCTTCTGGTCCCAGTGTCTCATAAGCAGATTATAGGCGTCTCTGGAGCTCGTTACAGGCACGCGTTCTGACGGCCTTACCTTGGTTCTGTAGCTGAGCTTTATTTCAGCCACCCTCTCCAATTTGTGGTTGTTTGTTTCCATGGGTTAATGGTTTACAATTGGGTACAATGGTTAACTGGAAGTCAGGAAGTGGGCTTCAGAGAAATGAACTTCCTATTCTGTTCCCTGGAGAAGAAGGAGTTTTTGTGAAAGGGCGAACGGGGGAATAGCGAATTAACAGATATAAGAGAATAGATAATGTGCTCTGGATTAAACAGGAAATTGGTTTAGCATTGGTTAGGGTGCCGGGGATGATCAAACAAGTTCATGATGGGGGGCGTTTGGTACTGGCGGGTAGCAGGCTCGACTTACACCTATCATATTGTTCTTTGTCTGATGAGACGCTGGGATGGCAGGAGCTCAATAAAAACCCCAGGAAACACCCTGCCTTGGTTGTTGTTAGGACTCTGTAGCAGGCGTTCCTGGAGCTTAATAGATTCTTATGTGGGGAGGGTGGGGCTTCTCTGCGGGGCATTATTTACGGCTCTGGGGTAGTGACACCCCCAAGAGGCATACCAGTGCAGAAGTGCAAACCCCTATAGAGGGGTTTGTACTTGCACTATGCACTTACACTAGGTTGCAACTGCCCGTTTGTATTTGCCATGGCTTAGCTTGACAATCAGCGATTGGTTAAGGAAATACGTTACAAGGCCCTTTGCTGATCTATCTTTGACATCAAAGAACTCCATTGCAGGCCTCCAGATCTCTTCATATCCAAGTTCTTCCTTTCCCTCATAAATCCCATCCAGGAAGGTAATAGCATCCTTTTTCTTGGTCTCAGCATTGGTCAGCCCCAGGCCCTTCAAAACGAAGTACCCTTTTGTTGTATCGTACACGATTTGCCTTGGCTTGAAGTTCATGCCTGCGTTCCTTAAATCGGTCCCAGTGATCTCTACGATTTGCCCCTTTACCTGTAGCTCCAGGGTGGCTTCACCTTTTCTTGCCAGCTCACTACCCAAATGCCCACGTGATTTCGTTTCGCCAGGTTTTCCTGGGTTTTTGTGAATGATTAGTACCACAACTGCATTGTGTTTCTGTGCTATGTCCATAAAAGTACGCACTACCTTGGTACATGGCTCAGGATCATTGACATTATCGACGTAGTCTGCAATCCCGTCAACCACAATGAGTCTTATAGGACCAAGCGTGTAAGCGTCTTGGATAGCCTCTAATGTCTTGGACAGGATTTCTGAAGCCAGCAATCCAACATAATTGAATGAGTGCAGCAAACCTTTTGCTGAAGGGATTCCTGCCCGGTCCAGCATCTTACGGGTAGCGCTGTGGAAATCACTGTGAGACAACTCACTGTTGAAATACAGGACCTGGCCTCTGGCATGATTTGGTGCGATGTTTAAGCCGAGGGTGTCGATTGAACCACCTGGTGGGCATATACTGCCTGCAATGAGTGCTGCTGACACCGATGTCTTGCCAGATTTTGGTGGCCCTGAAATTATCAGAAGGTTGCCGAGTGACGAAATTAGTTCACCATCAATCTGTAGGAAGGGTTGTGGTGGTTTCGGGGGCTTATCTTCAGAGAATATCCAGGCCTGATATTTTTCATAGTACCAGTTTAGCTGTTGATCAAGATGGGAGGTCCTGTCTTGGGTAGCCTGTTCCTTTTGCCCCTGGGGCAACTGGATTTTTGAATCTGTATTGTTCATTCTGTTGGCATTAAATTCTTATTCGGCAATAAATGCTGGCTTTTCAATCATAGTGGAGTCTGGCTGAGATACAGCTAAAACATGCCATCGTTACGGATCTTCGCTGATCCACTAGGGTCATTCATATGCTTCTTCATTTTCTGTTCAGAAGTTTTGATTTATTGAAATAGACCCTTGATCCAATTCTGGTTGCTAAGATGTAGCCCTTCTTCTCCCATGAATGAAGAGTTGGAAGGGTGATCCCTAAATACTGAGCGGCGGATTGCCGCGTAATTAGTTCCTCAGGGGCTGAATTGGACTGGGTCTTTAGGGCAGCATGAACGGCCTCCGCTACAATCTCAGCAAGTCTTTCCTCTGAGATTAGAATGAGCAGTAAACCTTTTTGTATTTCTGTGGACATGGCGCATAGTTGGCGCCGTTTGTTTGAGTCCCCTCAAAAAAAAATTGAAATGCCTTCTCTGTTAATTAAAAAGGCGTTGAGGGGAATGAAGGGGACTAGACTTCCCTTTAAGAGTGAGGGTACATTCTAAGATGCTCCAGAACAAAGTCAAACAGTGGTGATTTTTGTTTCCTAAACTTGTTCAGTTTCCAAAGGCCATCCTTTGAAGCTCTCTCAAAATTATACCTTGTCGAGTAGAAGGTGTTCATGTCGTCTTCATTTGTGTGCCTAAGGATATTTTCATCGCACATTGAGTTGATGAACGCGATTAACTCCTTTTGGTTTCCATTCCATGTGCCGTCGCGCCTGATATGGCCCCTTGAAATCATAAGCCTTTCAGCGTAATCAAATTTCTCTATCATCGACGGGTCGACCACTAATCTTGGCGATAGTTTTGGTAATGGATTGGTCGGCAATTTTAGTCTTGAAACTAACTTATGACATAACTCATAATGATAAGGTGCACTGACTTGATCCTGATTTGTGTTATCAACATTAGGCTCATCAAGTGGTGATGTCTCTAAAGCAGTCAATAAGTCTTGGGTAATAAAGTCATCAGCAAATGAGTTCAGAATAAAGAGTTCTTCATCAGTGAAAAGGTGTGATTTGAGATATGAATCCAGAAAGTCGATTCTATCTGGATCGTGCCTTTTGAATTTCAGATAGAGGATTTCAGCGTCAGATCGAAAGTCTGAAAGCGTATAGTTTCTCCTGTGAATGTGCTCTTCCATCTGTTTAAGCTTTCTTTCCTTCAGTGTAATGCCTGGCTAGTCCCTTTGATTTTGTTAGTTGATCGGCCTTTACATACAGCAGGAAAGTCTGCTCTTTGCTGTGTCCAGTGATAGCCATGATGTCTTGAATGGGTACACCATCAAGGTACAAATTCGTGGAAAAACTTCTTCTGGCAGTGTGAGACTTGATGAGCTTATACTTGGGAATCTTTTCGACCTTGCCTTTCAGTCTAACGGTCTCAAGTGAATTGATTTCGGCTTTTTGAGCAGCTTCCTTCAAGTACATATTGAACTTTTGTACAGACATTAGGGTGTTATTTCGAAGCACGGGGATTGCAAAATCATATTTCTCCAGGATAGGTACAACTTCAGGATTAATGGGGATGGTAACCTTCTCTTTGGTCTTTCCTTGCACCATATCCAGGTAATAAAGATTACCCTCCTTTGTGAAATTTTCCCTTTGGACAAAGACTAGATCAGAGTAACGCATTCCCAAATAACAGTTAATTACGAATGCGTCTGCCACACGCCTCAGTTTAGGCGCAAGTTCCTTGCTGGCGAGTTTCTCTATCTCCTCCTTTGTCAGATAGATGGAGTCGGTTTCTTCATCAATGACCTTGAATGCCTTCTTCTTGAAGGCTACGTTAGTGTGTACATCTCTGTCCATTGCAGAAGTAAGGATCCACTTCAGCCTCTTTATATGGGCACCAATTGTGTTGGTTGCGAGGCTTGCATCCCTTAAATGAGCCACAAACTTGTCATAGAAGTTTAAGTCTACCTCGTCGAAAGTAAGAGTAGGACGGAAGGAGCGGAGTTTGTTTATCGTCATCTGGTACCCCTTGATTGAAATGGGTTTCATTTGACCTTTCCTGCGCTGCTCCTCCAGATGGCTTTCGGCGAAACCAAAAAATGAATCCTTGGTT
Organism: Bacteroidota bacterium; assembly: GCA_018266395.1. Taxonomy (GTDB): domain Bacteria; phylum Bacteroidota; class Bacteroidia; order Cytophagales; family Cyclobacteriaceae; genus ELB16-189. The sequence continues at coordinate 56,511 of JAFEAM010000041.1, read as the reverse complement.
TCTTTTCCAAGGGCCTTGTCTACAATGAGGCGGATGTCTCCCTTTGTAATGGGCTTGTTATCATTGACCAGTGTTTCGACTTGGTCGCTGATGTCCTGTAGAAACCTGTTAAAGCCAACACAGTTGTTTCTATACTTCCTGGGATTTGCCCTGCAGGTATCCAGGTCCCACATGGAGGGTTGTATCTTCTTGCCGGTATATACCTTGATTTTCTTCCCTCTGTAGTGAAGTGCCAGGAATATTTGCGACTCTTTTGCGGACTTTCTGTCCAAGTTAAATCTTACCATAGTTTACGGACGCCTTTACGGACGATTAGCGGACGAAAGTACGGACTTTTCTACTTTATCTAAACCATCCTTAAATCGTTGATATTTTACCAAATGGGCCTATAATTGAGGCTATATAGGCAAAATAAGTTAAACTAGAGCTCAAGCAGGTAAGAAGGTTCGATTCCCGTACGGACTACGATAAAGTAGAAAAAGCCTGGAAGCAGTTTCCAATACTGGAGACTCTTTTTCAGGCTTTTTCACTTTATCGTTGTCGGGCCTCAAAGCACAAAAACGGCTATCATTGTAGCCTATGCCAACGGTACTGGAAATCAACGGATACAAATTCAAGTTTTTCAGTAAAGAGAATGATGAGCCGGCTCACGTCCATGTCATCAAGGGAGATGGCAATGCAAAATATGGCTAGGGCCTACGGTAGCAGAAGAATATAGCTATAACTTTACTATCAGAGAGAGGCGTGATATCAGAAATCTGGTCATTGAGAATCTGGAGATTTTAAAGAGAGTGTGGCATGACTACTTCGCATAAAAGACGTAAAGCCATAAAAAATAAACGGGCAACCGACCCGATTGAAAAGATGATCTTTGACAACGGGATACGGGTTCGTCATGTGGTTGTAGACCGCAATCTGAATCTCCTCGTGCTCATTCTCAGCAATGGCGCGATTATCAAATCAAGAATATCCGACTTCCCCAAGCTGAGCAAAGCCAGCGATAAGCAACTCAATAAGTGGTCTTTAATAAGTGAAGGGATTGGAATAGAATGGCCTGATCTGGATGAGGATTTATCGTTAAAGGGATTTATCAAAAGTGCATTTATGACAGGCACCCTTCGCACCTTGAAGGGAGATCAGGAAAGTATTTTAGCATAATTACGCTGAGCGCATCCAAACACCATGGAATCCACCCAAAAGCGTTTCAACGCATTTCAGTACCCTGCATACAGATATTCGAGTACGGGGTTTATTTAATGAGACTGAATGGGAATTTTTGCCCACACTTGTTGATTCCACTTGCCTTATGGCAGTCAGGAAAACCAAGGGCGGTTTCGGCGCAATCGAAGGACCTACGAGAGCGAAGGTTTAGATGATATGAAGGCAGTCTTAATACTAGCGATTATTCTGATTCAAATTTCATGTTCCGCTCAGAAGCTATTCAGATTTACTGCGCACAAAATAGATTATACTTTAGAGTTGCCTATTGGCTATGAGCTAAAAAAATTAAAGGATGATGAAGGCTACAGAGAGCATCAAGCAATTTATCCTGATGGCTCAGTGGTTTACATTACAGACGATGACAAGTCTGGTGGTATCAGCAAAGCGAAAGAGGAAAAGTACGGAGTTAATGTTTATACTAAAATGCTGGCCAATGATAATTTACTTTTGGAGGGAACTGATAATAATGGTAAGTATTGGAAAGAGCAAAAGCTAGGCAAAGTTGTAATAGGGTATTATAATGTACCACCTGGCAAAAAGGAGATGTACGATAGAGTCTTATCGACTAAGTCTCAAGGTGTCGACGATTCTTTTGAAGCTTTTCTTTCTAAGTTTGGCAACGATAAGGAGTTCCAGAAAAGCAGAGTAAAGTTCCCATTGGATTTCACATATTATGAAGGTGTTGCGCCACCTGTCGAAGTCCATAAGGGTCTTAAGATGAATGAATGGGAGCATATTGAGTTTCTCCCTGACTCAATTACAGCGAAAGGAGACGGAGGCTACACAACATCAGTATTCGAATCAAGTCAAAACAGGCGATTAATTCATCGAGCCGGAATTGATGTAGGCATTTCTGTGCAATACTTTTTTGAGAAAATAAGCGGAAGGTGGTTTTTAGTAAAAATCGTTAATGAATCAAATTGAGCAATCAGTGTAGTATGAAGTGCAGAAATAGGATTATTTCATTACAACGCTGTTCGTACTTTTTCACGGCCCGGTGGAATACCGATATTCGAATGCCGGGTTTATGTAACTGACTGAATGGAAATGTCCCACGCGTACAGGTAATGAAAGGGTGCTGCCTGATAGTGCGTAGGCTTGTTGGTTTTCAAACCAACAAGGGCGGTGTGGGTGCAATTGGAAGACAAACTAGGGCAAAGAGCCCTTCAGGAAGGACACTTCGATAGGAGTTCCGATTTCATTTTCTGAATTTCTTCATTCACAGCTTTATAAAGTTCATTCTTCCTGGCATTGGTCCCAAGGTAGAATACGGCTTCACTGATCAATCGCTTGCGAAGTTCAGGTGAAGGAAAATCCAATGGTTGGAATTGCTTCAAATCAACCAGGGCGGTGTCTATGGTTTCTGTCACAGCGGGAAGGTCTGTCCACCCCAACTCAACAAAATCCTTATCCAGTCGGTAATACATTCCAACCGTCACGTCTGAATTCACATCTACCACATTGGCTATCCCGAGTGTGGTGGAATAGTAATTAATGAGCAGGGTCTTCAATTTGATATCCCGGATGATATTCAGGTTGCCACTGAATTTGATGTCTTCATAAGCAGCCTGATTAGGCTTGAAGGTGAAGGTGGTGCGCACCGTGGCTCCACGCATGCAGTTGACCACGTCCTTGCGGCTGGGCGACTTCTGTTTAAGGAGGTGAAGCATCTGATTGCTCATGTTTATCCGACTTGTATTTTCTGTGACAAGTTTTGCCAGCAAAGCCTCATCCTGCATTACGTCTTCCAATAGCCGGCAGTAGTAGTCCTGTTCCAGCTTCCTATTCCTTCGTTCTTCGTTCCAGGCATTAATTTGCAAGGCAATCAGGATGCCAATAACCACCAGAACAATTTCTCCAATGGCATATCCAATATAATTCTTAAACGTTTCTTTTGAGATCATTATCTTTTCATTATGGTCAAGTGCTGGTTAGTGTTTGCCTATGGGACTTGGCTGGTACCTCTGCTTCTGTCAAACCAAATTTATTAATAGTACTGCATGCAACGTACATCGATGCATACTTATTGGAAGATGATTGCGAGCGTAGCGACGCAATCCTCCAAGCCTCCCAGCTTAATAACTATGCCGTCATCGCGTAACGGAGTGAAGCGATCCTCCTCAATCCAGATCTCACTGTTCATACTCAATCTTCCTGATCCGCCATACAAATTCTCCGGTGGCGGTTTTAACGATGACCTCATCGCCCACTTGCTTTTTCTGCAATGCCTGCGCCATGGGCGAGTCCATGGATATGTAATCCCTGGATCCGATGAGTTCTTCGCTGCCCACGATGCGCAGCCGCTTTTTGAAACCCTTGTTGTTTTCAATCTCCACCCAGGCGCCGAACATCACCTTCCCGTCCTGAAAGGGAGAATAGTGCACTACTTTCAGGTCGTCAATGCACTTTCGCAAATAGAGGATGCGGCGGTCAATTTCGCGGAGACGTTTTTTGTTGTAGTGATAGTCCGCATTCTCCGAGCGGTCACCGAGACTCGCAGCCCACGCCACCTTCTGTGTAGTGTCGGGCCGCTCCACCCTCCACAGATGATCCAGCTCTGCTTTGAGCTTTTCCATGCCCTCAGGGGTGATCATCATGGTTTTCATATCTTATTTCAGCGGGCATAAAGATACAATCTGACTGAAGATACGGGGAAGGTTCAGTAAGATTGCGAGCGTAGCGACGCAATCTTCTACGCGTCCGAACTTAATGTCTACATCATCATTGCAATAAAGCAGACAAGCCTTTAGAAAGCTCTCAAAATTAGGAGAGTAATTCTAGCGGCTTGTCACTTTATTGCCCTGTAGCAATCGACTTCAGTCGATTTGCTTCTGGGCGAACGAAGTGAAGCGACCTTCTCTGGTCGTAATACGCTTCGCCCGCTATCATCGATATTTCATCGCGAAGCGAACCCATTCGTTCTGATGCGCTTTACAAACTTCGCCCTTACAGGGCTCCGACAATCATCAACCATTAGCGGCGCGCGATGCGCGCCGCTGATAAATGACGCCCTTTCAGGGCTTGCAGACTCATATTTGAAGTTTGGCCAGTGCTCAGTCGGGATCATATCCAATCACGCAATCAACAAATGAACTTACACTATTATTGCAAACGAGGTGCCCTGTAGCAATCGACTTCAGTCGATTTGCTTCTGGGCGAACGAAGTGAAGCAACCTTCTCCGGTCATAATGCGCTTCGCCTGCTATCATCTATATGTCATAGCGAACCCACTCCGGTCCAGAGTGCTTTACAAACTTCGCCCTTACAGGGCTCCGATAAACACCATCCTATCGCGGTGTGCGATGCGCACCGCTGATAAACGACGCCCCTTCAGGGCTTGCAGACCTTCCCTTACAAACCTTGAGGCCTATGCGCATTATAATAATAATGAAGGATACGCAAGAGAAGAGGAGGGGCGCCAAACCAAAAGCTATCATGTGCGCGACCCGGAATATCGTTTTCTGCTGAGTGTGCATCATCTTAAATGCACTTCAAAGTTTGCCCAAATGTCCCGTTCATTCCCATGACCACCATCAGGATGGGCAGTGTTAGTGGTCAGTCCAACCGTTGGCACCTTAAACCGCCACCCATTTCCGCGCTATTAGAAGCGCAGATCAACGTTCCGACGTGCCGAACCCATTCTAGAACGTGTGCGCAAGGTTGAAGAAAAATTGCGCATCTTCTTTTGACCAGGCATAGTCGAATCGCAGAATCGTATTCACATTCCACGCTATTCTCAAGCCAACGCCCTGCGAATACCTCATTTGCGTAAAATCAAAGCTTGCCAGGTTGTCATATACGCCGCCCACATCATAAAATGGAACTGCGCTGAAAGCAAATTGCTGGTTGAACATCTTTGCCTTGGCAAAACGCCAGCGCAGTTCAAAGTTGTTGAATTCCATTAACCTGCCTACGAACCGGCTTATCTTATACCCCCTCAGCGTTCGGGCTCCCCCCAAACCCTCAATGTCTCCTTCCTGACTCCACTGGTCCTGGTATTCGAAAAATGGCGCGTCACCGCTGATATAACCCATTCCCAGCCGGGCAGCAAATATCAGTTTTGGAAATAACGAAGGCAGGATGGTTTGGTACCAGTTGGCGTGGGCGTAGATCTTATTGAAATTGTACGACGAGCCTAGTGATTTGAGGGAGACTTCATCGGTCAGTTCCAGAAACAGGCCGCTGCCGGGATCTGGCTCAAGGTCGCGGGTGTCATACGCCAGGCCAAATTGAGCGATGGTGATGAAATTGTTTTTTACACCCTTAACCAATCCTGCCTCGCTTTGACTTCTCAGCAGTGAATTCCCTGCAAAGGTTGTGTAGTTAAGCTGGGCCAGCTCGAACCCGATCAAGGTCCCTACCTTATCCCCAAAAAAGGATCGCTCAATGCTCACATTGAGCACACCTTCCTTCTTGAAATAGTTATGATAAAACTCATTAGGGCCGACCAATCCATTTTTTTCATAATCCGACCAATGCGCGTTTGTCACTGGGGCATTTGTACTGTCGGGTAGTCCGGTGGACGGATTTGCAGGATAGTAGGTAAGGCCTTGCAGGGATTCTTTCGGAGTAAGCCCAAAGAATAGAAGGTTCGGATTTGCTTCATAGCCGCCCTCCACCCGCAGGCGCCATTTGGAATTGAAGATGTAGGGCACATCCAGCTTGACAAAAAATTCCCGTTGCTCTTTGGTGGTATTGAACACCACAAAATCCAATTTGGCGCGGTAGGCTGTATAGTTAAAGAAGGGGTCACTACGGGTCCCATTGAAATACAGGGATCCCTCTGCTCCGTATCCAAATCCATTCACGGGGTCCGAACTGAAATCCGGCGTTCCTGTAATATATGCCCCTTCCTTCTTATCCCGCAAGTCTTCATCCGACAGTCTTTTCTCGTCCGCAATGGCAAAGGGAAGCCTTGACGAGTCGGACTTTTGTTGCTGTGAAAACAAATCCTGAGAGAATATGAAAATGGCTGTAATGGAAAGGAAACAGGATTTCATGTTGAGCTGAGAACACATAACTTCTGGGATATATTAGATTTTATTGCGCCTGTCTTTAGATTTCCAAGTTCCAGAGAAGCCAAGTGGCATATGGCCAGAAATGTCAGTCCCGGGAGTTACCTTACCTAATAGACCATTCCTCCTGGTATCTGAAGGATGCTGAGGTAAAGAAAAAAATTGATTGGGTTAGGCAGAAAATTGCTGGAGGGCCAGCGCGCTAAATGTACATAATGAAATTCAGATTGCCGAAGATCATCTGGTGAGTGTGCCAGTAGCCAGTGCTCAGTGCCCGGCAGCCAATTAGAATGTTGAACAGATGAATATTGAATATTGAATTTTGAAGTCTTGACCAGGCGAGTTTCCGCAAGTCAGCTTTCATCCATATCGGATCGTGGACCTGGGAAGTGTGGCGAGATTTAAATCAGTCAGCAGTTTGAGTCACTTTTGACATCTGAACCACGCGCCAGAAGCCAGCGCCCAGCAGCCAGGAGCCAATTAGAATGTTGAACAGATGAATATTGAATGTTGAATGTTGAAGTCTTGACGAAGCCAGTTTCAGCAGGTCAGCGTTCGTCAATGTTCGGTCGTGGACCTGGTAAGTTGCCCAACATCCTAATCAGTCAACAGTTTCTGTGGAACCCTACGCCTTGGATCCCGCGCCAGAAGCCAGTGCCCAGCAGCCAATTAGAATGTTGAACAGATGAATTCTGAATTTTGAAGTCTTGACGCAGCGAGTTTCAACAAGTCAGCTTTCGTCGATGTCCGATCGAGTACCTGGTAAGTTTCCCAACATACTAATCAGTCAACAGTTTGAATGGAATCCTACGTTTTGGATCCCGCGCCAGTAGCCAGTGCCCAGTGCCTAGCAACCCCTTCTTACAAAAATATAACCCAATCTTAATTGCATAAGGCGCCCAACCATAGCTAAATTCTGCCATCAAAACCCAAACGCCATGAATACCTCCATTGTTACTGTGGATTTGAATGCCTTGTTCTATTCAAACCTCAATGATGGTCAGACAAGGATGTTTGATGAACTCCTGATGGCCAATTGGAATTACCTCAGAGAAGGGCAGTTGGACAAAAGGGTCGAACTTGGAAAGGAAGTTGCAGAGCTGAAAGGCAGGTTTAGAGATTCCCTGGGAGAGGCGGCCTACCGGCAACTGATTTCGCGAGGCAGGGTGCTGTTGTATGCGCAACAGCAATAATAAGTGCGAATCGATCCAAATTTGCAGCACATGACTGTAGTCATTCCAGTTCATCCCGCCAGTGCGTAACTTCGCATTGATGGAGATGAGCCATGTTCAGATGTTGGCTTATATGGTGTGTGCTGGCGTTTCCTCTGTTTGTTACAGGGCAACCCACTTCAGAGGAATGGGTACTGGTGATCCAGTCACTCAATAGCAAGAAAGCTGTGGTATTGCTGGAGGGCACCAGGGTGAAGATTAAAGTGAAGGACCACGGCAGGCTGGTCGGCAGGCTGGGAAGCATTTCATCATCAGGATTTCTTATTACCCATGACAAGGGAGAAAACGGCAAGCCGCAGAAACCCGACACTGTACAATTGTCATCAGTGACCAAAGTGGTAAAGAAGAAACCTATGGCCATGGAAGTAATAGGCGGGGCTTTTATGGTTGCGGGAATCGTACCCGTGGTATTGGGAACCAGTTTCACGTCCCAGGGAAATTCAGATCCCTATACCGGAACAGCAACTACTTTGTTTGGCAGCGGGGCCATCCTGCTAGGGGTGCTAATGGAAGGCATCGGGCTGGAACTGGCCTTGCCAAAAAAGTACCCCGTAGGACAAAGGTGGAGCATCCACACTGAACTGCGAACATCGGCTGTGAAGTAATCTAATCGTCCATATAAGACAATACCCGCCGGATTCTACTGCCACTTTGAATCCTGTTACGCTTGTATATCTTTGTTTCCTTACCCTTCCCAAAATGAAATTCAAATTCGCATTGATCATCGTTGCCGTATTTCTCATGGCAGGATGTTCCGACCGCAAGCCTGTTGACCGGATGAATGACACCGAACTCAAGGCCTTCGCCGATCAGTTGGCACATAAATATGTCATCGCTGACGGTCACGTGGATCTGCCCGGACGTTTGCTGGACAACAAATTCAATGTATCGACAGGCAATTACAATGTGCTCATCCATACGGACTCAGGAGAGTTTGATTTTGAACGCGCCATGAAGGGCGGACTTACGGCACCCTTCATGTCGATTTACGTGGCTAAGGAATACCAGACGCATAAAGACTTTGGTAAGGATCGCGCCGACTCGATGATCAACCTTGTGGAACAGATTGCTGCCCACCTTCCGGATAAGTTCGCGCTTGCGCCTATGGCTAATGACGTGGAAGCCAATTTCAAGGCTGGCAAAATCAGCCTGCCGATGGGAATGGAGAATGGTGCACCTATTGGCAATGACCTGGTCAATGTAAAATACTTCCACGACCGCGGCATCCGATACATTACGCTCACCCACACCCAGGATAACCAGATCTGTGACTCTTCCGGAGATACAACACGTACATGGGGCGGATTAAGTCCGTTCGGCAGGCTGGTGGTGGAGGAAATGAATAAGGTGGGCATCATGGTGGATATTTCGCATGTGGATGACAGCACCTTCTACCAGGTAATGAAACTGACCAAGGCGCCCTGCATCGCGTCGCACTCTTCGTGCAGGCATTTCGCCCCCACAGCCATGCGCGATATGACCGACGATATGATCAGTGCACTGGGGAAAAATGGCGGCGTCATGCTGATCAACTTCTACAACTCTTTCCTGGATGAAAACACCCGCAATTATTCCAAGCGGATTGATTCATTGTTGAAAGCAAATAATATTAAAGAGTCGGATCCTGCTGCCAAACAACTGGTCAGCGGGTTCAGAGCATCCCATCCCGCACCGGCGGTTGATGTCAAACTGGTAGCGGATCACGTAGAGCATGCCATTGCACTGGCAGGGATTGACCATGTCGGCTTTGGCTCCGACTTTGACGGGGTAGGAGGAGCAGACAACCTGCCTGAAGGGCTTAAGGATGTGTCGCAATATCCCAACCTGATCTATGAACTCCTGAAGCGAGGACATACAGAAGAGGACATCCAGAAGCTTTGCTCCGGCAATTTCCTCCGCGTATGGAAGAAAGTCGAAGAGGTTGCAGGGGTGAAGAGCTAATCTTTGAAATTCTGACGATCCACAGGTCTCACGCCCTTATAACAAAGTAGAGGTTAGCAAGAATGTAGAAGGCCACTACGAGGATGGCGCCGATCATGTTGATCTTTTTGGCTTTGTCCTTCTTGCCGAAGTTGTCCAATTTCAGGGCGATGGCAGAAACTGCGAGGATACAAAAGATCCCGAAGAAAGTCAGGGTGTGAAGGGTGTCCACCAGGCTGAAACTGGAAGACTCTGGCAGGAGGGAGTCTATGATATACTTGTTACCCACTGCGGCAAACAGTCCGCCCACCGGTAATCCAAAGCGTGGCTCGAGTTCGCTAGGATCGGATAAAAAACTAAGTCCGGAGATCAGGAAGGCGATGTACATCCCGATAAAGATCTTGGCGAACAGGCCCGCTGCTTCCCGCTTGATGTCCATGCCAAAGATAAAAGTAGAGTAAATGCTCGCTCGCCGGTCCGGTTGCGGGTCGCCGAAGCCTGTACTGTAGAGACTCACGTTGGTGGTCACTTCGAATTTATCGACTGTCCAGTTATCCAGCGACTCTACGTTGTCGAACTTGCTGTCATCTTTATCGGCCACAAAGATCAGCCTGCTTTGGTCGAATATCGTATTTTCCACCACCACCCTGAGTTTCTGCTCGTCGAAGGGGAAGTTCTCGACTCTCCAGTTTTCCTTCATCACACAGCGCAGTTTGAGCTGCACCCAGACTTTGCCCCTTACCGTGTCGGCAATGGATTCTGAAATCTCAATTTCTTTGGCGTTGGGGATGTCGATCTGATCCTCAAAGTTGAACCGAATGGGATCATCCGGATTGGGTACCTGGGGTTTGTAAACGAACCAGAGCCAGAACCGGATGGTATATTCCTTGTCGTGGAAGTCGATATCGTGCACGCTGATTACATAGACGCCCACTTTGACCGTGTCGGCGGGAGTCTGGATCGCTGCATATGAAGAAAGGCAAAGGGCCACCATGGCCAGAGCCATGATCATTATTCTTTTCATGTGAAGAGGGATTATTGGGGGAGAGGTGGTCTTACAAATTAAACAGAATGTACCGAATTGCAAAAGCAGGCCGGTCGGGTCGTAGTATTCAAAACGGGTGCCATTAATAGAGGACTAATGAATCCTTATTTATCAAATCTGTTATCTTTGCGCAAAAAGGTATTTGTTCAATGGAAAATACAGCAGGAAGAATACCGGAACATCTGATGCCAAGGAATTCAGGGACAGATGAACTGTTCCGGAACAGCTGGATGGAAAAGCTCACCCGAACCCATATTTCTGTACCGGTGACCATGCATATGATAATCGTCATAAGTGTGTCCTGGTTTGCCGTCGGCAGGGTAGGATGGATGGCATACGTATTGCTTTTTACTGCAGGGTGGCTCACATGGACCTTCACCGAATACTGGGTTCATCGCTATGTGTACCACGTAAAGACCGACAAGCCCTGGCTGCTGAAGATTCAGCACCTGGGTCATGGGATCCATCACCAATACCCCAAGGATCCTACCCGCCTGGCTATGCCTCCTGTGCCTGCTCTGATCCTTATTTCATTGTTCTACCTGATCTTTTGGCTCATCATGCGCGTATATGCCATGGGATTTTTCCCGGGGTTCTTATTCGGATATGTCCTTTATATTACGCTGCATTATGCTGAACACCGTTACAAGACACCTGCTTATGGTCCCCTGAAGCGGCTTTGGAAGTTTCATGTGCTTCATCATTACAAGTATCCTGAATCCAAGGCATTTGGGGTTTCCACTCTGCTGTGGGACCGGGTGTTCGGAACCTTACCGCCAGAAGAAATAAGCTTATAGCCTCTGCAAGCGGTCGGTGCAGGGCATTTCTGGTCCAGGGGATTTCAATGATCGCAATGTCGTGAGGCGTTGATTATTATCACATGCCGCAGACATAGGCCTTCCTAACTTGCAGCAAAAGAGCAAGTATGAAAACGAAAGCATGGATGCTGTTGTTGGCCTTGTTCGCTGGCTTCAGTGCTTTATCCCAGGAGGATAAGACTGCATCAAAGTTTGATTTCATTCCGGGCGGTCAGATTATCTATTATGATGACTTTACTTCAACCAATGTTGGTGATTTTCCGCTGGAATGGAATACTTCAGGGAGCGGAGAGGTGGTAACGTATCCGAAGTACCCCGGTCAGTGGCTTCAGCTCACGAAGTCAGGGTACTTCTTTCCTGAAGTAAAGGACAAATTCACAGATAACTTCACCGTGGAGTTTGATTTTGTTCCCCTGTTGAATGTGAGATCTGAGTTCATGTATGGATTGGATCTGTACGTGACATCCGGAAGCCCGGACAACCCCAATGAAGGCGGGGCTATACCGGGTAAGGCGGGTATCCGCATTACCATTGGGTATGACCAATTACTATGGACTAACTATTCGGAAAAAACGGAGGGATACAAGGATAAGGGAACCAGCAGTTTTCAGTTCAAACCCGGGCAGTTGTACAAGATGGCTATTTGGATTCAGAAGCAAAGAATACGTATGTATGTGGACCAGAATAAGGTATTGGATCTTCCCAGGGGTTTAATTGACGGCTACACCTATAACATTTTCAGAATGGAGAACAGCGACGAGGCCACGCCTCTGCTGGGCAAAGTTAGAATTGCTGCAGGGTTGCCTGACATGCGTACCAAACTGCTGAGTCAGGGAAAGTTCATTTCCTATGGCATTCAATTTGATGTGAACTCTTCAACCTTGCGACCCGAGTCCTCCACCACTTTAAAAGAATTGGCGCAGATCATGACCGACAACCCGGCGCTGAAGATCAAAATAGTGGGCTATACCGACAGCGACGGTGCTGATGCATTCAACCTTGATCTCTCAAAGAAAAGGGCCAATGCCGTTATGGAGGAATTGATCAGGAATTACAAGATTGATGCGACCAGGCTCACATCAGACGGTAAAGGGAAGGCAGAACCAGTGGCTCCCAATGATACGGCGGTAAACAAAGCCAGGAACAGGAGGGTTGAATTTGTCAAGGTGAGTTAGCGGTCGTTATGGACGTAAAACAAAAGGGGGCGTTCAAGGCCCCCTTTGAATTATCAGGACTCTTTCAATCATTTCTTATACTCTTTCACAGTAAACACCCTGCTGAAATTGAATCCAAGTCGTATGCCCTTGGCACCATCCCAGAAGTTGGTGTTGGTTTGTCCGATAAACTGCGGCTCAATGAGACCGGTGGAGTTGGTCAACATGATCTGGAATACGTGGCCGCCAGTCTCTATATCAAAGCCTATTGCGACCGGATCATAGTATCCGGCGCCGAGGCTGTTGGCTCGGTTGAGATAGTATTCAAAATTAAACGTAGTCCGTTTTGACAGTTTGATGCGACCTCCAAATCCAATGGCAAACAGGTTGTTGGACTGATCTGCTGCATCGGTAAGGTTGCGGTGGATATAGGTGGGCATCAATTGCAGGGAGAACCCTTCGCTGAACTTTCTGGCTACCAGTACCTGTCCGGTGTAGGTAAAACGGTCGGCGGTACTTCTTTCAATTCCATCTGCTGGCCAGTGGACCGTGTTGATAGCGGTAGATCCGAAAACCGCCACGCTCACCGGCATGTTCACTGCCCCGGAAGATTGAGTCAGTAATCTGTACTTCGCCGAGAAGTCATATGTGGGCGGCGGAGTAGTGCCACCCAGTCCGCTGCTTCGGCCAATGCCGACAGAAAGTTTGTTGCTGATGCCATAATCAAATCCAAACCTGATGGAGGCCTGTGTCATGCCGAAGAAGGTGTAGAGCGGATCTTCCAGTGTGCCGAAGCGATGGGAGAACATTACCTGCAGTACTCCCTTGCCGGGGGCTTCAATTGACTGGCCGTTGAGGAGGCGTGTTCCCTTGAATGTAGCTGTGGCATATTCCGTCTCCTTGCCTTCCTCTTGTTTCAGGAGGGCATCCAGATCCTGCCCGTAGAGCTGTGTAAGGCAAAGCGTGAATGCCAGGATGCCAAATGTTTTATTTCTTGTAAGGTTCATAGACAAGGTTTGTGTTTACTTCTACACTTTCAGCGATCTTCTCCCACAGGATTTTTGGCCGGTCAATCTTGTGATCTTCCAGCAGGACTTTGAATTTGGCCTCCGAAATGAAACGATTCCCGTCTTTGCGCAGGGTCACATCAATAGTTCGTTCCTTGCTCACACCGTGGATATTCAGCTGTCCTGTAACAGATAGCTGAAACGGTCCGGCACCGGCGAAGTTGATTGACTTGATGTCATTGACCTTTCCCTTGAATTCACTCTTGGGGTATTTTCCGGTTTCCATATAGTTCTCATTGAAGTGTTCTTCCATGAGCGACCTGCGGAAGTGAAATTCCTTGTTCGGAATGGAGATCACTACTTCCCCGGTTTCGGTATTGAAGAAGCTCAGTGCTTTCTCATTAGTGGCGTCAATGTCTTCCACTGCCGTTCCTGCGAAAAAGGAGATGGTCCCGGACTTTGACATGTAGACGGGTTGGGCACGCACTGACAATACCGTCAGCATCGAAGTGACCAGCAAAATGTATTTCATGGTATTTTCAAATTAGTTATTCGGCGCACCTTCATCAACCCACTTCTTAATAATCGCCAATTCTGCGGTAGACACAATTTGTCCTGGAGGCATGGGGCGGTAGCCAGCGGCCCTGCTCATGGTGCCGTAGAGCAGTCCTGTTACTGCGAGCGAGTGTGCTCCGGAATAATTGGAGTAAAAGGTTCCATGGCAGTTGGCACATTTGTATTTAGACAGGATGGGTTGCACATCCTTCACAAAGGACACTGTTGTCGAAGAACCGGACGCAGAACCGCTGCCTGAACCGGTTGCTGTACCGGAGCCCGTAGTAGATCCTGACTGGCCGGATGTTGCGGAGCCGGTGGCTGTTGCTGTGGCTGTGGCTGAAGATGATGAAGTTGAAGAGGAGTTGCTGGTTGTTGCGCCCGAACTGCTTTTCTTAGCCAATTTTTCAAGGTTGTCATCAACACACTCTGATAACAGAATTGATAGAGCTGAGACGAGGATCAGGGTTGGCACCCTTCTGAAAATCCCTTTATTCATAAACCACCGGCTTAAGAAAAGACCCTCAGCGACGTTCCGTTGAGTGATGTCTTGTAACTGGCAAGAGACTGGGAAGCGGGACCGCCGGTTACGGCGCCGGAAGTGCTATAGGTAGCACCATGTCGGGGACAGTAAAAGTAACTTCCCGAACCTATGAATTCTACGGTACTGCCCTGATGCGTGCAGGCGGCCGAAACGGCTATGAATTGGTTGGCCAAAGTTCTGGCGACAATCACCCCGGCATTGATCAAATAGCCACCCTTGGTCGCAAGTGCCCCGGTTGATACGTCAAGGGTAAAATCCACATTTGTCGGAGCAGCGGGAAAGGCATTGACGCCAGAGCATGAGGAAAGTCCTCCCAGGCAGGCGGGAAGCAGTAAAGCGGATGCACCAAGTCCGACTCTTTCAATAAATTCTTTTCTGGTCATTTTCTTAACTGTCGTTATTTCTGTATTAGGAGTCGTAGTCAGTCGGGCTGAAACGACTCGTTTCGTCCCATCACGTCAGAATACCGCGATGGGTTGGTTGGTAATCGGACAAAAATGTATTTTTTCCTGCAAGGTGTTTCCTGATTTGACAATAAAATAAAAGGAGGACGAGGACTGCGAGAATTGCGTAATGGTAATACCGGGAAGTCTACTTCTTCTTCCTCTTTGTATTCATCACCTTGGAATGGTCCTGCTTGGGCACCGACATCTTCGGAATGGGAGCCGATTGCCTTGACTTGAACTGAGGCTTGGTTTGAATGGTCCGGGAGATGCCAAGAGTAAACGACAGGAAAATATCTCTTCTTTGTCCTGGCAGGTCGGGTGCCCCTGGCTTGCCATTGATGTCGGCGGGGCCTGAAGGGTTTTCGAGCTGACTCAGGTAAGAACTGCTTCTTGAGTCAAACAAAGCGAAGTTGGCCCGTCCATCGAACATGACGCTCCAGTCCTCATTGAAGTCAAGATCCATCCGCGTACCAATACCGCCGAAAATCTGAAACGCATTGTATTTGTCTTTTGTAACATAGACTTGTTTGTTGATGGCGGGCACGAACACGCCGTCGTAAGCGATAGTGTATCCTGGATCTGTGGGCACCGATACACCGGCAGGATACCGTAGTTTGGAAGCCTCCCAGGTTTGTGTCTCTTTCCCGTCGAGGAGAAAGCAGAAATCGGCGGCAGCAACCAGACTGAAGCGGAAAAAGGCAAGGTCGTTGACATGAAACTTCAGGGCTATGGGCAGGCTGAAATAATTCATGCTGATATCCCTTGTGCCTACGTCGCCGCCGGTGGTATTCTTGATCGTGTACTTCTGTCCGATGGACAGATAACTTGGGGAGATGACCCACCCGAAGCCCGGGCGATCATAGCCATAATGAAAGCCGATGGGCGTTCCCCTCAGCATGAACCTCGCTTCATAGCGGGTATCCTTATCCAGCCCCTTGTCTATGGT
>JAFEAM010000041.1:0-40580 GCA_018266395.1 Bacteroidota bacterium | reverse complement strand
ACAGACGTAGCCAACAATGAACAGATCAAAGTAATCCTCATGAGGAAACTCGGTAGTCAAGGGGTTTAGTGTTATGCCAACCTCCCATGGGAGGTCATTACAAAATTAAGACAAAATAGGCATTGATCGCCTACAATCATAGCTATTGACTTATTTTGCGGCCCAAAGGCAAATGAGTACGCTGTGTTGAATCGTCTGAAATTCTCTGGAGAGGAACTGCGCTGGCGGGGAAACATCTACCTGATGCTGGCACTGCAGTTCGTGACGATGATGGCGCTGTACCAGTTGTGCAGGTTCGCGTTCTACCTGTATAACATCTCGTTTTTTCCGGGGATGACCATTGAGCGCTATGTGAGAATAGCGCTGGGTGGAATGCGCTTCGACCTGACTGCACTTCTTTATCTGAACTCACTACTGATCCTCTTGTCGATCATCCCATTTCATTTTCGTTTTGGGGAGGGTTATCAGCGCGTACTGCGATGGTTGTTTGTTGTTATCAATGCCGTTGGACTTGCGGCAAACATTGCAGATGCACTTTACTATCGTTACACCTTGCGAAGAACGACCCTTAGTGTCTTCAGCCAGTTTCAGCATGAACAGAATTTCCTGAGTCTGATCACCCAGTTTCTCCTCGACTATTGGTATGCTGTCATTTTTTTCGCGGCGATGGTATTCTTCCTGATCTGGATGAGCCGGAGGTTCAGGGTGAGTGGTCCTCAGATCCGTCACCTTGTAGTTTCCTATGTGGGTGGAACGGTCGGCATGCTGCTCATTGTTGGATTGGTGATTGCCGGTATCCGTGGCGGGTTTGGAGAAAGCACACGACCCATCACACTTTCAAATGCGGCGCAGTACGCGACGGCACCCAAGGATGTGAACCTGGTTTTGAATACACCTTTTGCCTTGCTGAGAACAGCCCGCACTCCGGTCATCGACAAAGTGCAATATTTTGCCTCTGATGATGAGGCGGCGAAGTTGTTTTCGCCCATCCATCTTCCCATAGACAGTGCAGCCTTTCAGCCCTTGAATGTGGTAGTGATCATCCTGGAAAGCTTTTCCAAGGAGTTTTTCGGGGTGTACAACCAGGGCGAGCAGAATGGCAACTACAAGGGCTTTACACCATTTCTGGATTCATTGGTGCAGCATGGGGTGGCTTATCAGTACTCATTCGCCAACGGAAGGAAATCCATTGACGCGATGCCGTCGGTGATATGCAGCATACCCTCCATTGAAGTACCCTATGTGTTGTCGCATTATTCTGGCAACCGGGTAAACAGCATGGCCAGCCTGTTGAAGAAGAAGGGATACTATTCAGCATTCTTCCACGGGGCGCCCAACGGATCGATGGGCTTCCAGGCCTTCGCGAACTCCTGTGAGTTCGACAACTACTTCGGAAAAGATGAATACAACAACGATGCAGACTACGATGGTATCTGGGGAATATGGGACCACAAGTTTATGCAGTACTATGCCCGGAAGATGAACGAATTCAAGGAACCGTTTTACACAAATTTCTTTTCCGTATCATCCCATCACCCATACAACCTTCCTGAGGAATACAAGGGTCGTTTCAAGGAAGGTGAGATGACCATCTACAAGTGTATTGAGTACACTGACGAAGCCCTGCGTCAGTTCTTCAGGACAGCCTCAACAATGCCCTGGTACAAGAACACCATCTTTGTCATAACAGCGGATCATGCGTCTGCCCAGATCAAGCTTCCGGTCTACAACACAGCCTGGGGTTACTTTGCAATCCCGATTTTCTTCTATCGGCCCGGACAGAACGGCGGAGGGATCCGTCCGGAGATCATTCAGCAAATTGACATCATGCCCACCATATTGGGGATATTACATTATGATCAGCCATACGTGGCCTTTGGCAGGGATGTACTTCATGACCGAACAAATCCATTTGCTTTCAATTATCTGGATAACACTTATCAGGCCTTCAGGGGCAACTTCTTGCTTCAGTTCAATGGCACCAGCCCGATTGGTCTCTATGATTTCCGGAAAGACAGGATGCTGTCACAGAACCTTATGCAGGACCTTCCCGATACGGTGGCGGTAATGGAAAATGAGCTTAAAGCCTTTATTCAACAATACAACAACCGCATGGTAGATGATAATCTTACCATGGAGGGAAGACTCTCGCCTGGAAAAAACAATTAGTGACAATAGGGGTAGGGCACCTTACAGGTGTCTTGACTTCAAAACCCCTGATAATGAAACTGCTTGCCAACCGCCTGCCGGTATTCCTTTGTCTCGCAGGATTATTCAGTGCCTGCTTCCCGCAACAAGACCCTGGCCCTGTGCAATTTGACCGACGCAGCTATGCCCTGATGGGCTTTGACCGAGTCGAAGCGGACGAGGCCCTCATGATAACTTTGCAGTCATCACCTTCTTTCTCGGTTTATGCCGAAGGCGACAGGAGGAACTTGGACGACCTCGTGGTGGTTAAGTTGGGCAACACACTGAGGCTCGGATTTTCTTCTTTTAAGAGGAGAGATCATCCGACCTATCTCACCATTCAACTTCCGGTGCTTAACAATCTGTTGTTATCGGGAGCTTCCAATGCCATGGCCAGTGGATTCCATTCGGATATGGGTATCACGCTTTCAGGTGGATCAGTGGGTCAGTTTGATCTTCAGTGTGCCTCAGTCTCATTGATCATCTCGGGTGCATCACGAGTCACACTTACCGGTAAAGCCACCGCATTTAACGGGAACGTCTCTGGCATGTCGGCGTTGCACGCCGCTGATATGTCTGCAGATCGTGTCGAGGTCGTGGCATCGGGCTCCAGTGAGGCAAGGGTGTGGGCCAACGAAACGCTGAAGGCAACGGCCTCAGGATCCAGCATCGTGTTTTACAAAGGAAGTCCTTCGGTTACGGCAACGGTGACGGATGGCAGCGATGTAAGGCCCAACTAGGTGACTGTCAGGCGAGATTATGATAGACGGTTTGAACGTCGTCATCTTCTTCCAGTGCTGAAATACATTCCATCACTTCGTCTTGCTCAGCTTCGCCAAGTTCTTTGGTTGTAGTGGGAACATACTGAAGCTCTGAGCTCTTGGCTGCAAGGCCTTTCGACTCCAGGAATTTCTGCATGTGTCCGAATTCTGCAAAGCGGGTGTACACAATGATTTCTTCCTCGTCGCGCTGGATGTCTTCTGCACCGGCATCGATAAGGTCCAGTTCAATCTCATCGAGGTTGATCTTGTCAGGCGCAAATTTGAAGACTCCTTTCCTTTCGAACATGAACGACACCGATCCCGAGTTCCCCATGTTGCCACCGTTCTTGGAGAAGTGGAGGCGGATGTTGGCAACCGTCCTGGTGGGATTGTCTGTGGCGCATTCAACGACTACTGGGACTCCGTGCGGAGCGTAGCCTTCATATACTACTTCCTGAAAGTCCTTTTCTTCCTTACTGGATGCCCGTTTGATAGCAGCTTCAACACGATCCTTGGGCATGTTCACGCCCTTGGCATTTTGTATTGCGAGACGCAGCCTGGGATTGTTATCGGGATTGGGGCCGCCCTGCTTTACGGCAATGGCGATGTCTTTGCCGATACGGGTGAAGGCCTTGGCCATGCGGTCAAAGCGGGCAAACATCTTGTGCTTACGTTTCTCGAATATGCGTCCCATAGTGAAGTATCTTAAAAGGGCCCGTAAAAATAATGGTCGCAGCGGAAATAGAAAACCCCTCAGCGAGCCAGGCCAGTCTGATATAAACCGAACTCCATGGGCCCTGTCTCCTCAAACCCATCGGCCGCCAGATCCTCCAGGATATGTTCATCAAAGGTCAGGTCTCTTGCCTCTACCGGGCCCTCAATGGGTACGAACAGCTCGGTTCCCTTGAGTTGGATGGGGTTGAGCTTCACCAGTATTTTCCCTTCAACGGTATCCTTTTTGAAGTATTGATGAACGATATTTGAACTCATAGTCTGTAGTTTCGATCCATGCCATTACACATCCCTGAACGCCTGGAGACCGCCAGGCTCGTTCTGCAACGGCTTCGACCCGAAGATGCAGAGGAAATCTTTTATACCTATGCAAGTAAGCCGGAAGCTACTAAATATGTGGCCTGGCCTACCCACAGAAGTCTCGAAGATACCAGGGCTTTCCTGACGATGGCACACAGCTGGTGGAAGGAAGGTACAGAGTTTGCCTTTAGTGTCCGGCTACAGAAGCATCACCGACTCATCGGCGGCTGCGGTCTTGTGTACTCCGATGGCAACATGCAATTGGGCTACATACTGGGTCCGCTGCACTGGAATAAGGGGTATGCAACGGAGTTGTGCAGGAAGTTGACAGAAACCGCCAAAGTGCAGCCTGGAATCCATCGCGTAGGCACTTTCGTGGATGTTGACAATGAGGCGTCAATCCGGGTGCTTCAAAAGTCAGGATTCATCGAAGAGGCGAGACTGGAGAAATGGCTCCGGTTTGTCAACCAGGAGAATGCTGCCAAGGACTGCATATTATTCAAACTGCCTATGTAAGATGCGAGCAGCCACCATTACACATAGCACCTTACGATTCGCACTTTCTGTGCTGGTGGCCGCAGGGTTTGTTCTGTCAGCCTTCCATACGCAGGCCCAGCAGGACAGCGTTACTTTTCAGATGGTGTTGGTGGGTGATGCCGGAATGGATGATTTCCCCGGCAGACTGGACAGCATGATGAAGGCCATGCCCAGGTATGACGCGCCTTCCGCCATAATGTACCTTGGTGATAATGTCTATCCGCACGGTATGCCCGGCCCGGAAGGTCACGAACGAAAAGAATCCGAAAGAATTCTTCTTAACCAGGTGAAACTGGGTGATGGGTTTGACAAGATGTTCTTTATTCCAGGCAACCACGACTGGAAGAATGGAAGGCGGGAAGGCCTCGACTATGTGCTGGAGCAGCAGAAGTTTCTTGATTCCCTTAAGAGAGGAAACCTCTACTTTCCATTACGTGATGGATGCCCGGGTCCGGAAGAAATCCCCTTGTCTCGTGATGTTGTCCTTGTAGCCTTGAACACCCAATGGTTTCTGCATCCATGGGAACGCCCGGAAGGAGAGAAGAGTCATTGCGAAGCCAAGAACAGCGGCGACGTGGTGGTTCAATTTGAGGATATTCTGGAACGCAACCAGGGCAAACGCATTATCGTGATGGGCCACCATCCTGTGTACACCTATGGACCCCATGGTGGAGTATTCACGTGGAAAGATCATCTATTCCCATTGACGGCTGCCAATCCGCATTGGTGGCTTCCGCTTCCCATCGTAGGATCGCTGATGCCATTGTATCGTCAGGTATTTGGGGATATTCAGGATGGAGCTCATCCGCGCAACAAGGCCTTTCGTCGCAGCCTGGAGGAAGTGCTGGGTAATTATCCCGGAACCGTGTATGCAAGCGGACACGAACACGCACTTGAGCATATCACCAAAGACAGCATCACCTATGTGGTCAGCGGTTCCGGATCCAAATCTTCAGCAGTTAAGAAAAAAGGTTTTGCTCAATTCGTCAGCTCCGAGAACGGCTATGTGAGAATCCTGCTTATCGGCACCAGCGCGAAAGTGGAGTATTATTCGGCCAACGGCAAATTGGTGGAAATGGAGTTGCCGGAACTTAAGCCGTTGAAGCCCGTCGTGTTTGAATACAAAAAGTCTGACACCCTGTGGGTGGAGGCGCACGCGAGCAACCGATATGAGACGACCTCCTTTCGCAAGATTTTCCTGGGAGAGAATTACCGAAAGGAGTGGAGGTCAAATATCCAGTTACAAGCCTTCGATATCGGCCGTGAGCATGGTGGTCTGAAGATTCTGAAGAGAGGCGGTGGGTTGGAAACTATGACCTTACGGTTGGAAGATTCTTTGAAACGTGAATACAGTCTGCGATCTGTTGAAAAATATCCCGCCAAGGCCATGCGCCCCAACCTGAGGAAGACGCTTCTGCAGGGAGTAGTTCAGGATCAGATTTCGGCTGAGCATCCTTACGGAGCGCTGGCTGCAGCGCCACTTGCACAGAGCGCCGGTATTTACCACACCAATCCCAAGCTGGTCTATGCACCCTACGATGTACGATGGGGTTCCTATAAAAAGGACTTTGCCGGACAGATGATGATTTTTGAAGAGCGACCCGATGGTTCGGGAAAAAGCATGCCCTATTTCGGTAATCCTGATCGGATGATCAGCACCCACCGGCTGCTTGAGCACATGGACAAGGATAATGATAATCGTGTGGATCAGCATCTGGTGTTGAAGGCAAGATTATTTGATATGCTGATTGGTGATTGGGACAGGCATGATGACCAATGGCGATGGGGTGAGTTTGATGAAAAGAAAACGAAAGTGTTCAAACCGATCCCGCGCGACCGTGATCAGGCATTCTTTATCAGGGACGGATTGGTGCCATCCAAAATGGCGAAGAAACGTTTCCATCCTTACCTCGAAGGATTTGATTACAAGATTTACTGGGCACCCGGACTGATGCAGGTGGGACGCTGGTTCGACCGGACCTTCCTTAATGAGATGAACCGGGCAGACTTTGAACAGGCAGCAAAGGAACTTGTGTCAAGCCTCACAGATGCTTCCATTGATTCGGCGGTCCGGCATCTTCCTGCAGGAATCTTCCAGTTGCATGGACAGGATATCATTGACAAGCTTAAAGCCAGAAGGAATATTCTCACCCACCATGCGCTCATTTACTATGATTTTCTATCTGATATCGTAATCGTGAGGGGTTCCAACAAGAGAGAGTGGTTTGAGGGGCAGTGGACAGAATCCGGGAAACTGAATCTGACTGTGTTCAAACGGGACAAGGATGGGCACAGGGGGAAACAGTTGTACTACCGCGAGTTTATTCCCGGGGAAACAAAGGAGGTGAGACTGTTTGGTCTCGGAGGGGACGATTACTTTCACTTTACGGGGGCCTCCGGGAAGTCATTTAAGGTTCGCGTAATCGGCGGCCCCGGATCTGATTTACTTGAAAACCTGGAGACAGGGAGATCACGCCTGTTTGTTTATGATGACAAGGGGGGAATCCAGATGACAGGCAAAGGAATCAGAGACAAGACTTCCACTGATCCCAAGGTGAATGAATATGACCGGAAGGACTTTGAGTACAACAAGATTTCACCCAAACACACTGTAACGTACAACATCGACGATGGTGTTTTTATTGGCACGGGCTTTTCTACCATTGCCCATGGCTTCAGGAAGAAACCGTACCAGTCCCATCACATGCTTCAGGGAAGTTATGCGATTCGCACCAGTTCATTTAATATCCGGTATGAGGGCCGGTTCCCTTCCTTGTTTGGCAAATATGACCTGGAGGTGGATGCAGACATGAAGTCGCCGAATTATGTGAACAACTTTTTTGGATGGGGCAATGAGTCGGTCTTTGACCAGCATATCAATGAACAGCCAGGTCTGAACGGTGTGCCTACTGCCATTGATTACTACAGGTTGCGTTTCAAGGAGACGCACATTGAGGTTAAGCTTCGCCGCCGTATCGGGCAGTGGGGTTACATAAAAGGCGGACCTATTGTTCAACGCGGTGAAATTGTAGATCCGTCTCAAGATCGCTTTATCAAGGAATACAATGCCACCTTGCCCTCAAGCATTCTTGCTATTCCCAAGGACTTCGGAGGATTTACCTTCAATGCAGGATTGGATAAAAGAGATCATCAGACCTATACTACAAGGGGGATAGTCGTCAAGTTCGCTGGCCGATATATGAAGGAATTTGGCGGCCCCGGGTTCACCACACATAATGCTTCCTTCACTTTGTATCAGTCATTCAGGCTGCCGGCGAAGGTTACGTTTGTATTTAATGCCGGGGCAGGACATAATACCGGCACTTACCAGTTGTACCAGGCCCAGACCCTGGATGGAAAGACAGAGATCCGCGGTTTCCGCAAGACACGCTTTTACGGCGACACCAAGGTCTATTTCAATAATGAATTGCGTCTGAGGCTGGGCAATGTGCATACCTATTTGTTCCCCGCCGAATTTGGTCTTCATGCCTTTTATGATGTAGGGCGCGTTTGGTACAAAGACATGAATGGCATTGACCCGTCTGCGGCAACTGGAGTCTCCAATGTTTGGCACAATAGTTTTGGCGGTGGTCTGTGGTTCATCCCCTATGATCTCACCACCATCGTGACCGAGATAGGGCAATCGAATGAAGGCACCCTGTTCTACCTCAGGCTCGGATTCCTTTTCTGATCAAATGACAGTCAAAGAAAGTTCCCCTGAGTTGATGGTAACGGCACCAGTGTCAAATTCAAGGAGTGTAGCCCAGGTATCCATATAAAGAGCAGCATCCTCTTTTATATTGTGATGAAGATATTTTCTCGTCCCTGGCAGGTGAGCAAGCACTTCAGGATCGCTTAGCCGCTCCAGGTGAATGAGGTCTTCTATCTTAAGGCCCGCGGCCAGCAGAGATGCGATAAGGTCATCCATAGCAGATCCGCTTGTGGGGCAGTAGTCGTTGAGTTGTTCACTCCAGTCACC
This sequence comes from Bacteroidota bacterium, assembly GCA_018266395.1. Lineage (GTDB taxonomy): Bacteria > Bacteroidota > Bacteroidia > Cytophagales > Cyclobacteriaceae > ELB16-189. The sequence goes on along the minus strand of JAFEAM010000041.1, from coordinate 32,084 downwards.
GTGTCGTTGCATGGCTGCACTGTGGATTTCGCGATCAGAGTGGGGAGTAAGTTCCTGGGCAAGGAACCCGCAGTTGCAGCGGCCCATGTGACCCCATTGATAGTCTTTGCTGTCATGAATCCGTGCAGCAGCGCGCCGCAACGCACTAATCAAGGCGAACTTATCCCCGTTCATACGGTAAATATATGGTCCCTGTAGACTTGTTGAAAAAGAATGTGTAATTAGGATATCCTGCAAGTCCCAACCCATGTCTCTGACCGGCTCCGTATTCTCAGAAGAGAATTTCAGAAAGATGGTCGAGTATGCCCCCATTGGCATATTGATTATAGACCATGAAAAGAACTGGCAGTTTGTAAACCGGAAGTTTTGTGAAATAACGGGATACTCCCGCGAGGACCTCGTGGGCAAGACATTTCTGGATATTACGTACCCGGAGGATATCGAGAACAACCTTCAGTTGTATAACCGGATGATTTCAGGCGAGATCAGGGAATACTTCTATGAGAAAAGATACATACGAAAAGATGGTCGTGTTATCTGGGTCCGGCTTTCCGTAGCCGGTGTATGGATGGACGGGAAATACTCCCACATGGTGGTGTCTGTAGAAGACATTGACAACAGCAAACAATATCAGAAGGCGATCGAATCCAAGAATCTGGAGCTTGACCGTTTGTTCTACAAGGCCTCTCATGATCTGAAGGCTCCTGTTGCATCGCTGTCCGGACTCTGTCACCTGCTCAGCCTGGAACATGAGGAACTCAGACATGATGAGTCCTTCAGGCACCTTGAGAGAACTATCGATTACCTGAAGAAGCAGAATGAACTTTTGTTGGAAGTTACGAGGATCTATGAGTGGACGCCGCTGATAAGCACCACTCACCTTGAACAGCTGGTTCGGAATACTGCCGAAAGCCTTCATGTGAACGGTACGCCAGTGCGTCTTACGGACCTTGACGTATGCATTGATACTGACCCTGGATTGCTTGCCATAGCCATCCGCAACATACTTGACAACGCGATCCGCTATGTAAGACCTGGCCTGAAGGCCAACATAATTGTCGACTACGTGACCATGCCCGGTGCCCACAAGCTCACCGTTTCGGATCAGGGAACGGGAATTCCCAGACAGGAAATGGACCAGATTTTCAGCATGTTTCACAAGGCTCACGAACAGGCAGGCGGCAGTGGCATGGGACTTTACATCGCTTCAAAGGCTATTGAACGCCTTTCCGGCAGGATAACCGTAGCATCAGAAGAAGGGGATGGCTCCAGTTTTTCCATCATTCTGCCCGACAGGCGTGCCAGGGATTTTGTTAATTAGAACTCGCTTCTTATACTTGCCGGAAGTTTATTGAACGGAAACAAAATGGGTAAAGGCGACAAAAAATCTGCAAAAGGCAAACGTTATAAGGGCACCTATGGAGTGAACCGCAACAGAAAAGCCATCAAGGCCAGACTCAAGCGCGCAGCTTCCACAAAGCCTGCGGCAACTCCCGGCGCTGAAGAAAAACCAAAAGCAAAGCGGACCTCCAGAAAGAAAGAAGGGGCCGCCGAGTAACAGAATTGATATAGAATAATGAAACAATATCTCAACATGGCATGGTGGTGGCATCGGTTCGACATGGATCGGTGTATGGCTATGCTATGAGTTGAGGAGATCAACAATATTGAAAGCCCGCTTCCGATCCAGGAGCGGGTTTTTTGTTTTTATACGCAGACGAATTGAAAATGAAATATTCATTATATACAACGACTAAGAAACTTCTGGCAGATACACTCACGCCTGTGAACCTGTACCTGAAGCTCAGGGATGTGCATGCCGGAACCATCTTGCTGGAAAGTTCCGATTATCACGGCCACGAGAACAGCCTGTCATTTATCTGCTGCAAGCCAACTGCAATTTTTAAGGTGGATGGCACTGTCATCGAGACGAGATTCCCGGATGGCAGGAAGCAAAGGAGAGCCATTGAAAAACGGCAGGAGGTACTTGAAGAGCTTGAGTCATTTCGTAATTCCTTTGCCATAGAGTCGGAACCTGGCAGGTATCCGGTGGGATTCTTTGGATACACCGCTTTTGACGCAGTCAGGTTCTTTGAAGAGGTGGATCTGAAGATCACCAATCCGCTGGTTCCTGATATGATCTACAGCTTATATCAGTATGTAATTGTCGTCGATCATTTCTCCAATGAATTGACGCTGGTGGAGACCAGACACCACGAGGAACCTGATTCGGGAATAGCCGATCTCGAAAAAATCATCTTCAGTAACCGATTCCCGAGTTTTCCCTTCCGTCTCGACGGTGAGGAAATATCCGCCATGAAGGATTCCGACTTTTTGAGTCTCGTGGAGAAAGGGAAGCAGCATTGCCACCGGGGAGATGTGTTCCAGGTGGTGATGTCAAGGCGCTTCAGCAGGGCTTTCCATGGCGATGAGTTTAATGTCTATCGCTCCCTCCGCTCCATCAACCCATCACCATACCTCTTCTACTTTGATTATGGCAACTTCAAACTCTTCGGGTCATCGCCGGAAGCTCAGCTTCAGATCAGGGGACGAAAAGCCAGCATCTTTCCCATCGCCGGAACATTCCGAAGAACCGGAAATGACCAGGAAGACCTTGAGCTTGCCAAGCGGCTGGCAGCTGACGAAAAGGAGAACGCGGAACACGTGATGCTCGTAGATCTTGCCCGGAATGATCTCAGCAGGCAGGCGGATCACGTGACGGTGGAAGTCTTCAGGGAGATCCAGTACTACTCGCACGTTATTCACCTTGTTTCAAGAGTGACCGGGAGTCTTCGAAAGGATGCCTCACCATTGAGACTGGCTGTGGACACCTTTCCGGCTGGTACACTTTCAGGAGCACCCAAGCACCGTGCGCTGCAACTGATCACTCAGTATGAACCGGTCAACCGAAGTTTCTATGGCGGCGCCATTGGATTCATGGGTCTCAACGGGGACTTCAATCACGCCATCATGATCAGGACATTTCTGAGCAAGAACAACCATTTGATTTGTCAGGCCGGGGCAGGGGTGGTTGCAAAGTCCGATGCAGGGAGTGAATTGAAAGAAGTAAATAATAAGCTGGAGGCCCTGAGAAGGGCACTGGTGATGGCGGAAAAGATTTGACGAATTAAACAGAATCAACAATGAAAATGCTGGTGATAGATAATTACGATTCATTTACCTACAACCTTGTACACATCCTGAGAGACCTGGGTATCGAGCCAGATGTTTTCAGAAATGACAAGATCAGTGTTGATGAAGTCGGGCAATATGACAAGATTCTTCTTTCACCTGGCCCCGGGCTTCCATCAGAAGCGGGTATCATGCCTGAATTGATTCGCACGTATGCTCCGTCAAAGTCCATCCTCGGCGTCTGTCTTGGCCACCAGGCTATCGCTGAAGCTTTTGGCAGTGATTTGTATAATCTCAGGGAGGTGCTCCATGGAGTGACATCAGCCACCCGGGTAGTCGATACAAGTGAGTATCTGTTCAGCGGGCTGCCAGATCATATCAGGGTCACGCATTATCATTCATGGGCGGTGGAAGAAAAGAGTATTAAGGGCGATTTAAAAGTAACAGCAAGGAATGACGACGGAGTGGTGATGGCGCTTGCTCATCAAACCTATGATGTAAGGGGATTGCAATTCCATCCTGAATCTATAATGACCGAGCATGGAAAGAAGATAATTGAAAACTGGGTGACAAATACTGAACAAGCCATACGAGGGGCAGCCCTATGAAACACATCCTTAACGAACTCATTGCCCACAGGTCACTCAGCAAGGAGGAGGCGAAGAATGTACTGGTGGAGCTTGCAACCGGGAAATATAACGCGAGCCAAATGAGTGCCTTCATGACCGTGTATATGATGCGAGCCATTACTATTTCAGAACTGCAAGGCTTCCGGGATGCGATGCTGGAACTGTGCATACCGGTGAGGTTTGATGAACCTGTCATGGATGTATGCGGGACGGGCGGCGATGGAAAGAATACATTTAATATTTCAACGTTGTCATCATTCGTGGTAGCTGCTGCCGGCCAACCTGTGGCCAAACATGGTAATTACGGTGTGTCCTCGGTGAGCGGCTCATCGAACGTGCTGGAGTATTTCGGGTTCAGGTTCTCGAATGAACATGAGCATCTCAAGAGAAGCCTGGAGGAGGCCAATATATGTTTTATGCATGCGCCGTTATTTCATCCGGCCATGAAGAACGTGGCACCGATCAGGAAGGAATTAGGAGTAAAAACATTCTTTAACATGCTGGGCCCGATGGTGAATCCTGCTCTTCCGTCAAGACAACTGGTGGGCGTCTTTAATCTTGAACTGGCGAGACAATACGGATACCTGTATCAGGAGACAGGGAAGTCATTCATTATACTGCATGACATGAACGGATTTGATGAAGTATCCCTTACCGGCGGGTTGAAAGTGTTCTCCAATAAAGGTGAGCATGTACTCGAACCCGGAGACTTTGGGTTGGCTGAGCTTCAACCGTCTCAATTGGCCGGTGGGTCAACGGTTGAGGCGTCAGCCAATATCTTCAGAAATGTGCTGGAGGGAAATGGTTCCGAGGCACAGATGGCTGCGGTGATGGCTAATGCCGGCCTGGCCCTTTACTGTGCTGATCCTACACGTAGCCTGCAGGATTATGTTGGACTTGCTGGAGAGGTGCTCAGGTCAAGGAAGGCCCTCCAGGTGTTCAGGAAGTCAATGGATATCTACAAATAAGCTATGGAGAATATTCTGGACAAAATAGTGCGAAGAAAGTTGCAGGAGGTTGCAGAGAGGACAGAACTCCATCCTATGAAGTGGTTGGAGTCGACCCCGCTTTTTGGACGACACACATTATCCATGAGAAAGTTCATCAGGGATACTACGAAATCCGGAATCATTGCAGAGATCAAGCGGAAGTCCCCCTCTAAAGGAGTGATCAACAATAATATTTCAGTCGCCGATGTAGCCAGGGGATACTGTGATGCGGGAGCTTCTGCAATTTCGGTTTTGACAGACAGGCATTTCTTCGGTGGCAGTGAGGAAGATTTGAAACAGGCCCGGGAGAACGTGGATATACCCATACTTCGAAAGGAATTCATCATGGATGAATACCAGATTCTGGAATCAAGGTCTATCGGGGCTGACGCAGTTCTTTTGATTGCAGCTGTCCTGAGCCCTTTGCAGCTGAGGAACTTCGCAAGACTGGCGCATTCCTTGTCGATGGAGGTTTTGCTGGAGGTTCACGGCCAGGATGAACTTGACAAAGCGCTGCAAGCAGAGCCCGATCTGATTGGGGTCAATAATCGGAATTTGAAAACATTTGATCTTTCAGTTGACACAAGCCGTAAATTATCGGCTATGATCCCGAAGGGTTTTGTGAAGGTTTCGGAAAGCGGAATTGAATCACCTGCTGTGATACAGGAGTTGCGGCAGATAGGTTATGAAGGTTTCCTGATCGGTCAAACTTTCATGCAGACAACAGACCCCGGTCGTGCGGCCGAGGAATTCATCGATTCGTTGAAGAAACCCCTGGGCAATGGCTGAAAAATCCACCCTTCTCTGCAAAGTATGCGGGATGACGGATACCGACAATATCCTGGCTGTATCAGCACTTCAGCCGGACCTGATGGGGTTTATATTCTATCGTGAGTCGAAACGTTATGTTGGAGAAACGTTTACTGTGCCAAGGGACTTGCCAACCACTATCGGAAAGGTGGGCGTCTTTGTCAATCAGCATGTCGAGGATATTCTGAGCCTCGTTCGGAGGCATGGGCTCCAATATGTTCAATTGCATGGTGACGAGTTGCCTGGACAATGTGCGTTCCTTAAGGAGCATGGCTGTAGGGTGATCAAGGCGTTTGGAGTTGGTGATGGGTTTTCATTCACTGCGACACAACCTTACAAGAATCACGTGGATTGGTTTCTCTTCGATACCAAGACCTCCGGATACGGAGGCAGTGGCAGGAAATTCGACTGGTCCTTGCTTAAGGATTATGATCAGGAGGTGCCGTTCCTGGTCAGCGGGGGTGTTGGCCCCAGGGAGTTGGAAGATTTCCATGTGTTGCACGGGATGAATCTTATTGGGATTGATATGAACAGCGGTGTGGAATCATCGCCTGGAATAAAAGATATTGCGAAGGTGAATAGTGTCTTGAATAAAATAAGATCGTTATGAAATTCAGTGTAGATAATCGGGGCTATTATGGTGATTTCGGTGGAGCCTATGTGCCGGAAATGTTGCATCCAAATGTGGAGGAATTAAGGACCCGCTATCTTGAGATACTGAACGACGAGGGATTCAGAGAAGAATTTTATGGGTTGCTTCACGACTACGTTGGGCGTCCAACGCCATTGTTCTTTGCTTCGCGATTGTCGGACCACTACAAAACCAGGATATATCTCAAACGCGAGGATCTTTGTCACACGGGTGCGCACAAGATCAACAACACCATTGGTCAGATTTTGCTGGCCAGGCGGTTGGGAAAGATGAAAATCATTGCTGAGACAGGCGCCGGGCAGCATGGGGTGGCCACTGCAACTGTCTGTGCCCTCATGGGAATGGAGTGTACCGTTTATATGGGCCAGTTGGACATGGAACGCCAGCGCCCCAATGTTGAGCGCATGCGGATATTGGGTGCGACAGTTGTGCCTGCACTAAGTGGCAACATGACCTTGAAAGATGCAACCAATGAGGCCCTCCGGCACTGGATCAATCGTCCGACAGATACACATTATATTATCGGATCAGTCGTTGGACCACATCCATATCCTGACATGGTAGCCAGGTTTCAATCCGTGATCAGTGAAGAAATCCAGAAGCAATTGATGCAAAAGGAAGGCAATCCCTACCCCGATACGGTGATCGCCTGCGTGGGTGGTGGAAGCAATGCAGCCGGCGCCTTCTATCATTTCCTGGAAGATGAACATGTGCAACTCATTGGCGTTGAAGCAGCAGGCAAGGGGGTGGACTCAGGTCATTCGGCAGCTACCACCGTCCTTGGTAAGCCCGGCGTCATCCATGGAAGCAAGACCTTGCTGATGCAAACGGCGGATGGACAGGTTGTAGAGCCTTATTCGATATCTGCAGGTCTTGACTACCCCGGTATCGGGCCTTTGCATGCGCATCTTTTCCAAACAGGACGCGTTTCATTTCAGCATGCGACTGATGATGAGGCCATGGAAGCGGGGCTTGAACTTTCCAGGATGGAAGGAATTATTCCGGCCATCGAATCCGCACACGCCCTGGCTACATTAAAGAAGAATCAATTCGACCCGGACGATGTCGTCGTGGTCAGTTTATCTGGAAGAGGGGATAAGGATTTGGAGACGTATATTGGGTGGAAGCCTAAGAATGATGAATGATGAATAATGAATGTTCAATTTTGAAGTACCGCTCGTAAATTAGACAATGCGAGGAGGTAGAACTTCTGTTGAATGAATCAAGTATAAAATAGAAAACAATTAACAATTGAAAATCAGTAATCAGCAATCGACCATGACCAAATACCTGCTCACCTCTCTCATCCTTCTGGCGGCGTGCACGCCAAAAAAATCACCTGAGGCTGCAATTGACAAAGCAGCTTATCAACTGGAGATTGATAATTGGGACAAGGGAAGGGTGGAATATCTTAAAGGCCCGGATGGCTGGCTTAACCTAGCCGGACTTTTCTGGCTAAAGGATGGGATCAATACTTTCGGCAGCGGTGAGCAGAACGACATTGTGTTCCCTGAAGGAAAGATCGAAAGCCGCGCCGGGTTCTTTGTTCTTAAGCAGGGGGTTGTAACGCTGGAAGCTGCACCTAAGGTAGATATAACCAGGGATGGCAAGCCGTTCAGGAGTGGAGTGGTGTTTCATCCCGATTCATCGCGGATGAAACCGCTGGAGCATGGTACACTGAAGTGGTTCATCATCAAGCGCGACAACCGCTACGGTATTCGTTTGCGCGACCTTGCTCATCCTGATCTTGAGCAATTCAAAGGAATCGGGAGGTTCCCGGTGGACCAAGCTTACAGGGTAACCGCTGATTTCAAACCGGCAGATGCCGGGCATACAATCCCCATAGTGAATGTGCTGGGACAAACCATCGATACCAAATCTCCGGGTACACTTTACTTCACACTTAACGGTCAGCGGGTTTCACTGGATGTTATCGATGACGGCGGCAAGGAACTGTTTATCATTTTCAGCGATCTGACCAATACGAAGGAGACCTATGGTGCCGGAAGATATCTTTATGCAGATCCTCCCGGTGCCGATGGCAAAGTGATTCTGGATTTCAACAAGGCTTACAATCCACCATGCGCGTTCACCGTGTTTGCAACTTGCCCGATACCTCCCGAGCAGAACCGGCTGGATATGAGGGTCGAAGCGGGTGAATTGAATTATACAGGCGGGCATGGTAGGGTGATGAACTGAACATGGGTGCAGAGAGACTGACTGAATTATTTGGGCAAAACCCATCCGGACTCCTGTCGGTGTTCTATACCGCCGGTTTTCCCCAACTGGATGATACGGTACAGATTGGCCGGCAGTTGGGTGCCGCCGGAGCCGATCTCATTGAGATTGGTATTCCGTTCTCTGATCCGATTGCGGATGGACCTGTCATCCAGGACAGTAACAAGGTGGCGCTGTCCAACGGAATGACGGTGCCAAAGCTACTCGATCAGGTGAGAGAGCTTAGAAACACAGTTTCTATTCCTGTAATCCTGATGGGATATCTCAACCCCGTCCTGCAGTACGGCTTCGACCGTTTCTGCAAGGACGCGTCGGATGCAGGAGTGGATGGCCTGATCCTTCCTGATCTTCCGCTCGATGAATACGAATCTCAATACCGGGAAACTGTGGACCGGTACAAACTTGCGCTGATCTTCCTGGTTTCACCCACCACCGCGGAAGAGCGCATCCGGAGAATCGATGGACTGACAACCGGATTTATCTATGCCGTGGCGGCCAACAGTACTACCGGTGCCCGCCAGGCATTTTCGGAGGAACAGGTGCAGTATTTCCAGCGCTTGAAGAACATGAAGCTCAAACATCCGTTTCTTATCGGCTTCGGTATCAGCGATCATCCTTCTTTTACAACCGCCTGTCAATATGGGGCTGGTGCGATTGTAGGAAGTGCGTTTATTGGAATGCTGAAGAACTCCGGCGACAAGCTTCAAGGAATTGAGGAATTTGTAAAGAGCCTGAAGCCGGCTTGACAACCTTCAAAAAATCATTGAGCCTGAAACTGGCATGAAAACTGAATCCATTTACACGATGCGATACGCTCTCTGTTTCTCCCTTGTTGCGCTTGTCGTGGCCTGTTCAAAGGACAAGAAGATAAAGTTGTCTGACATCAGGGGCGTAGAGCATATTACTGGACTGGAGTTCTCAGAATCCGAAGAGGATACCCTGCTTGACTACCTCCGTGAAAACCGGGAAGGATTTGACAGCATGCGTGCATTGCACCTCCCGTATCATGTGACACCTGCGTTGTATTTTGACCCACGGCCTGGAAATTTTGTACCAAAGAAGCGCCAGGGCCCTTCGGAGTGGAACATCCCTGGGGAAGTGCAACTGCCTTCTTCTGACGCGGACATTGCCTTTCTCCCGGTCTCAGATCTTTCAACACTTATCCGAAACAGGAAGATAACTTCGACACGACTCACCAAAATCTATCTTGACCGCCTGAAGCGATACAAAGACACATTGCAGGCTGTGGTTACCATCACGGAAGATCTTGCCCTGAGGCAGGCTGCCAGAGCTGATGAAGAGATCAAGGCGGGTAAAATCCGAGGACCTCTTCATGGCATCCCATATGGAATAAAAGATTTGTTTGCCGTGCCAGGCTACAAAACCACCTGGGGCGCTGAGCCCTATCAGGAGCAATACCTTGCTGATACAGCTGCAGTGGTCAGGCGGCTGGAAGAAGCGGGTGCAGTGCTGGTGGCTAAATTGGTTTCCGGGGCGCTTGCGAGAGGCGATGTTTGGTTTGGCGGAAAGACAAAGAATCCATGGGACCTGAAGCAGGGCGCCAGCGGGTCGTCAGCAGGCTCGGGCTCATCTACTGCAGCGGCACTGGTGGCATTTTCCATCGGAACAGAAACCCTGGGATCCATACTCGCGCCCTCCGGCAGATGCGGCGCGACGGGATTGCGCCCAACCTTTGGCGCCGTAAGCCGGGATGGCTGCATGACGTTGTCATGGTCGATGGACAAAGCCGGTCCGATATGCCGTACCGCACAGGACTGTGCTCTGGTATTCGATGCAATCAAAGGGAGAAATCCCGGTGAGGGAGACCGCTCGGCAACGGACTATCCTTTCTTTTTTCACAAGCGGAAGGATCTTGCAGGCTTCAGGATCGGATATTTCAAGAAACTCTTTGATAAGGATTCATCCAATACCGGAAGCAACAATGCCCGCACACTTGAAGAGTTCAAAAAACTTGGGGCGGTTCTCGAGCCGGTAGAACTTCCTGACTCCATTCCCTTCAAGGGATTTGATATCATTCTGCGTGCTGAGTCGGGCGCATTCTTTGATGAACTGGTGCGCGAACATCGCGAAAGGCTCATGTCTGAACAGGACAAAGGCTCACGGGCCAACTCCCTGCGGCAAGCCCGGTTCATCCCTGCAGTGGAATATCTTCAGGCCAACCGCTTTCGAACGGTTATGATTGAGAAACTACACAAGCTGTTCAACAGCTATGATATCATCATCGCGCCCGCGCAGGGTTTCCGGCTATCCCTGGCCACCAATCTTTCCGGCCACCCAGCCATCTCTGTACCCAACGGTTTCGATAAGAAAGGTCATCCCACGGCAGTGATCCTTTACGGAAATCTTTATGATGAGGGACCGCTGTTGGAGGCGGCATGGCTGTTCCAAATGTCAACGGAATACGAGGAGAAGCATCCGGAGTTGTTTGTTAAGTGATGCCCGTCGTATATACGCCAACATTTCCGTCACGACGTCACCTCTTGTAGCACGGTCTCCGGTCTTTTATGTACCATGGGAAGTTTTTCCATTTTGGAAACTTCAATCATGTACACACCAAAATCCTCTACTACTTTCCCTGTTATCTCATAGAACCCTCTTCCCCTGAAGGGAAATTTCCTGGCCACATCGGGGAAGTGGACCGTGTCAAAAACTTCTCCTCTGGCATCATAAAAGGTTCCGAAGTGCATCGGTTCATTTTTGATGGTGCTGGTATCTTTTGTGGTTACGATATAGCCAACAATACGCACCCGTTTCTTTAGTTTTCCGGCAAGGTCCCGGGCAGTCACGTCACCGTAGTCCTTTGTCAGTAACAGAGAGAACGGATCGCAGAGTGGGAAGCCCAGCAGTTCGATCTCGTCAAAGGCGTCCTCCATATTATTCCGCTGCAGGGGAGGGAGCGGGTATTCCTTGGGCTCGGTGTCAAAGAGTTCCTCTGTTGCAGACGGTCGCGCCTGATGCTCGCTGTAATACAACATCGCTTCCCAAAGCAGCTTTTGTTTTGACTTGCCGGTGAAGCGGAAAGAACCAAGCCGGATGAGGATACGCAGTTGTTCCAGCCCGATGCCTGGCATACGACGGAGGAAATTGTCGAGGCTCCGGTAAGGACCATGTCGCATGCGCTCCGGGCCGATCTGCTGCGCATACTTTGTTTCGAGGCTCTTCAGATGGATGAAACCGATATAGATGGTGTCGCCTTCAATGGTGGTGAGAAACTCGCTGTGGTTTACACTGGGCGCCTCGATGACAGCACCGCTCATCCGTGCTTCATGGAAGTAAAACTCCGTACGGTAAAACCCGCCGAAGTTATTGATGACACCCACCATGAACTCCAGCGGGTAGTGAGCTTTGAGGTACAGGCTTTGATAACTCTCCACGGCATAACTGGCAGAGTGCCCTTTTGCAAATGAATACCCGGAGAAACTTTCAATCTCATACCATACACGGTCGATCACACGCTGTTCGTAACCTTTTGCGCGGCAGTTTTCAAAGAAGCGGTCTTCCACGCGCTTGAACTCCGCCCGTGAGCGGTATTTGCCCGACATGCCTCTTCGCAGCACGTCGGCTTCTGTTAGCGTCAGTCCCGCAAAATGGTGCGCCACTTTGATAACGTCTTCCTGGTAGACCATCACACCATAGGTCTCTGCCATCAGTTCGTCCATGGCCGGGTGTATCGATTCATATTTGCCGCCATTGCGTACCGCATGGAACCGCTCGATGTAGGCGCGCATCATGCCGGAGCGTGCTACGCCAGGCCGGATGATAGAGCTGGCGGCCACGAGCGTGAGATAATCCTCACAGCGCAGTTTGCCCAGCAGCATTCGCATGGCGGGTGACTCCACGTAGAAACATCCCATGGCGCGGCTGGTGCGCAGCAAATCCCGCACCTTCTCGTCTTTCTTAAAATCACGGAATCGGTGGATGTTCACCTCGATGCCGCGGTTGCGCTTCACATGTCGAACGGTTTCTTTAAGGTGCCCAAGCCCCCGCTGGCTCAGGATATCAAACTTGAAGATGCCAAGGTCTTCGGCATTGTGCATCTCGAACTGCGAAACGGGATAGCCTTTGGGCGGAAGTTCGGTGGCAGTATAGGCATAGATGGGCTTTTCCGTAATGAGCACACCGCCGGCATGGATGGAAATGTTGGCGGGCAGGTCTTTCAGCAGGTTGGCGTATTTGAAGATGAGTTCAGTGATGTGATCACGGTGCTCGCTGTGTACCGGGTCCTCCACCATCATGTCGATCTCGTCCTTTGGGAGACCGAAAACTTTACCCAGTTCGCGCAGCACAGATCGTTTCTGGTAGGTCACATGTGTGCCCAGCAGGCATACATGGTCGCGGCCGTACTTGCTGAAGAGATAGTCGTACACCGCGTCGCGATTGTCCCATGAGAAGTCAATGTCAAAGTCGGGCGGGGAGGTGCGCTCCATGTTGAGGAAGCGTTCGAAGTAGAGATCCAGTTCGATGGGATCGACGTTGGTGATGCCCAGGCAGTAGGCCACCACGCTGTTGGCGCCGCTGCCGCGCCCTACATAGTCGTAACCCTTCTCTTTGGCAAAGCAGATGAGGTCATAGGCCACAAGATAGTAGGCGCAGAAGCCTTTCTGCCTGATGATGGTCAGCTCGCGATCGAGGCGCTCGCGCAGAACGGGGTCGCTGCAGTCATATCGAGTATTGAAACCTTCCCATGCCCGGGTAACGAGATGGTCCCAGTCGCTTTCCGGGCTGCCGGTCAGTTGTTTGATGTTTTTGTCCTCGCCAAGATGGAAGTCGATGGAACACCGGTCAAGAAGCTTTTGTGTATTACGGATGATCTCCGGGTAATTGTGAAAAGCATCTGCAAGCTGTTTCTCCGACATCATGATCTCATCGGGCCGGGCCTGTTCCTGTGCAGGAAGTTTGCTCAACAGCGTGTTCTTGTCGATGGCACGGAGCAGCCGGTGCACGTTGAAATCGATCTTGTCGACGAACGTGACAGGATGAAGCGCGACGAACTTCTCCCTGAAAGCTTCATAAGATGAGAAGTAAGGAAGCCTGATCAGCTCATGCTGGCGGATGCCGATGAACTCGTTGTTCAGCAGCGTCTCAGGCTCATATTTTCCGAAGGGATAGATCACCAGCACATCGTTCCAGTGGGGAGCACGCTCGGGTAGTGTTTTGTTTTCTGCATTGTGATAGGAGAGGAAGCGGTTGATGACTTCAAAACCCCTGTTGTTTTCCGCCAGCGCGATATACAGCAGTTCATGTTCACGTCTGAATTCCACACCCAGTGCGATGTCCAGCTCATATGGTTCTTTGCCGAATTCTGTCAGCTCCCTGCCTTTCTCCGCGCGATTCTCCCGGCAGACCCTGAGCATCTCGATGTAGGACGACACATTGTTGATTTCCGTCAGCGCAAGTTTGTGCACGCCGCAGCGCCTGGCCTCATTGAACAACACATGCACCGGCATGGTGCCGTATTTGAAGGAGAAGGCAGTGTGGCAGTTGAGAAACATTTGGTGATTGGGTGATTTGCTGATTTGGTGATTGGGGCCAATTCACAGAATGTGTTTATGGCTACCTTCCGACTTGAAACCTTCTCATTGGTGAAATACTATATAGATTTTGGGAAAAGCCTGTAGTATTAAAAGTGTCTGTGTCCCACAGACACGATAAAACCCTCTTCAACTTCATTGTCTTCATTCTTATTCCTTAAAAACCCTATTATGATAATGGGTCAATAACTCAAACTCATCAACTCCTGTCGCATAGAATCGTGCTGAGGACCATTTATATTCTTCAGGATTTTGTGCAGGGTTCCAGTGTTTCTGTAATGGATTTCTGTGCATGTATGTGAGTGACCGTATGAGATCTTTTTTATGATCAATCCTGATCGCAAGAGGTGTGCGTCGCCAGAACCGATATCTTCTGTCGGTATCGTTTGATTTGAAGATTTCGTTTTCATTTGACTTTAATTGTTGAGAAACATGTGGCTTGTGAATTTAAACTGGCATATGGCATCTCTTTCCCATTCATTTGCAGCATTTCCCAAATCACATGAATATGATTGGGCATGATCACAAACCCATAGATGGCAATCATATCCCGTTTGATGAGTTCACGCCAACAATCAATTATTATTTTCTTATGTGTATTGTTGTCCAGAAGATTGTTCCAATCCCTGACGGTATCAGTCCAGAAGTAGATGCTGTGAAGATTCATATGGAGCAATATCGTTTCGGATGCCCCACGTAAGTGTTTTTTGCGTTGCTGGAATTCCGGATGTTTTGTTGCAGGTGCCTGTGAGGACACAGGCACCTGATTCCCGGGGATGCGCTGATCAGTTACGATTAAAGGTTTTTGGTATTGGGAAAAGAAGATTGTCATACTAAGTACATGCCCGCAAAGTTTCTCACCTCATTTTCACAATCTTCCCGTTAAAGGCATTCATTTCCATTCTTACTCTGCGACTTACGCCAAGCGTAGTGGCGCGGATGAGTTTTTCGGATCCGTGCTTGTGTTTGATGTAGTCCATGGCTTCATAGAGGTTGATGTCTTCTTCGGTGTCGTCGAAAAGGTCGATCTGGTGCTGACCTGCAACCAGGCCGCTGAGGCGCACGCCTACCAGGCGGATGAGCATGCGGCGGTTGTAGAGCTTGTCGAAAAGCTGGGTCACCGTGCGGAGGATGACGTGGTCCGACGACGTATAGGGAATATGGATCTGTTTGGTTTCGGTGTCGAAGTTGGAATAGCGGATCTTCACCGTTACGCAGGAGGTGAGTTTCTTCTGCTCGCGGAGCTGGAAGGTGATTTTCTCCACCATGGCGATGAGGATGGACTTGAGCCGCTTCACATCGATGGTGTCTTCTTCAAAGGTGCATTCGGTGGAGATGGATTTCTGTTCATTGTAAGGCACTACCGGCGACTCGTCGATGCCCCAGGCTTTATTCCAGAGGGAGCGGCCGTTTTTTCCGAAGGCGCTGACCAGGAACTTGAGCGGCATCTCGCGGAGGGTGGCCACTGTGCGCACACCCATGTCGTAGAGAAAGGAGGCCGTCTGCTTGCCGATCATGGGAATCTTGTCCACTGACAGTGGGGCCAGGAAATCTTTTTCCGTGCCGGCAGGGATGTATTTCTCCGCGTTGGGCTTGAATTCGCCGGTGGCCACTTTGGAGACGAGCTTGTTTACAGACATACCCAGGGAGATGGGAAGGTCGCTTTCGCGGATGATGCGTTGGCGTAGCTCAACCGCCCACTTGAAGGCACCGAAAAATTTGTCCATGCCGCTCGCGTCGATGTAGAACTCGTCGATGGAAGATTTCTCAAAAGCAGGTGCGGCATCGGCGATGATTTCCGTGACGAGGTGGGAGTGCTGGCTGTACGCTTCCATGTCGCCGGAGATGACCGTGGCATCGGGGCAAAGCTGGAGGGCCAGGTACATGGGCATGGCCGAGTGTACCCCGAAGCGGCGGGCCTCATAGCTGCAGGCAGCCACCACGCCACGCCGGCTGCTGCCCCCCACAATAAGTGGCCTTCCTTTCAATTTCGGCTCCTTTTTGCGCTCTACGGCCACAAAAAAGGCATCCAGGTCCAGGTGAATGATGTTGCGATCCACGGTGTGAATATACTAAATATATTAGTATATAGATGATAAATAGTTTAGTTATCGTTTTGGGAACATACCACTATATATTATCAGGGCGGTCCGGGTGATCTGCACGGTCCGCTGTGCAACCCTGATCACTTCCGAACAGTCTATTGTTCTAAATCCAACAGTACTGCCTTCGAGAACCGTCAAAATGCTGGCGTATTCCGTTGGCACGATTATTACTGCAAATAGGAAATTATTATCCTCGCTGTATGAAACAGTATCAACTGGGTGAATTCGAAGAAGTGGTTATGCTCACGGTGGGTGTACTATACGACAAGGCTTACGGGGTGGCGATCAAGAAGGAAATAGAAAGCCGGCTCAGGCGCTCTGTCAGTGTAGGAGCCCTTCAATCCGCGCTCGCCAGGCTCGAACAAAAGGGATACCTCAAGTCCTATGAAGGAGAGGCGTCTGAGGAACGGGCCGGTCGACCAAAGAAGTTCTTTCAAATCACAGCCTATGGACGCAAGGCTATTGAATTTACACGAAAGACCCGCGAGGAGCTTTGGAGCGATATACCCAAAGTTGCCCTGAAACTGATCATGGGCTGATACACATTAACCATATGCCTCACCCTCCCCAAATCATTCTTCGTTTCTTCCGGTGGTACGTCCATCCGAAGTTGCGCGACAGCATTGAGGGTGACCTGATCGAACTTTACCGCGAGCGGGTCAGGGAGAAAGGCAAACGCAAGGCAGACATACTATTTGCGGCAGATGTGCTGCTTTGCCTTAGAAGAGGAATCATCCGGCCTGCTGAAGGCCATCAACAAATCAATACTTACGGCATGTTAAAAAACTATTTCACCATCGGCTGGAGAAGCCTGCTCAAGCAACGCATGTATTCGGCCATCAAAATCGGGGGATTTGCTTTGGGCATTGCGGCCTGCATCCTCATCTCCTTGTTTATCAAGGATGAGCTGAGTTACGACAAGCAATACCCCAACGCAAACAGGATCTACCGCGTCATCGGTGTGGGAAATCACAACGGCCAACTCAGCAAAGGAGTGCACTTCCAGCCTCCAATGGCGAAGGCGCTCCGGGAGGAGTATATCGAAATAGAAAAGGTAGGACGCTATAACAACGTCGAACTGTTTGGTGCTGCCAATGCCGAAGTCAGGCGTGCGGACCAGATGGAAAACCTGTATGAGGACCATATCACTTTCATCGACCAGGAGTTGTTCGACATCTTCCAGCCGAAATTCATTTACGGAAATCCCGCTAAGGCATTGGCTGAACCCTTGTCTGTGGTCCTGACCAGGTCAAAGGCAGAGAAGTATTATCCCGGAGAAAATCCTCTTGGAAAGAGCCTCATCTTCAATGATGACAAGGCGCGACCGTTCACCATCGGCGGTGTAATCGAGGATCTGCCGCCCAATACACATCTGCCATTCGACATATTCCTCACCCTGTCGGGCTGGGAGTTCTGGAAGGGTGAACAGACTTCATGGTGCTGTTCCAATTATCCAACCTATATCAAAATAAAAGAAGGGACCGATCCTCATGAACTTGCAAAGAAAATTACCAAAGGGGTAATCGATAAATACATCATCCCCATGTTGAAAGAGGAGGGGCGCTCGGACATAGATGAGATCGTCAAGAATTCATGGATTGAGTTGCAGCCTGTAACTGATATTCACCTGAAGTCGGAGGGGATATGGGATGGGCTTTCACACGGCGATATCCGGTTTGTCTGGTTGTTCTCTGCTGTGGCCGCCTTTATCCTTATCATCGCCAGTATCAATTTCATCAATCTCAGCACCGCCAGATCAGCCAACCGTGCCAAAGAGGTAGGTTTGCGCAAGGTAGTAGGGTCAGTACGATCCAACCTCGTTGGACAGTTTCTGGCAGAGTCACTCCTCTATAGTGTGCTCTCATTTGTTTTCGGCCTGGTACTGGCAATACTGCTGCTGCCTTATTTCAACATCGTGGCCTCGAAGAGTCTGGAAATGCCCTGGCTGGACTGGTGGTTTGTGCCGGCTTTGGTGGCCGCATCACTGTTTGTTGGTGTGCTGGCCGGAATCTATCCTGCCCTCTACCTGTCCTCTTTCCGTCCCATCCAGGTATTGAAAGGCAACCTGAGTATGGGCAGCCGCAGTTCATCATTGCGTGGTGGTCTGGTAGTATTTCAGTTTACCATTTCCATTGTGCTGATCGTGGGAACGTTCATCATTTACCGGCAGATGAACTTTATTCTTAATAAGAAACTGGGCTATGACAAACAGCAAGTATTATATATGGAAGGAACTCACATGCTTGGCAACCAGATTCAGACCTTTAAGGAAGAGCTGAAGAAGTTGCCGATGGTAAAGAGTGTGTCGATCAGCGACTACCTCCCGGTCCGCGGCACAAAACGCAATGGCAATCAATTTTCACTGGAGGGGAGAGGTAAGATCGATAAACCTGTCTCAGGGCAGTTCTGGCGAATCGACCATGATTACATCAAGACCCTTGGGATGCACATCACAGATGGCCGGGATTTTGACCGCGATATGGCTTCGGACTCCAGTGCCGCGCTGATCAACCAGGAGATGGTTAAGCAACTGGGTCTGAAGGATCCGCTGGGTGCAAGGATCGTAAATTACTCCCAAACATGGACCGTCATCGGCGTGGTGGAAAACTTCAACTTTGAATCGCTGAAGCACAATATCGACCCGGTCATGTTGACTTTGGGAAATAGTCCAACCATTGTATCCATGAAGATCAGTTCAGAAGACCTGCAGGGTACTATTGCCTCGGTTACCGAGGTCTGGAAGAAGTTCGCGCCTAATCAGCCGGCCCGGTTTGCATTCCTTGATGAGAGTTATGCACGCATGTACGACGATGTGAAGCGGATGGGTAAGATCTTCACCAGCTTCGCCGTATTTGCCATCATCGTCGCATGTCTGGGACTTTTCGCTCTGAGCGCCTTCATGGTAGAACAGCGCAGCAAGGAGATCAGCATCCGCCTGGTGCTGGGGGCATCAATGAATAACATTGTACGCCTTCTCACCCAAAACTTCATGGCACTCATCATGATCTCCATTGTGCTCGCAACGCCTATCGCGTGGTACGTGATGCAAAAGTGGCTTGAGGATTTTGCTTTCCGTGTGGAGATGAGTTGGGAAATATTCCTTGTTGCCGGACTGCTTTCCATCCTCATTGCAATAGTAACCATCAGTTTCCAGGCTATCCGGGCGGCATTGACCAACCCGGTGAATGGATTGAGATCAGAGTAGGTCATGGGGTGGAGTTCACAAGTTCATTGTGAACTCCACCCCATAACTAAAATGCCTCGCTGAAGGTGAAGAATACGCCTCTTTGGTCTTTGGCAATACCGTAATCCAGTCTCAGTTTGATATGCTCGCTGAGTGCGAAGCGCAATCCTCCACCCCAGGTCCATTTGGGTTTACGAAAGCCATCGTCTGCCACATCACCTGCATCTGCAAAGGCCACCCCTGAGAAGCGTTTATACAAGGGGAACCTTAACTCCAATTGCCCCGCATAGTACCGGTCGCCACGGAACCGGTTGTTGTAATATCCCCGCAACACATAGGAGCCCCCAAGTGCATACCTGTACATATAATCAGGAGAGCCGAATGACCAGGCAGCAGCCAACCGGGTTGCAAGTACAAAACGGGAATCATGGAGAGAACGGAAATGTCTCACCTCACCATAGACCTGTGCGACAGATCCTGATCCTGCTGTGTTCCATGCGGCAGGGATGTATTGTGCGCCAATCAGTTTAAGCGTGCCTGTTCGTGAGCTGAAAGTGTTGTCGCGGGTATCCTTCTGAAAAGATGCACCCAATGCCGCTCCGGTCCCGTCTGCAAGAAAGCGCGTACCGAGATCAGTACCTTGCTGATCGGTGGCCCCTGTCTCTTTACGTCCCCTCACGTCAGCGAAGAAATTGATTTGCCTGTGGTTGCCGAACTTCCATTGCAGCTCAGGTCTGATCTTGAGATTATCGGCATACAGAACAGAGTAATGATCTCCGCTGGTTTGATTTCCCTCACCAAAATAATATTGAAAGAAAGTGGAATAGGAAGCACTCACATTCAGATTGAGTTTTGGTCTGATTTCAAATGCCGTATAGGTGGTCTGAAAATTGAACTTTCCTTTGCTGATCACCTGCAATTGCGCATCAAAGTAACGTCCGGGTACCCGTAGGGGGAACCTGAAGTAGGCACCACCCAGAATTATTCCCAGGGATGGGTCATATCCTATCACAGGGGAGATGACATAATCTGAAGGAAGCACGCTGCTCCTGATGGGTTGATACGCAGTTGATGCTTCTCCTGCCTTGAATACCCTCGTGCCATTGATATAGGTTTCCAGGGCCGTTGTGTGGTACCAGGACATTTTGCCTTCGGAAAAAGGATCATTGTCGAGGATGACAAAATCTGCACGATAGCCCTGATCAATCTTGCCTGATTTGTCCTCGAGCATTACTGCATAGGCACCCTTGGTGGTGTAGGCAAGTAGTGCTTCATCGGCATCAAGGGTCTTGCCAGTGGTGCCCTCTATCGGACTTCCGTCGGGGTAGCGGCCTGTTGTAGCAGCGGCAATATTGGCAAAAGGATTTAATCCGTCGACCTGAGGAAATCCGATAAACGTGGTGTCCATTCCGTATGGAAAATCACTCGTGAGTGCCGCTCCTGCAATTCTGAATTTGCTTCTGCTGTTGAGAAAGTCAGCCTGTCGGAATTCCACCATTTGTTGTTGATAATAGCGACTGAGAGAGGGTGCATCGAAAATCTGCCCACCTATCATGGTCACGGCAAGCTTTCGACTGGCAATGTCCTTAAGCAACGAGTCTGAGCAATAGCCGGCATGGTCAATGATGTGGCGCTCCCTGCTGTCTGTGTCGCGGATGGCTGTAAGGATGTTTTCGATTCCTTGTTTTCCCTGAACATGAAAGGCAAAGACTGAATGCGGGTTTAGCCGGAACAACTCCTTCAGTTCTTCTGCATTCAACAAGGGCCTTCCTCCCGGTTCAGCTGTTGCCTCAGCTGGGGTAGCCGACAAGGATTGATCAACAAATTGTTTGGTCGCATAGTGACTGACAAATGTGGGATCGACCCCACCGCCAATAAAACCCAGATGTCGTTTTCCAAGTCCCTGCATCAGCGAACGGGTTTCTGCAATTCTACCGTAACTCCTGGCACGTATTCGAATCCTGAGTGCGCCCTCCTTCTGCATCTCCTGATAGATTTTGTAGTGATAGGGATCAAAGGTGTTGTCACCGATCAACGTAATCCCATAATGAAGAGCACTTTGTTGTGCAGCTGCTATGGCATGCTCAACCGTCTGTTGGCTCCAGACGGAGGAAATGAATTGGTTCGCTTTCATGGCAGCCGCCTCGGCCAGGTAGCCCGTTGGCTTCATCTTCTCGTCAATTTGCACCCCGGCAACATCACTTTTCTGATACATGCCTGTTCTGGTCAAGGCGGCTGTGTTTGCAATGGCCTCGTGACCACTCTTCAGGAAGATGACGGCTGGCATTTCCGGAAAATAGCGGTCAAGAAGTTCACGCGGGTGTGACAAACCGCGCAGTGCACTTGCGGCGAGATCCCGGGCAACATAGAAACCGTCGATTGTCTGACCACTTGATTCCTGCAGTCTTTTTTCCAGGTCCTCGACGTTCGACACGGTATTCAGGTTGATTTGAATCAGCGTAAGCCCGCCGTCAATGAAATGGATATGACTGTCCACAATGCCTGGTATGACCAATTTCGATTGGAGGTCCACGCGGTTTTGTATCTCCTCCGCATGGGCAGGCATACCCTTGCCGGTTTCTGTAATGATCCCGTTTTGAACAATGAAATAATCCGCCCATAATGATTGGGGATTTCCAGTGAAGACTTTGCCATTGAAGTACAAAGTCTGCGCGACGCAGATTGAGGATAGGAGGACAAAGGAAAGTGACAGATAGAGCTTCATGGTATTTGTTTTCATAGGTTATTGAATTGTATGCAGGTGAAAAGAAGACAGAAGAAGGTCAGTGACATCATGGCAAGGCACTGACGAAGCGTGTGGGTCTCTATGGGACGACCGGGCAACAAAAGATGGTCAAACCCGGGTAAAGACTTGCAAAACCCTATCTCCACACAAAGGGTGATTACCAGCAGGACGATGGATATTCCGGTCAGTAGATAGGATCCCGATCGTATGGCCAGTATGGGGAGCCCCAGTACCGGTGCCCAAATCCCGGAGTATACGAGTCTCCGTCCGTTGGAAATGTCAGTCTGGAATTCGCCGAAATGTATTACCCCCTGATGAAGGAAAAGGTGGGCCATGTTGAGGAACAAAACAGTGGTTTTCATTTGCGTTCAGCTTTTGTGATTGAGAACGCAAACGTATAGGACTAGCCGTCCTGGCGCCGGCAAAAGGGGCGACTAGCAGCGAATTTGGGACTTCCTGCACGATTTGGGACGAAATGCAGGCCTTTGGGATAAACGACAGTTGGTTTGAGATTCAGACTGGCGCCACGAAAACGAGAAACCAGCCTGTATTAAGGCTAACGATCATGGATGACCTCCCTGAGTGCCCTGACTTTAGATCTTGAGACCGGAATCAGCTCCGGTGTGCCGTTCAGATGCAGCCTGCAGCCTTGTGAATTGCCTTCCACACTTACGATCCTTTCTGTATTCACCAGGTAAGCGCGATGACAGCGAAAGAATGCAGGGTTCGTTTTCAGTGTTTCTTCGATCCGGGAGAGCGTACTGCGAATCAACTGTTTGCTCATTTTCCCCTCCTTTTCAGTGACTACCTCAGCATAGTTTTCCTCTGCAGAAATGAAAACAATATCGGAAGGCGGAATCTTCAGATGATCACGGTTGTTTTCTGCGGTTAAGACCACCAGCCTTTCGCCAGGGGTTACGTCAGGATGATTTGGATGAAGATGGATTTCCGCGTTGATACTTTCAGCCGTAGCGCTGTTTTTTCTGACCAGGTAGTTTTGCCTGATCAGGATGACGATCGTAATCGGAAGTATGGAACAGAGGACAACGTAAAGTTCAAGCTTCAGAAAAGACAGGAAGGTCAACGGAAACGCGCCCACGGCCACGCCGTAGGTCAGATTGGCCAGGCCCACGCACAGCAAGTGCCAAATTGCCCACAGGATCTGTTTGTAGACCTTCCAGTTGCGTTCAGAAAAGATTGTCGGAAAAAAGCCATAAGCAACGGTGTCATTCATCAAGATCGAGGCATATGTAGCAAGTCCATATCCCACTATGATATAATACCGGTCATACGCAAATACGTCCAGGCCAAAAGGAGTGAAGACGAGGAGGAACATGATGAGGAACACAGCAAAGAAAATATCCCTCTTCATGGCTTCGCCCCATGTGAGGATAGGAAAGGTTTGATACAATTGATCTTTCAGACGCATGATGAAGGCCTCTGGTAAAACCCGAAAATCTAAAGCACGGGAATTAAAGTTCAAAGTGGCTTTAAATCTGTGAACAGAGCAAGAACTAACGCTTATCTTCGTTCCACCAAACCCATTCTATGCGCTATCTCGGTATTCTTTCGCTGATTGTCCTTCTTTCATGCCAGAAACCTGCCCAACCTCTCACGCCAGACCTTAACAATGGTGGCATCACCCTCCCGCAAGGATTTGCCGCAGTGGTGGTGACCGACACCTTGGGCCGGGGCCGGCACATGGCCATCAACCAGAACGGTGACATCTACCTCCACCTTGCCCGTCTGACAAAGGATGGCAACGGAATCCTTGCCATCCGCGATACCTCAGGAGATGGGCGGGCTGATATTATCAAAGGATATTCAGACGTAACCGGCACTGGCATTGAGTTGCACAAGGGCTACCTCTATTATTCTGATCGTACTCACGTATACCGCTCCAGGCTTCCGGAAGGTCAGCTCCTTCCGGAAACGAAAATGGACACACTCGTGACTTTGGTAGAGGGTGGGGGCCACATGGAAAAGCCCTTCACATTTGATGACCAGGGCGGCATGTACGTGAATGTCGGTTCGCTCAGCAACTGCTGTGAGATGAAACTGCGTACCGGTCATTCTCCCGGTGACGATCCCTGCAAGGAACTAGAGACCCGCGCCGGTATCTGGAAGTTTGATGACAACACCCTGGGTCAGAAGCAAGATTTACAACACCGTTGGGCAACCGGAATCCGCAATGCGGTGGCGCTTACCTGGGATCCGGATACAAAGAAGGTATTCGCTTTGCAGCACGGCCGCGACGATCTGCATCGCTATTGGGATGAGTATTACACAGAAGAGCAAAACCTCGAGCTTCCGTCAGAGATATTCTTCGATTTGCAAGAGGGTGACGATATGGGTTGGCCTTACTGCTATTACGATCACATCCAGAATAAGAAATTCACCAACCCGGAGTATGGTGGCGACGGCACAAAATCTGATCGTTGTGACAAAGCGAAAGACCCCCTCATGGGATTCCCTGGTCATTGGGGACCCAACGACGTACTTATCTATAAGGGGAAACTTTTTCCCGAACGTTATAGGAATGGTGCTTTCGTTGCTTTCCATGGCAGTTGGAATCGCCTGGGCCATGAGCAACAGGGATTCAAGGTTGCGTTCATTCCCATGAAGGACGGAAAACCGACGGGTCCTTATGAAGTCTTTGCAGACGGCTTCATAGGGCAGCCTGCCATCACCGATCCTTCCAACGCTTTCTTCCGTCCCTGTGGCCTGGCAGAAGGCCCTGATGGTTCACTCTATATCTCCGACAGCATGCATGGCCGGATATGGAGAATCATGTACTACCCGAAGGAAATTCCGGTGGCCGAAGATCATAAGTTATTTGTGCCTCCCGTCCTCGAGAATCCTGAACCTATTGCGCCTGAACTATATGCCGGCAAACGCGTCTATGACAAATACTGTGTTTCATGTCATATGAACACCGGAAGAGGTGCACCTGGCATGAACCCTCCTTTGAATGGTGTTCCCCTAGTAACGGGAGACAAGCGTGTGCTGATTTCCATTGTATTGAATGGACTCACCCAGCCCATGGTAATCAAGGGTGAAACCTACAGCAATACAATGGCTGCTCATAACTTCCTTACCGATCAGCAGATTGCCGATGTGCTCACCTACGTCCGAAACACATTCGGGAACAAGGCCGAGCCGGTGACAGCTGAGGAAGTCAAGAAGCTCAGGCCGAAGATATAGGCTGTTGTTAGTTGTCAAAAAGAATGTCGGTGAGGACACGGCTTCTGGCCTCTGGCTTCTGGGTATTGGCAGGATGATTCAAATATTGTGGCTAAGGCTTGATGGATGTTTCTCATCCACATGCCATCCAATAAAAAAGTTGCATGCCGTGCCTTACACCGCAGAGTCTCCCGTGAGGCCCTGAAGGGGCCCAGTTTATTCAGCGGCGTGCAACGCGCGCCGCTGAGGTTATCCATTTGGCGGAGCCCTGTAAGGGCGGAGTTTGGCGGGAATCGTCATAGATGTCATACACAACGTCGAGGAATGAGACGGTCGGTGACGAGACAATCCTGTTTACCTCATGTAAAATTAATTCCTACCAGCGCTTGAGTCATCTCCTCGCAAAGTCCCTGAAGGAGACCTGCGGTAAAGGCACGAATCGACATCAGGCAAATCGTCAGGAAAACCAGATTGCCTGAGCTTTTCACGGGACCTACATTCGTCCATGGACTTGCCAATAGTGACCATTCCGGATGAGGTTCTCATTAAAAAGATTTTTCACATCCGAGGGAACAAAGTGATAATGGATTTTGACCTGGCGGAACTGTACCAGGTTGAAACCAAGCGGCTCAATGAGCAGGTAAAGCGGAATATGGAGCGATTCCCTGCTGATTTCATGTTCCAGTTATCTGATTCCGAATGGGAAAACTTGAGGTCGCAATTTGCGACCTCAAGTTCGGCATGGGGAGGGAGAAGAATTCCACCTTATGCGTTTACTGAGCATGGCGTACTGATGTTGTCCAGTGTTTTGAAAAGTGATCGGGCAGTCCAGGTGAACATTCATATCATGCGATTCTACATCAAGCTTCGTGGAATCGTCATGCAGAACAAGGAGATATTGCTCAAACTGGGACAAGTCGAAAGGGAACTGTCAAAGCACGACCGGCATTTCGCCGTGGTATTCGACCATCTTAAGGAGCTGATCTCCACTCCAAAGTCAACAACCCGAATCGGCTTCAGGCAAAAGGGGAGAGATAAATGAGATCTCCTTTTGATCCCGCCTCTTGCGCGTAGTCATCCGCCTTGCATCCAATCAAAAAGTTGTTTTTTCATGCAGAGGGACTCTCTTCCTGGAAGAGTCTCCTTTAGGGACTCTGTGATGGATTGACTTTAGAAGGAATTGTTGTGTTGATTTGAAGATGCCTGTGAGGACACAGGCATCTATATCCTTGGAGAAGTAGCCCAGGAGCTAACAGGTCTGAAACCTCACATACTTACCTACATTAATATTCTGCCTTCCTCGCAGAGTCTCCCGTGAGGCCCTGAAGGGGCCCGGTTTATTCAGCGGCGTGCAACGCACGCCGCTGAAGGTTATCCATTTGGCAGAGCCCTGTAAGGGCGGAGTTTGGCGATTATAGTTATGGATGTTATACACAAGGTCGAGGAATGAGACAGTCTGTGACGAGATGTCGCAAGTGATGGTTGTGTCCGCTTCGTCGCAGAGTATCCCGTGAGGGGACTCTGTGTAGACAAAATTCCCCAATAGAATTTGGCCTTTGAAACGGATCTCCATCGCAGAGTCCCTGAAGGAGACTCTGCGGGGAAGGCGCGCCTCTAGGTTCAAGCAAATGGCGAGAGACAAACGAGATTTCCCCTTGATCCTACCTCACTGCTTCTTGTAATCCGGCACGCGTCCGGGGGTATAGGGCGCACCGGCATCTTCCAGTTTCTTCTCAAGGGCTTTGATGTCGGTATTGACCACTGTCTTCAGTTCGTTGAGAATGGCATCGAACTCCTCCGATGCAATGTTCAACTGATCCTTCATGGTAGTGGTGGGATCCGAAGTTGTCCCGTAGCCGTCATAGATGGCGCTGAACAACCGTGAAGTTACGGGTGGCGGGGTGTCGATATCGAGTTGCCCGGCGACACGGTCGCCGTTTAGCCGGAGGGAGATACTTTTCAATTTCTTATCGATATCATTCACGTCTTTGAGGAAGTCGGACTGCGGTTTGGCAACACTGAGGATAGCCTCCTTCATGAACTTCACCTTATTGTTGGCATCACCCAGTATGTTGTTTGCACCCTGGACACTGCGTTGCAATTCTGCAGCTTTGCGTTGCCAGGCTACCAATGCGGGACGGTCGTTGGCTGGAAGGGTAGTACCTGGCAGAACTTTCACGGTGAACTTCTCCGGGCCTGCAAGATCAGTGACCACCCCATCAATCACTTTTGAAAGTGTGACGGTGTAATTACCTGGAGCGGCCAACTGTCCCACATCGTTGGGCTGGAAAGGATTGTCGTTCGGCCCCTGGTTCAAACGAATCGGGTTGGAACTGGGATAGCGGAAGTCCCAGGTGATTCGGTTCACGCCTTTCTTGGCGCCGGACTTCAGCTTCCTGATGATATCTCCCTTTTCATTGCGGACGGTGAACAGGAGATAGGGTGACTCTTCATCTGATTCTTCCTTTAGTTTATCGTAAGCAGGATATTGCACATCCTTATTGTCCTTCGCCAGTTTCGACTCTTCGTCCTGTCTTTTGTCCTTGCGTGTCTTCAAGTCCTCTTTATAGAAGTAGGTGAAGATGGCACCAACCGGCGGGTTGTCGGCCCTGTAATAAGATTCGCCAAGGAACCCCTTTCCACGTATTCCCAGTGGATTGTCTTCCACATACATCCAGCTGTCCCTGATGGGGAAGAGATAGGCTTCCTTTCCCTCTGTCAGCTTCAGGTTTCGCAGGGATGAGTAATCATCCAGCACAAAAAATCCGCGGCCAAAGGATGCCAGCACCAGATCTGTTTCCCGCTTCTGTATGGCAATATCCCTGATGGCTATGGTAGGCATGCCGCCCTTGATCTGCCTCCAGTTTTTGCCGCCATCATTGGAGAAGAAGATGCCAAACTCCGTCCCGGCAAACAGCAAGTTTTGATCTACAAAATCTTCCTGGATGCAGAAGGTGGATCCTCGCTCCGGCAGGTTGCTGGTAATGGAAGTCCAGGTGGCGCCCTTGTCGGTACTCTTCATGAGATAGGGCTTGAAGTCGCCACGCTTGTGATTGTTGAACGTAGCGTACAGCACATTCTCATCATGCTGCGAAAAGAGAAGGTGATAGACATAGGTCATTGATGGGATTCCTGTGAAAGCCTCGGATTTCTTCCAGGTCTTTCCTCCATCTAAGGTCACCTGTATGAGTCCGTCGTCGGTTCCGGCTGCCAGCAGATTTTCGTTCTTCGGTGATTCAGAAAAGGCACTCACTGTACCGTAAGGTGCTGTGCCGTCATTCTTGCCCACCGCATCCACGCCCCAAACCCTGCCCATGATAGGCATCTTGTTGCGGTCGAGCTGCCGGGTGATGTCATCACTGAGGGTCTGCCATGTGTTACCGTAGTCATCGCTTCTGAATACTTTGTTTGCTGCAAAGTAGATTCTTCCCTTTTTGTCGTGACTGGTGAAAAGCGGTACATCCCAGTTCCAGCGATACTCGTTCTCTCCCTTTCCAGGCTTGGGCTGAATGCCTGTCGACTCGCCGGTAGCCTTATCAAAGCGCACCAGCCCGCCATGCTGCGATTGTGCGTAGACAATATTCGGATTGAACGGATCAATGGCACTCTCGAAACCATCCCCACCGTTGGTCACAAACCATTCATCGTTCGGTATGCCGTTTTCGCTGCGGTTGCGGGAAGGGCCACCCAGGCTGAAATTGTCCTGCGTGCCGCCATAGACAAAATAGAAGGGCTCGCTGTTATCAACTTCAACTTTGTAGAATTGCGTTACCGGCAAGTTTTGTCTGAACTCCCATGTCCTGGCTCCGTCACGAGTCTCATAGATGCCTCCGTCACAACCATTGAGCATGTGGTTGGTATTGTTGGGATTAATCCACAAGGCGTGGTTATCGACGTGCTTGGATTTCTCTCCGATGGGCTTGAAGGTCTTGCCGCCGTCATCGCTCACGCTGATGGCATAGCCCATGGTATACACCCGGTTGGGATTTTTAGGATCGGCAATGACTTCGTTATAGTAGTTGCCCCCGGTTTGATGGTCACTCATTTTGACCCAGCTCGCTCCTCGATTGGTAGAACGATAGAAGCCGGCATCCTTGGAGGCCTCGACAATGGCATAGATGAATTCAGGATTGGCAGGGGAGATGGCCAACCCAATTCTTCCTTTGTCACCAGAAGGGAGGCCGGTATTTGCCTTCTCCCAAGTGGCGCCGCCGTCCGTGGTTTTGTAGATGCCTGAACCCGGGCCACCGCTCACATATCCAAAGTCATGGCGCCGGCGCTGATGTGCAGATGCATAAAGGACCGAGGAATTTCTGGGATCCATGACCAGGTCATTGGCTCCTGTATGTTCATCAAGTTTCAGTGAGAGATTCCAGGTCTTGCCTCCGTCGGTGGTTTTATAAACGCCGCGTTCGCCTCCTTCTTTCCAGAGCGGGCCGATGGCAGCGACATATACGATATTCGTGTTTGCAGGATCGATGATGATCTTGCCGATGTGTTCGGAAGTCTTGAGGCCGACATTCTTCCAGGTGGCGCCGCCATCTTCAGATTTATACACACCATCTCCATAGGAGACACTGCGTTGATTATTGTTTTCGCCTGACCCCACCCATACTACGTTGGGATTTGCCGGATCGATCGCCACGCAGCCAATGGAATAGGATCCTTCTCCGTCAAAGACAGGCTCGTACGTGGTGCCGCCGTTAACGGTCTTCCATACCCCTCCTGAGGACGAAGCCACAAAGTATTCATTGAAGTTATTGGGGTTCACAGCAAAATCAGAGATCCTACCGGAGGTTACGGCCGGTCCGATATTCCTGAACTTGAGCCCAGGCAGTGCAGGAAGTTCACTTTTGGTCTCAGTGCCGGAGGGCACAGTACTTTTCTTCTGTGCGAATACGGACGAAGCGCACATCATGAGGATAAGGATACGGATCATTGGATTGTTGAATAAGGTGACGAGTTTAGCCAAATTGATCTGATCTGGCAATTAGAAATCGTATAAGAATTTGAGGGGTAGCACAAATAATAAGTCCAAAAGTCTATTGGCGACGCCTTCCGCGCAGAGTCTCCTTCAGGGCTTTGCGATGGATTGAATTTGGAAGGAATTGGGGTGTTGATTCTAAGATCTACACCCTTGGACAATCTCTCCAACAGGCAAAGACGTCTGTGATCTCACAGACCGTCGCATGTCACCTCCTGCGACTTGACATCTTTGATGATTTTCGACAAACTCCGCCCTTACAGGGCTCCACTGATCTCAATTCATTAGCGGTGCGCGTTGCGCACCGCTAATGAATTGAGCCCCTTCAGGGCTTGTAGTCCCCAACCGTAAACCTGGGCTGCCTTCCCCGCAGAGTCTCCTTCAGGGACTCTGCGATGGATTGACTTAGATGGAATTGTTGTTTTGATTTTCAAGATGCCTGTGAGGACACAGGCATCTGTACCCTTGGTGAGGTTGTCAAAGATGAAGACTGGGAGAGAGTGTTTATCCACCACGCACACAATCAAAAAGCTGTCTTCCCCGCAGAGTCTCCTTCAGGGACTCTGCGATGGTGAACATAGTTGAAGCCATGTGACGTTCAGGAAGGGCAACACCCAATTTTTCCGGGCAAAAGCTCCGTGCTTCCGTGGCTATGGTTTTCTTAGCAAAAGCCCGGTAGTTGGTTTGCTGATGAATGATTGCCACGGATGGCACGGATGAATACAAGAGAATTCCAGCGAATCAATATTGTGACTGTTCGTTCATTGGCGAAACCTGTATTTAAACCCCAGAGGGGTTCAAGGTTTGTAGCGAGAAGGTTCACGCAAAGACGCCAAGCCGCAATTCGTTTAATAATAAATAAGTAGCCCTCGCATGGCTCGGAAGCTCGCCATGGTTCACGGAACGCGTGTTTTCCATCTCTTTGCGGTCTCCCGAGCTTGCGAGGGAAACTTGTTTTTAGCAAGAGCATTTGCGGCTTGGCGCCTTCGCGTGAAACTGCATTTTACCTGAGCAAAAGCTCCGTGCTTCCGTGGCTATGGTTTTCTTAGCAAAAGCCCGGCAGTTCGTTTGCTGATGAATGATTGCCACGGATGGCACGGATGAATACAAGAGAATTCCAGCGAATCAAAATCATGACTGCTCGTTTAATTGGCGAAACCTGTATTTAAACCCCAGAGGGGTTCAAGGTTTGTAGCGTGAAGGTTCACGCAAAGACGCCAAGCCGCAATTCGTTTAATAATAAATAAGTAGCCCTCGCATCGCTCGGAAGCTCGCCATGGTTCACGGAACGCGTGTTTTCCATCTCTTTGCGGTCTCCCGAGCTTGCGAGGGAAACTTGTTTTTAGCAAGAGCATTTGCGGCTTGGCGCCTTCGCGTGAAACTGCATTTTACCTGAGCAAAAGCTCCGTGCTTCCGTGGCTATGGTTTTCTTAGCAAAAGCCCGGTAGTTCGTTTGCTGATGAATGATTGCCACGGATGGCACGGATGAATACAAGAGAATTCCAGCGAATCAATATTGTGACTGTTCGTTCATTGGCGAAACCTGTGTTAAGCCCCAGAGGGTTCAAGTTTGTAGCAAATCACTTATCCATGGTACTGCCCTGAAGGGGCAGTGTTTATTAACGGCATGCGCCAGCGTGCCGTCAAATGAATCTCACTCCACCGAAGCCCTGAAGGAACTTTGTCCTTTAGGGCGAGGTTTTCTTTACAACTTCCTCGCAGAGTCCCCTCACGGGAGACGCTGCGACGAAGCAAGACAGACAAAGGCATGCATCAGACAAACAGCTCTGTGTCCTCCAGGACTTTCTCATCCGTTGGTCTTGTGCACGACATCAATAACCAATCCCGCTAAACTCCGGGGCTGTCTCAAAAGGGCAGCC
>JAFEAM010000040.1 GCA_018266395.1 Bacteroidota bacterium | reverse complement strand
AAATGTGCAGGGCTTTTTTATTGGGCAAGATACAAACCGACAAGCCCACTGCGCTGGTTGATGGGGGACTATTGTTGAGACGATACTACTATATGAGCTCGATTATTTGAGGTCATCCGGCAATTACCTCCACAAGATCTTCGCCCGTGAAAGTCCGCTCAGCTGCACGCTGAATGACGCCGGGACCTGATTCCATCATGCAAGTCAATAAAGACTGGTAAAAATCCTGAGGGAGACCTGCCAGGTAAAGACTTTTTACTTTGTCAGCTACGGCAAATAGCGTCGAGTTTTCAGATTGCCAACTCCCGGCGTAGTAATTGCGAGCGGCATTCAATTCGGACAAGGGCACTGGTCGGCTAATCAAGTCCTGCACCTCCTTTCGAATCTCCTCCAACACAAGCGGTGTATTCTCTTGATTGACTTCTGCGCCGATTCCCCAGAAACTATCATGTTGAAGATGCATCATGGAAGAATAAATGCCGTATGTAAGCCCTTTCTTTTCTCTTATGTTCCTCATTAACCGGGAACCAAAAAAACCGCCAAGAATGTGATTTGCCAGGACGGTCTCGTAGTATTCAGTTGATGCGGATCTCCTGACACAGCGTTTGCCGATTCTGATGGAACTTTGAATGCTTGATGGCATTGAAATCCGCATTGAACCTTTTCCGGTCATTGTGTGAGATCTAGCAGATTCAGGTGGGGTCTTCCAAACCGGTAATCCATCAATCAACTCGCTCACTGCAGAGTCAGATAGTGGCCCCACCAGAGTGGCTGCATGAATTTTAAACCGGTTTCTGTAATGTTCCTGGATAATGTTGGCATTTATGCCGGCGACCTGAACTTCTTCAATTGAGCTGCCATAGGGATGATGTGAACCATAAATTGCTGAACGGAATTCTTTCGAGGCAACAAAGCTGCTCTTTTCGTTATTGACTCTGAGATTCTGGAGGTAGATTTCTTTGAGCAGGCTCAATTCCCTTTCATTGAATGCGGGTTCGTGAAGCAGCTCATGAAGGAGTTTACATGCTTCTGCAAATGTCTTGCTTAGTGAATAGAGGGTGACGGTGACAAAATCCATTCCGGGAACAACTTCGCAATGTGCCCCTAGGCGCTCGAAGGCTTCTGCAACCTGAAAGGCATCTTTTGTTCTTGTACCCTTTGGAAGAAGTTGTGAGGTGAAATGACTTGCTCCAGATACAATTTCATCCCATTTGCCGCCGGTCAGAATGAGTTCAAAACGTACGACTTCCTGCGGAAGCCCCCTGAAAGCAAGCAGTGGTGACCCTCCCTTCAGGTGGGTAACTTCAGGGGCCGGAAGTGTGAAATCGCTCGATAGCTGAAAAGGAGGAGCCTGGGTCCGATTGAGTGTGGTCATCAATCCTGAACGGCCTCCTCGTCCTGTTTGGACTTCTTTTCAAAAAGCATCATCAATGTGAATCGGAGTGTCTCTGCAAGGGCGTTCTCACGCTTGTTGGTGGGGACCATGTAGGCAACATCAAGCCCGAATTTGTCATAGCGGAAGCCAAGACCTGCGGTCAGGTATTTACGGTTGCCTTTGTCTTTCGCTTCATAGAAATATCCCAGTCGCCCCGCAAAGGTTTGGTTGTACCAGTATTCGGTACCCATTGATATAGTGATCTCGTGCATTTCTTCCGTGAATCCGCCTGTTGCATCTGTAAAGGAACCCAGAACTCCTGACAGCATAGATTTGGATTTGCTGCCGGGGTAGGGACTGGGGACCATCAATTTGTTGAAGTCAAGAGCGAACATCAGACTATTCAACGCATCGAGTTCCATTTTATAGGCACCCCCAATACGCAGATTGGTGGGCAGGAAATCTTTGTTATTCGCATCCGAATATGAAATCTTTCCACCCAGATTGGTGATGGTGGCTCCCCAGGAAAGATTGGAATTTTTCCAAACCATCTGCTTTGTATGATATATGCCGAAATCAACTGCAACTGAATTAGCAGGGCGGGCATCAAAGGCATTGGTGGAAAGATATCCCGTGAGATTGGAATGAATGTATCGAAGAGCGCCGCCGATGCTGAGGTGCTCTGTGAGCATCCTTGAGTAGGTAACGTCAAAGGCAAATTCCCTCGGGTTATAGCGACCCAACAAATCGGCAGGGTCCGGACCCTGGTTAAATTGAACCTCTCCCAGATCAAAGTACTTCATTGATGCTGCAACAGTTTGTTCCCTGTTGATTTTATAGAACCCCGACAGGTAGAAGATGTACATGTCGTTGATAATCTTGCCAAGCCAGGGAGTATAGGATGCCGACACTCCATAGCCCTTGTCTATAAAAGCAAGCTTGGCTGAATTCCAATATGCTGAATTGGCGTCAGGGGAAGTGGCTACGCCGGCATCACCCATCCCAGCAGCCCTGGAGTCAGGGGTGATGCCAAGAAAAGGTACTGCTGTGGTAATCACCTTGTTAGTACTATCCTGGCCGATCAGCGAGGTCCCAGCTGATCCGACTGTCTGTGCGTTTGCAACCATCCATACAGCGGGAAGCATGATCAAAGCCAAACCTAACTTCTTCATAATCAAGTTCTAAGGGGTAAAAGTAATCAATTGATGATTATAACCTTAGCAAATTTTTCATTTTTGGAACCATCCAGCAGAGAACGAACCGAGATCCTGACCAAGTATAATCCTGCCCCCAATTTTGTACCGCTGAGTGTAGTAGCATCCCAGGAGGGAAGGTCCACTTGATACGGACAGGAGGTGAAAAGGTAAGTGTCGCTCCGGACTGGCTGCCCCGTCAGATTAAAGATCGTCAATTCTGCTTCGATGTCCTCACCCGATCTGCTGTGCTTGAAACGGAATATTGTACTGGCAGACACGGGATTGGGATAATTGAACAATTCTTCCACGACAATTCCATTTTGGTCCGGCACGGTGAAATGAATAGTTGACGAAGTTATATTCCCGTACGAGTCGGAAGCTCGAACAGTCAAGGTATGCCGGCCGGGAGGCAAACCGTAAAGTGGAAAGGAGACCTTTCCTCTGCGAAAGTTATCTGTGTCGGAACGATAATAGGGCGCAATAGGATAGGTAATACTGTCATCAAGAATTGCAATCATTTGCTTCTGGGGAGCAGATGATGATGTATTGATCCCATTTTCATCAGAGAGGATGGCTACCAGACGTGTATTGGAACTGGCTATTCCACCGTCCAAAAAAGTGGAGTCACCTATATAAACCTGAACCACTGGTAGTCTATTGTCTGCTGGCGAATTGGATTCTGTTGATCCCACTTTAACATTTGTCTGACTTCCGGCCGCCTGGTTCCCACTTCCGGTATAAGCATAAAGACTGAGTTTCCCCCTGCCTACCAGGGGATCAATGGACACCGGCATGATAAAGTCCATCTGAAATTGTCCTGATTGTACTTTTCCCTGTCCGTTGTAAAAAACGTTATCGCGAGACTTGAAGTTGTATGGTGGATTTTCATCACCGAGGGTAATGCTCTGTTTGGGCTTATCATAAAGCGTTCCCATAATGGTTCCGTTGAATCCCGCATCAGGGCTTCCTTGTTGATATACCCATCCCTTAACCAGAACATGTGATAATCCTTTCAAGGTATCTGAGCCAGAACTAAGGTTGGTGATGTCTGAAACATTGACAGAGGGGCCCGGCAATGCGAGCTTCATCGAAGGATCTCCAAGGAGAGAGAAATTGCGGTTCGCAATCCCGCTCATGCTGTTGTTCTTGGTATCTCTGAAGACAGAGCCCAGGTCTCTGAACTTGCCTGAATTCAACGTGAATAACGCATCATAGAAGGCTTTGTTCAATTTGAAATTTGTGCTTGAATTTACCGGCCTTGCTGTGGTGACCAATCCAATGGAGCCGCCTGTCTTCATCAACATGGATAGCTCTGCCGTTGATATCAATCCAGGATCATCATTACGTCCAAATTCACAGGTGGCGGTAACGAGAAGTGGAAACATCGGGGCTGATGTCCAATCTTCAAGCTTCACCTGGTCGAGGATTCTTTCCTGCATCCATTGTTGTTCATTGCCATGACCGGTATAATTGACAATAACCAATCCATGACGAACGCTGTTGGTGAGTGCCAAAGTAGCTTCTTTTGAAATGGGACCTATTGAACTCTGTTCCTGTTTATATGAATCAAGGAAGATCTTCTTCGTGTTGAATTCAGGGTGATTCTTCTCCAGACTTTCAGTAAGGGAATCGGCCTGTGTCATATGAATATTAAAATCACCATCATCAGCTACGAAAAGGATCTCTTTACGCCAATCACCCATATTGTTTGACTCGTAGGTGACGATCTTATCAACCATACCGGCTGCTTCGTCCGTCTTCTTCACTGGAATGCGCCCAACACCTATATCCAATGTATGGTCTTCGGGAGGGGACTCGCCCCAATTCCCTTCCTGAGGCTCAAGAAAGCCGTAATAGTCATCAGAACTGTATGTCTCCAGGGGACTCAGGGAATTTCTGGACTCGTAAATGGGTACAAAATTCTTGTTATAGGAAAGGTGATCTTTATAATCGTAGGAGCCCTTTCCGAACAAAAGCAGATTCTTGATGCCTGTACCTTTGACAAACAGGAATCTGACGGCGTCTCGGATTGCGGTCACGTCCTGTTTGCCACCTGAAAACTCATTGTACACATGGGTGGTTGTGAAAACGGAGACTGCAAGTCCCTGCGATTGCCGATATGAGGAAAGTTTCAATGCTGAGGAGAGAAATTCTGGAGCGGTGATAATGAGCAGATCTGCAGATGAGACTCCCTTGATATTCTGATTGGGGATTTCCCCAACTGGTGTTGGTGTCAAATAAGATTTATTGGACAAAGCCACGAATTTTCTCAAGCTATCTGTTGGTGCAACGAATGAGCCAGAAACTGAAAGAGGCCGAATACGCACTGACCAGGGATTTGTGACATCCCATATGGCTGCGCCAGTCTGAAGATCTGCGATCTGAAATTCAGTGGTGGGTTGCCCAAGGCTCTTCAAGGACTGAAATGTAATCTGGTCACCGGTAAGTCGAAGTGTCCTTGTGGCCTGCAGCATGATAAAATCAAGATAACCAACAGAAGGGGGAGTGGCAGCTTTGTTGAAACGTATTTTAAGATCCTGATGGCTTTGCTGCGGAGCATTCACATCATTGGCGGCAACCATGAGTGTATCGGTTACCTGGGCTCCTTTCGGTGAATAGTCGGAGTTCACAAGTGGTGGCACATCCAGGGTGCCGATGGATATGCCGTTGAGTGATAGCTGGAAGGAACTGCTTGCAAAGGACCTGCCCATTACGGCTGACACAATCTTAATCGTGCTGGCAGGCACTACATCAGCCACGTCAAACCGGATGGTATACTCAACCTGTGTATCGAATACCTCGCCGAACCAATCACGCCCTGAATGAAGGATATTTGACTGATCGGTCTCGTAATAGCTAACGTCATCATATTCTGTTACGACGGGGTAGCTTCCGCTAATGCTTCCCGCCGTTGTAATTCTTTTACCCGGTCCTGAGCCGATGTTGAGAAAGTAATAATTGAGGTCTGAATAAAGATGATTTTGATATTGGTATATCCCCTTCGAAGGAAGCAATTGATAATAATCGGGACCCTCGCCGTAGAATAGGATATAGTCTGACCGGTCAAACCTTCCGTCGTCTTGACCAATCACCTGAATGGCGAGCTCCAGGGGATCGCTGATCCTTGCGGCGCTATTGGATTGAGGTAGCATTCCGTGCTGCCCTGCATAAACCCGTATGTTCTTTGGATTAATGATATCCGGGTTAATCCCAAGCTTCTGCAGGAAGGAATAGTCCAATTTATATACCGCATCCGCTTTGACGGAGAACTTGTACCATTTTCCTGAGGATAATACTGACGCTGCAGGCTGACCGTAGATGATGCCTGTAAGTAAAAGAAAGAGTAATGGAAGGGTCCGCTTCAAATCTTCATTTGCTGAGTCGGTTCGTCAATAACGACACCGTCACATATAAAAGTATGATCCCGGACAGGGCTGCTGCCTGCCACAGTGCCAATAGTAATACCGAAACGCCCAGAAATGTAAACCTGATCCTGTTATCTGCCCAGGAGTAGTTTCTGAATTTCAAGGCGAACAACTCGAAAGGGGATACGAGAAGAAACGCGGAAAGCAGAGTTATCGCGATAAGCAGGAAGTCCTGTGAAATTAAAGTGGCGAAGGGTGATTTTAAGAACGGAAGACCAGTGATGAATATAGCATTGGCCGGAGTTGGCAGGCCGATAAATGATTCCTTCTGCCTTTCATCAATGTTGAATTTGGCAAGTCTGAGAGCAGAGAAAACTGCGATGCTGAAGGCCAGGTAAGGGATTAACCTGCTTGATGAAATCACATCGATCATGCGGTACATAACCATGGCAGGCAACACGCCAAAACTAACGACATCCGCCAGTGAGTCGAGCTCCTTTCCAATAGGAGAGCTTACGTTCAGGGCCCTTGCGGCGAATCCATCAAAGAAATCAAAAATGCATGCAATCCAAACGCACCATGCCGCAACTTCCGGATTGCCCTCAATAGCATAGAGGATGCCAATGCAACCGAAAAAAAAGTTGCCGCAGGTAAGCGCATTTGGGATGTGTCTTAACATTGCTCAGACCTCAATGGCGCAATATGGATTGTTTGCTTTCTCTTCACCAATCGTTGTAGTGGGACCATGACCGGGATAAACGATGACATCATCGCCAAGAGAAAACAATTTTTCATGGATATTGCGTATCAGCAACTCGTGATTTCCCCCGGGCAAATCCGTGCGGCCGATAGAGTGGAAAAACAGAACATCCCCGC
This sequence comes from Bacteroidota bacterium, assembly GCA_018266395.1. Lineage (GTDB taxonomy): Bacteria > Bacteroidota > Bacteroidia > Cytophagales > Cyclobacteriaceae > ELB16-189. The sequence continues at coordinate 47,310 of JAFEAM010000040.1, read as the reverse complement.
TGATCAGTTGTTTATCATTCCTGTTGAAGAGGCCTATGTGTCCTGCTGAATGGCCTGGTATGTACAAGACTTCAAGAGTTGATGACCCAATACGAATGGTATCGCCTTCCTGCAGGAACCTGTCCGGTTGAGCCTCCTGGTAATGAAAAAATCCGTAGTTAGGTGCATAGGCCTTTACCGCATGAAGCGTGTGCATTTCATTTGCCGGGATCATCAGTTTGGATTGAAAAGTATTCTGTGCATACTGATTTCCAAGCACATGGTCGATATGGCAATGCGTGTTGAGAATGTATTTTACCGAAAGGCCTTCCTTTTCCACAAACTCTCTCAAAGTAAGCTGCTCTTCCCTTTCATAGCATCCTGGATCAATGATGGCTGCTTCTTTGCCCTGGTCTATCAATAGGTACGTATTTTCCTCGAATGCATTGAAAGTGAAGGATTCAATTCTCATAGTCCAAAATTACCAATTTTCAGCGGCATGCCTGAACGGTTGGTCACCCGGAATTAGCTAAATTCAATGGTTGAAATCAAAGCTGTCATGAAAAAAATAATTGTTGCAACCTTCATTGCCGGGATTGGGTATGGATTGGTTTCCTGTGGGACCACAGAGAAGGCCAAACCGATCAAGATGTACACCATAAGGCAATTCATGGATATTGTCCAGATCACGGGTGGGGAATTCTCACCGGATGAAACAAAAATCCTCATAAGCAGCAAAGAGACAGGAATTTTCAATGCAGTGGAGATCGATATTCACTCGGGCACTGCCAGGCCCCTGACTCAATCCACGGATAATGCCGTCTTTGCCATTTCATATTTTCCCAATGATGAGCGGATGCTTTACACCCAGGACCAAGGCGGAAATGAAATTAACCACCTCTTTGTGAAAAGCCTCGATGGAGGTGTAACTGATTTGATAAGTGATACCGGCGCCAAAGCAAGTTTTGCCGGTTGGAGCCACAGCAAGAAGTTGCTTTATTATGTATCCAACAGCCGCGACAAGAAGTATTTTGATCTATACCAGATACAAATTCAGGAAGGAGAAAAGAATGTTTATCCTGCCACACTCCTTTACAAGAATGATAAAGGACTGAACCCTGAGGTAATATCCCGGGATGATCGTTTTATATCACTGAGTGAAAACATCACAACGAATAATTCCAATATGTATCTCCTGGATACGCAAACTGGCAAGGTTCAACTGCTCTCGGCTCATGAAGGTGACGCACATTACAACCCACAGTACTTCAGCCCGGATGGAAAGTATCTTTATTACACCACGGATGAGGGTAATGAGTTCCAGTATCTCGCCAGGTATGAAGTGTCGTCCGGTAAAAAGGAAAAGGTCGGAGACGCCCCCTGGGATATTCAATATGCTTATCTCTCTCGGAATGGAAGATATCGTGTGGTCGCCATCAATAACGATGCCCGTACAGAAATCAGGATCTATGATGAAGGTAATGGTGGTAAGCTTATTTCAATACCCGGATTACCGGACGGAGATATTACGAATGTCAACATTTCTGACTCCGAGAAATTGATGTCTTTTTACATTAGCAGCTCAAAATCACCCAGCAACCTTTTTGTCTACAACTTCGATACCAGGGAGGTAAAGCAATTGACCCATACCATGAGCAAGGATATCGATCCGGGTGATTTAGTGGCCGGAGAAGTTGTCCGATTTAAATCCTTTGACGGAATGGAAATTCCCTGCCTTCTCTATAAGCCCTTAGGTCTGAAACCAGGAGAGAAGGTGCCGGCACTACTTTGGATCCATGGAGGCCCGGGTGGTCAAACGCGCCTTAACTATTCGGCGTCACTGCAGCATCTTGTCAATCATGGTTATGCAGTGCTGGCGGTTAACAATCGAGGGAGTTCCGGATACGGGAAGTCATTTTTTGCTGCAGATGATCGTAAACATGGCAACGAGGATCTTAGGGATTGCGTGGAGAGCAAGAAGTTTCTTGCCACGCTGCCTTACATCGACACCGGCAAGATCGGCATATATGGCGGCAGTTACGGCGGGTATATGGTAATGGCGGCCTTAACCTTTGCCCCTGAGGAATTCGAGGTGGGTGTCGATCTTTTCGGAGTCACCAATTGGCTGAGGACATTGAAAAGTATCCCGCCGTGGTGGGAGGCCAACCGTAAAGCGCTGTATAATGAGTTGGGCGATCCTTTTACGGCAGACTCTGTAGCCTTGCACAACAAATCGCCTCTGTTCTTTGCGGATAAAATCACCAAACCCTTCATCGTGCTGCAGGGCAGCAACGATCCGAGGGTTCTTCAGGTGGAATCGGACGAGATCGTGGCTGCAGCCAGGAAGAACGGTGTTCCTGTTGAGTATGTAATTTTTCCCGATGAAGGACATGGATTCATCAAGAAGGAGAACAATATCAAGGCTTCAGAATCTATCCTGAAATTCCTGGACATTTATCTGAAGCACTTACCCGCAGATCAGGCAGGCGAACAGGAGAAATTGTAGCAGGGACAATTAATTACCCCAGTGCCTCGACGCCTTTTACTTCATTGGGCATCATGCGGGTGAATAGGTTTTCTATTCCAGCCTTCAGGGTAACCGTGGAAGAAGGACACCCGCTGCACGAGCCCTGAAGAATGACTTTTACGATTCCGTTTTCGAAGGAATGAAAATTGATCGCTCCACCATCCTGTTCAACTGCGGGGCGGATGTACTCCTCAAGAATATTCTTGATCTTTTTTACAGTCTCAGTCTCTTCACCGGTTGCTTCAGGCTCCGGGTTGTGCTGGTCAAGAATCAATTTGCCTGACTCAAGGAACTTCTGAATATGATCGCGCAAAATAGACTGGATTTCGATCCACTCTACTTCTTCCTTTTTCGTGACCGTAATAAAATTGCTCATGTAAAACACCCGCTCTACAAATGGGTACATGAACAGCTCCTGTGCCAGGGGTGCATCTTTCGCACTGTCAGGATCTGGGAAGTCAAAATTCATTCCATCAGGCACCAGCAATTCATTCACTACAAACTTGAGTGAATTTGGATTTGGATTGGATTCCAGGTAGATGCTAATGGTTTTGGGTGCGCTTTGTATCATACACGTAATGAAAAGGAAACAAAGTTATCTCAAATAAGTTCAGGTCTGTCGAGCTTTCAGTAATTCCTTCAGGAAGCGGTGTCCAGCTCATTTTCCCACTTACTGACCACGGCCGTAGCCACACTGTTGCCTATCACATTGGTAGCGCTCCTGCCCATATCCAGCAGGGGATCGATACCAAGGAGAAGGGCCAGGCCGGCTTCCGGGATCTTGAAGGTTGCCAACGTGCCGGCAATTACTACAAGCGAGGCGCGTGGTACGCCTGCAATGCCCTTGCTGGTGAGCATCAGTACCAGCAACATGCTGATCTGGGTGGGCAATGGGATGTTCATGCCGTAGGATTGAGCGATGAAAAGACTCGCGAAAGTCATATACATCATGCTGCCATCAAGATTGAATGAATAGCCCAGAGGAAGCACGAAGGAGACAATCTTGTCCTTGCAGCCAAATTCCTGAAGTTTTTCCATAGTCATCGGAAAGGCAGCCTCACTGCTTGAAGTGGAGAAAGCCAGGAGTGTGGGTTGCCGTACTTTCTTAATGAGTTCCCTTGTGCGTCTTCCCAGCACGGTGTAGCCTGCGAAGAACAGGATCAGCCACAATAAGAACAAAGTGAAGTAAAATTCCCCAATGAAGATGGAATAGGTAGTGAGAATACCAAGACCTTGTTTGGCAATTACCGCGGTCATCGCGCCAAAGACTGCCAGGGGGGCGAGATTCATAACATAACCCGTTACTTTGAGTATGACATGGGCAGCGGCATCCATAAACTGGATGATTACCTTCCCCTGATCCCCTATGGCAGCTGTGGCAACACCAAAGAACAATGAAAAGACCACGATCTGCAGGATCTCATTTTTTGCCATGGCGTCAATAACACTGGCCGGGAACACATGATAAAGGAATTCTTTCAGTGATAGTCCGACGGACACAAGTCCTGATGATTCTGAAGCATCAGGCAAGGGTAAGTTCATTGCCTCTCCGGGTTTGAAGAAGTTGACCATAATCATCCCCAACAGCAAACTCATCAAGGATGCGCTTATAAACCATAACAAAGTCTTTCCTCCGATACGTCCGACTGCGCTGATGTCTCCCAATTTGGCCACCCCGACTACCAGGGTTGTGAAGACCAAAGGGGCAACAATCATCTTAATCAATCTGAGGAAGATGTCGGCAAGCAAGGCAAAAGGCTCAACCTTCCTGTCTCTTGCTGTCAGAAAGGTTCCCCTATCCTTGGTCAGTGCCTTGTGCTGTGAGAGCAGATCTTCGCGTTCAAGGCTGTCGGTAGAAGCCTGGGCTTTTGACTGCAGAGCAAGTAGTGCTTGTGAAACGTTTTCCAATTTTTGGTTATCCGCCTCCAGATAAGTCTGATTTAAAGTGAATCCAAGGATGATTCCGAGAAAAAGGCAAATGACGATATATAAGGTAAGCCTGCTTTTGTGTGGCTTCGAAGGAGATGAATGTGTGGGCTCGCTCACGTTAGGAATTGGAAGAGTGCAATATAGAAAAAATGACTGCCAACACCTTCCGCTAGGTATGGACTACCCAAGCCAAATAATTACGCCTGAAGCGCGGTTGGAAATCAGATCTTGCTGACGCGACTGCGCAGCAGGAAATCAGCAATAACCAAAGCTGCCATTGCCTCTACAATGGGTACAGCCCGTGGAACAACACAGGGATCGTGACGTCCCTTGCCGGCAAGCGTAACGGGTTGCCCTTCGTTATCCACTGTCTCCTGATCCTGCATAATGGTTGCCACGGGTTTGAAAGCGACGTTAAAATAGATGTCCTCACCATTGCTGATGCCGCCCTGAATTCCACCCGAATAATTTGTCTTGGTACGGATTTTTCCTCCTTCATTTACATAAGCATCATTGTGCTGCGATCCTTTCAAATGAATGCCTCCAAAACCACTGCCGTACTCAAAGCCTTTTACTGCATTGATGCTGAGCATCGCTTTGCCCAATTCAGCATGCAGTTTATCGAACACAGGCTCACCCAACCCTACGGGTGTGCCCTTTACCACGCCTGTGATCATACCCCCGATCGTATCCCTGTCGAGCCTCACCTGATCAATGAGGGCTATCATTTGGGCTGCAGTTGCCTGGTCCGGGCAGCGCACAATATTCTCCTCGGTTTTCGCAAGGTCCATTGTGTTATATGCTGGTGCCTTGATTTCTCCGACCTGTGATACATAAGCCTGAACCCGGATGCCCGATTGTTGTAACAGCAATTTGGCAATTGCACCCGCTGCCACCCTGGCTGCCGTTTCCCTGGCGGAACTTCTTCCTCCACCGCGATGGTCGCGAATCCCATATTTTTCAGCATACGTATAGTCTGCATGAGAAGGCCTGAAGGCATTTTCGAGGTGACTGTAATCCTTGCTGCGCTGATCTTCGTTATCGATAACGATGGCAATGGGTGTACCGGTTGATTTCCCATCAAAGATGCCCGACAGGATTCGGGCCTGGTCTGCTTCTTTTCGCTGTGTGGTAATCTTCGACTGCCCAGGCCTTCGCCGGTCCAGTTCTTTCTGTATGTAGGATTCGTCGATGTTCAGTCCAGCCGGACAACCATCAATAATCACCCCAATGGCAGGCCCATGCGACTCGCCAAAGGTGTGTATTCTGAAAATGGTTCCATAGGAACTACCCATGTCCGACAGTTAAAAATGAGTTGTAAAGATATTGATTCTGTAGCGCGGTTACGCAGGTCTTTTTCTGAAAACCAGATACGCAGAAAAAGACAGCATCACCAGAATAAACACATTCAGTCCGCTCTTGACCAGACTGTTGTGGCTTGCAGATTCCAGATGATTGTCAGTCAGCTCCAGCCGATCATAGAAAGAGCCAAGATCACTGCTTTGGATGGCGCGGTTCTGGTGACTCTCACCTTCAACATGAAGAACGATCTTTGATTTCAGTGTGTCGTATTTCTTTGTTCCTGGATTGAAGAAGACCCATTGAAAGTACTTGCCCAGGTCATAATCCCCTGGTTCTTTAGGAACAAGAAAATAGCGGAAGGATTTGGTTCCGCTTACTCTGCCATTGTCGCGCTGAATATTCTGTTGCACGTTGGGTTCGTAAAAATCAAAGTTGTTGTCGCGGGGGATAAGCGGTTTGCCGATGGAAGAAATATTCCCCTCGCCGAAAACGTTGAATTCATATCCGACACTTTGCCCGGTCTTAAGATTGTCGGTGGCAATCTTTTCATCTAACTGATAGTTTCCCACAGACGCAGAAGCTTGCAGGGGATGTGCTGGCAGTTCAAGCACCTTGATGGATTTCGGCTTTGAATAAAATGTCTTGAAATCTTCCTGGCGGTTCTGACCGAAAAAAGATGGATTCTTTGCCACTTTGAATTTGATCATCTCCAGACCAACTGATGGAAACGTGACGGGCTGTGTGTTGAGGGGATAATAGGCCGCTTGGTAAATCTTGTATTGGGTGTAACCCTTTCCATTGATTGAGATTGGCTCCCCTTCTATGTTTTCAATATTGAAATTCTCTTCCCAGCAGTTGGTTGGCTTAAGCTTCTTCAGAATGTCGGATAGCTGGCGACCCAGGTCGTGGAACTGCATGGGAGCCCTGTTGTTGTCGGCTACGAGGAAAGACAGTGTCGCTGTAAACCCTTCGCCTACGTAAACTTCATCCTTGCTTGTTGTGAGTGTAAGCAGGGCATCTTCCTTAACGTCGATGAATTCGGGCTCGCCTCTTCCGTAAAGATCATTGAATGGGTCACGGCTGTCAAAAAGACTTCTGAATGGATCCTGTGCCTGAGCGGATACAGGAGCTCCGACCTTGACCTTTTTGCCAGGCGTGGATACATTCTGATCGTTCACTTTCATTGAGAAGGGAGGGATCATGATGGTGCCTTGTTTTGTCGGCACGTAAGTCATTATGATGGACTGCTGGGAACTCATCTGGCCGTTAATGATGCTGGTTTGGGATTGGGTACTGGTACCGCGTTTCCGGAATCCTTCAATATCCGGAAATGGCCCGTAGGATCGCAGTTGGTCGTTTTGGACAATCACGGCAATTGTCCAGGCCTGATTTTCCCCAATCTCATCCGGACCCAATTGAATCTGAATCTGTTGCCCGAAGGCAGCGAAAACTGAGGAGGAAAAAACCAGCAAAAACACCGACCTAAGCAGAATTCTCATAGTTGCAATTGTTGCGCAAACATTTGCGGAGACAAATTTAAATTTTCTTTTTTCTCTATGCGCGAATTGGTAGTTTCAACGTTACAAAAGGCGTAATAGGTTACGCAACGTACTTTAACAATTTGAGATATGCTGAATTATGTCAAAAACATACTCACACGTGTGAGTTTTGACGCCCGGCTCTTCGAGAAAGAGCTGCGGAAGGCAATCAAAATGCTGATTGCCGAAGAGGTTCAGGAACTCAGAACTTGGTGTTACGCCAATTTTGGGGACCACCGTGCGATTCTCAATCGCTGCTTTGTCGCTCTTTGATTAACCAAAACCAATCTTAATCTCAAGCCCCGCCAGGGGCTTTATCTTTTTCCGGATTTTCTGTCACAAAGACAATATTCCGCCGGAGGCCTGAGTATTTCGTCCGCTTTACTGGAGATTTTCCAAAGAGTCTGCCAAAGGTTTCTTCAGTCAACTCAAGCCAATCTTCTTTTTTCATTTCAAGAAGCGCATCGTCGGCATCGAACCTTGGTTCACGGTGTGGGTTGGCGAAACGATTCCATGGGCAGACCTCCTGGCAGATATCGCAACCAAATATCCAATTCTGAAGTTTCTCTTTGAAAGACGATGGAATCTGTTCCTTCAGCTCAATGGTCAGATAGGAAATGCATTTGCTTCCATCTACCACATAAGGTTCCGGTATGGCATCAGTGGGGCATGCATCCATGCAGGCTGTACAGGTTCCGCAATAGTCATTTACCGGACCATCAGGCGCCATTACGATATCGATGATCAACTCAGCGATAAAAAAATAACTCCCCATTTGCCGGTGAAGCAAAAGCGAGTTCTTTCCAATCCAACCCAATCCAGAGCGCTGTGCCCATGCCCGTTCATGTACCGGAGCGGAGTCAACAAAAACTCTTCCCTGAATGGCCCCAAGCTTCTCTTCCAGGCGAGTCATGAAATCTCTGAGCTTGTCTTTGATCACCGTGTGATAGTCCTCGCCATATGCGTAACGCGCGAGCTTCAGTGGACTGTTCCAATCCTGCCTTGGATAGTAATTATACAAAAGACTCACTACAGTCCTCGCCCCTGGAACAAGCTTGCGGGGATCCAGTCTTTTGTCGAAGTTCTCCTCCAGGTATTTCATATTGCCCTGGTATTTTCTCCTTAGCCACTCTTCCAGTCTGGGTGCCTCCTCTTCAAGGAAGCGAGCCTGTGATATTCCGCAAAACTGGAACCCAAGGTCATGGGCAATTTCCTTGGTCAACACCGATGCCTGCTGGGGATTCATGTCCGGCAGTGCCAACTAGTCGAAAAGTCCCGGACCACGGGAAGCAGGTGGCGAAATTTTGAGATGCTTGTAGGCCAGGTTTGTGGCCTCTCGTCCGCGTGAAGTTCTTTTTACATAGCCTTCCTGGATGAGGAATGGTTCATAAACCTCTTCGATGGTCTCGGCTTCCTCTCCGACAGCCGTAGCAATGGTGCCCAATCCAACAGGGCCCCCCTTGAATTTTTCTATTATGGCAGAAAGGATTCTGTTATCCATGTCATCCAGTCCATTTTCATCCACGTCGAGAGCCTTTAGTGCCATCTGGGCAATGGACTTCGTGATGTCGCCATCACCCTTAATCTGGGCAAAGTCCCTTGTACGCCTGAGCAGATTATTGGCGATGCGGGGCGTGCCACGGCTTCTTCTTGCAATTTCAACTGCGGCATCGTCATGTATGGGTGTATGCAGAATGGAAGCCGATCGCTTTACTATGCGGGTCAGAAGATTGGAGTCGTAGTATTCAAGGCGTGCGTTAATTCCGAACCGGGCCCGCAATGGCGAAGTGAGAAGCCCGGCTCTTGTGGTGGCTCCGATCAGTGTGAATGGATTAAGACTGATTTGGACAGAGCGGGCGTTGGGTCCGCTGTCCAGCATGATGTCGATCCTGAAGTCTTCCATGGCCGAGTACAGGTATTCCTCTACTATCGGATTGAGACGATGAATTTCATCGATAAACAGCACGTCATGGGCCTCAAGGTTGGTGAGGAGTCCCGCAAGGTCGCTTGGCTTATCCAGCACCGGACCGGAAGTAACCTTGATGCTGCTCCCCAGTTCATTTGCGATGATGAAAGAAAGCGTCGTTTTGCCCAGCCCCGGAGGTCCATGCAGCAGAACGTGATCCAGTGATTCGCCTCTTTGTTTGGCCGCCTCCACGAACACTTTGATGTTGTCGACGACCTTTTGTTGCCCGGTGAAGTCAGAGAAAGTCAAAGGCCGGAGCGCCTTTTCTGCTTCCTTTTCCTCGGCGTCCATTCCCGATCCGTCTGATTTCAGATAGTCTTCCCGCATCGCAGGTCAAAGCTACACCCATTCAGACCGCTTTCAAATTTTTCTGTTTACCCCTTCTTTTGGTGTAATTTCGCGCCGTGGATAATCGCATCAAGAATGTTTTGTATACAGCTGTTTTACTTGCCACTATGGCGGGCGTGTACTACTATCGGCAGAACAGCGTTTCCAAGCCGATCCGTCTTGAAGGCAAGACCATGGGTACCAGCTATCACATCATCTACTTTGATGAGGAAAACAGAAATTTCCAAAACGCGGTCGACTCCCTTCTGGAACTGATAAACAAAACTATCAACACCTACGACACTACGGCCGATATTTCGCGATTCAATAGATCGGAGCATGGAGTTCCCTTCACGCTACCTTACTTTTATCCGCCCTTGCTCAAATCGCAGGAAGTGGTGAAGGGATCCGGAGGGGCTTACGATCCCACCGTCATGCCCCTGGTAAACGCCTGGGGCTTCGGGCCCAGAAAAGTGGAAAGACCCGACACTGCGGAGGTGATGCGCGTAAAGGAATATGTTGGTTTTGAAAAAATCCAATTCAACAAAGACAGTGTGTGGAAGCTTGACCCAAGGGTGCAGCTGGACTTCAGCGCCATCGGACAGGGTTATGGAGCAGATGTTATTGGAGATTTCTTTAAGAACAGGAAGGTCACCGATTACTTCATCGAGCTGGGAGGCGAAGGTGTGGCCCATGGCAGAAACCTAAAGGAGAACAGGGACTGGGAAATTGGCATACTGGATCCGGAATCGAACTATGAGGAGCAAAAATTCATAGCCACAACGCGCATCAAGGATCAGGGGTATTCCACTTCCGGCAATTATTTCAATTTCAGAATTGTGGATGGAAGAAAGTACTCTCATACCCTGGATCCGTTTACAGGATTCCCGGCCCAACGGGCAGTTTTGTGTGTCACGGTTTTTGCCAAAGACTGTTCTACTGCTGATGCCTGGGCTACAGCGTTTATGTCCATGGGACATGAGAAGGGCATCGAGTTGCTGAAGTCACACCCTGAGCTTGAGGCCTTCTTCGTATACAGTACACCTGAAGGAATCAGACATTATACTTCCCCTGGTCTTACAGGTGCGCTGACGGTGTCACAGTAAAAACCCCCCATTCTTGAGTTTGTGACGGGTGATTCAGTTTCTAACTTGAAAGGGATAAAACTATGGGTCTACTACAGCGGGCAGCCAATCTGCTCACCAACCAGATTTATGAAATGCCCATCCTGGTGCTGATGCCCCACAGCAGGTGCAATTGCCGCTGTATTATGTGCGACATTTGGAAGGCGAACTCAGAAAAGAAGGAGTTATCTGTTGAATACCTTCAGCAACACGTGGACTCTTTTTCAAGACTAGGTGTGAAGCATGTGACTCTTTCTGGGGGTGAGGCGCTCATGCATTCCAATCTGTGGTCGCTTTGTCAGCTGCTGAAAAAGGCAGGCATGAGGATGTCGCTGCTTTCAACTGGTCTTACTTTGGAGCGACATGTTCAGGAGATCAACGATTACTTCGATGAGGTCATTGTTTCCATTGATGGGCCGGAGGAAGTTCATAATCGCGTCCGCAATATTTCTGATGCGTTTGAAAGGCTGCAACGAGGAGTGAGGACTTTGAAGAAACTGAATCGTGATTTTATGGTATCAGGCCGGTGTGTGCTGCAGAAGGTAAACTTTCTGGAATTTGACAACATAGTGATGACGGCACATTCGATTCCTCTGAACCGGATATCATTTCTTGCTGCAGATGTTTCTACTAGTGCCTTCAGTCGGACTGAACCATGGATCCAGCATAAAGTAGATGAGATTGCTTTGTCTCTTGAGGAAACACACGAATTTGAAAGGATACTTGAGAATAGCTTTCTAAAGCATCATGGTTGGTATTCGTCAGGATTTATAGCGGAGTCCCCTGCAAAACTTCGTCAACTTGTTCGATACTACAGGGCCTTTCACGGGCAAGGATCATTTGAATCACCTGCCTGCAACGCGCCCTGGGTGTCTGCAGTTATCGAGTCCAACGGCAATGTCCTTCCATGTTTCTTTCAACCTCCATATGGAAATCTGAACGATGGATTGGAAGCTGTGATCAACAATAGAAATGCGATAAGGTTCCGGAAAAACTTGAAGGTTAAGGAAAATGCAATTTGTCGCAAGTGTGTCTGCTCATTGCATCGACCACTCTTTTAATGAGAAGACTCCAGTCTTGTGGTTAATTTTCTATGGCTACTTATGATGTTGAACACATAGTCTTTTCCGTCAAGTACCGAATTCCTTTCATTTCTCATTGTCCAATCAAAGTCGTAGCGGATGGCAATCCTGTGGATGCCATCAAGATCGCATTCTTGCGTAAGGCTCATCAGCACTTTTGAGTTCTTGTGAATATAACGCCCCAGACCGGAGTAGAATTTTTCGAAATATTCAAGGTTTGCCCCGGCATACCATGCCATGGAGGCTTCATCAACAGGATTCCCGCGATAGTAGGGAGGGTTGACAATTACCCAATCGAAGAGAATCGGCTCGATATTTTCAAAAACATCTGACTGAATAAATTCAACATCCACATTGTTGGAATATGCATTTTGTTCAGCATTTTGCAGAGCATTGGTGCTAATATCACTTGCAGTTACCAAGGCGCCTCTTTTTGCTGCAATTATGGAAATGAGCCCAGTGCCGCACCCCAGTTCCAACAACCTCACGCCAAGTAATGGTTGATCCTTCAGGCTTTCCAGCAACATAGGGGTACTTGGAAACAGACCGGGATGGAAAACACCGTGACGGACTACGATTCTGACATCCCCGTACACATGAGTTCTTTGCTTCCTCAGATACCATCGGGTCCAGGGAATTAGCAGCATTCCTGCCAATCTTTTGAGCAATACCCTCATGTATGTTCCATGAAAAACCCCTCTACTTCCGGCTGACGGTATCTCAGCCAGAATTTCTGAAGAATTTTTAATTCATAGGGAAAGGCAAAGAAGTTCAACTGATATCGTAAGCCTGATAATTTCTTCATTACCAGCTTTTGGAACCTGGTGAGCTTGAAATCTGCTACGGTGGGATACCGGGCGTTGAGTACGGTCTCAAAATCCTTAATCTTGTCCACCATATAGGGTTTTAGCCAGGGTGTTAGCGGGTTCTTCCTCAAGTCGAAGGTCTGCCAATCATGAGAAAGCCAATCATCGAGCTTTTCCGGGAAACGGAATCCTGATTCTTTCACCTGTTCATACAAATCTGATCCTTCCGTAGGAACCGGGCTGTACACGTAAATAATAATTTCAGTATCGGGATTAATTCGCTTGACTTCTTTTATAAATGCAATTTCATTCTCAATCTGTTCCATAACTTTTTCGGCAGAAGGGCCTGGAAAACCCAGCACAAAGGAATATTCAGGAATGATGTCAAATTTCCTCAACCTTTCTGCAAATCGCTTCATTTGGTCCGGCGTTTGCATCCCGCCCTTGTCCATCGCCCTTAGCAACTCCTGACTGCCAGTTTCTGCGCCAAAGAAAATCATTTTACAGCCGGCCTCACGCATAAGGGCAAGTGACTCATCTTTGTATTTATCAACTGTGTCAATACGGCCTTCTCCCCACCACGCGATTCTCTCCTGGAGAATTAGTTTCGAAAAATCAACAGTCCTCTTTTCGTTTACAAAAAAGTTGTTGTCATGGAATTCCACAGCATCTGCGCCATGTGTATCGATCAAATATTTTATATCCTTGTAGACCAGCCTGGCTGACCTTCCTTTCCATCGGGCATTGTAGATCGGCACAACGGCACAAAAAGAACAGGTGAAAGGGCAGCCCATGCTGGAATGATAGGCAGCAGTACGCTGACCAAGATAGGATTTGCCCAGGTAGCCTTTGATCGGATAGAATGAATTCAGCCGTTCATAGGGCAACTGTGGGAGCAGGTCCTGATCGGGGATTGACTCTTTTTGCGTTCTGACTATCTCCAGCTTCTTTCGATAGATTAGGTTCGGTACATAGCTGCAATCTTCACCCTTTTCCAGACATTCGAGCAATCGGGGAAAAGCAAAATCGCCGGGACCATCAATTATAAAATCCACATACCCGGAGTTCAGACATGAACGATATTGATTGGATGGAAAATACCCGCCCCATACTGTGGTGACACGGGGATAACTTTCTTTGACTTGCTTTGTGAAGGGAATGGCCTGCTTCAACTGCGGCCCGGGCATAACTGTACAGCCGAAGTATGAAAATGTGCCAGTGTCAAGTTGTTGTTGTATTTTCTCCCATGGATCTCTTTCGCGGTTGCCATCTACCAGGGCATAATCCCACTTGTCTTCAATAGATGCCGCAACCTGGAGGATAGAATTGGGTATCCTCCAACTGTGGTTCGCACTTCGCGGATTGAACAGAAGCACTTTACCCATACCTTGCTAAGATAGGGAACATTGTTTCATAATTTCGTCGATGACAACTGCGCAACCATGGACTCTGGTCAGGCCCCCGAGAGCAATCCTTGCCTTGCGCCTTCAGTCATTAGGTGACATCGTCATTACTCTTCCTTATTTGCAGAGTCTTCGAAACATGTATCCGGATATGGTGCTTGATTTCGCTGTCAGGTCGGAATTCTTTGAGCTTGTCGCGTCGCTTACCTTGTTCAATAAGGTATGGGAAATTCGCGGTGGGAGAAGTGGTAAGCGACAGTTCATTTATCTTTTGTTTCTTATTCCGCAATTTTGGACTAGACAATATGAAGTTGTGATTGACCTGCAGAACAGCAAGGTCAGCCGTTGGATACTCAGGCTTATTGGGCAGAAGGCCTGGACATCATGGGATTCGCGGTCACACTCGCTGGCAGCCGACCGCACTTTGACTGCAATTCAACGCCTTAACTTGCGAACTGTGGATATATCGACTACCATTTCAACCGTCGATAAATCCCGGGTTTCGGCAATTGAGTTATTAAAAGAAGCAGGTTGGGATAAGACACATCGCATTGTAGTTCTCAATCCGGCGGGAGCCTTTCCAACCAGGAATTGGCCACTTCGTTATTACCCTGAACTTGTCAGGCAGTTGAGGACCAGGATAGACCCGCTGGTATCCTTTGTTATTTTAGGAAACAGTTCACTTTCGAAAAAAGCGAAGGTTATTTCGGAGGCTACTGACGGAGATATCATTGATCTCACTGGCAAGACCACGCAATCCCAGGCATTTGTAATCGTCAGTATGGCCATGTTAACCGTCAGTGAGGACTCGGCAATAATGCATATGTCGTGGGTTCAAGGCATACCTACCGTGGCTATCCTGGGCAGCACACCATCATACTGGTCAGCGCCAAAGGGAAGCTGGACGTATTGTTTCAACTCATCCGATATGCCTTGCGGTAATTGCTATGCAGAAGTATGTAAGTGGGGCGACAATCGTTGCCTTAGCAGGGTGAGCGTGGAACAGGTACTGAATGCTGCACTTATGATCATCGGTAAGTGAAGCCGAGGGTAGCCATCTTGACCCACGGAGGTGTCGGCACAGGAGCATATGGTCAAGGTTTCCCGGCACTGGAACTGTTGATCAATGGTCTTGCAAACTCATTTGACATCACGATATATTCTCAGCATCCATATCACCCAGAGTACCGTAATGCATTTGTCAGGCTCAGGACAACTTCAGGTAAGTGGACGAACGGAAAGATCAGATGGTTTTTGCTACTAAGGGCTTTGATACAGGATCATCGGCTCACTCGTTATCATTTGATTTTTTCCTTTTGGGGATATCCTGCCGGTGTGCTCGCGGTAAGTCTTTCCAAACTCCTTCATATCCGGAGCGGTATCTGTCTAATGGGGGCAGACTCCTCAACCGTACCGGAAATTGGGTTTGGAATTTTGCACAAGCAATTTATCGGGCGTATTACCCGTTTCGCATACTACCATAGTTCCCTGCTGATGTGCATGTCACAATGGCAAAAGGAAATTCTTCATCATAATGGTTGGAGACTGCAAGCAGAGGTTGTACCGTGGGGACCTGACACTTCGATATTCCATCCACGGGTCAGGAAGCAGGAGGCCGTGATTCATATCCTGCATGTCGCACACCTGACTCCTGTGAAAGATCCGTACACATTGCTCAGGACTTTCGCACTTATTCGTGCCTCCAGGCCGGCCGTGCTCCGGATAGTGGGTGAGGATTTAATGCGAGGTAAGATTCAGGAGTGGGTGCAGGAACTTGCAATCGAAGATCAAGTGCAACTCCTGGGTGCAAGACCTCATGATGAAATGTGTGAGCACTACCAATGGGCCGATATTCTGCTGCAGACTTCTATCAGCGAAGGGTTTGCAATTTGTGTTGTGGAGGCATTCGCAACGGGCATCCCGGTGGCAGGCACCCGCGTAGGCCTCCTGGCTGATTTGGGAGAACAATTTGCTGTAGTTGCAGAACCCGGAGAGGAAGAGAAACTGGCTAGTGGGATACTATCATTACTTAATAATGAGGAAAGAAGAATCACGCAGGTAGATCGGGCGCTTAGTTGGGTGCATGTCCATAATTTACGTTACACAATAGAAAAGTATAAAGCACTTTGGTATGAGGTGTGCGCTACCGGTGCTGAATGACCTTATTCAATTTAACCTGGATAAGCCGCCCAAGTATCCTGAGACTGTATGGACTCGCATTCAGTGCCTGATTGAAGTATTGCTCTGCTATTACCCAATTTTTGTTGCGTGCGAACTTCAAACCCAGTTTATATAGTTCTCTTGATGTCACTTCATTGAAGTCCGTTTCAGCAAGCATGTTCATATCCTTGAACCTACCTACCATGGATATGTACTCCATCTGAGGTCGGATGCCGTGATTGTTTGAGTCGCTGTCATGGTGCTTGCGGATTTTAACAAGGCGTTTATTAATGAAAATCCCGTCGCATACACACCCGAGTCTGAGCAGAAAATCCAGATCGTTTTCAATGGGATGAGGCATCAAAGCCGTAACCTGATTCATAACCTTCTTCCTGATAATAAGAGAGGGAACGAAATAAATGAATTGCTCATCCATGAGCATGGGGAGGAAGATATTTCCTTTAAAGAAGGGAATACAATTTTTTGGGAGCGAGTCATCTTCGCCGAAGTGGAATCCGTTACTAAAGACAAACGAGGCATCGGGATGTTCATGAAGGAGATCCATTTGGGTTTTCAACTTTTCAGGAATCCAGAGATCGTCCGAATCGAGGAAAGCAATGAATTCCCCATTTGCGTAATGAACTCCATTAAGCCGTGTGGAGACAATATTTCCCGAGTGACGTTGTGCAAAGTACCGGATCCTATTATCCGAAAGCTGCTCTATCAATTGGGGTGTGCCATCAGTTGACCCATCATCAACGATTATGAGTTCCCAGTGTGGGTGAGTTTGCCATTGGATGCTTTTTATGGTCTCCTCCAGAAGATGGGCGCGATTGAAAGTAGGGAGGATAATACTAACCTTTTCCATAAGCCCTATTCATCCCCGATGATAATCCAGGGAAATGGAGAGTCCTTCACCATCGTGGATTTAAGTCGATGAATCCATGCACCTGGATTATAGACCATTCTATAGGAGAATTTTTCCAGCTCCCTCCAGCGATGGTGGAAGTAGTGGTTCTTCATGGACGGATTCCCCTTTTTATCGAAATACTGTGATGAACGCTTGCGTGCCTCATCTGCCTCATCGTCGGCATAAAATGGCGTATCAATTATATGAATCTCCCCTCCTTGTGACAAAAGGGTCTTAAATCGGTTTATTGTGTACGAAAGTTCTCGGAAATACTGAAGGGAACTTGCAAGAAGCAATACATCCACTTTAAGGTCATTGAATAAATCGTCCAGTATATTGCCCCAAACAAAACTTAGTTGTGGTGAAGAATAAAGACGTGCAGCCTGAAGGAGTTCATCCTTGTTAACATCCATGCCGCAGCAAATTGATCCCACCTGCTCTGATAGCCGGCGCAAAAGCCAGCCATTGCCACAGCCGATTTCCAAAATGGTACGGGGTCTCTTTCGCAAGAGATGCTTCAACAGTCGATCAAAGGATTTCTGACGAATTGACCATTCATCCTTATGACGCACCTTGAAATAGGGGAGGAGCAAGGCTTCTTCATCTGTGTACCACCTTCTTTCTGATTTTCTGTTTGCTATATAGATGTGCTGAAATTCATTCTCAAAGCCAGGTTGGCACCACAGCCGATCATTCCTGGTAAATCCAAGTTTTTCAAATTGCTGCTCAAACATTCACGGCTTGTATTGGAATGACACCATGATGTGATCTGCCCATCGGTTAAAAGGGGGGATACTGCACACACTTTTCTCTGCAGCCGTAAGTACTTTGTGTAGCACTTTGTGGCTGGCGGTGAATCGAGTTGCGAACGGAGGAGGAGAAATTGAGCCCAGCCCTTCGAGCCCGACGAGCCTGAAGGATTGACCGAGTGCTTTCTTAATCTTCGATACAGAATGATAATAAGCCTTGAACCGGTGACCTTCCACATAGGCAATTGTCCCATCCGTGCGCAGGCGCCTGAATGCATCGCTGAATTTGCCTTTGAACACCCAACCCCATTCCCAGGGACATAGAGGCGGCATGATTACCCATACTACATAGCCGCCTGGTTTAAGAAGGCGGGTAAGGTGGGCGGCAACCACTGTAAGATCAGACAGGCAATTCAAGCCACCAAAATTTGAAAAGACAACATCATATTGACTCTTTATTTCGGGCATTTGTTCAAAGGAAATTTGTTGAACTGTAATCATATGACTTAGTCGCCGTGCAATCACTTTATTTTTCATTTCCTCTACCATGCCGGCTGCACCATCTGTAGCGTGAACCCTGTGGCCTCTGCTTGAAAAATATATCGCATCAATTCCAGTGCCTGAATTCAACTCCAGAATGTCGGAACCGGGTTTCAACCATCGCTCCGTAAAAGTATACACCCTCTTCCTCCAGGAGGGGAGAACCGGATTGTTAACATCGTTGACATCATAGCCCGCAGACTGAACTGTGAAGGCTGTACGGGAATCAGATAGTGTTTGCGCGTTCATCTCTGCAGGAGCCTAAGACGATAGCCGCGAACCAATGTGATAGGGAAATATATTATCATCACAACCAATGATTTAATTATTCCAAGCCCTGGCAACACAGGCCGCGTAATCAATCTTTTCAGTTGATAAATACTTCTTTGAATGCGGAACCGCCCGTGCAGATAACGATGAAGAACACGGTAATAAGCAGGACTGTAAGTATTCTTGTACATCAACGCCAGGTCATCCGAGTCTGTCCAGTTTTGTTTTCCTTTCATTTCCATTTTTACTTTTTCGTAAAACCGTGTACCGGGTAATGGATAAGAAACGGAAACGCCGATTTCGTCCGGCATTTGCTCCACAACCAGTTTAATGGTCTTTTCCACATCCGCCTTTTGCTCTCCGTGGTATCCGAATTGAATAAAGTAGCCGACCCTGATCCCTTGTTTCTTCAGCAAGGCAGTTGCATTTTGAATTTGCCCCAAAGTGATCCCTTTATCCATAGCATCGAGTATTTCCTGCGATCCTGATTCTGCACCCATCCATACAGTCTCAGCTCCCGATTTCTTCAGCAGTGTCACAACATCCGGTTCAAGGAGATCGGCACGGGATTGAATCTTGTAGCGAAAAGACAATTGACGATTCTGCACTTCGTCTGCAAAAGCCTTCAACCACCCGGGCTTTAAGCCGAATATATCATCGCACATCCAAAAATGCCGGACACGATATGTCTTGGTCAGGTATGCAATTTCCTCAGCGACCTTTCCTGGCGAACGGGAGTTATACCGGTTGCCATAAATAGGTTTAGCGCACCAATTACATTTGTAAGGACAGCCACGCGTAGTTGCAACATTGAGAGAAAAATAGCCATGCGCCTTCATCCAGATATTCCTGTAGTCTTCCATCTTTACCAGATCCCAGGCTGGTATAGGCAGATTATCCAGTTCGCGCAATACTGCTCGGGGTGGACCAGCCACAACATTTTCTCCATCCATGGAGATTGTGCCTGGGACGTGCTTGATGGGAGAATCTGTCTGAAGAGAGTGCAATACTTCTTTGAGTGTTTCCTCTCCTTCACCTCTGATGATACACATTGCGCCCTGCCTGAGGTAAAGATCAAAGTGATCGCTTGAATCTGAATTGCACACCACTACGGGTACACCTGCCTCTCTGCTTTCCCTTATCATTCGAAATGCAGCCTCTCGCATCACGGTCAGACACATCTTGGTGAGATAGTTAAAGCCGTCGTCAAATATGACTACCAGGTTTGGCTGTTCATTTCTTAGACACAGGCCGAAATCATCTGGTAGCATCAGGCCGCTGTCGAACAGAGATACATCCATCCCTATTTCCCTGGCGACGGCTGCTGCCCAAAGCGTACCCAAAGGCGGGTAAGGCTGACGGGCCTTCCATTGTTTGGGGTCCAACTTGTAAAAGTAAGAATGCGTGAATAACACTCTCATGCGCGATGCAACCTGCCCAAAAGCTGATTCAATTTTTGTTCGTATTGGCTAACCACTAGTTTTTGAAAATCCCTTGGATGATTCCGAGACACCCCTGGACTGCTTTTGAAAATCCTATCGAAGTCCCTTTGTTGATAGGATCGGCCATATATTCGCCTCATCCTCTTATGAAAAAGATCCATAAAGGACTTGTCGAAAAAAGCGGGGAAGAACAGATTCAGCAAAAATTCACATCCTCGTTTAAACCAAGGCTGAGTTGGAGTCTCTTCCTTGCTCTCTGGAAAAACAATATTGGGAAAGAAGTCCGCAACCCATCGGTTATTCCCAAGCAACTCTGCATGCAAACGAGGGTTCTCCAAGGGGACAAGCGTCGCCAACTCAGTAGCTGTGTAGATATTATGTTCGTCCAGGGCAAGTTGATCCTCCGAAACATAGTAGTTGACACAAAAGTATTTGTGATTGTTTGACAGAAAGATGCGTTTGAAAAGGACAAGGAGCATGCGCGTAATCCAAAGCCTTCCAGGGGCCGTAATCACAAAAAAATCAATATCACTGTCCTCGTCGGCATAGCCTTTGGAAAGTGAACCGGAGATCATCACACTTCTGGTGAAGGGAAAAAGTGATATCAGTCTTGCTTTGTTCCTTGCAATGCGCATGTGTTCTTTCGCCATACTGTTCCCTTTGATGCGTCGCATTCCAAGCCACGGATCCTGACGCATACTGTAAAAGCCGTTCATGGCGAAAACGAGGCAGCGTTGTTCCAGGTGCTTCAAGGCGCTCTCCACCTCACACTCGGTAGTGTGATTGGTAGGCAAATAATGGAATACCTCCGTCGGTGTTAATGGATAGTCAAAGAGATCATAGTACGACAATGTTTTCAGTACTCCCTCCTCCAGTGGTGATATGATCGTTAATGGCTTCATATCAAACCAGGGCCTAACTCCGGCGTGAAGCGATATTTGAAAATAAAGAGAGAACTAAAGAGGGTAAAAAGTACAATTCCTTTTTGTGACTCAAAAGCACTTTCGGTAACGCACAGCGCAGCGAATGAAAGGAAGAAGAAAAAGAAGATCATGTCGTTCTGCTTCCATGCCTTTATCAATGGAAGCGTAAGGCAAAGTATCCACATAAGAAGACCTGGCGTGCCTAACGCAAGTTGAAGAAACAGGTACTCATTGTGCGGATCGTTGGTTCCAATGGAATGCCTTACTTCCTGACGCGATGCCTCCTGTTTCATGGCCTCCGCCACATCACCTGTACCCGTTCCTGTAATCGGATTGACCTCTCCGATGGCATAGGTGGCAACTTTCCATAATGAGTACCGCAGTCCGGTGGAAAAGTGGTACTCCCCATCATAGGCATGGTAAGATTGAGGGTCTAGAAGCTCCTGCCAGCTTCGGTATCGCATTACCGGATTAAGGCTTATTCCCACCGCAAACAGCACTGGTATGGCCGCTCCGACCCACAGCCTGTAGCTGCTTGCTTGTTTAAGGTAAAGGCTCAGGACCGTTGCAGCTGCAAGCAAGGTCAGAAAAATGACCAGGCGCGATGACAAAAGAAAAATGAGCGAGCAAAAAAATATGATCAGGAGAAATGAGGTAAGAGGAGTCAACCATCCCGACTTCTGATCCTCCAGGCCTTCGTAAAGAATACATGCTGCAAACAGGATATAGTATGCCAGAAAGGTGGGATGCATGTCTATTCCTGAAGCGAGAGATATGTAGGAGAGATTCATCCAGGTCTGCGATGAATCGGGATTTTGAAGTGAATACGAAAATAGCGTGTGAGAATCAAAATTAATCTGTCTTTCACCCGGGTAGTGGTTCATTGCCATCAGAACACATGAACCCGCCGCCACCAGGCACCCTGCGACGAAACCCTTTATGAGCATGGCAATGTCACTTTTTTGAAGTGACAGGGTTGTGGACAATGTGAGAGGGAGAATCAATAGGGTAATCTTCTTCTCAAGATTGAACCATGCTTGGTCGATGTTATCAGAATTGAAAAGTCCTGAAATGTGAATAATAAAGAAAACAAGGAAAATCCATATAAGACTGTTGTTTGCAAAAATCGACCACTTTGTTCCCCATCTTCCTTCCATACACCAGGCAACCAGAAAAATGCCGATCGCTGTGTGGCAACCAACAACCGAGAACGGAAGACAGACAATCGCCGCCAGGAGTGAAGTGAATATGATCAGGCGATGAGGATTCACAATAGTTTGGATAACTGATAAAGTGTTTTCTGATTAATGGCTTTACGTTCGGGATCATGGAACCATCCCCATTTATTGAAGTACTTAATGGCACTCGAAACATGAAAAAGAAAGGGCATCAGTCGTTTGTAAGACCCCCGTTCGTGGTGGTGGTAAATGCTGACTTCAGGAAAATAGACAGTTCTGAAATGTTTGTGTATGCGTCGACTGAGATCAATGTCTTCTGTGTAGAGAAAGATATCCTCATCAAACAATCCGATTTTTTTCAGACAGTCGTTACGTAGCATCATGAAGCACCCCGAAAGGCACGGGACATCCATAATCCGGCTATAGCCTGAAAACTTCAGTTCATATTCCTGACTCTTCTTCGGAAGAAGCCTTCGATGAAACGGGAGAAACCTCCTGATCAACAGATGCTGTGGCGATGGCAACAGTTTACAGAGATGCTGTATTCTTCCATCCGGATAAAGAACCTTGGGCATGGCCAGGCCTACATCTGCATTCGATCCCATCATTCGTAATAATGAAGGGATCACTTCTTTTTCAAAATAGACATCCGGGTTAAGCACCAGGTGAAACGGGTAGCCTCGCTGTTGAGACATTCTTATCGCAACATTATGAGCTGCACCAAATCCGATGTTGTTTCGGTTTGAGACATACTCAATCCGGTTGTCGGAGATGACAATTCTGGAGGTATTACGGGATGGTGAATTGTCAATCAGAAAGACATGACCGTCCGGATAACTTCCCAAAAAGCTTTTCACAGCAGAATGCCACAAATGTTCGGGTGTTTTGTAGAGCACAATACTGGCCGCTAATTCACTTTGCATAGGTCAGTTCCATTAAATTCCTAATCAATACGATTCTTTCTTTGATCCTGCGAGTGAAAGACCTGTGGGTGGTAGTAGAGGTGGTGGTGGCGTTAGACCGGTGTCTGCGATAATACACCAGTTTGTCGGGTATGAATATGCTTCTGAAATGCATCTCACCCACCAATCCGATCCAAATGTCATGAACTGGAATGCCAGCCGGAAAGGGAAGAACGCGCTGGAGCAGTTCCCTTCTGAATGCCATACAGCATCCCATGTACGAGTTTCTGATAAGATTTCGGACGAGTCCTTTTCGCGACCGATGTAACTGTTGAAAGGAGGGTTGCAAGGTCTCCAGACCCTCACTAACGACGACACAGTCTGAGACGACCAGATCATGTTTGACGAGGTGCGTCAGCGTCACCTCCACTTTGTTGGGCGCCCAAATATCATCCTGATCAGCAAGAAAAATAAAATCCCCCTTTGCTGTTTCAAGAGAAACTTCAAACGCAGGAACGACTCCACTTCGCTCCGCGTGTAAAATCCGGATCCTTCTATCCTGAAGTGATTGTGCAACTTTAATTGAATCATCAGTTGAGTGGTCATCAGTTATGATAAGTTCATCGTAAGGCCTGAGTTGCGTCAATATTGAAACAATCTGTTCCCTCAAAAACGTTGACCCATTCCGGACTGCCATGCATACTGAAATGGAAGGCAAGTCCGTGTCCTTTGAAACGTTTTTGAATTTCAGTTGTACCTGAGCGCTCATGGTTTAACACCAATCGGTTTGTCTTTGAGAACAAGCAACTTTAGTTTGCCCCTGTCAATCCAACCCGCCAGGACAGGATAAACAAGCTGAAATGCGAGTCCTGTGAATCTGATGGTATTGTCGTACAGAAGAAAGCAATATATCGTACATAGAATGGAGATCCCCACTGTGGAGAATACGGAGTGTCTGACGGTGCATTTAAGGTACAGCCACGGAAGCGCAACAAGAAAAAGCGCCATGGCAATCATTCCCGGCCACTGTTGATATGTGAATGATCCAGAGTAAACTGTGGAGACGTTGAAAGGAGGACCAATTGTGTAGCCTTCCAGCGGGGTATGGCCTGTATATCGATTCACTCTTTTTGATATGAAATCGAACAAGAATTCATTGATAACCATCTGACCTGATGCAACACCGGAGATTGGTAATGGTTTGGGATGATTCAGGTTGGTTTGCAGGTTGGCTATTGGGGAAGTCAGATAGACATATGACCAGAAATATTCTTTGGGAATGCCTGTAGCTGCAAACTCCGGCGTCGCTTTACCAACCTCCAGAAATAAGTCATTGGTATACGCCTTACCAGCCTCCCGTGACACTCTCAGATTCCCCAGTACTCCAAAAAGATACAACAGTATGGAAAGTGCAATGATTGCGGCGGGGATCAATAAGGATTTTCTGTATGGTCCGACGCCAAGCCACACAAAAGCACAGGAGACCAGGTTAAAGACCAGCATCGCCCGACTGTAAATCAGAACTGCTGCCATCAGATTTGCTGTCCACAACAGCAAGAGGTATCCCTTTTTAGTAACGAGAAATTGATAAAAAAGAAAGACCGTGTAACAGGAAGCAAAAGTCACAGTAAACACGTGAACCGTGGGGAATCCGAATAACCGATAGTTGTAGGGCTGGTGGAGTAGAATTTTTATTAACGGAACCCCGCCTTCATAAATGAAATCAAGTGTCCACAATGCGTAAATCACCGCTGTGACTCTGAAATGATTAATGGCCGGAAACCGTGGTGACGACGTAAGGGAAAAAGACCTCTTCCATAGTTGGCCTGTCAAAAGATGAATGAGAATGGTGGCGCCAAGAAAGATTCCCAGTGAGGCACTGAGCGGAGGATACCGTCCAGACCAGTGCAGCGAGTACAAGATCAAAGTTATGGAACAGGCGGCAGCATATCCGAAGAATGGATTCATAGCCGTCTCAGCTTTAATGAGATGAAAATGAATTGGAAATTCCTGTACCTGAGGCTAAGATGAACGGATCGTAAATGTTGGCGTATTGGAATTATAAGATCTCTTGTTCTCCTGGCAAACATGGCAGCGCCTTTGCAGTACAACCAAAATCTTTGTATTGCAGATTCGGCTACTTGGGGCACAGAAGATGAATGCCTGGTTTTCAGAACGCAAGGGATGTGTTGAGCATTAATCCCTGCACGGGCCAACCTGTGACAGAAGTCTATGTCGCTGAAGTCAAGCGGTATGGATTCATCATATCCGCCAGCTTCACAGAATACTCTCACGGAGATGAGTAACCCGGAGTTTACAACTGAATAATAGGATAAATCTATTAGCTCCTTTTTCCAGTCAGGTAGTCTTCTTCCGCTACCCCACTGAAACCTGAATGGAGACAATAACCCCATTTCGTCTGATACGCTAGGGGCAAACACTTTAACATCTTTATGACTGACTGCAGTTTCAAGGTACATCGAAAGTGCAGATTGGTTCCATTCCGTGTCCTGATCGAGCAACAATAACCAGTCTTTGTTCAGACCCTTTGCCAATCTCGCTGCTTTATTATATGCAGTGCTGACACCCGGGTTACGATGATCATGCATGTAAAGGATGTTCAGACTAGACTGCTCCGGCATATTCTGGGGGGATGGACTATTGTCATAAATCAGCACATCGAGGCTCTTCTCCTTGTTGTAACGATTTAGCAACAAAGAATTCCAGGCGGGGGTGGATTCAACGGGCGTGCGGTAAATCACCACGACAACAAGAATGGAATCAATTTCGATGGGGATATTCCTGAGTTTCATTTACCTGTTCGTCTGTATAGCTTAGTTAATCAATTAATTCCTATGATGCATAAATGAAAACCTCTGATAAATAAGAATACCCCATCAGCCGTTAGTTAGAGCCTTGAGTCGGCACATGGGTTTTACTGCACTTTCGACGTTAATGCCATCAAACCAGCCATGAATTTCCTGGGAAGCCTTACTGGAAAATGAACGGATCAGGTGTATATTGAATGTTCCAAAAAGCCGACCGGTGATGATAACCAGTATCAGAGAATATCAGGATTTGTACAAGAAAAGTGTTGACGACCCCGAAGGATTTTGGGCGGAGGTGGCCGAAGAATTCTTGTGGAGAAAGAAATGGAAAAAAGTGCTCAAATGGGATTTCAAGAAACCTGAGGTGCAATGGTTCATTGGAGGCAAGATGAATATTACCGAGAACTGTATCGATCGGCACCTTGCTGACAGGGGGGACCAGACAGCGATCATCTGGGAGCCCAATAATCCATACCATGAGTCCAAGAAAATAACCTATAAAGAACTCCATCATCAGGTGTGCCGGGTGGGAAACATGCTGAAGGAACATGGTGTGAAGAAAGGTGACCGAGTCTGCATCTATATGCCCATGGTGCCTGAGTTGGCTTATGCGGTTCTGGGATGCGCCAGAATTGGTGCTGTACACTCAGTGGTTTTTGCCGGGTTTTCTTCCGGGTCGCTGATTGACCGCATTACCGATGCGGGATGCAAGGTGGTGCTGACTGCTGACGGCGCATTCAGGGGGGACAAAGTGATTGACCTCAAAAAGATCGTCGATGAGGCAGTGAAGAAATGTCCAACTGTTGAATCGATCATCATCCTTGAACGCGTGGGGACAAAACCGGCTATACAGGCAGGCCGGGACTTTTGGTGGGGTCAGGAGATGGCTAAGGTCGGTCCCGATTGCCCGGCGGAGGAGATGGACAGTGAGGATCTGCTCTTTATTCTCTATACATCGGGCTCAACGGGAAAGCCTAAAGGTATGGTACATACTTGCGGCGGATACATGGTTCAGACTGCCTATACTTTCAAGACGGTATTCCAATATAAGCCGGGAACGATCTTTTGGTGCACTGCAGACGTTGGTTGGGTCACGGGTCACTCATACATTATATATGGTCCTCTGCTTAACGCCGCAACTTCCATTATGTTCGAAGGTATTCCATCTTGGCCTGATTGGGGCAGATTTTGGCAAGCCATTGAACGGCACAAAGTAAATATCTTTTACACTGCGCCAACCGCGATACGCTCACTGGAGAAAGCCCCTATCGAATTTGTGGAGAAATATGATCTGTCCTCACTGCAGATACTAGGAACGGTTGGTGAACCAATTAATGAAGAGGCATGGCATTGGTACCATGAGAATATCGGAAAGGGCAATTGCCCGATCGTGGATACCTGGTGGCAGACCGAAACGGGGGCCATTATGATATCACCGATTGCAAACGTGACCAAGTTGAAACCTGCGCATGCCACATTGCCGCTGCCAGGAGTGCAACCAGCCGTCATGGACGAGAAGGGAAGCGAATTGCTAGAAGACCATGTGGAAGGGAGACTCGCGCTTAAGTTCCCATGGCCGGCAATGGCCCGTACCATTTACGGAGATCACCAACGATTCAAAGACACTTATTTCTCCACCTTCCCCGGGAAGTATTTTACAGGCGATGGATGCAAACGCGATGAGGACGGCAACTACCGCATTACCGGAAGGGTAGATGATATTATCATTGTTTCCGGACACAACCTCGGAACGGCAGAAATTGAAAGTGCAATTGATGAACATATCAACGTCTGCGAAACTGCGGTTGTAGGCTATCCACACGACATCAAAGGTCAGGGAATTTATGCCTATGTAACCTGCTACGAGAAACCTGGTGCAGAGGAACAGCTTAGGGCAGAAATACGTGACCTGGTGTCCAGGATCATTGGACCTATTGCCAAACCCGACAAGATTCAGTTTGTCTCAGGACTGCCCAAGACTCGCTCAGGCAAGATCATGCGAAGGATTCTCAGGAAGGTGGCTGAAGGCGACACGTCCAATTTGGGTGACGTGACTACGCTTTTGGATCCTTCTGTTGTAGACGAAATCAAGCAAGGCGCCCTCAAATAATACGGTTACTTCTGCTACCTTGTCCCAAATAAATGCGGACTAAAGTATCCACTATGTCTGTTCGGGTCTTCCTGTTCCTTGGGTTTATATCACTTTTTTCATGCGTTAATGAAAGCGACTATGACATAAAGGCAGTGAACCTGCAGCCTGTAGTGGCACTGCCTTTGGCTTATGGAAACGTAAGCATCCTCGAGCTACTCACGAATAAGGACTCAGCCTATATCAAGACTTATCCGGACGGATTGTTGTATTTCTATTATCAGGATACACTGAACTCCAATGCAATCAATCAGCTAAATGGATTTAAGATCCCGGTGAAGAATGTCACAGTAGGGCTTCAGTTGCCCAGTGGCACAATTCCGCCTAATGCAAACGACGTATCGGTCGTCACCGTTAACCAGCAGGTTGATTTCGGACTTTCTCCGGCACAACTAAGTGAGATGCTTTTGAAGAGTCCAAGTATTCTAGGTTATAACCTGGCCGTCTCACCACCTAATCCAAATGTTCCCTATCAGGTTAATTTCACCCTGACCGACATCGTCGATAAGAATACACAGGCGCCCCTGGCCTTCTCAGCCTCTTCAGGAGTGGGTTCGCAGAACCTCCAGAATTACATCATCAAGATGAACAAGAACAAGTTCAACATCAAACTGGAATTGGTTCTGAAGAAGCACACGAACAGCATTTATATTTCACCCGGGTCCAATGTTAACGCATCCCTAAGCTTCACAGGGTCAGGAAGCACTGGACTCAGTTATACATACATCAAGGGATTCTTCGGTGATCAAACAGCGACCATTCCTTCACAAACGATCGATATTTCAGTTTTCAACTCCTCACTTCTGAAGTCTAAAGTTTCATTCGTCCAGCCGAAGCTAGCGCTTATCGTCACCAATGATTATGGTATTCCCCTGGAAGTGACCTTTACGAAACTGGAGGCTCAGAAAGGAACATCTGCGCTTCCGCTGCAGATATCTCCCGCCAGTCCGGTTGCGGTCAACTATCCAACTATACTGGGAAGCAGCGCGGTTACTAATGTTTCGGTTACCAATCCGATCAATGTTATCAATTTTGGACCAACCCAACTGGCCTATGCGGCATCGGCCAGAATCAACAAGGGTCTCACCGGGGGAAATAATTTTCTGGCGGACACCAGCAGGCTGAGAATCAAGCTCACAGCAGAAATTCCGCTCTATGGGCAAGCTTCCGGAATCAGCATGCTGGACACACTCAATCTTGACCTGAGCAAGATTACACAGGCTGATATTTCCAAGGCGGCGCTAAGTGTTAAGTCAACCAATGAATTGCCGCTTGATGCCTACATTCAGATGTACCTCGCAGACAAGAATTACCTAATTCTTGATTCGCTTCTGACGACCAACCAGCTTTACCTTGTGAAGGCCAGTTCAGTTACAGGGGCAGGCGAACTGCAGACACCGGGCACTTCAGACCTGAAGCTTGACCTCGCAACCGAGAAAATCAACAAACTCTTCTCCTCCAGCCATCTCCTGATCCGGACCAGGCTCAATACCGCAAAGGATGCCAATGGAAATCTATTGAATGTCAAGTTCAAGGCTTCGTATAAACTGAAATTGAATGTAGGCATACTGGCAACTTTAAACATCACTTCAAGATGAGAAAGTGCCTGACCTTGTTTTCCCTCATTTGCAGTGCAGCCAACCTTGCCTTTGGCCAAACGGAAGGCACCCTTTACTTCATGAATAGCCTTCCCCAGGTTGTGGAGGCCAATCCGGCCATTATGCCACGCTATAAGATGAGCATCGGTTTGCCGGTTATTTCTTCAGTGGCGGCAATTTATACGAACAATGGATTTACATATAATAACCTCGCGACCAAAACCAATGGTGTAGTTACTGCCAACCTCTCCAATTGGGTGAACAGCCTGGCCCAACAAAACTATATACAACTTACAGCACAGGCCGATCTCCTGAGGTTTGGTATGCGTATCAAACCGAGGACCTACATAATGTTCAGCTCCACACTGAAAGGGTACAACCGGTCAATGATAGAAAAAGGATTGGCCGCCTTATTGGTGGACGGGACGGCCCCAATCGTCGGAACATATTCCAATACCAGCCCGCAGGAGGAGGCCGTTACGTACTTGTCCACCAGCATGGGTATTGCCCGGCAGATTAATTCAAAGTTCACCATTGGAGGCCGGTTGAAGTATTTGGTCGGCATCAACAACATCACCACGGAGTCTTCCTCTTTGGTTGTTCAGGTAAGTGATACCTATCAGATTACGGCAACAGGAGATGCAAGAGTACGGTCTTCAGGCATTGCCAGTCTTAACAAAAGCAATTCATCCGTTAATCTGGGCGACTACTTCAAAAACAGCGGATTAGGTGTGGATATCGGGGCCACGTATAAATTGGATAAACTCACCCTGGGTTTCAGCCTCAACGACATTGGTTTCATAACATGGAAAAATGATACCCAGCAGTACACCCTTGATCCTGCTTCGGCAAAATATACTTTCTCAGGTATCGACGTTAACAAACTTTTGAATAACAATAAGGACTATATCAGCTCCCAGCTGGATTCCATCCAGAACAAGTTCAAAATGAAGGAAACCTCAAGCGGCTCTTACACCACCATGCTTCCTGCAAAAGCCTATCTGAGTGGCTCCTA
Source organism: Bacteroidota bacterium (assembly GCA_018266395.1). Lineage (GTDB taxonomy): Bacteria > Bacteroidota > Bacteroidia > Cytophagales > Cyclobacteriaceae > ELB16-189. The sequence continues at coordinate 16,663 of JAFEAM010000040.1, read as the reverse complement.
TGAGATCATCAATAACCTCAGCGTGGGGGCCCTCTTTTTCACCGAAGCTTTCAGAGGACGTTATGCTTCGGGGATGACTGCGGCAGTGAACAAGAATTTTGGGAAGTGGGTAAGTACCTCCCTAACCTATACAGTTTCCAATCGATCATACAATAACATCGGGTTGGGCGTATCCTTTAATGTCACACCGGTACAGATTTATTTCGTGGGTGACAATTTGCTCAAAGCCCCGGCTTCCCTGATTAGTGATCAGAATCTCAACAGCTACCTGAACAGTTCACAACTGCTTACCCTGAGGGCAGGTATTAATATTGGGATAGGGTGGGACAAGGGTGCAGTTTCGGCACAGAAGGTGGCAGATCAGAATCATAATCCCAAAGAGGACAATAATGCCAAGGTGAGGACAACCCTTGGCAGCAAACCAAAAAGCCCTACACGGAACAGGAAACCCACAAATAAGTCAAAGACAAATACAAACCGGTAGGGAAAGAATCCCTGCATACTATTCCAGGAAGGCATTAAATAGAAAAACCCGGCAACAAACCGGGTTTTTGACTTCGTGTCAGGTTTTTCAACTGCCGCATGCCTCACAGGCATCAGGGTTGTCCAGCGAGCAGGCCATGTCGGCACGCTTCTGTTCCTCTGATGCATCGCTGTAAGGGATACTTGTTTGTGCTTCCATTGCTGCGGCAACCGCTACAGGAGAAGCTGCAGGAACAGTCTCCTGAATGACGGATTCAACGGATGCCGGCTGACCAGCCGCATTCTTGTCAAGCGTGAACTTGATGGCATCGGCAGCGGCCGTAGAACGCAAATAATACATCCCTGTCTTCAGACCCTTCTTCCAGGCATAGAAATGCATGGAGGTCAGTTTACCGAAGTTCGGGTTTGTAAGATGAATGTTGAGACTCTGTGACTGACAAATATAGGCGCCGCGGTCGGCAGACATGTCTATGATGGACTTCTGGGAAATTTCCCAGACGGTCTTATAGATGTCTTTGATATGCTGAGGAATCTCAGGGATATTCTGAACTGAGCCGTTGGCGGCGATCAGCTTATGACGGAGCGTCTCGCTCCACAGGCCCAGGCTCATGAGGTCCTTCATCAGGTGGCGGTTAACCACGATGAATTCACCTGAAAGGGTGCGGCGTGTATAAATGTTTGACGTGTATGGCTCAAAGCATTCGTTGTTACCCAGAATCTGTGAGGTTGACGCTGTGGGCATGGGGGCCACCAGCAGGGAGTTTCTCACGCCAAATTGCTTTACATCGCGCTTGAGTTGTTCCCAGTTCCATCTTCCGGACGAAGGTGTTACTCCCCACATGTCAAACTGGAAGATGCCTTTCGATACAGGCGAGCCCTTGTACGTTTCGTAGGTGCCATTCTGTTTGGCCAGCTCCATGGATGCCTCCATGGCTCCAAAATAGATCGTCTCGAATATGTCACTGTTCAGGCCACGTGCTTCATCGGAATCAAAGGGCATGCGCAACATGATAAACACATCGGCAAGACCCTGCACGCCAAGTCCTATGGGGCGATGACGCATATTGGACTTCCTCGCTTCCTGAACAGGGTAGTAATTGATATCGATTACCTTATTGAGGTTGCGTGTGACCACTTTGGTGATCTCGTAAAGCTTGTGGTGATCAAAGCGGCCATCGGCGGTTACGAACTTGGGCAGGGCCAGCGAAGCCAGGTTACAAACGGCAATTTCATCCGCAGACGTATACTCAATGATTTCTGTGCAGAGGTTGCTGGATTTGATTGTGCCAAGATTCTTCTGATTGGATTTCTTGTTGGCGGAGTCCTTGTAGAGAATATATGGTGTTCCGGTTTCGATCTGCGATTCCAGTATCTCGAACCAGAGATCCTGTGCCTTTACCTGACGACGGAACTTCCCCTCTTTTTCATACTTCTCGTATAAGCGCTCGAAATCTTCCCCGTAGCAATCTGCAAGTCCGGGTGCCTCATTGGGGCAGAAGAGAGACCACATTTCGTTATTCTCCACGCGCTGCATGAATAAATCTGAAATCCACAGAGCGTAGAACAAATCACGCGCGCGCATTTCCTCCTTGCCGTGGTTCTTCTTCAGATCGAGGAATTCAAAAATATCTGCATGCCAGGGTTCCAGATAAATGGCAAAACTTCCTTTGCGTTTGCCACCGCCCTGATCTACATAGCGAGCCGTCATGTCAAAGTTCCGCAGCATGGGGACGATGCCATTGGAAGTGCCGCCAGTCCCTTTTATATACGAGCCTTTTGCGCGGACGTTGTGTATACTCAGGCCGATGCCGCCGGCGGATTGCGAAATCTTGGCGCAGTTTTTCAGCGTGTCATAAATGCCATCGATACTGTCGTCCTTCATGGTCAGGAGGAAGCAGGAGGAAAGCTGTGGCTTCGGTGTCCCGGCATTGAACAGGGTGGGGGTGGCGTGCGTAAACCACTTTTCGGAAAGGAGGTTGTATGTCTCGATAGCTGCAGGAATATCCTCGCCATGAATGCCTACCGCCACACGCATGAGCATGTGCTGAGGTCTTTCGACAACCTTCCCGTCGATTTTCATCAGATAGGAGCGCTCCAGTGTCTTGAACCCAAAGTAATCATATCCGAAATCACGATCGTAAAAAATGGCATCATCCAATTCGGCGGCGTGACTGCGGATAACGCGCCATGTTTCCTTGGAGATCATCGGCGCATTCTGCCCTGTCTTGGCATCTACATGCTGGTAGAGCCTCTTCATCGTATTCGAGAAAGACTTGCTCGTTGTTTTGTGAAGATTCGAAACCGCGATACGCGCGGCCAACTTGGCAAAGTCCGGATGGCGGGTCGTCATGGTGGCCGCGATCTCTGCAGCCAGATTATCCAACTCCTGCGTAGACACACCATCGTAAAGGCCGTTGATGACCTTCATGGCTACTTCCACCGGGTTTACAAATTTCGGATCAAGTCCGTAGCAGAGTTTCTCAATCCGGGCAGTGATTTTGTCGAACTTGACAGACTCTCTGTGTCCGTCACGCTTTAGTACAAGCATGTTCTAGGGTTGTTTTGGGTGTGTAAAAAGTTTAAAAAATGGTATCAAAAGGTAATTAAAAATCTTCATTCAATGAAAATTTGGGTGCGGCATCTTTTTCAGTACTCTTCATGACTCCGGCCTTTTGATATTCAGCCACACGTTTTTCAAAGAAATTGGTCTTACCGCGCAGTGAAATCATGTCCATAAAGTCGAAAGGATTGGTGGAACCGTACACCTTTTTACCGATCAATTCATCCAAAAGGCGGTCGGCTACAAATTCAATGTACTGGCACATCAGTTGGGCGTTCATGCCGATAAGATTTACCGGAATGGCGTCTGTGACGAACTCCTGCTCGATGGCTACCGCATCCTTGATGATTTCAATGATTTTATCCTCCGGCAACTTGTTCACCACATGCTTCGTGTAGAGATGACAGGCGAAGTCGCAATGCAGACCTTCATCACGGGAAATCAACTCATTGGAGAAACTGAGACCTGGCATGAGTCCGCGCTTCTTCAGCCAGAAGATGGAACAGAAGGAGCCAGAAAAGAAAATTCCCTCCACGGCCGCAAATGCGACCAGTCGTTCATGGAAATTTCCCTGATCAATCCAGCGCAAGGCCCAATCTGCCTTTTTCTTTACACAGTCCAGGGTTTCCACGGCATGAAGAAGCCGGTCCTTTTCCTTGGGGTCTTTTACATAGGTGTCAATCAGAAGGGAATAGGTTTCGGAATGGATGTTTTCAATGGCAATCTGAAACCCATAGAAGAACTTCGCCTCAGTGTATTGAACTTCTCCGACGAAGTGTTCTGCAAGGTTTTCGTTTACAATGCCATCGCTGGCAGCAAAAAAGGCCAAAACATGGGTAATAAAGTGTCTCTCCCCGTCATTGAGGTTGGCCCAATCGCGAAGGTCATGGCTGAGGTCAATTTCTTCAGCAGTCCAGAAACTGGCTTCGGCCTGCTTGTAAAACTTCCAGATGTCGTGATGAACAATGGGGAAGAGAACGAATCGGTCCTTGTTTTCCTTAAGAATGGGTTCTTCCTGTAAAGGTTTATTCATGGTCAGGATGTTTTGTGTCAAATAAAATAATCTCCCATCCACTCATGCAGCCAGCAATTCCTCGATCACTTTTCGTGAGTCAAAACACGAAATCAAAGAGTAGATTGGAGACTGACAAATATTTGAAATGGCCTCTTCAAATCAAAGGACCCAATCTGCAGGTGCCAGCCGCTGTGCACACGTGTGTTGCAGCTGTGAAAGGAAAAGCAATTCATTTTCATTCACTTAACCTTCAACTGGAAAGTGAAGTGTCAAACGATAATTTTTTTGAAATTTTTCTGGTGAAAAATTTGATGGTTTGGTGCCCTGTTGGTGGTGCGCATTTAAGAAACTCTTAAGTGTAGAATGGAGGCCTTCTGAAAGTCAGAAAAAGGGCGAATTTGAGTTCAATTAGCCTATTTTGAGCCCACCTTGGTTTTTCAGGCCAGTTGCTCTATCTTTGCACTCCATTTTCAAAAAGAGCCATGTACGCAGTAGTAGATATCGCAGGCAAGCAATTCAAGGTTGAGAAGGACCAATACGTGTATACGCCACGCCTTGAGGCTGAAGAAGGCGCCTCAGTCAAATTTGACAAGGTGCTTCTTATTGACACCGACGGGAAGGTGCAGGTAGGCACGCCTGTTATCAAAGGGGCGTCCATTTCAGGGAAGGTCCTGGAGCATGTGAAAGATGATAAAGTCATCATCTTCAAGAAAAAGCGCAGGAAGGGCTATGCGCTTAAGAATGGTCATCGCCAGCAGTTGACCAAAGTTCAGATTGAAAGCATTAAGGCATAATTCTATCCTAAAACGTATTTGAGCCATGGCACATAAGAAAGGTGAAGGTAAAGTAAAGAACGGCAGAGAGTCAGAAAGCAAAAGGCTTGGGATCAAAGTATTCGGGGGTCAAAAGGTTATTGCAGGCAATATTATTGTACGCCAGAGAGGCACTAAGCATCACCCCGGACGAAATGTGGGCATGGGCAAGGATCACACACTCTTTGCACTTGCAACCGGTACCGTTCTTTTCAAGAAGGGCCGTGCTGACAAGTCATTTGTTTCCGTTGTGGCCGAAGCATAAGGACAGATTAGAGAAATCTAATTAGTTCCTAAAGAAGGGCACCTGATCATATCGGGTGCCCTTCTTCTTTTGGGGGTCCTTAATTGGTTATGATCTAAAATCCCCAAAAAAAAGGGTGCCAGGGCATCTAGTTACTAATACTAATGATCTAGGATGTTCGGCAAGAGAAGATGCTATTCGGCAATTTCTTCCTATTGCCGGGGGGCAAATGCATAATGATTTCTTAATGGCCATTTCCAAATTTGACTTTGGCCATTACATTTAACCTTCCAAACCTAACCTAAAAAGTCCCTATGAAGAGAAGTTTACTGCTTTGCTTAGCGCTTGCTTTGTGCCTGGGTACTGCCCTGGCACAGGAGCGGGTGGTGACGGGAAAGGTAAAGTCTGCCGAAGACGGCACAACCTTACCCGGTGTGAACGTGGTCTTGAAGGGAACTACAAATGGAACGGTCACCGATGCAAATGGTGTCTATTCCTTGTCGGTTCCAAGTGGAGGAGGAATTCTGGTTTTCTCCTTTATCGGTCTTCAAACCCAGGAAGTCCAGATTGGTGAACGATCCGTGGTAGACGTAGGTCTGTCACTGGATGTTCAACAGCTGTCCGAAGTCGTTGTGACGGCTGCCGGTATCGAGCGGGAGAAAAAGGCACTTGGATATTCCATTGCCAATGTCTCCGGAACGGCCATGCAGCAACGATCTGAACCGGATCCCCTCCGTGCCCTCCAGGGTAAAATGCCTGGTGTGGTAATCAACGGAACAGGCGGTGCCCCCGGTCAATCCACAAAGATTAACATACGCGGGTTCTCTACCCTGACGGGTAACACGCAGCCTCTGTTTGTTGTGGATGGTATTCCATTTGACAATAGTGTCAATGAATCCTTTGGCGCTAACCGCGGAACTCAATTCTCAAACCGTGCCTTCGACCTGGATCCGAACAACATCGAATCCATCACCGTGTTGAAGGGTGCTGCAGCAGCTGCACTTTATGGATCCCGCGCCACCAATGGTGTGGTGGTGGTGACTACAAAGGCCGGTAAGAAGAATTCCAAGAAAGGCCTGGAAGTTGCCTACAACACCTCCTATAACGTGGAAAAGATTTCCGGTATCCCGGATTATCAGAGCGTCTACATGCAGGGTTCCAGCCAGAACTACAACGGTGGATTTATCGGTAACTGGGGAGCACCTTTCCCGGAATACGTGGATCAACTGAATAACCAGTACTATGGCGGTAAGCCCCGTTATTCGCACACGTACACTGTCGGATATCCCAATGACACCTTCGCGCATCCGCTTGCACAAGGCAGCGGAAACTCATTGGCTCCAATTCCGTTGGCAGACGCCGCTCTGTATCCCGGCGTATTTGAAGACAGCAACGGAGACGGAATTCCTGACCGGCCTGCAACGATTCCCGCCAAGGCTTACAACAATATCCAGGATTTCTTCCAGACTGGAAGCGTGATTGAAAACGGTATCAACATCACCAATACAGGCGAAAAGACGGGTGTCACCGCTGGTATCTCCAGGATGACCCAGGAGGGTATCGTGCCTAACCAGAAGGCAAGCCGTACGGCTCTTAATTTTGGTGGCACCGGCCATTTAGATAATGGGTTGTTCATTCAGGGCGCTGTAAACTATGTGAACACCACGCAGCAAACGCCTCAGGCTTCTCCCAGTATATTCAGTGACTATTCCGGCGGCAGTGAAGGATCGGTTTTTGACCGTCTCTTCTATCTGCCACGCAACTATAACCTGATGGGATACCCTTTCGAGAATCCAATCACGAAGGCTAACATCTTCTATCGTCCTCTCGACAACCCAATCTGGATTACGAAGTACAACCTTTACAACAGCAACGTGAACCGTGTTTACGGTAACCTCACCCTGAAGTATGACATTAATGACTGGCTCGAGGTTACACTGAAAGGCGGCATCAACACTTACACGGATAACCGCAGGAGCGTTGTTGCAAAAGGGTCAGCCTACACACCGGCAGGTCAGATTTGGATTGACAACCTGACCAATACTGAACAGGATTATAACCTGATCTTCACGGTGACCAAAGATCTTGGCCCGAAGCTCAACTTCCGTGGTATTGTGGGTATGAATGCCAACCAACGCGAGTTTTGGCGGAATCAGGCACTGGGAACAGATTTTATTGTGCCCGGCCTGTTCAGCATTGCGAATACCGCCAATCAGCAGATCGTTCCCAACACCGGCAGTTCCCGTTTTGGCGGGGATGTTTATCAGATCAGGAGACTTATCGGCGTATACACGGATCTGCAGTTTACCTACAACAAGTACCTGAATGTAAACTTTGTTGCACGTAACGACTGGGCCTCTACGCTTCCTTCCTCTAACCGCAGTTTCTTCTATCCTGGCGTTAGTGCATCCTTCCTTGTGAATGAGGCTACTGATGCTTTGAATAACATCTTCAACAACGTGAAACTGCGCGCTGCCTACACCATGGTGGGTCGTGAAGCTGATCCTTATCTGACTTCAACTTACTACAACGTGAACCCTGCTTACACTACCCTGAACGGTACTTTCCGTGCCGCTACCCTCGGTAACCAGTTGGGTAACTTCAATCTGAAGAACGAGTTGACCAAGGAACTCGAGTTTGGTCTCGAATTAGGTCACAAGAGCGATCGGGTCAGACTGGATGTGACTTGGTTCAAGCGTAACTCCACCAACCAGATTGTACCAACGCGCGTGTCTACTTCATCAGGATTCTCCACAGCTGTGGTGAATGCCGGCGAAGTGCAGAACCAGGGTTGGGAAGTGGGCCTTAATATTACACCGGTGAAACTGAGCAATGGATTCCAGTGGGATATTTATGCAGCTTACACCCGCATCCGTACCCTTGTTGTGGATGTACCGGGTGGTGAGCTGTTCGTGACAGGTCTCGGTGGTGGTAACAGCGGGATTCTTCAGAACGTACAAAAGAAAGGGTTCCCGTATGCACAGATTTATGGAACAACCAATGCCCGTGACGACAAAGGCAACTTGCTGATCAACGAGTCAGTTGGTGTTCCTTATGTTTTGCCCAAGGGCCAGGTTATCGGAAACCCGAACCCCGATTTCATGTTGGGGTTAACCAACACTTTCAGCTGGAAGGGTTTCACCCTTACAGCGCTGCTCGACTGGAAGCAAGGAGGACAAATCTTCTCACAGACAACCGCTTCATTGCAACTGAGAGGTATGCTGGCAAGCCAGTTGGATCGTGAAGGTGTGTTTATTATCCCAGGCGTTTACGGTGATCCGACTCAGTTTACGGCTGATGGGCTCCATGGCATCGCCAAGACTGATGCAGGTGGCAATCCCATCAAGAACACTACGCCGATCACGCGGTTCGACTATCACTTCAGTGGTGGCTTTGGTGCATATGGCGCTGACAACGTAAATATCTACGATGCCACTGTCGTGCGTTTGCGCGAGGTAACACTGGGCTATACGATTCCCAAGAGTGTGCTCAGCAAGACACCGTTTGGTTCTGCCAGGATATCCTTTTCAGGCCGTAACCTGTGGTGGTATACGCCGAACCTGCCGAAGGACATTCACCTGGATCCGGAAGTGGCAGCCACTGTGGCTTCCAGTAACACTCAGGGTTTCGAGACAGGCGCTACCCCTACTACCAAGCGCTATGGTGTGAATCTGTCACTTACCTTCTGAAATTTTTTGAAGGATCTAAAAGGTAATCAAGTATGAAAAAACCTATAAAATCATTTGTCGGCAGAGCATCCATGGTGATGATGCTGATTGTTGTGATGACCAGCTGCGATTTGTTTAAGCTGGACATCAATACGGATCCGAGAAGCCCGTCTACGGCTTCACCAGATCTGATACTACCCAATGCAATAGCCAGCGCTTCCACTACTTTTGAGGGAGGATTTAACAGAAACATTCATGGCTTCATGGGTATGATGACGAGTGCCGATGACTTCAATCTCACTACGTCATCTTTTTCCGGAACGTGGACGGCTTTGTATCCCGGACCGTTGAAGGATTTGGAAACTATAATCAGGGACCCCAATTCCGTGAACCTTCCGGTTTATTTGGGTATGGCGCAAACTCTCAAGGCCTACTATTTTCTTAACCTTGTGGACCTGTGGGGAGCCATACCGTACTCAGAGGCATTCAACGGAGACAACACTGCTTCACCGAACATTAATCCCAAGTATGATGATCCGGTAACAATCTATGCTGATCTCTTTAATGTGCTGGATGCCGCCATTGCAAACTTCAATACTCCCAGCGGTGTGAGTTTTGCTGCTGGTGACCCCATCTTTGGTGGTGATCGGGTGAGATGGACCAAGGTGGCCTACACGCTGAAGCTGAGAATGCTCGTTCAGACGCGGTTGGTGCAGTCAAAATTCCCTAACATCAACTACGTCAATGTGATCAATGACATCCTGAACAATCCACTTCCGGCAACCATTGGCGGTCAAACCGTAAGCAATACGACGAAGTTCCTGACCACTGCCTCAGAGAACATGGAGTTCCGGTTTAACGGTGCGCTGACACCCGATTATCGTCATCCCTGGTTTACTTCTGGATATACAGCCTCCACGTATGGTGGCACATATCTGAGTCACCAGCTGATGTTTGAGATGCTGGAGAACAAGGACCCTCGCTGGCCCTACTACTTCAAGCGTCAGACGGCCACCGCGTTGGATCTCAACGATGCTACCCAGCGCGGAACATCGCCATGTAGTTCCATCCCCGGTTGTCAGTATGGGTACATTGTCTATGGCAACGGAGGTATAGATGTGCTGGGACGTCTGAAGACCGCTGGTGTAATTGCAAACAGCACTTTCTCGACGCTGACTACTGCTGAAAAAGGTTTTCTGTCAGGACTTTTTGGCCGGGACCGTGCCGATAACTCCGGTGCTCCTGCCGATGGATCCTTGAGAACTGCGTTTGGTGCCTATCCCGGCGGAGGAATTTATGATGATAACTATCCCACATCATGGCCGATTTCGGGTACCGTAAGCCCCACAACACGCAAGCCGGTGAATAACGGAACGGCAGCTGGTGTGGCAGGAAACGGTATATTCCCTATGATCACCACTTCCATGGTTAAATTCTATATCGTTGAGGCACTGCTGACGATACCAGGTGTAACCTATGCAACCGCTCCTGATGCATTGTTTGAAACTGCCATTAAGGACCACATTGACAGGGTATCGGCAGTATCACTTACAGTTGATTCCAAGGCGGTTGCAGTATCCACCAGCAACAGGGATGCATATGCTGCTACCTGGAGAGCAGCCTTTAATGATCCGATCAATACCAAACTGGACATACTGTGGAAACAGGGTTGGTACACAAGCTGGGGTAATGCGATCGACAGCTACAATGCTTTCCGCAGAACGGGTTTCCCTGCATCGCTGCAAAAACCTTTGAACCGGATCCGTCAATTTCCTCTGAGTTTGCCTCTGGCTATAGACGAGTTGACGCTTAATTCGAGCGCGCCTCAGAACGCGCCTCAATTTGATACGCCGGAAGCTGCACTGTTCTGGGATCAGTTGAAATTCAAATTCTAACCGCTAAGAGAAGATTATGAAAATTTCAAAAATAACTTCGTTGATTTTTGTCCTCCTGTTTGCTGTCATTGGCTGCCGGGATGAGTCGAAAAATCCGACGCTGGATCCTGAATTTGGTGCCTATGCAAAAGGTCAATTCCTGGATCCGTCCAATAACGAAATACCGACAATTTTTGGTGCTTACAGTCAGTCGGCAGTGAATGCGGTAATCTTTTGGGATAAGGCGAACACCAATGAAACGACCGCCACTACTTCAGTGAAAGGTCAGGTAACCTGGAATGCTGGCAAGGAATCCGTCAAGATTACCAACATCGAGTTGTACGTCCAGTTCATTGAGTCTTACGCAGACAAGAACAATAATGTGGTGACAAAAAGCCACGGTCCGGGTGCTACCCCAACTGTTCCTGAAGGCAAGCTGTGGAAAACCATTCCTGCCGCTGCGAGGCTTAGCCCGGCTGCGTTTACCATCACACCTGCGGATGTCTATAACCTGTACAAGGGAACCAAGTTTGATTACAAGGGTACCGGTACTGCCGTAGACGTATTTGAAGCAAATCCATGTACCATCCGAACCCTGGACGCTGTGAACAACCCGATCGCCAACAGGTTCTTCCCAAGCGGACGCACGGATAAGAGTGGTTCAGGCAAGGCACTCAGCGCAGATCAGATCAGCATCAAGTGGAGACTGATCGCCGATGATGGCCGTGCATTTGGAAGCTTTCATAACAACGTGTGCACGCAGTTGACAGATGCCAATTGCAACATATTGTTTATTGTAAAGTAACTGGAACTCACGTCTTTGAAAAAGCGGCCCCTTATAAGGGCCGCTTTTGTTTTGTGGAATACTGATAAAAATCATCTCTGGTCAGCAGCAGAGTCCTGCCAGAAGTTTCAATCGTACATGAGTGGCCGAATTGGGTGATATCTTCTTATGATCTGCTTTCAAATGGAAAATTCGGTACCTGATCTTGGTTGATTTTTCCTGCTGCTTGCAGTTATTATGAAATTCTAATCGACAACAAAGAATTCAAATGCGCTAATTTTGACGCCCATAAAACCTATAACCTATGAGGAAATATCTACTAGTATGTCTCTCATTCGTTCTGGCCATAGGTACGGCCTTGGCGCAGGAACGAAGCGTGACAGGTAGGGTGACTGCATCCGAAGACGGTGCGGCCCTGCCTGGTGTGAACATTGTGATCAAGGGGACGACCTCTGGTACGGTAACAGACTCAGAAGGAAAATACTCATTATCAGTTCCGTCAGATGGCGGAACACTGGTATTCTCCTTCGTGGGCTTTGCCACCCAGGAAGTCGCCATTGGATCGCGCTCGGTTGTAGACGTCGCACTTGAAGTGGACGCCAAGCAACTCAGTGAAGTAATCGTGACCGGTTACGGAACACAGGAAAAGAGGAAAATGACCACCGCTATTGCCTCTGTTTCGGGAAGTGCCATTTCATCTTTGGCCACACCGAGCTTCGTGGACCAGTTAGGTGGTCGTGCCGCAGGCGTTCAGGTGACAATACCGACGGGTATTATTGGTCAGGCTCCCACCATCAACATCCGGGGTGTTAATTCCATATCCTCCGGGACATTTCCGCTCGTAGTGGTGGATGGCGTGCCGATCATCACGGGGAACCAGAGCTCCGTTACACCCATGAACCCTCTGGCAGACATTAACCCTGCAGACATTGAGTCCTATGAGGTTCTTAAAGATGGAGCCGCGGCCGCAATCTACGGTTCCAGGGCAGCCAACGGTGTCATCCTGATTACTACCAAGCGTGGGACGAAAGCCAAGGGTACACCCAAGGTGGATTTCCAAATGACCACCGGTTTTTCTGAACCCGTGAAGCGTTTTGACCTGGCTAATGCTTCTGAATTTGAAACCATCGCCAATCAGAAACTGACCAACGCTGGAGCGGCACCTTCTGCCTTTTCCGATCCTACCATTGCAACTTCAGGATCAACCGACTGGCAGAAATATCTTTTCAGAAAGGGCAAATTTTCAAGCTATAACATCAACCTTTCCGGAGCCTCCGAGTCAACCAATTATTACTTTTCGGTTGGATATCAGAAGCAGGAAAGCAACGTCATCGCCAACGACTATGAGCGATTCAGTTTCCGCAATTCACTGGACCACAGGTTCAACAAGTTCCTGAAGTTCGGCATTACCTCTGCTTATACCAGGGGCGTAACGAACGGATTGAACACAGGAACAAACGCCCTGTCCGGCAACATCGCAGGGGGTATTCGTGCTTTCCCTAACGTTACGGTGTATGACATCAACAACCCGACTGGGTATAACATTTCTTCAGATGGTCAGGCACTCGGACCTGGCGCTAATACCCGTGCGATCACCAGCAGCTGGACGAACCAGGGTTTTGTACTTGCCAACAATAAGTTTCTGTCAACAAGTGACCGTTTACAATCTACCATCTACGGACAGGCCGATATCATTGAAGGCCTCGCCCTTAAGACACAGTTCGGTGTTGACTATCTGGGCAATAAGGACTTTCAGCGCCTTGACCCTCGTCATGGCGATGGCCGCGGCTCCAACGGTTTCATCTTTAATCAGTTCAGAACGCTTACACGCTGGAATTGGCAAAATACTCTTGCCTACAACAAGGACTTTGGGAAACATAATTTTGATGCCGTTGTCGGTCTCGAATACCAGAAGACGGTAACAGAGGCCTTCAATGGGCAGGGTACCAGTTTCTCTGACCGATTCTTTATGGCGAATGGCTTGATTTCGGGTTCCTATGCCAACCAGTTCTCGGGAGGTACTTATATCCCTTCTTCATTCCAGTCAACCTTTGGAAGATTGAATTACTCGTACAGCGATAAATATCTGCTTGGATTCAGTATCCGGCGTGATGGTATCTCGGATCTGGATGCGAATAATCGCTATGGCACGTTCTGGGGAGTCTCAGCCGGATGGCGCATTTCGCAGGAAGATTTCTTCATTAACTCTTCGATCGGCAGTGTAGTCAACAGCCTGAAGATCCGGGGCAGTTATGCCACTGTTGGTAATACCAGCATTGGTTCATTCCCGTATGCAGGTCTGTATGGTTCTGCAAAATACGGAACGCAGAATGGTGTAGGCTTCACTCAAGCAGGCAACGATCAGTTGATTTGGGAGACCAGCAAGAAGACCGATATCGGTGCTGACTTCGGATTCCTGAACAACAAAATAACGATGACGGTGGACTGGTTCCAGAATGATATTGACGGAAATATCCTTTCGGTGCCGTATGCACCATCTCTGGGTATTCCGGGAAATGCTATTTCTCAGAATATAGGTACCCTGAGGAATACGGGTATAGAATTCTCCGTAACTGCTACTGCAATGAAGCGTAATGGGTTCACCTGGGACATCAGTGCCAATTACACTAGCGTAAACAACCAGGTCATCAAGACCTTCCCGAACGCAGCAGGGCTTGATGCTGATGTGGGTGTGGGTGCATACCAAATTACGGCAAGAGTAGGTCAGCCCTTGAACGTACTCTATGGCTATACGTATTATGGCGTAAATTCTGCCAACGGTTATCCGATGTATGTGAAAGGAAATGGTACTCTAGTTCAGCGCAACGTGGCAACTGGTACCTATTCCATTTATGACTCCGCAAACCCGACGTCGGAAACCAACACCACGGGGGCGGCCCTTAACCCTGCTGATATTTCAGCTGGCGGTGACCGTCAGGTGCTTGGCAGGACTATCCCTACCTGGTATGGAGGTCTGACCAATACCTTCAATTACAAGAATTTCACACTTGAGATTTTCATGAGGTATTCAGGTGGAAACAAGGTGTACAACCAGACGCGGCAGGATGTAATGCTGAATATGGATTTCACCAACTCCAGCAGAGAACTTCTGAATTCCTGGACTCCGGAGAACACAGGTGCCTCCCTGCCCAAGATGTATATCAACCAAAATGCTGCTGTGAACCAGTCGGGACAGGCCACTACGCGTTTTGTGGAGGATGGCAGTTTCCTTCGGATACAGAATATCATCCTGGGGTATTCATTGCCTAAATCAATCCTTGGTAAGGGCGAATTCAAACTGACCAATGTGAGAATTTTCGCACAGGTGCAGAACGCATTCACGATTACAGGATACAAAGGTATCGACCCTGAATTGGGGGCGCTGAATGCCAATGGTTCCACAACGGGAATTGATAACAACGTTAATCCACTGAATCGTACGTACACACTTGGTATTAACATTGGATTCTAATCCCCTAAACTGATCAAGAAATGAAAACGAATAAACTAATCACAAGAATACTCGGACTGAGCAGTCTGCTGGTTGTGATGTCTTGCTCTAACCTGCTGGACCTCCAACCGCAAACCGCTCTCTCGGATGCGACGGCCTTTGCAACACCGGAAAGAATTGAACTTACGGTTGCGGGCATGTACGATGCCGCTCAATCCGGATTTTATTTGGGTGGTGCTGTGCGCGGATATCCCTTTGGTGCTGCCCACATTGAGCAGGGTGATAACCGCGGCGAAGATGTGGTCAACACGCAGGCGTTCTATCAATTGACTTATGCTTCTCTCTATGATGGAACAACTGCCAATAACGATTACATGTGGCAAACATTATTTGCACTTATCAACAAGACCAATGTGGTGGCTGCCGGACTCGAGACGGTAACTCCTACTGGTACCCTGACGCAGGCAGCTATCGATGCCTACAAAGGAGAGACCAAGTTGCTGAGGGCGCTGGCCTACATGGAATTGGTGAAACACTTCTGCCGCCCGTACTGGGATAATCCTACAGCGGCTCAGAGCGGTATGCCATACCGTAAGACGGCCATCACAAATGCGAAGACTGCGAATGAAGCAACATCTCAGGGCCGTGCCACAGTTGCTGAAAACTACGCAGATATCCTGGCAGATCTTAATTATGCCGAGTCGGTATTACCCTCAAATGCAGGCCGCACTGGGGGTCAGAAGATTTCACGCGCGACAAAAGCTGCTGCGATTGCCCTGAAAACCCGCGTGTATTTGAACATGAGGGATTGGGCAAACGTGATTGTGGAGGGCAACAAACTGGCTTCCCAGGCATCGGCTCCCTTTTCCGCCAGCGGTACAGTTGGAACGTACAGCCTTACGGCAAGTCCCTTCGGTCCCTTCACTTCAGCTAACAGCAAGAGCAACACTGAGTCCATTTTCTCCATTGAAAATGATGTAACAGACAATCCGGGTGTTAATGGTGCACTTCCTTCCATGTACAATACGTCTGTGGCGCCCACTTCCGGTCGTGCATTGGTGGCCATCAGCCCGTACATCTGGAACCAGTCATGGTGGAATGCAACCGACATCAGGAAGACTTCCACTATGGTGAACATCAATGTGGAACTTACGAGTGGCGGTGGTAAAGGAGGCTATTTCACCAAGAAGTATTCTGATGTGGTAGGAGGATCCGACAATGCTCCGATCATCCGCTATGCAGAGGTGCTGTTAAATTTGGCTGAAGCGATCCAACGTCAGAATACAGGTGCTGTCGATCCCAAGGCTTTTGCTCTTTACAATGCAGTGCGTTCACGGGCCAATGCGGCAGGAACGGATACCAACTACGATCAGGCTTCTGACTTTGTCGATGGCAATGCACTGCTTACGGCTATCTTCAATGAACGCCGTATCGAATTCCTGTGTGAAGGTTTGCGCTGGATGGATATTACACGTTTGGCCGCACCTGCCGATGCTGCGTTCAATACATGGGGTGGTGGAATTCCCAAGAAGGTAAGTGATCTGAACACGAACCTGAAGCCTATGTATACCGGCAACCCTGCGGATAACAACAACACAAGTATTATTCCGCTGACACGTCCGGCTATTGCATACAGCAATTACAAGTTTCTCTGGCCCATCCCTGTATCAGAAGTAACGCTGAATCCCACCCTGGCGGCTCAGCAAAACCCGGGATGGTAATGAACCAATTGAATTGAAAATAAAAATGGGGCTGTCTCAAAAGGGCAGCCC
>JAFEAM010000003.1 GCA_018266395.1 Bacteroidota bacterium | reverse complement strand
GGTGCGATCACCAAAATGATTGAAGAGGCTGGCTTCAGAATCATTGCAATGAAGAAAACACAACTTTCCAGGGACCTGGCCGGGAAGTTCTATGCCATCCATAAAGAGCGGCCCTTCTATGGCGAACTATGCAACTACATGTCTTCCGGCCCCATTGTGCCCATGATCCTCGAAAAGGAAAATGCAGTTGAGGATTTCAGAAAGCTGATTGGTGCCACCGATCCCAAGAAGGCGGCAGCGGGTACCATCCGTGCACTGTTTGCTAAATCAATTGACGCCAACGCCATTCACGGTTCTGATTCTGACGCCAATGCCGAGATAGAAGGAAACTTCTTCTTTTCTCAATTTGATCGTTACTAATCAACTGTGATGCAGGGGGGACCAGAATCTCCCTGCTGTTATGCAGACTTACCTTTCAGATCACGTCATCAGGCTCTATATGCAAATCGATCCACAATACACAGAAAAATTCCAATCCCGACATATCGGCCCCGATGCGGACCAGATTCAGGAGATGTTGAAGGCAATCAAGGCATCCTCGGTTGATGAACTCATCAACCAGACGGTGCCGGCGTCCATCCGGTTGAAGAAGCCGCTGAACTTGCCTGCTGCCCAGAGTGAAGCCGAGTTCCTGAGCAGTCTCAAAGCACTGGCAGGCAAGAACAGGATATTGAAGTCTTACATTGGCGCTGGCTATTATAATACTTTTACCCCCGGAGTGATTCTGAGAAATATTCTCGAGAACCCTGGTTGGTACACTGCCTATACGCCCTACCAGGCTGAAATTGCGCAAGGGCGCCTCGAGGCACTGATCAACTATCAGACGATGATCATGGATCTTACCGGCCTCCCGATCGCAAATGCTTCCCTTCTGGATGAAGCAACTGCCGCTGCAGAAGCGATGCACCTGCTGCATGCTTCACGCAAAGGCTCGAGAAAAGAGGCGAATCATTTCTTCGTGGATGAAAACACGTTTCCTCAAACAATAGATTTGTTGAAGACGAGGTCTGCCCCACTTAACATCGAGCTGGTAGTTGGAAGTGTAGACAAGCTTGACATCACGGATACAAACCTCTTTGCAGTCTATATTCAGAATCCCGGCAACGATGGAAGCGTTCGGGACTTCACCAGTTTCATCGCCTCTGCACGTGAAAGGGAACTCTTTGTGGCAATGGGATGTGATCTGATGAGCCTGGTGCTGATGAAGTCACCCGCCGAGATGGGCGCCGATGTGGCAGTAGGAACTTCGCAGCGCTTTGGTGTTCCCATGGGATTTGGCGGGCCTCATGCCGCATTCTTTGCCACGCGGGATGAATTCAAAAGATTGATGCCTGGCCGTATCATCGGGGCATCTATTGATGCCAATGGTCACCCCGGATACCGCATGGCACTGCAGACGCGCGAGCAACACATTCGGCGTGAGAAAGCGACTTCCAATATCTGTACTGCACAGGTTCTGTTGTCGGTCATGGCAGGAATGTACGCCGTATATCACGGCCCGGAAGGACTAAAGAAAATTGCGGGAAGAATTCACGGACTCACCAGGACGCTCGCGAAAGGCCTGGAGTCTGCAGGAATAAAACAACTCAACCTGAACTACTTTGATACACTCAAAGTGATGGTGAAGAATGACAAACAGCTCCAGCAGGACGCCTTGAAGCGTGGAATGAACTTCCGCTATTTTGGTAACAATGAGGTGGGTATTTCACTTGATGAAACTTCGACTGTCGCGGATGTAAATGAAATCCTTTCCGTATTCGGAGCAGCTAAAACATCAGGGGCTGACAGCCGTCCATGGACAGCCGGCCTGGAGCGCACTTCTTCCTTCTTGACTCATCCGGTATTCAATTCCCATCACTCGGAGCATGAAATGCTTCGTTACATCAAGAAGCTGGAGAACAAGGACCTTTCGATGGTGCATTCCATGATCTCATTGGGCTCGTGCACCATGAAGCTGAATGCAACCTCTGAGATGATACCGGTTACGTGGCCGGAATTCGGCAACCTTCATCCATTTGCTCCAGCCGACCAGGCACAGGGTTACGCTGAACTGATCTCCAACCTGGAGAATTGGCTAAAAGAGATTACCGGCTTCACCGGCGTCTCCCTCCAGCCCAACAGCGGGGCACAGGGCGAGTATGCCGGACTGATGGTAATTCGTGCTTACCACCAGAGCCATGGTGACAGTCACCGCGATGTTGCACTCATACCAGCCAGCGCACATGGCACCAACCCTGCAAGCGCCGTGATGGCTGGCATGAACGTGGTGGTTGTCAAGTCTGATGAAGAAGGTAAGATCGATGTGACAGATTTGAAAGCCAAGGCTGCTCAATACAAGGATAATCTGGCCTGCCTCATGGTCACCTACCCTTCCACCCACGGCGTATTCGAAGAGTCCATCAAGGAGATCTGCGATGTGATCCATCAAAATGGTGGACTGGTATATATGGACGGCGCAAACATGAACGCACAGGTCGGGCTCACCTCACCGGCTAATATTGGTGCTGATGTATGTCACCTGAACCTTCATAAAACATTCTGCATACCTCACGGCGGCGGCGGCCCCGGCATGGGCCCGATTTGCTGCAATGACAAGCTGAAACCTTTCCTGCCTGGTCATCCTGTCGTGAAGACGGGCGGTGATCATGCCATCACTGCAGTTTCCGCAGCGCCATGGGGAAGTGCGAGTATCCTGGTAATCTCTTACGCATACATCGCCATGATGGGTGGTGACGGTCTGACCGAGTCTACCAGAATTGCCATCCTTAACGCGAATTATATTAAGGACAAGCTGAGTCAACATTTCAAGATTCTATACACCGGAACCAATGGCAGATGTGCGCATGAAATGATTGTGGATTGCCGCGACTTCAAAAAATCCGGAATTGAGGTGGAAGATATTGCCAAGCGACTCATGGACTACGGCTTCCATGCCCCTACTGTTTCTTTCCCAGTTGCAGGGACCCTGATGATTGAGCCGACGGAAAGTGAACCCAAGGCTGAACTGGACCGCTTCTGCGAAGCCTTGATTCAGATCCGACAGGAAATCAGAGAAGTTGAAGAGGGAAAGGCGGACATGACATCGAATGTGTTGAAGAATGCACCCCACACAGCCGCTATCGTCACTTCAGATAACTGGAACTTCCCTTATAGCCGGCAGAAAGCCGC
This sequence comes from Bacteroidota bacterium, assembly GCA_018266395.1. Classification (GTDB taxonomy): domain Bacteria; phylum Bacteroidota; class Bacteroidia; order Cytophagales; family Cyclobacteriaceae; genus ELB16-189. The sequence goes on along the minus strand of JAFEAM010000003.1, from coordinate 314,480 downwards.
ATACCCTCTTCCGTTTGTGAAGGAGGCCAAGTTCTGGCCCAGTGTAAGCAGGATAGACAATGCTTACGGCGACAGAAATCTTGTGTGCAGCTGCTTACCGCTTGAAGCTTACGAGACAGTTTCCTGAAGAACTGCACATCGTTGAAAATGAAAAAGGGGTCGGATTCGGCCCCTTTTGTTTTTTATTCCTTGAGATATTTTTCTCTCAAAAGCTTTTGATCCTGCTCCACCATCAGCAGATACATCCCGGGTGCATGGCCTGAAACATTTAATTCGATGGATTGTCCGCCTTTCACGGATTGCTCGATCACCGTGCGCCCTGTAAGATCCAGTATTCTCAACCTTGAAGGTGCTTCATCCATTTCGCGAAGGTCCACATACAGTTTGTCCTTCACTGGATTGGGGAAGATTTTTCCTGATACGATTGTAAGTGGCAAGTCGCCGGTAATGGTCAGGTTGTAGGGGAGCGACAACTGGCTGGTACAGGTTTCAATAGTTGATGAGACCGCATACACACCTGACTGTGTGGCTGTCAAAACCTGAAGTGTACCACCGACGAGTTTAGTACCGTTCAGATACCATTGATTGCCTTCGGATGCGCTGCTGTTCAAAACAGGTGTGGCTGAGCTGGGGTTGGTAACGGTAATCACGGGCCGTGCAGGATCAATACAGAAGTTCCTGTCTACAATTGTTGCGGCGCTGTAATAGGCATTGCCGTCTTGCGACGCCCGGATCGTGGATGTACCCGCACTCACCACATGGATCGCATTGCCATTCATGACAAACTTAAGAGGAGTAAGGCTGGCCAAGGTTACGGGGAGTCCGGAGGAGGCGGTAGCCGTTACGCTGACATCAGGACCTCCGACCACTGGATCGCTAAAGAATCCGAGGATAATAACTTGTGAAGCCTTGGCTACGGTCAACGGCTGCGTGACAGGAGTAGCAGGATTATAAAGCGTATTGCCGGGCTGGGAGGCTGTGATATTGGCTGTACCGGGAGCAACGATGGTAAGGGTATTGCCGCTTATGGTGGCCACCGAAAGGTTATCACTTGAGTAGGTTACGGCCAGGCCTGAAGACGCCGAAGCGCTCAATGTAAACGGGAGATCACCATAGGTCTTTGCTGGTAGCGGCCCGAACGTAATGGACTGACCTTGCCTGACCACCAGAGGTTGCACAACAGGTGGTGCCGGATTGTATACGGCATCTCCAGGCTGAGACGCTGTAATATTCGTTGAACCTGCTCCAACGATAGTCACCGTATTGCCAGATACAGTTGCCACTGAGGTGTTACTGCTGGTATAAGTAACGGTTAGTCCTGATGAAGCAGTTGCAGTCAGCGTGAATGGTGAATCACCCACGGACTTGTCGGCCAATGGTCCAAAGGTGATCGTCTGGCCTTGCTTGACGGTGAGTACCTGCTGAACAGGAGTTGCTGCGGTGTAATTGCCATCTCCTGCCTGCGATGCCGTAATAGTCGATGTTCCGGCGCCAACGACAGTCAAAATGTTGCCACTCACAGTAGCCACACCTGTGTTGCTGCTGGAATAGGAAACCGGAAGCCCTGACGAGGCTGTTGCTGTCAATGTAATTGGAGGGTCACCAAGGTTCGCCGGTGAAAGAGGATTGAAGGTAATTGATTGACCGCCCTGATTGATGGTGAGGGTTTGATTGATGAATGCATTTGCCGGGATTGATACATCAGTAGCAGGATTGTAGTCGCCATTTCCAGGCTGTGTTGCTGTGATGGTGACCACACCAGCTTTTAGTATGGTTACTGTATTACCGGAAATACTTGCAATAGTTGGATCGGATGAAGTATAGGTCAGCGCGAGCCCCGAGGTTGCAGAACCACTGAGCGTAAACGGGGCATCACCAAAGGTTTTGGTGTTCGGTGACAGCACGAATGTCATGGTTTGGGTTGCCTTATCGATAAAAAGAGTTTGGGTTGCGGATGGAGCAGCCAGATAGTTGGTGTTCCCAGATTGATCAGCCTGAACATTGACACTGCCACCTGCGGGCCTGTGCAAAATAGTCAGTTGGTTTCCTGAGACGGTCGCATTTGTAACATCGAGAGAGGTGAAACTAACGGGAAGACCCGAGGAGGCAGAAGCCGTTAGTGTGTAAGGCCCGGTATTGTAAACATAATGCGCGGGTGGAATCACGAATGATATCGACTGGGTGGCCTGATTTACAAGCAACGTTTGCTGAACATCCGGCGCAGGGTTATAATTGGCATTGCCTGCCTGAGATGCAGTAACAATTGTTGTTCCGGCACCAACCACATTCAGCACACTTCCGGTTATGGTTGCCACGGCCGGATTGCTGCTGGTGTACGTTACTGTTAACGAAGAAGATGCTGTTCCATTTAGATTAATGGTCATGCTAGGTGCATAGGTTACAGGACTAGCTAGGGTGAACGTGATGGTTTGACTGGCGCGAGTAATGGTCAGCACCTGCGACTTGTCCTGCGCGTAACCCCAGGTTCCGTCGCCGTATTGTGAAGCAGTAATGGTAACATTTCCATAGGTGTGGATGGTGACTGTGTTGCCCGACACGCTGGCAATGCTTGGATCACTGGATACATACGTGACAGGGAGTCCCGATGATGCTGTTGCGCTAAGAGTAAATGGCGCATCGGTTACCGCTTTAGCGGGCAGCGCATTGAATGTAATGGTCTGTGATTGCTTTGCCGGAACAAGAAGGGGCCTTACGTATTGAGGGGAAGTTCCCAGTGAACCACCCAGGTCCGTCAGCTTGGTAAGTGTTCCTGCTATGGAGTCATACTGAAATATTACGCCACCGCTGTTGGTACCGCCTCCACTTGTGGTTCCATAGAATTTACCAGGAGCCACTTCGGTAAGACTTCCATAAGGCGCACTTCCTGTGGTTGTGAAAGAGAATTGGTTCTTCACCACAAGAACATTCTTGGTCGGGTTATAGACAAAAAGAACTCCGACGCCGCCTCCTCCGGAGGACGTCAGGCCATAAAGCATTCCATTAGTTGCTTGCGTAAGACCACCATAAGGCGTGTCTCCGTTGGGCCCGGTAAAATCAATCTTCTTTGCCAACGTACCCGTTGCAATATTGTATTCAAATAATGTTCCTGCACTTGAACTGCCACCCCCACTGGCTAAGCCATAGAGTTTCCCGTTCGCAGCCTGGATGAGATCCCCGGTGGGATTGGAACCGTTGGTAACATTGAAGTCAGCTTTCTTGGTGTACGTATAGGTATTGGCGTCAAACTGGAAAAGCGTACCAACACCACTCGCACCGCCATTCTTCGTTACGCCATATAATATTCCATCAGAAGCCAGCACCATGTTGCCCACCGGATTCGAACCGGTCGTCGCGGATGAGAAATCAAACACCTTATTGAAGTAATCCCCTTGAGGACTGAACTCAAAAATGGTCCCATCGCCGTTCGTGCCGCCCTGCTGGGTCAATCCATACAACCTGGGGTAAGTTGGAAACGCCGTCAAGGTAACTTCTGTTACTCCACCGGAGGGATAGAAGCCCAGCGCTGAAGAGAAGTCGCCCTTCTTCGTATAGGTGGATGTATTCTGATTGTACTCAAAAAAGACACCTTGCCCGTTAGCACCTCCGAATTGAGTAGTCCCATACAGAACATTCAATTGACTTCCACGGGTCAGGCTCCCCTGGGGATTGGACCCATCGAGAGAACCTCCAAAGTCAAAAACCTTAGTGTAGCCAGGGGATGCGAGCACATATTTATACATTCCTCCATTTCCAAAAGGGCCTCCATAGGCCTGCAGCGTGTACAACACGCCTGATACTTCAATCGCGGCATTCCCATTATAGGGATAACCGATAACTGTAGCATCCATATCCTGCAGGTTGGTGATGGTCCCCCCGCTGTATTTAAAGAAAGTTCCCAGACTATGAGCCCCTCCGCTGGTTGTAAATCCGTAAATATTGTTGTCGCTGGCTTTTAATAACGAGCCCTGCGGGTAGGATCCAAGCGATGATGAAAAATCAGCTAGCTTGGTAAAGGTGGTGTTAGACAAATCGAAAGAAAAGATTACACCTCCCCCATTAGCCCCACCCGCAGACGTGGTTCCAGTCAATACTGTGCCAGATGCAATTAACCCGCCAAGTGGGGCAGAACCATCACTACCTCCTGTGAAATCATATTTGTCTGCATAACCAAATCCTGTAAGATTGACTTCAAACAATACTCCATTGCTGTTAAGCCCACCAGCGCTGGTTGTACCGTATACTTTTCCTGAAATTTCCACGAGATCGCAGTAAGGTGAGGAGCCAGTACTGGCGGTGAAATCAATCTTCTTGCTGAACACATCGCCGGTTGGATTCAATTCAAAGAAAACGCCAACAGTATTGGTTCCTCCTCCTGAAGTCACTCCATACAACTTGCCGTTTGATGCATAAAGCAGGCTCCCTAAGGGATTACTCCCATTGGTGTTGTCAAAATCATAGACGGTGGAAAGGGTTCCTCCAGTCGTTAGGGAGTTATATTTAAAAATAGTTCCAAAGCCATTGGCCCCACCCTGGTAAGCCATGCCATATAGAACACCGCTCACCTCCGTAAGGGCGCTGACCGCATAGCTGCCTTCAGGTGTAGTGAATTCAGCCAGGGTTGTCAGCACCCCTATGCCAGGATCATATTGAAATAATGAACCAATGCCACTTGTTCCTCCCGCAGAGGTTGTGCCGTATAATTTTCCATTACTGGCAAGGAGTAGTTTGTTGTAAGGCTGCGAACCTGGAAACTCGCTTTTGAACTGATATTGTATGGCATATCCTGTTCCATTCGATGCCGTCTTAAACAACGCGCCTTTATTGTCCTGCAGTCCGGATGAGACGGTCCCCCACAAATTCTGGCCCCGCACACCAATGACAGTAACCACTAAAATCAAAGCCAGCAACGGTAGTTTTAATCTCATGCAAAAGGGGTATGGATGCAAATTTCGCATTCAAGGATGAAGATACCATAAAATCAATCCTATAATGGGGCCTGCGGTAACCCCATAGCGCCCTGATTTATAGTCAGGATGCGACTGCCGAGAGTTGGAAAGCCGGAATTTACTTCAGGCCGTACTTGTCGATCAGGTACACAAGTGCGGCCATCGAGGCCGACCCCAGTTCCAGCTCGCGCTTGTCAACCTTGTCAAAGGTGTCTTCACTGGTATGATGATAGCTGAAGTAGCGCTGCGAATCCGGGAGGAAGCCGATCGTCGCGGTACCCAAAGGGCCCAACGGCCCTATGTCCGCGCCGCCGCCCTCCTGTGAGAAATCAGACAACCCATAGGGCTCCAGGAGCGGCTTCCACGATTGAATCTTGCTCCGCTCTGCCGGCGTGGCGCTGATGGTGAACCCCCTCGGCGCAAACCCGCCGCGGTCTGATTCAATGGCGGCAATGTGTTTTGCCTTTTGCTTCTGCGCGATCTCCGCATATTTCGTGCCTCCGCGCAATCCGTTCTCCTCGTTCATATACATCACGGCGCGGATGGTACGTTTCGGTTTGTATCCCATCGTCTTGAATATCCTCAGCACCTCGATGCTTTGCACACAGCCGGCACCGTCATCATGTGCTCCTTGCCCCAGGTCCCATGAATCGAGGTGACCGCCAACCACAATGATTTCATCTTTATATTCTGACCCTTTGATTTCTCCGATGACGTTGAACGACGGCGCATCCTCCAGCGTTTCGCTGTGTGACTCCAGGTATAACTGAATGCCTTTGTCTTCCTTCAGTAATTTGCTGAGCAATTCGGCATGCCGGGTGCTGATGGCAAGTGCCGGAATCTTCCCTTGCTCCGGCGCATACCTCATCCCGCCGGTGTGCGGGTAGTCTTCAAGATTGGAGCCCATCGACCGCACCAGCGCTGCCGCTGCTCCATATTTTGCTGCCTCCGAAGCACCTGCGCCTCTCTGGTTGACTGCCCCGCCATAGGCAGCGAAAGTGTTAATCTGCGTGGGATCCATGGGACGGTTGAAAAAGACAATCTTGCCCTGAACATTCTTTGTCCCCAGCTGGGCCAGTTCCTCAAAAGACTTTACTTCCACCACGCCGGCCACAAGTCCATCGGGACCTGTCCCTACAGAGCCACCCAGTGAACAGACATTCACATCGACTGTCCCCATCTTTTTCGAATTGACGATTCTTCCGATTTCCTTCTGACCACGAACCCAATGCGGCACCATCACTGGCTGCAGCCATACGGAGTCGAACCCATAATCCTGCATCACGTGGCGGCTCCACTCCACCGCAGCTGCTGCTCCCGGAGATCCGCTGAGCCGTTGCCCGATTTTGTTGCTCAGGTAATCCAGCATTTCGTAGGACTTCCCTTCCGCAAGGGCTTTGTTGAAAATCTGCCGGATGGTCTGCTCATCCTGGGTTTGGGCTGATGCTATCTGCAAGGTGAGAAGTGACAGCACGACAACGGCTAAAATGTATTTCATGGATTCTTGATTTCGCCGGGAAGATAGGAATTTGAACCACTTCGAGGAATTCACTTTTTACCGGCTGGCCTCCGGCACCTGAGGCGCCTCAATTCCCTCCCGTTCCAACGACAAAAATTATCCTAACTTCGTCCTTCATTCATTTTATGGCATTCCTGTTTGATTCATTTGAGGGTTGGAAGCGGTACAGCCAGGACAACCAGAAAACATTGGTGGAGGTAGTGCTCGAATATGAAATCGAGCAAAAGGGTCGCACTGAAGCCCAAATCTGGAAAGGTCTGGACGAAGCATGGACCGTGATGAAGGAAGCGGTGAAAACAGGGCTGGAGGAAGACATGGCCTCCCGCTCCGGAATGATCAACAACGGGGCAAAAAAAGTCTACCGTTATCCCACACCGGTTCTGTCGAAAGAATTTCAACAGCTGATTTCCAGGGCTCTGGCGGCCAAGGAAGTCAACTCGTGCATGGGGCGTATCGTTGCTGCCCCGACAGCCGGTGCGAGCGGGATCATGCCGGGCGTATTGTTCACGCTCCAGGAAATTCATGACATTCCCGACAAGAAAATATTGGAGGCGATGCTGCTTGCCGCAGGCATAGCATTGATCATGGAACAAAAGGCATCCATAGCAGGTGCGGTGGGCGGATGCCAGGCAGAAACCGGAACCGCAGCAGCTATGGGATCAGGGGCAATCGTTTATTGTTTGAACGACAACACCGATCAGATTTTCAATGCTGTTGCCATAACCGTGCAATGCATGCTCGGCCTTGTGTGTGATCCTGTGGCTGGATTAGTTGAAGTGCCTTGCGTGGTGCGGAATGCAAGTGCGGCCGCCATTGCCAATAGTTCAGCACAAATTGCGCTCGCAGATGTCAGCAGTGTCATTCCAGTCGATGAAGTCATCGAGGCTATGGGAGAAATCGGTGCGAGTATGGAAACCCGTTACAAGGAAACGGCATTGGGCGGACTCGCCGCCACAAAGACAGGTCAGCAAATCGCCAGCAGGGTATTAATCAGGGATATCGAAATGCTGCCTGACGAGCCAGGTCATTGATATCTAAGCCTAATAGTCTCTCTTCTTCTTGGTTCGACCAGTATAATATTTTATGCCGGCTGTAAGTTGTGCGAAGACTACTCCGTCAAGCCCCCCTGGTGGTAAATATACCCCATAGTCCAGAGAGCGGGTGAAATCCTTGTCCTTGTCAGGTACAGCAATCTGCACTCCATGAAGGCCACCTTTGAGAACAATGGAAAATGGCTGACTGATGCTGATCTCACCCCCAAGATCGAGCCCCACTCCCAAATTGGTAGTGAAAGACTGTTCAAAAGCGGGCTGAACCTGCTGAGGATAAGTGGGTGAAGCGGCCTTTTGCTGCGAAAGATGATTGGAATTGATGGCCATAAATTCCGCTTGCGCAAAGGGTACAAATTTCTTTGTGTTTCTGACAAAGTTGAATTTGAATTGCAATCCAACTGAGTTCATGGAGGAAGTGCGGTGATTGGCATTCATGGTCCAATTCAGCGAACGAAAAACCGCCGATAGCCCAAAATGAGCGGACGCTTCCCAGGTAATAATGCCTGAAATGGATAAGGCAGATCCCTTATCATAAAACCAGAGCGCGTCACCTTCTGTCGATGTTGTACTTGATTTAAGTGGCCACTGTGTGCTGAGTGCATAGGGCACCAATGGGCCGGAGTTATCGGTGTTAATACCAGTTCCAGCTTCCAATCCAAAGGAAAATTGTGCGAGGGACTCAAGTGGTGTGAGAAAAAGGAACATAATAATTGCAAGAAGCAACAGCCTCAGGGGTGAATGCAACATGTAGGTTCAGGTTAGGAATCGTAATAATAGGGAACTAAAATGATTTGATAGCCCCTAATTCTTCCGGATAAAAATAAATTCCCCGCCCTCATCTCCTGTCTGGCCCACCTCGCCGTACTGCGGCACCTGGTTGTTGGGACTCCTTTCAATAACCTCCCTCCGGATGCCGCTGAACAATTCCTCGGCAGTTATGTAAGGTTCCTGATTCTCTTCGAGCTTACGCAGCAGGGACTCTACAAAGACGCTTTTGTCCGGCACCTTCTCAAGTGTCCCGCTGGTCATAGCCTTCCGGCTTTTCCTGAGATATAATGTTTCAATAGCCGTGGAGGCATTTTCAAAAACAGCGCGGGTCTTGAAAATACCGCCGGAAAAACATGCATCTGTAATTAACAGCGTATGCCGGGATCCGATCCCTCCGACGTAGTCACGGAGACTTCCGTTGGACAACCACGATGATCGCTTGTTGGGCGCCGCATCTGAAGGCAGCCAATATCCCTGTTCCAGTTGCTCATCCCAATAGCCGTGGCCGGCATAGAAGATCAGCAAATTGTCCAGCTTGTCCAGCTTGGATTGCAGCTCATCAAACTTTGCATACAATGTATTCCGGTCCGGATTTTCAAGCACCATCACATTCTCCGGCTTGAACGAATATCGCGATAGCAGCACATCCCTCAACCGGTGCATGTCCTTCATTGGCTGATCCAAATCCTGTATGGACGGATCCTGATAGTCTTGTTCAGCAATTAGGATTGCATGATACTTGTCGGCATCAATACTTCCGCTGAAGCGCTTGTGTTCGATGATCAGCTTCTCCTCTCCTACGTTTCCGGAATTGTCGGTCACTTTCATGGTGATGGTCTTTTCCGAATTGAGAGGGACGGAAAACTCCATGGGATACCGGTCTACCGTGTTGGGGTCCGCAGTCAATCTGGTGTCATTTACCATCACTGCTTTCACGCCGTTCAAATCGGTTACTTCCAGCAGCAGTCTGACTGTTGGCTGATGTACTGTCGATTTCCGAAAACCGGTTGAAGCGTCACGCGTACTGAGCAGCTTGGGACTCAAAATTGCAATGCTGGGCGGAGTCACGTCAAAAGGTTTCCATGGTGTGATGTTCAGCGCACTGCAGTCGTACAATGAAACGGATGTCGTCAGATCTGCAACAGCCATCCATTTGCCATCAAATGAAAAATTGGCAGCACTTACCAGGGCACCAAATCCTGTCAACCGTTGAATTACTTTCCCGTAAGGATCCAACACCAGTACTTCCCCCTTGCCTCCGCCACTTAGCAAATATTGACCATCCGGACTGTAATGAAGATCGGTCACCCAGTCTCTGTTGGCAGCAAAAGTTGCTTTCAGTGCTCCCGCCTGAATATCCCAGAGCTTGATCGTCCTGTCATAACTGCCTGTGGCCAGCGTTTTTCCATCAGCACTGAAACTCAGCGCACGCACCCAATCCTGATGACCAAGAAAGCTATTGATGGTGGTACCGGTTTCCGTGTTCCACAGGAATACGGTGTTGTCTGCCGAGCCTGAGGCAAGCAGTTTACCATCCGGGGCAAAGGCCAGCGAAAGGACCTTCTCCTTCCGGCCCTGAAAGTGGGTTATTTTCTCCCGTGTGGCCACATCCCAGATGTTGATTCTGCCGTCTTCGCTTCCGGTAGCCAGCGTGCGTCCACTCGGATTATAGGCGATCGCCCTGACGATGCCGGTTGCCCCATTCAGTTTAAGGGGTTTCGATTCCTGAAAGTCATAAATGCTGAAAGATCCGTCTTCGCTTGCAGAAGCCAGATAGCGGTTATCAAAACTGAACGCAAGGGCGGACACTTTTCCCGGCATTGACGGCAGATTCCAGACATCCTGATTTGTAACCTCGTAGACTGATAGTGCTCCTTTGTCGCCTCCAATCACCAACCTTTTCGAATTGGTTGAGAATGTGATTACGCGAGCCATCTCTTCCGCGCCAAGGTTAGGTTTGATTTTCTGCTTAAGAATAACCTGCGCCCCTAATACCTGACTGATTAGCCAGCATGCCAGAAAAACGCCCATGCTTCTCATATCAAACGCTCTTTGCAACTCAATTTAGAAATCCCTCTTCTTTTTTCCTTTTCCTACGTAGTACTTCAAGCCACCGGTAAACTGAGCAAAGAACACTCCACTAATCTGAGTTGGTGCATAATAGCTGCCATAATTCAGCGAACTAAGGTTTTCACTCCCGTCTGAAGCCTGAATCCCGTGAAAGCCACCCACCACTACCAGCGCCAGGGATTGCGAGAGCTTGAACTCCAAGCCAAGATCACCACCAATCCCCAGGGCAGTCTTTGAATTGATGGAATAAGCTGGCTGAGACTGGGTAGGATGAGTTGTCGATGTCGCTGCATTCTGAGTCATTTGATTGGAATTCATGAACATGTACTCCGCCTGAAAGAAGGGCACAAACTTCTCAGTGTTCTTCACGAAGTTGACTTTGAATTGGACACCAAGTGAATTTGAAGTCGCGGTTCGATGATTGACAGTCATCTTGAAATCTGTAGTACGGTATAGTAGTGTTAATCCGATGTGGTCTGATGCCTCCCAGGTAAGATGAGCCAAAATTGAACTGCCTGTTCCTCCCGAAAAGAATTGTGTAGAATTATCAGTCTGACTGTTATTACTGTTGGTGCCTGTACCGGTTGTCTTGGTCTGCCAGACATTATCGAGTCCATAAGGATCGTTCTTATCTGTAACGCTTACCGCGCCCGCCTGAAATCCAAAGGATATCTGGGCAAGGGATTCACATGGCAGGATACCTAAAATGAATAGACCAATGGCAATACGCCGCTGAAGTCTGCTGTTCATACAAATCAGGTTGGGGTGCGGTTATTAAAGTTAACCGAAAATGGGCATAACCCAAACCATCTCACCTTGCAAACTCCGGCAAAACTTCCAATACCTTCTCTCCAAGGAAATAAACCACGCTTGTAAAGGCCACAGACCACCCCGCGGCACTGACGAACATGTAGAAAATGATTTTCTCACGGGAACTGCCGGAACCCAGGGCCAGCAACGTGCCGCCCACCGGTGTCAATAATAAGGGTGTGAGGAAGGCAATCCCCGGCAAGCCATATTTCTTCCATCTGCTATTGTTCGCCGCTGCCTTGGGAGGCGTTTGTTTTCGGAAGGTCTTGATAAGATAGTCGCCAAAGTAGGTAAGCGCCACCACAACGGTCATCATGCCGGCAACGGTCACCAGTACAGTGGTTACAAAATGAAGACCTGCCGCAAAGCCGGCAGTAGGTCCAAAGATGAACTTGACCATACTGAATATGTATACCGGCACCGCCTTCAGCAACTCTTCCAGCATAAGGAGGAGGTTTGGCTTGTCATAAATTCATCACGTCTTGGAACCGTAACTCAGATCTCCGGCATCACCCAAGCCTGGCACAATGTAGTAATCGCTGTTCAGACGATCATCAATGGCAAATGTCCAGAGGGTAAGCGGAACCTTTGTATTTTCTTCCAGGTAGCGAATTCCCTCAGGCGCAGCAATCACATTGGCCATATGTATATGCGAAGGTTGTCCCTGGGCCGTGATGCCGGCGATGGCATCGGCAAGCGATCTGCCGGTAGCCAGCATGGTGTCAATCAGAATGACCACCCGGCCTGCAACAGACGGTGTGGCCCGATAACCCGAATAGATCGTGATGGTCTGACCTCCCTCCTTGCGATAGGATCCGATGAATCCGGCATCCGCCTCATCAAACAGGTATTGGAACCCATTAAAGAACGGAACTCCGGCACGCAGTACGGTTATCAAGACCGGTTGTTCTTTCAGGGTCCTTACTTTCTTGGTACCCAGCGGTGTTTGGACTTCCTTAATCTCAAATGGCAAAACCTTTGAAATCTCATAAGCCATAATCTCACCCAACCGGGTCAGATTCTCGCGGAAGCGGTGACGGTTCTGCTGCTGCCGCACATCGCGCAGTTCGCTCAGATACTGATTGGCGATGGAGTCTTTTTCGGTCAGTTGATGAACGGTCATACAGCTTTGACGTGAAAATTAAAAAGAAATTGTAAACCGAATGTTAAATCAGGATGGTTGTTGCACCGCCAGGTCATAAGCCTGCCGGTAATGCTTGATGAGCATCTTCCAGTCAAAGGCCGCAGAATAACTTTCCACATTATTCCTTTGGGTAATCCGCTCACGGCGATTTTGCATCAGGAACTTGTGCAGGAAAGCTGCGAGTTGACGGGTGCTCCAGTCAAATGTCCTCTTCCCCCGCTCCACTACAAACATTCCGTTCTTCTCGTGATCGGGGAAATTCCTGGTCAGGTAATCACCGAATCCGGACAAGTCGCTGGTGACGGCCGGCACACCGCTGGCCATGCACTCCAGTGGCGTGTAGCCCCACGGTTCATAGTAGCTGGGAAACACACCCAGGTGGCAACCTCTTACGAATTGGCTGTAATCCATTCCGAAGAGCGGATTGGTCGAAGTGATGAAATCCGGGTGGTAGACTACTTTCACTTTGTCCTGAGGGCGGTTCAGCAGATTCTTTCTCGCCAGAAACTGCAGGATGTCATCGTTATCTTCATTTACCAATTTGTGGGTTATCACCATGGGAAGCCGGCTGGTCTTCCAGCTTTGAATGGTCCGGCGATACCGCAGTTTCCAATAGTCATCCACAAAGTCATTGAGGTTGGGAAGCCGGTTATCTGCCCGTGTGGTGGAGGCAAAAAACAGTCCCTTCCCGATTTCACGTTCAATCGCTTCACAGGTCTGACGGATTTCCTCCATCATGGCACGGGAGTGAAGCACATCAGGCTTGATGCTGTAGAATTCCCTTTTGGTGACAAAGAACATTACCACGGTCAGGTCTGTCTTCTCGGCCTTCAGCTTTTCATTCAGCAGCCAGAGGGCTTCCAGCGTCATATCGAATCCCTTGTTTCGGTACTCGTATCGCCCGGAAGTAAACAGGTAAATCGTCTTGTCCAGATCGAATGTATAAGACTGAAAGAAGTGTCCCATCACAAACTCATGAATCTCTTTCTTGTACAGGGCGTGAAGATTCTGGAATTCATGCAAAGCCTCGAAGCGTTCAATGTTCAACCCATTGGGCACAACCACCTCGGGCTTTCTCTTCAGGAGATGTCTGCACTCACGCACCGTAACATCACTGACCGTGGTGAGAACTGTGCAATTTTGCGCGCACCTGAACTCAATTGCCTCTTCCGTTACGATGCCAAATTTCTTTGCTTCCAGTTCATGGTTAAAGAAAGGAAGGTGGGCATAAAACAGCGGAGAATTAATTGCCAGGTGTCTTCCCAACTGCGTGGCATGGGTGGTGAAAATGGTTTTGACGGGCATCTTCTCGCGACGGATATCAAGTATGGGCAATCCTGCCATCCATTCATGAAAATGAACTATTAAAGGATCATCCTTGCCCGCCAGCTTCACCACCTCGTCAATGAAAAGCTTTGTGAGGTAACCAAAACCCACCACCTGGTCAGTGAGCTCATTCTTTTCAGGCGTCTCCACGCCATGATTTTTCCAAAGAAGATATTTGATGACGTTGAGCGCCTTGGTTTCGATCACATTCGGATTCAACAGCACAACCCTCGGCTTGCCTGTAATCAACCATTCGGCATAGTGCACATCATAGCCCCGCTTCCTGAGATTGGCTGCCGCCTGCCCGAAGAGATCCTCAGCATCATTGAGTGGTTCCAGCTCGGCCTGTATGTTCTTCCCCAGATATGGACCGATCATGCAAAATGGACCTTCCACATTCTCAACCATCGCGGGCGCCTTGGTGCGGATGACCGTGTAGATTCCACCCACCTGGTTGCAAACTTCCCATGCCACTTCCATCAGCACTGCCCTGGGAAACTGAGTACTTTTTTTGCCGGATTGCATAGCGCTTAAAAGCTACGCCAGAAACCGCGATCAATCAAACCATGCATGGAAGAGGTTAGTGTCCTTTATTCAATTACTCGAGGCAGGACAAAATGACACATAACCACACTTTACACTGGAAAAAACACGCCATTATTGCCTGAAAGCTGGTCGGGAGCGAGTTGGTTAACGATTTGACGGTTGAGGAAGACAGGAGGAAATGAGTCATGAACTTTGAAAAATTCACTATAAAATCACAGGAAGCGCTTCAGAAGTCGGCCGAAATCGCAACATCCCGCCAGAACCAGGCGATTGAACCGGGGCACATTCTGAAGGCCATCCTGGAAACCGATGAGAATGTTATTGGCTATCTGGTCAAGAAGCTCAATGTCAACCAGTCTATACTTGAAAGCAAACTGGATGAATTATTGAATAGTTATCCTAAGGTTTCAGGATCACAGCCCTACCTGTCATCTTCATCCAATACGCTCCTCCAGCAAGCCGAAAAGGAACTCAAGGAATTCAAGGACGAATATATTTCTATCGAGCACCTGCTTCTCGCTTTGCTCGGTATTCGTGACAAGGCTTCGGCCATCATGAAGGACACTGGCTTTTCGCGACCTGAATTGATCAAGGCAATTAAGGAATTACGCGGCGGCACTTCTGTTACCGATCAGAATGCGGAGGCCAAATACAAATCACTGGAACGTTATTCAAAAAATCTGAATGAGCTGGCAAAAGCGGGCAAGATTGATCCCGTCATTGGTCGCGATGAGGAAATACGACGGGTACTGCAGATTCTTTCAAGGAGAACGAAGAACAATCCCATACTTCTCGGAGAACCCGGTGTGGGCAAGACAGCCATTGTTGAGGGCATGGCACAACGAATAGTAAATGGCGACGTTCCGGAAAATATCAAAGACAAGATTCTGGTCTCGCTGGACATGGGCCTGCTGGTTGCAGGCGCCAAGTACAAGGGAGAATTTGAGGAACGCCTGAAGTCGGTGATAAAAGAAGTCATTGATTCCAATGGACAGATCATTCTGTTTATTGATGAAATCCATACGTTGATCGGGGCAGGAGGCGGTGGCGAAGGAGCCATGGATGCGGCCAATCTCCTGAAGCCCGCTCTCGCACGGGGTGAACTCCATGCCATCGGCGCGACCACGCTCAAAGAATACCAGAAATACATTGAGAAGGACAAGGCTCTCGAACGCCGCTTCCAGTCGGTCATGGTGGATGAACCGAGTACAGAAGATTCCATTTCCATCCTCAGGGGTATCAAAGACAAGTATGAACTTCACCATGGTGTGCGGATCAAGGACGACGCGGTCATTGCAGCTGTGGAACTTTCGCATCGCTACATCTCCGATCGTTTCCTTCCTGATAAAGCCATAGACCTCATGGATGAAGCGGCCTCGAAATTGAGGATCGAGATGGATTCACTTCCCGAAGAGCTCGATGAACTGAACCGCAAGATCATGCAACTGGAAATTGAGCGAGAGGCCATACGCCGGGAAAAGGACAGGGATAAGGAAACAAGCCTGAGCAAGGAGATTTCTGAGTTATCTGACAAGCGCAAGGATCTCAAGGCCAGATGGGAAGGCGAAAAGGAAGTTGTACACGGCATTCAAAAAGAGAAAGAGGCCATTGACAAACTGAAGTCTGAAGGCGACCAGGCAGAAAAAGCCGGCGACTACGGACGTGTGGCCGAGATACGCTATGGAAAAATTGTCGAGGCGGAAAAACGCCTCAACGCCCTGCAACAAAAGATGAAGCAGATGCAGGGAGACGGCTCCCTTCTGAAAGAAGAAGTGGACAGCGAAGACATTGCCGAAGTGGTGGCGAAGTGGACCGGCATTCCTGTCAGCAAGATGCTGCAGAGTGAGCGGGACAAGCTGCTCACCCTTGAGGAAGAATTAAGCAAAAGGGTTGCAGGTCAGGAAGAAGCCATCCGCGCATTGTCGGATGCAGTCCGAAGAAGCAGGGCCGGACTTCAGGATCCCAAGCGCCCCATCGGCTCGTTCATTTTCATGGGTACTACCGGAGTAGGCAAGACTGAACTGTCCAAAGCACTGGCAGAATACCTGTTCAACGACGACAACGCCATGGTGCGCATCGACATGAGTGAATACCAGGAGCGTCACAGCGTCAGCCGGCTGATCGGAGCGCCTCCCGGCTATGTTGGATATGACGAAGGCGGTCAACTAACTGAAGCAGTGAGAAGGAAGCCGTACAGTGTCATCCTGCTCGATGAAATCGAGAAAGCACACCCGGACGTATTCAACATCCTGCTCCAGGTACTCGATGATGGCCGTCTGACCGACAATAAAGGACGGGTGGCCAACTTCAAGAACACCATCATCATCATGACCACCAACATGGGGGCTCACCTTATCCAGGAAAACTTTGAGAAGATCAACGAGGACAACTACTTCGAAGTGATTGAGGACACAAAGGAACAGGTACTTGAATTACTCAAGAAGAATGTGCGGCCTGAGTTTATCAACCGCATTGATGAGATCATCATGTTCCGTCCGCTTAGCAAGGCGGATGTGAGAAAAATCGTGGGCATCCAAGTTGAACAGATCAGCAGGAGATTACTTGAATCCGGCATCCAACTGGATGTGACGGACAGGGCTATGGACCGGCTGGCGAAACTGGGATATGATCCTCAATTCGGCGCAAGGCCGTTGAAGCGGGTCCTGCAACGCGAGATTCTGAATGAATTATCCAAGCAGATTCTGGCTGGCAAGGTCAGCAAAGACGCCGTCATCCAGGTTGATATGAAGAATGACGTGGAGTTTGAGTTTATCAATGCAACTCCTGTCGAGGTGATCTGACCGGCAAGGTCTAAGGGGTACACAGATGGGTCTGTCCGGTAACCCTTATACCCCTTCTTCTATATTGAACAGCCGCTTGAGTTTATCCTGGCCTTTGCGATCCATCAGCATGATGAGATAATCACCGTCCTGGATGGCCAGGTTGATGGACGGATTCTTGTAGAGGATACGTTTACCTTCATTGATCCTGACCAGGCCAAAGAGTATGACATTGGACTGCTTCTTAAGATCAAAGAATGCTTTCTCGTACGGCATCCCAATCATTGGATTGTTCCCGGTGATAAGGAATTCCTTCATGTCATATTCATGATCCTCATGGGCGTAAGCGATAAGTTCCTCACTCAGGATCGCCACATCGGGCTCATAGATGTAGCTGGCCAGCAACTTTGACGAGATTTCATTCTTGGAGATCGCGTACGTGACACCAGCATTCTGGAAGGTACTTTTGAGGTTTCCATTGTCGAGGGTGACCACGCAGTTTAGGTCCTGAAAGCGCTTCTTGATATTGATGATATAGACAAGTTTCTCCGTATCATCATTGAGGTTGATGAAGACAATGGTTGCTTCGCGGATATTGGCTTTTTCCAGCAGATCAAAGTTGCTGTAATCAGTATAAAGGGTATACACCTTGTCATCCGGATAATACTCACGGATGATGTCGATGCTGCTGCGATCTTTGGTTATGACTGCTACCTGCCGGCCGGCCGCGACCAGGTGGCCAATCACAGATTGGGCAAAGTCATTCCAGCCCACAATAATCACATGCTTGGTAAACTGTGTGCCATTGAGACCCAGTTCCTTTTGTTCTTTTAGTGTTGACATAAAATTTGCGATCTGACCGATAATAAGACCGTACGCACCGAGACTCGAGAGGAGGAAAATGAACCCGATCATCCTGCCCCAGTAGGTTACAGGGAGCACGTCCCCATAGCCGACGGTGGTGAGCGTTTCCGCCAGGTACCAGATGGCATCCTGAACGGTGTGAATGGAACTGCGGGGAGATTCTTCCTCAAAATAAACCATTATGGCCAGCAGAATGCCATAGACGGCCAGCACCCCAACAATGCTGAGGATGGTTCGTCTCAGGTTGGGTCTTTTCATTTATATGTTACAGCTGGTCAATCTGCTTGTAACAAAATTGCTCTTTTTTATTCGGATATGCACGTTTCGAGCTTGCCGGCAACAGACCGGACATCAACGAGGCCCTTCTCATGACCCCAGGTATTGCCCACGTAAGTCATGATTTCGGCAATCTCCAACTCAGTCAGAAGCGGTACGCCGGGCATCGGTTGATTAAAGTGCTCGCCATTGACAAGTATCTCTCCCCTTCTCCCATACTTGATCAGGCACCCTATTTCATCAAAATGCAGATCCAGGTAGTCGGCGTTGGCCAGTGGAGGATATACCCTGCCAAGCCCTGTTCCATTTTTCTGGTGACAATTGCTGCAGTGCTTATTGTACAGCTGCTCGCCCTCCACATAGTACAACTGATATTTGGGATCCTTCAGTTGACAGCCGCCGAGTCCTGCCGCCATGATCATCAATATTACAAAGCACCATCTGCCTACTCTCATGGTCACTGCTTGTATTCCCGTCTCAGTCGTTTGATGTCCCCAATCAGGCGGTTTACATCCTCCTCCTTTGTGCCGTCATACTTTCCGCGGATTCTTCCACTTTTATCAATCAGAAGAAATGCACCACTGTGAATGAATCCATCGGGTTCAGTCTTGTCCTCCATGGCTGTGGCAAAGTAGGAAGTCTGGGCAATCTTGTAGATGGAATCTTTGACCCCCGTGACAAAGTGCCAGCGCTTGCTTTCAACCCCCAGCCGGCCCGCAAAATCATGCAGGAGCGCTACCGTGTCGTATTCGGGATCGATGGTGTGAGATAAGAGCAGCACATCAGGCATTTCCCTGGTAGCCTCATAAACGCGGAGCATCTGAGTCTTCATGATCGGGCAGATCGTACGGCAAGTCGTAAAAAAGAAATCCGCTACATAAATCTTGTCCCTGAAGGTCTCATTGGTGATCGCTGCGCTGTCCTGATCCACGAAATGAAAAGGTGCGATGGTATGATAGATCGTGTCGGTACCCTCAACGGTTCGTTCTCCAAGCACCGGCAAACGATCTTCCCTGGACGAGCAGGAGATCAGCAGTGTCAAGGCTAAGAGTAAGAAATAAGTCTTAGTGCAATATGATTTCATCTCCTTCTTTGATTTCGTGATGGTCAATGGGTATGATATTCTGCCCGAACAGCACTTTCCCCTTTTTGTTCCTAAAACGTGATAAAGTTGCGAGTGGTTCTTTTCCTGTCTGGGCTGTTTCAGGATTGATGGTTGTCATAATACATCTGCCGCACGGCTTTACTGCTACGAAGCGGTTTTTGCCGATGGTAAACTCTTTCCAGTTATCTTCTTCAAAAGGGTCGATGCCTTCAACTACAAGGTTGGGTCTAAAGCGGTTCATCCCGACTGTCTGCTGCAGCCGGCTGTTCAGATCGTCGAGTGATCTGGTGCCGATGAGCAATAACGGAAACCCATCCGCAAGACTTACCTGCGCACCCGGGGTTGCATAGTCAGGATCGGCCGGCCTGCTGTTCTCTTCCGGGAAGAATACCAACTTCACATTCCGCTGCAGTGCCTTCGAAAACCATTGACTGTGGCCGACACTTACCTCCCTTGCGCTTACTTCATCATCCCAAATGCGTACCCTTATCTCCTGACCCGTCGGGGATTGCCGTGGATCCAGCAGGATATGCTCATCTCCATAAGTAATAAGGAATTGCCCATTCTCCCTTTGCATCTGGAATCGGCACAGTATGGGTTGTTCACGTTGGGAGATAAAGGTGCCTTCTTCGTCAATCAGCATCCATCTCCGGTCATGCTCGAGACCTTTCGCATGCACCACAGCCGACTTGACCCGGATGCCTCCGAGTGATTTCACAGGATAGAACCATATTTCTCTGAGTGTCGGTTGACTCAAGTGTTGAAATTTGGCGCTAACATATACGACACATGCATCAATACAAAATATACTCAAGAGATCGCATTCGCAGTGTCACCATTGCCTGAGAATGCAGTCTAGTTGGTTTCCGGATTGTAAAGCAACTTATAATACTCATCTGCCATCCGGTTGGAATCAAACCGGGGCTGCACGTCTTTCCAACTTTGCCTCACCACCTGTGCCCAGCGATCAGGGCGGTCATAGTAGAGCGGAATCACTTCCTTTTCCAGGACTTCATAAAGCCGGTTGGCTTCAATGGCATTCTGCTCTTCCTGTGCCAGGCTCTGATCAGCCGGTTCTACCACAAAACAATTTTCACCATGACGGGCAAACTCAGGCACCCAGCCATCCGGTATGGAAACATTGATGCTTCCGTTCATGGCGGCCGACATTCCGGAAGTGCCTGACGCCTCGCGGTAAATCCGCGGGTTGTTTAGCCAGACATCTGAGCCGCGCTTCAGCAAACGCGACAAACCCAGTTCATACCCTGTGAGTATGGTGCAATTGGGAAGGTCTCGTGTCTGCCGGTAGATATCATTGAATATGTCAATAGAGGTCGTGTCTTCCGGATAGGGCTTGCCTGCCCAGATGACTTGTACAGGGTAACGCTTATTGGTGACCATCTCGTAAAAGCGCTCATAGTCGTGAAGCAGCAGGTTGGCTCTCTTGTAGGCGGCAAAACGCCGTGCCCAAACAATGGTCAGCACATTTTCCCTAAAAATCTTCCCTCTCTGATCGGCTATGTGCATGAAGAGCTCCCGTTTCATCTGAACCTTCCGGACCGATTGCGCCCAGCTGTCCTCTTTTCGGAAAGCTTCGTCCAGTACTGCATCGCGCCAGTAGGTATAGTTCTGAGCATTGGTAATCGCCCGGATGGGGGCGATGTTTTTATGCTGTCCCCACATGTTCTGCGCCACTTTGCCGTGAAGCTGACTCACGCCGTTGGAAATCTTTGACATTCTCAGTGCCGCCAAAGTGTAGTTCAGAACTTCACTTTCGGGTTCCAGCAACTGCTCATACTGGTCCTTCTGGACGCCGTCGAAGAAAGACATCACCTCAAGACTGGAAACTTCGCGCTCTTCATTGCCTGCCAGTTCAGGTGTATGTGTGGTGAAGACCACTCTCTTCTTCACTTCATCCAGGGACTGATACTTGTTCCATAGATAGAAACAAAGCGGCAATCCATGGCCTTCATTCATGTGGTAGATGTCAGTCTGCCTGCCAATGATATCCAGCAGTTGTGCACCGCCGTATCCAAGCAAACTTGATTGCGCTATCCTTGCGCTCTCGTGAGAATCGTAAAGCCTGTAAGTGATGGTCTGCGCCAGGTGATCATTTTCCGGAAGATCGGTGGTAAGAAGGAACAGGGGAGCCGTACCGAATACCTCCGGGCGTAACAGCATGGCTTTGACCTTCACATCGTGGTTGTGAATCCTGATGTTGAAACGGATGCCGGTATCTTCAAGAAAAGCATAGATCTTCTCGATGTAGCTCGCCTTCATGGTGCCGTCCATGTTCCGCTCCTGGTCGTAATAGCCGTACTTCCAGAGAATGCCAATGCCGATGAAATTCTGTTTCAATTCATAGGCGCTTCTGAGGTGAGATCCCGCCAGAAAGCCAAGGCCGCCACTGTAAATCTTGAGTGACTGATCAACAGCAAACTCCATCGAGAAGTAGGCAATGGGTTTGGAATATTTAGGGTCGAATGTGTAAGGAAATAACTGAGTAAGGTCCATCATGGTCTGAAAACTGGTCGTAGTAAGGCGCGCAAACATAAAAAAAGACAAATACAAATTCCCCTATGCATGCGTGCATCGGTTACGCAACCGTTTGAAAAGTTTGCTGGAGATACAATGATGGAGGCTTGACCGCCTGACTGCGGTCCTCTTCCCGGTAAAGGGGCTGTCAGAAGTAGTGCATGCGTATCACAACAGAATCCCGGCCCGCCCAATGAAATATGCACCTCTTGAAATGCGGAGGACCCATAAAACCCATGGCATCATTGGAGAACCCAAAGCCTTCTTTCGGGATGCCAACGAAGTTGGTGTCCATCTTTTCATTGCTGTTAAGATCATGCAACACGGATATCGCATAATCGCCGGAAGGTATTCCGGAAAGCACCACCCTGACTGTGCCCTCGTTTGCCGGATGACGAATAGAGGCGACCGGCTTCTTCAGAAAATCATCTGCTGTGGAAAAAAGTCCCACTATCAAAGACCCATTCGCACCCTTCACACCTTCAATCGCCACTTCCATGGATTGCGACTGAGACTGTCTGGGAATCCAAATGAGCAACAGACTACAAACTAATAATCGCATCTTTCAAATGTAATTATTGCCCACGGGTTGAGTCACTGATATGCCTCTTAAATGGCTGCCCGGCCTTAACAACTTCTTAACAGCGTTGTTATCCTTTGAATTGCTAAATTAGCTTGGTTTAAATTCACCACATATGGCTTCAATAACGCTGAAGATCAATAACAAAAGTGTGACCGTTGATGCGGACCCCAAAATGCCGCTGCTGTGGGCCATCAGGGATCTTGCCGGCCTCACCGGAACCAAATATGGTTGTGGTATCGCGCAGTGCGGGGCCTGTACCGTACACCTGGAGGGAACCCCCGTTCGCTCCTGCTCACTGCCGGTGGGATCTGTAGCCGGGAAGAACATCACCACCATTGAGGGTTTGTCTGATAATAACAGTCACCCCGTTCAGCAGGCCTGGATTGAAGAGCAGGTTCCCCAATGCGGCTATTGCCAGAGCGGACAGATCATGGCCGCAGCGGCGTTATTGAAACGAAACGCCAACCCCTCCGACAAAGACATTGACGCAGCAATGCAGGGCCTGATCTGCCGATGCGGCACTTATCCCCGTATTCGTAAAGCGATCAAGACCGCCGCGCGCATCATGAATACCAAAGCCTCAGCCAAATAATGTACTCAGGCCATGGAAAAAACTGATAGAAATATTTCACGCCGCAACTTCATCCGATTGGGAAGTCTTAGCGGCGCTGCTCTTACACTGGGATTGTATATGCCGGCCTTTGGCAAGGAGAACGAAGCTGAAATACTGACCAGCGTCCGTGCAGGAGAAAGAGGCATTGACCTCAATGCATGGGTGTCCATCGACACGTCAGGGAAAGTAACCATCATGAACCACCGCTCAGAGATGGGTCAGGGCGCTTATCAGGTGGTGCCCCAGATGGTGGCGGAGGAGCTCGAGGTGGACCTCAACCAGGTCAACATCGTATTTGCTCCGGGCAACGGAAGAGTTTACGGAAGTCAGATCACCGGCGGCAGTTCCACTGTGCGCGGTGCATACCGGCAGCTTATGCAAGTGGGCGCCTCAGCCCGAGAGATGCTGATCGCAGCAGCGATGAAAAAAGAGGGATGGTCACGTGGTGATTGTTATGCGGAGAATGGATTTGTCATCCATCGTCCCAGCGGCAAGAAATATAACTACGGGCAATTGGTTGAGGAGGCGTCGCGCATGAGTCCCCCTTCCAACATACAGTTGAAAAGCCCGCGCGACTACAAGATCATCCGCCAACCCCTGAAGCGTCAAGACATTCCTCAGAAAGTAAACGGTACCGCCACCTTCGGAATTGACAAGCGGCTGCCGGGCTTGCTGTTCGCGGTAGTTGAGAGAAATCCTCGGTTCCTCGGCAAGGTTAAAAGTTTTGACGACAGCCAGACAAAGAAAGTGCCCGGCGTGAAGCATGTGTTGAAAGTTCAGATGGATGTGTTTGCCATGAAGCGCGAAGGAGTAGCCGTAGTTGCCAATTCTTTCTGGGCAGCCAACGAAGGACGCAAACTGCTGAAGGTCGAGTGGGATGACAGTGGCTTTGAGCACCTGAGTACGGAACAGCTTTACTCACGGATGAAAGAAGACCTGAGTAAGCCAGGCTATTCACAGCGGACAGGTGGAAATGCAGAGGCGGCACTGCAGAAGGCCGACAAGAAACTTGAATTCATCTACGAGACACCCTATGAATCCCACAGCTGCATGGAGCCGCTGAACTGTACGGCGTGGGTTCATGACGACAAGTGTGAAATATGGGGACCCATCCAGGGACCCGACTGGATCCAGGATGACATCAGTGCGCGACTCGGTTTGAAGCCAGAAAACGTGACCGTTAACATGACGTTCCTCGGTGGTGGCTTTGGCAGGAAGGCATTCACGGATTACACCCATGAAGCAGCGGTCATCTCTAAGGAGATTAAGGCTCCGGTGCAGGTGATCTGGACCAGAGAGGATGACATGACCCAGGGACCATTTCGACCGGGTAACATGTATCAATGCAAGGCAGGCCTGAGCAACAATGGCAGAATTACCTCCTTCCAGTTCAAGATGGCTGCACAGAACATGGGCCACCAGGAACCGGGAGCGGACAAGACCATGTATAACGACAGCACGGTTGAGGGATTTCTGGAAGGCTATTTTGAAGCGTTGCCCCATTACAGTTTTTCGGATGTACCGACCGAGTCACCGGTGCCTGTGATGTGGTGGCGTTCAGTGTATGCTTCCACCAACGGCTTTGCCTATGAGAGTTTCATGGACGAACTGGCGCACGAGGCCGGCAAAGATCCGCTTGATTTCCGTCGCAGTCATCTGCGCAACGAACGCTATCATGCCCTGATCAGCAAACTGGAAGAAGTGAGCGGCTGGAAGAGCCGTGGCAAAAATGAAGGCTGGGGAGTGGCGATCACGGAGTGTTTCAAGAGCACCGTGGGTGAAGTCGTCAAGGTTTCCAGAAAGGCGGACGGCAAGCTGAAGGTGGACAAGGTGATTGCGGTGATGGATTGCGGATGGTATGTCAATCCCGACATCATCCGCCAACAAGTAGAGGGCAGCATCGTGATGGCCCTTGGTGCTGCAACAAAGCATGAAACACATTTCCTCGATGGAAAAGCCCTGGAAAGAAATTTCGATGTGTACAAGATGCCCCGGATTGCTGACATCCCTGAAATTGAAGTTCACATCATGGAAAATGATGAGAAGCCGGGCGGCGTGGGCGAGCCGGGCCTACCGCCACTTTCACCTGCCCTGTGCAATGCCATCTTCGACATCAGTGGCAAGCGAATCCGGAAACTTCCGTTCAACCTTGAAGAAGTTTGATCTTTGCATCCCTGCTGCCATTTTTGTCGGCAGGGATTTTTTGTTACTGTCCAAACCATTAAAAGATGAAAAGAGTAATTTATCTCACCGTGCTGACCGCTTCGCTAGCCACCCTGATTTCTTTCCAGACCAAGCCAGCCTTTGATTTGAAAGCAAGTGTGGCCAGGGGCAAGGAAACCTATGTGGGCTATTGCATTTCATGTCACATGGAACAGGGTGAAGGAATCGAAGGCGTATATCCTCCGGTGGCGAAGTCAGATTACATGATGGCCGACAAAAACAGGACCATACAGCAGATACTTTACGGGGCCAGCGGCGAAATGAAGGTGAACGGGAAAGTCTATAACATGAACATGACCGGCTTCGACCTGAGCGATGGGGAAGTGAGCGATCTGATGAACTACATCCGCAACTCCTTCGGCAATAAAGGTCCGGCTGTACTTCCTGAACATGTGAAGGCACTCCGGAAGAAATAGCGGAACTCCTGAATCAGGAGAAATATGTCATGGGATCTCCTCCACAGACTTGTGGTATCATTGTCCTCGCAGCAGGAGCCTCGACTCGCCTGGGGCAATCGAAACAACTCATAATTATTGGTAACAAATCCCTGCTTCATCAGACAGCCGAAACCGCACTCAGTATTACTTCCAAAGTAGTGGTCGTATTGGGCTCGGATTTCGAAAGGCACAAGGCTGCATTGGAAGGGGTCCCTGTATTGATCGTTGAAAATAAAAACTGGTCCAGAGGAATGGGATCATCACTTAAAGCAGGTCTACAAACCATCCTGAACCGTTACCAGGATCTTGACGAAGTCATCATGATGGTGTGCGATCAACCACTGCTCAACGCGAACCACCTTCAGAACCTGCTGGCTACTATGAACAGAACTCATTCAGTTATTGTCGCATCACAATACAACGGAGGGGCTGGAGTTCCTGCAATTTTCAGAAAAGAAGTATTTCAGCATCTCTTAACGCTGGACGATGAATCTGGCGCGAAACAACTCTTTAAACAAATGAAGGACCATATGGTCATGATCGATTTCCCCGGCGGCGATGTCGACGTGGATACACCAGAAGACCTGCAGCGATTAAAGGAAAGGAAAGGCGGACTTTGACAACCGGCTACGCTCACTTAATTTCAGACTATGACAGGACGCTCTCCCTCTGATACCATTGTGATGATCTCAAGGGATCTACCCTCCATCGCAAAGGAGATGCTTTCCGGGGAAGGTTTTCGTGTGAAGGCGTGGGCTGAAGAGAGGCCGATGACGCGTGAAGAATTCGAATCGGCTTCCCTGAAAGCCAATGCCATCATTTGCGTGCTATCAGATAAAATTGACCGTGATTTCCTTGCGCGTTGCCGCCATCTGGAAATCATTTCCCAGTTCGCTGCTGGCTTTGACAATGTTGATGTGAAAGCCGCGACCGAGTTGGGCATCCCTGTCGGCTTTACCCCAAATGCTACCAGCAATGCAACTGCCGACATCGCGTTTGGGCTCATGATTGCAGTATCGAGAAAAATGTTTTCACAGCACAAGTCCATCGCTGCAGGAAACTGGAAACACTTCAGACCCAACTCCCACCTGGGGTTTGAGTTAAAGAACAAAACACTTGGCGTATTCGGTCTGGGCAGGATAGGAATGGAGATGGCACGCCGGTGCAAGGGCGCCTATCACATGCCTGTTCTTTATTGCAACCGCAGCCCCAACCCGGAAGCTGAAATGGAACTGGGGGCGGTGCGGGTGTCATTTGATAAGTTACTGGAGCAATCTGATGTCGTATCTGTTCACTGCGCCCTCACCCGTGAAACGACAGGGTTGTTTGATCGTAAGGCCTTCTCAAAGATGAAGCCATCGGCGATCTTCATTAACACTGCAAGGGGACTCATCCACAACGAAGAGGACCTGCTGGAAGCGCTCAACAGGGGTTTGATTTGGGGAGCAGGTCTGGACGTAACCAATCCTGAACCCATGCGGCAGGATCATCCCTTGCTCAACATGGAGAACGTCGCCATCCTCCCTCATATTGGTTCGGCCACCGTGGAGGCACGCGGCGAGATGGCGCGGCTGGCAGCGGAAAATATTATCCAGTTCTACCGCACAGGAAATATTCCCCATCTTGTCAATCCGGAAGTCAGGCTGAAATGAAGATCGGGCTTTTTATACCCTGTTACGTCAACCAGTTTTACCCCAAGGTGGGTATCGCCACCCTTGAGTTACTGGAGGGGCTGGGCCTCGATGTTGAATATCCGATGGAGCAAACCTGCTGCGGGCAACCCATTGCCAACAGCGGGATGGAAAAAGATGCCATCCCCTCTTACCAGCATTTTGTCCGGACTTTCAAATCCTATGACTACATCGTGGCTCCTTCCGGGAGTTGCGCTTATCATGTGCGGAATCACTACGACATCATCCCACAATCCGCTGATGTTGAAAAGGTGAGAAGCAAGACGTTGGATCTTGCTGAATTTCTCAACGATATTATCGGTAGCGACAAAATCAGGCAGGCGAGGTTTCCTCACAAGGCAGGCCTGCACCAGAGTTGTCATGGACTGCGGGGACTCCGGCTTGCACAGTCATCTGAAAGAGTACTGCCCGCATTCTCAAAATGGGAGAACCTGCTGGGTAAAGTCGATGGTCTTTCACTGGTGCCGATCACTTTCCCTGATGAATGTTGCGGCTTCGGTGGGACGTTCTCGGTGACGGAACCGGAGGTGTCTTCAAAGATGGGATCGGACAAAGTGGATGATTATTTGAATAACGGAGTGGAGTATATCATTTCAGGAGACATGTCTTGCCTCATGCACCTGGATGGCATCATCAGGAGAAGGAAGCTTCCGCTGAAGACCATTCACATCGCCGAAGTACTGAACAGCCATGGGTGATTTCAATCATCACCTGACCCACGCTGCAAGATCGGCTTCCTTTCTGGAAGACGAGCCCCGCACCAATTGGCACAACGGGGCGGTAATGAATTTCAGAAAGAAAAGGGATGCCACTATCAAAGCGATTCCCGAGTGGGAGGAACTGCGGTCTCTTGCCTCCTCTATAAAAGAGAATGTTCTGGGAAATCTTGACAGTTATCTCGAACAATTTGAAAAGGCTGCAACGGAAAATGGCGTGAGGGTCCACTGGGCAGCCGATGCTGCGGCGCATAATAGTATTGTCCACGAAATCCTGAACAGACACCAGGTGACGAGGATAGTCAAGAGCAAATCGATCCTCACAGAAGAGTGCGGACTCAATCCTTATCTTGAATCACGCGGCATTGAGGTAATTGATACAGACCTCGGTGAGCGGATCATACAGATGCGGGACGAGCCGCCTAGTCACATCATAGCGCCCGCCATTCACCTGAAACGTGAAGAAGTCAGCGAACTGTTTCATGATCGTTTGCAAACAGAAAAGGGCAACACAGATCCTACTTATCTTACGAGAGCGGCAAGGCTGCATCTGCGGGAAAAGTTTCTGAAGGCGCAAGCTGCCATTACAGGCGTCAACTTTGCAGTGGCTGAGACAGGAGGCGTTGTCATCATCACCAACGAAGGGAATGCCGACATGGGCTGCAACCTGCCGCCGGTGCAAATACACTGTGTCGGTATTGAAAAAATCATCCCCAGGTGGGAACACCTCGGCGTCTTCCTCCGGCTTCTTGCACCCAGTGCTTCAGGACAAAAGTCGTCGATCTATACCTCGCACTATCACCAGCCGAAAAGTGGCGGTGAGATGCACATTGTGCTGGTAGACAATGGAAGGAGTGATCATCTCGGAAGTCCTGATTTCCGGAACACGCTGAAGTGTATTCGTTGTTCGGCCTGCATCAACACTTGTCCCGTGTACAGGCGTACCGGCGGTTACAGCTATCACTCCGTGGTGGCAGGCCCCATTGGTTCCATTCTTAATCCTGCCCGTCACCCGGAGCAATACAACGATTTGCCATTTGCC
The DNA here is from genome assembly GCA_018266395.1 of Bacteroidota bacterium. Classification (GTDB taxonomy): domain Bacteria; phylum Bacteroidota; class Bacteroidia; order Cytophagales; family Cyclobacteriaceae; genus ELB16-189. The sequence goes on along the minus strand of JAFEAM010000003.1, from coordinate 285,434 downwards.
TCGTCATTGTGCGGTTCCTGTACAGATGTGTGCCCGGTGAAGATCGATATTCATCATCAGCTGTACCACCTCAGGCAAACACTGACGGAGAAGGGATACGTCACCTATGTGAAGAAGACCATCATGAAGATGGCAGCCGGGAGCATGTCGCATCCCGGCAAGTTCAGCAGGTCCATGAAGTGGATGAAACGACTTCTTGGCGCACCAAGGTGGTTGTTGTACAGTCCATTCAATGTTTGGGGAAAGACAAGGGAATTGCCAGCCCCTCCTGCCGAGAGTTTCAGCGATTGGTATTTGAAAAACCGCAAGAAAACCTGAAGGGCATGAGTCGCGAACAAATTCTTTCCAGGATCAGGAATTCGAAGCCGTCAGCAAATGAGCTTCCTGCCATCCCTGCTTTTGCCTCAGGCAACGACCGCATCCAATCATTCCGCTCTGCCCTTGAGTCCAACCAGGCACGGGTAGTAGTATTGGAAACCGGCGAGTCATGGACTCAACATGTCGCACTGCAATACCCAGATGCGAAGAAGATTTTCTCCAACCTTCCGGAACTCCCATCCACGGTTCACGATACACAGGTATCCGCATTAGCCCAGCTGGATCTGGTTGTTGTGAAAGCCGAACTTGGCGTTGCTGACAATGGAGCGGTGTGGATCAGCGACAAAAGTTGTCCCATTCGTGTCCTGCCGTTCATTGGGCGGCATCTTATGGTTATTGTAGATTCCTCCACCATCGTAGCCAATCTTCACGAAGCCTATCAGACTATTAACCCCCGGCAATCAGGATTTGGAGTCTTTATATCGGGGCCGTCCAAAACTGCTGACATCGAACAGGCACTGGTTGTTGGTGCCCAAGGGCCGGTGAGCATGACGGTGATTGTGACCAGTTAGTACAATACTTGCACTAGCACACCTTGAACCCCTTGCCCTGTGCCATTTCCGCACCCTCGAGCATGGCTTCTATTTTCTTGGCAGTCTTCGTGATGGCCAAACCGCCCAGGCCGGTACATCTCAACGTATTGGGTATCGCATCCCCAACCTGTTTCATGGTCTGTATGACTTCATCGAGCGGAATCAGGTGATCATAGGAGGCGAGGGCCATGTTGGCGCAGGCGATGGAGTTGGTGGCCGCCATCACGTTTCTGTTCAGGCAGGGGGCCTCAACGCGATTGGCAATCATGTCGCACACCATCCCGAGGGAAGTCTGCAATGCCATGGAAGCAGCACCAAGCGACTGCTGGAGCGATCCTTTCTTTAGTTCTATAATACCTGCCGCTGCCATTCCGCATCCGGATCCGCACTCGGCCATGCATCCTCCTACTTCTGCAGCGAAAGTTGCGTGAGCGGCAATGAATACACCGATGATCCCCGCCGCCAGCATGGCTTTCACCATATCTTCTTTACCCAGTCCCATGCTCACGGCCGTTCCAATCACAGCGCCCGGCAACGCGCCGCATGATCCTGCCGTCGGTGCAGCAACAATCACTCCCATCGAACTTTTTACCTCCATCATCGCGGAGGTGTACATAATGACAGTATTCATCACATCGCCCTCCACGAGGGCTTGCTTGTCCATCTCCTTGCGGAAGTTCAATGATTGTGCTCCAAGAATCCTGTCCTTATAATGAGTCCCTTTCAACCCGGATTGAATGGAGTTGTACATGATATCCACAATCCTGGACATCTTTTGTACCACCTCATCTGAAGAAATATTACCCCGGGCACACTCATAGGCCACCGCCAATTCCCAGAGTGAAAGGTTCTTGCTTTCGTTGTAGGATAACATCTCCTCGCAGGTGATGAAGGGGACGGCAAGATTCTTCCTGGAGAGAACCGGCAACACCGGGGAAAGCTTCTTGACGGACAGTACATCCTCAAGCGACTTCAATTCACTTTCAATTTCGGGTGGAAGAAAGCTGTCTGACTTCACTTCGATAAATGTCTGCTTGCCGCGATGGACAAGAATCTCCTTGTCCCCAATGACATGTTTCAGGTAAGCGATGACTGCTTCAGGTGATTTCACATACACCAGTGTCTCGTAGTAGTCGCCCGCCATGAAAACTTTGGCCCCGTCGATGGAAATAACCTCTATCATTCCTCCTCCAGTGGAAAGCGCAATCAACTGATGCTCTTCCTTCTGATTCCGGAGTGTCAGTTGATACGTATTGGGATGGGTTGCCCCGATCGGATGAATATCAATTTGTATGGAAAGGCCTGCCTGCTCAACTGCCTGCAGGTAGCCGGGCAGCCTTTCGTCATCGGCTTCCCAGCCAAGGAAACCTCCAAATAACCCCATGTCGGAGCCTTGCCCTTTGTGCGTCGTTGCCAGCGAACCATTGGGATCAAACTCAATGTATGCCTCACGGATGTTGCCATCCATCAAATCGCGGCACATTCTGCCGATACGCAGAGAAGCGGCACAATGCGAACTGGAGGGTCCGCGCATTACCGGACCTATGACATCATTGAATATGCTGGGATAGGACGCTGCTGTTTGGGGCATGATCAAAGATAGGAAAAGCGAACGGTTTTGCCCGGGCCTATCAGGTGGCTCAGCTTCGACCAGGATATCTCATCTGTCCGGTTTCGTGTCCGTATCCGCACGGGTCTGGCTGATTGTCCTTGCCCTGAAAACCCTGAACTGATATTTTAAAACCTGGCACGATTATTCCTACATTTAGGAAATTATTAATCATGAAGCAATACCATCTGGGTGAATTTGAGGAAGTCGTGATTCTTACCATCGGGATACTCCATAATGATGCATACGGTGTTTCCATCAAGAATGAAATTGAATCGAGACTCAAACGCGGCGTAAGCATGGGTGCTCTTCACACCGCCCTGCTACGTCTTGAAGACAAGGGCTATGTGCGTTCTTATGATGGAGAGTCGACGGAGGTAAGGGCTGGAAGGCCAAGACGTTATTTTGAAATTACAGCGTTGGGTAAAAAGGCGATCAATTACAGCCGCAGTACGCGGGAGTCACTTTGGCGCGCCATTCCCAAGGCTGTACTGGAACTCAACCCCAGGCAATAATTGTGAGACTACATCCGCCGATATGGATCATTCAGTTCTTCCGGTGGTATTGCCACCCGAAGCTGGTTCATCACATAGAAGGTGACCTGCACGAATTGTATCAACAACGCCTGTCCAGAAAAGGAAAGAGAGCAGCCGACTGGATGTGCTTCATCGATGTATTACTTCTGTTACGGCCTGGCATCATCAGGCCAATGACCACTTCGCCCAAAATCAACAACACCGCCATGCTGAAGAATTACATGATCATCAGTTGGAGAACTTTGATGAAGAACAAGGCATTCTCCGCAATCAATATCGCCGGCCTCGCTGTCGGACTTGCATCCTGCCTGCTTATCCTTCAGTTTGTGGTGTACGAGTTGAGTTTTGATCATTTCAATTCCAAACTGGACCGCACCTACCGCGTGATCAATGACCGGTACCAAAATGGAGGACTCATTCAGCACGGCACCATTACGTATCCCACGATAGGGCCAACCATGGCGAAGGATTTTCCGGAAATAGAATCCTTCGTGAGGATGATGCCGGTAGGCGAGGTGAATATCAGGGTTGGTGACAAAAATTTCCGCAATGACCAGGCGGTGTTGACAGATTCAAGAATGTTCGACGTGTTCGATTTCAAACTCCTTGCAGGAGAAAAGACTCATGTATTGGATGCCCCATACAAGGTGATTTTGACCGAGCGGACGGCAAGAAAGTACTTCTCTTATTCCGGCACTGATCTCAGGGAACTTACTGGCAAGACTTTCTTATGGGGTCATGGCAAGCTTCCCTACGAAGTGGCCGGGATTATGGAAAACATACCAGCCAATTCTCACATCCAGTTTGACGCTTTCATTTCCTATGCCACCATAGTCTCGCAGGACAAAGACGCAGAATCAAGCTGGACCTGGTCGGACATGTATCACTACCTGGTGCTCCGTGAGGGCGCCGACCCGAAACAACTGGAATCCAAATTTGATGCATTCAGCGACCGCTATTTCAATGGTGACAAGGTGACGGGCAGCAAAGAGCGCTTCTATCTGCAACCATTGAAAGCCGCGCATTTATATTCCGATTATGAATATGACTTTGCCGTAACTGCAAGCGGGCGGGCCGTCTGGTCGCTTCTCATCGTTGCTGTATTTATTCTGGTAATTGCCTGGATCAATTACATTAACCTCACTACGTCGAGAGTTATCGACCGGGCTAAGGAGGCAGGCCTGAGGAAGGTGATGGGTGCCTTCAGGCGGCAGCTCGTCATGCAATTTATTATGGAATCGGTGATGATGACAACGGGTGCTGCCCTCCTGGCATTTGTGATCGTGTGGATCCTTCAGTCACCCTTTAATCAGATCGTTGGAAGTGAGTTGAGCTGGAGACTATTGTTCACGCATGTCACCCCGACTCAATTCTTTGCAGCCTTTGCCCTCCTCATCACGGGGGCGATTGTTTCCGGATATTACCCGGCACTCATGTTGTCCGGTTTCCAACCGGCAATGGTGTTGAAAGGGAAGTTCGTGCGCTCCTCACAAGGAAACTTTCTGCGAAAAGCTCTCGTCGTATTCCAGTTTTCTGCTTCTACCGCACTGATTTGCGGAACCCTGATCGTTACACGACAAATCAAATTCATGAACTCTACCGATCTCGGGGTCAAACTCAATGACGTGCTCGCTGTTGAGGCGCCGGAGCTTATGGAATGGGACTCAACGTTCATTCAAAGAGTTGAAGACTTTAAGCATGAGCTGACCGGTATTTCAGGCGTTCAAAGTGCAACTACTTCATGGCGATTGCCAGGAGACCGGCTGGGCAGGGCATTTAACATCAGGATCAGCGGGCAACCTGCAGCGCAACATTACACGGTAAGTCATATGGGTGTCGATTTTGATTTCTTCAAAACAATGGACATCCACCTGATTGCAGGGCGCGACTTCATTCCCACAGATCACGACCCGGACTTTGCCAAGCTGGGTTCAATTATTATTAACAGGAATGCCTCTGTTCTTTTTGGCTTCAGCAGTCCGCAGGATGCTATCGGAAGAGAAGTGTTATGGGGGGACAATGGTGCACGGAAATGGACCATCATCGGCGTAGTGAACGATTATCACCAGGAGGCACTGCAGAAACCCATGGAGCCGATTGTATTCAGGCCGGTATATGCAACCAATTCACCCATTTCCGTTCGCTTTAACACCGGTAACCGCACCGAGTTGCTTGGCAGGGTTGAGCAAACCTATCGAAAGTTTTTTCCCGGCAACTCATTTGAATACACCTTTCTTGATGATTATTACAACCGCCAATACAATGATGTCACGCGCTTCGGGAAAGTCATTGTCATCTTCACCGTTCTGGCCATCGCTGTAGCTTGTCTCGGCCTAATTGGTCTTTCCTCCTACACTGCGGTAATGCGCACCAAGGAAATCGGAGTCAGGAAAGTAATGGGAGCCTCTGCGCTAAATATCGTCACCCTTCTCTCCGTAAATTTTGTCGGACTGGTGGTGCTGGCTGCGGTGATCTCGACTCCTCTTTCCTACCTGGGGACCCGTGAGTGGCTTGAAGGATTTTCCTACCGGATCACTCCGGAATGGTTCATCTTTCTGATGCCCGTGCTTATGGTGATTCTGATTGCGGCCCTGACCATCAGTTCGCAGGTACTCAGAGCTGCCATGACCAAGCCGGTTGATACACTTCGTTACGAATAACCCCAGCGTCAATTCGAACGATTGTATTCCTCATCGGTTACCCGCTGAAGCCATGCAACGATTCCTTTTTCCGTGTTTGTGCTGATGGCGATATGGGTCATGGATTGTTCGTGAGAAGCTCCGTGCCAGTGGACGATGTCGGCAGGAATCTGAATCACGTCACCCTTCTGAATGACCTGGATGGGTTTCCCCTTTTCCTGGTAGTAACCTTTGCCGGCAGTTACCAATAGAATTTGTCCGCCCGGATGTGTATGCCAGTTATTTCTGGCTCCAGCTTCAAAGGTCACATGGCCTATAACCACATTGAACATGCGGCTGTCCGGCACCAACGGCTGCACCCAAGCGGTACCGGTGAAATATTCTGCAGGTGCCCTGTCGCCACGGGGAAAGACGGCGCTCTCGGATGGGGTTGTTTTCATTTGTTTTGGGACTGTCATACAAGGTAGCGGAAAAGTGTTCGTGCAGCCCGGACCCTCCCAATCTGAATGTTGAAGTCCATGATAAGCGATTCCCAACAGGTCAGCTAATGGCCCAGGGACACTCTATATGGCTGGAAGCCACACCAGAGGCCAGCCAGCCAGAGGCCAGGAGCCCACCTAAAGGCCTTTAACATCGGACCATTTGGCCAGCCATACCGTATAAAACTGGCAAGCTTACCCGACTTTCACCGGACTTTCACCGGACTTTCTCCGAACTCGCTCCGGACTTTTGATGCAAAAAGTGCGTTTTGATGCTGAAAACCCTGTATTTGCTCCAAAAAACCTTGCAGGCGTGCTAATTATTAGGTTTTCTGTTATCCTTTGACCGCTTCTTATGATCCGGCCAATATTCAGCATCTCGTGATTCGGAAAGTAAAGGGAATTCGGCCGTCATTGTCAAGTAGGGACGAAAAAAAAGCTTCTGGCTATTGGCTCTGGATATTGGCTTGTTTTTTAAGCATCTTGAGACTGGGCTTCCAACTATTCGATGACGCGCCAGAAGCCAACTGCCAGAAGCCAGCCGCTGCCTCGCAAATACCCAAGTCCTACAAACCCGTCATTTTCTCTATATGTTCCGGGTAGCGTGCGCCTACCACACTGATCTTTGATGCGGCGGCCTCAATATCCCGGAGGTCTGCCTCGCTCAACTCCACAGATGCCGCTCCGTTGTTTTCATGGAGCCGGTTCAGTTTTGTTGTACCCGGAATCGGTACAATCCACGGCTTTTGAGCCAACAGCCAGGCAAGAGCAATTTGGGCAGGAGTGGCATTTTTCATTCGCGCTAAATCGCTGAGGATATCTACCAGCGACTGATTTGCCTTCAGCGCTTCTTTTGTAAAGCGCGGAAGGGTACTGCGGAAATCCCCACTATCCAGTTGGGTGTCCTCATTCATTTTCCCTGTCAGAAAACCCTTCCCAAGAGGACTGAATGGAACAAAGCCAATCCCCAACTCTTCCAGTGTCGGGATGATTTCCACCTCAGGACCTCTCGTCCAAAGCGAGTATTCACTCTGTAAGGCAGTCACAGGCTGAACGGCGTGCGCACGGCGTATGGTAACAGCTCCTGCTTCCGACAGACCAAAATGTTTCACTTTACCTTCCTTGATAAGTTCATTGACTGCGCCGGCTACATCCTCTATCGGAACGGAGGGGTCCACACGATGCTGGTAGAAGAGATCGATGGAATCTACGCGAAGTCTTTTTAGTGAAGCTTCGGCTACTTCTTTGATATGTTTAGGATTGCTGTCCAACCCGATATGACGGGGGCCACCCTGGGGGTCAAGTTTGAATCCAAACTTGGTGGCAATGACCACTTTCCCTTTGAAAGGTTCCAACGCCTCTCCCACCAGCAGTTCATTCGCGAAAGGGCCATACACTTCGGCCGTGTCAAAGAAAGTAACACCTTCTTCAACGGCTGCCCGGATCAGGTCAATCATCTGCTTTTTGTCTGCGGCCGGACCATAGCCGAAACTCATTCCCATGCAACCGAGGCCGAGTGCGGAAACCTCCAGGCTGCTTTTTCCAAGTCTGCGTGTTTTCATCTGCATCGATATTAGAATTATCATGCAAAGGAAAAGCGCCTGGGTGCGCTGCTCTAACGAAAATCAATCAACAGTCTGCGAAATTCAAACATTCCTGAACTTCAAGGGGCTCAGGCCGACATGCTTCTTGAAGAAATTGTCAAAGTGTGTGACTTCGCTGAAGCCGAGGGAGTAGGCTATTTCAGATACCGTCCATGCACTGTGCCTTAACAGAACTTTCGATTCCTGTACAATTCGTTCCGCAATGACCTGCGTGGTGGTCTTGCTTGTCGTTTCTTTCACCGCCCGGTTGAGGTGATTGACATGAATGTTCAGTTGCGTCGCGAAATCAGAAGCCGTTCGCAGCTGCACAGTCTGATGGGTGTCATCGATCGGGAACTGCCGCTCGAGTAACTCAAGAAACAATGTCGAGATCCTGTGGGAAGCGTTCAACAAGGATTTCTCCATTGTCGATGTCGGCTCCATCTTCATTGCATAGTGCAGCAATTCAAAAACGAGGTTCCTCAGTACATCATATTTGTGGACATATTCCGACTGGATTTCCTCAAACATGCGTGCGTAAATATTCGTTACCCACTTGACCTGCTCATCGGTCAATTCAAAAACGTGCGTTCCATTTGGTTGAAAGACAGAATAGTGATTGAGATCGCCGTACTTATGAAAGAAATGCTGATTGAAGACACAGAAAAATCCGGTCCGGATCTGGTCCGTATGTTCCCATTTGTACGGGATCTGAGGATTTGAAAAGGATAACGCCTGCTTCTTCACCTCCAGAACCTTGTCCGCAAAGTGAACCTTGCTGCTGCCAATGGCCAGCATGATCTTGTAGTAGTCGCGCTTTTTGTAAGGCACCGGCTTCGCATTATCCCCCACAAACGGATCCAGTTTGAAGACGTTGAAGTGGCCAATCTCATTGCGGATATTGTCTGGAAGCCAGTCGAACTTCCTCTTGTAGAAATCTTCAAGCGTTTCAACCTTACTCATTTCAACGATGCCTTTCTTGCCCATTCCAAGTTACACCTTTCAAACAACAACTTCTGACACCTCAAACTTCCTGCTTTGCCTGGGCCATGCAGCAACGTTTTTCAAAGGATTCATTACAATAATCAAACACTCCAATTCATGCATACAATCCTGCAACGGCCCGGATTCTGTTAATTTTGGTAATCATGAAGCTGCATACCCTGTCCCCGGAAGAAGCCCGAAAAATCATCATCCACGCTGCCGGGCTCACCAAACATGGCCAGTTTGGCAAAGGGCCTGAAGCAGTTTTCAAAGTCATCGATCACCTTGGCTTCCTGCAGATCGATACCAATTATGTGGTGGAGCGTGCACACCATCATGCTCTTGCTTCCCGCATACCTGGCTATAAGCATGAGTGGCTGAAACAACTCCAGTCCGACGGCAGGATCTTTGAATTCTGGAACTATGCGTCGGGCTTTATACCCCTGCGCTATTTCCGATACTCCTTCCATCTCAAACAGCATTTTCTCAACAGACATAAGTCATTATCCCAGCCAGAAATCAACCTGATGAAAAAGATCCTCAACCGGATCTCCATTGAGGGTCCACTTATAGTGGGTGATTTCGAGAATGACCGCGTAACCAAAAGCTCCGGGTGGTGGGATTGGCGTCCGGCCAAAATCGCACTGGAAAGACTGAACCTTGACGGCAGGCTGATGACCACCCGCTCGGATGCCTTCCATAAGGTCTATGATTTGCCGGACAATGTGGTTTGGGGCGACTTTGACAAGAGCGAACCCACGGAGGAAGAATTTGCCAGGCACGTGATCATGCGCTCGCTCCAGGCCCATGGCATCTCGATGATGAAGGAGATGGTCTTCAACACCCGCTTTGTAAAGCCACCCGTCAAAACAGAGATCACGAAGTTGCTGGATGAAGGAAAAGTCTGCAGGGTGGAGATACGTGGTCGCAAGACGCCACCTCTGTACATGCTGCCTTCATACCTGAAAAAGAACATCACCCTCGCCGGCGACGCCTTTGTACTTTCTCCATTTGACACGATCAACTTCTACCGGCACCGGCTGCGTGATTTTTTCAACTTCGACTATCAGATCGAGTGCTTTGTGCCTGAGCCGAAACGTAAGTATGGATATTTCTCATTGCCCATCCTCCTTGGCGACCGCTTTGTAGCAAGGATGGATTCCAAGGCTGACCGTAAGACCGGAACTCTAATCATTCACAATCTTCATTTTGAACCCACAAAGTTGACAGAGGAACAAATGCACAAGGTGACAGAGGAAATCAGGGCCTTTGCAAAGTTTAACCGGTGCAATGGACTGAAGGTGGAGAAGTGCAATAACAAGTCTGTAGCCAGGTACCTGAATTCAGAATTTAAGCCAGGCAGGAGGTGAAAGTGTTAATGCCGGTTCAAAAACAGCCAAATCTCGTTCAGCCACGAAGCAGAGCGTTCAATTAAACTTTCCTGCTTCAATACCATTTTAGAATTACGGTAGTAAATTAGTCTTCGGGTCCACCCCTGTATCCGTTCTGGCCCATCCTCCTGTTTGATTTTTGTAGTCTAATGTTTGATTCGAATAAGGATTGAAGTACTAAAAGATTGTGATTCACGAAAAATTAATATCATGGCAAAGATCGATCTAAAAATCAATGGAAACCGCCAAACGGTGGATGTTGATCCCGCTACACCAGTGCTCTGGGTGCTGAGAGAACACCTTAACCTGGTGGGAACCAAGTATGGCTGCGGAATGGCCATGTGCGGCGCCTGCACCATTCACCTCAATGGCGTAGCCACACGTTCCTGTGTGTTGCCGGTTTCAGCCATTGGGGACAAAGAGATTACCACCATTGAGGGCCTGTCTAAAGATGGCGGTCATCCGGTTCAGAAGGCCTGGATGGAACACGACGTCTATCAGTGTGGCTATTGTCAGAGCGGACAAATCATGACTGCTGCTGCTTTACTGAAAGACAATCCCAACCCGACGGATGAACAGATTGAAAATGCCATGAATGGCAACATCTGCCGTTGTGGTACTTATGTACGCATCAAGGCTGCTGTCAAGACTGCAGCCAAATCACTCTAATCATTCAAGCTATGACAAACGTAACTACAAACCTTAACAGAAGATCGTTTCTGAAGGTCACTGCAATGGCGGGTGGAGGCATGATGCTCAGCTTCAGCTGGCTGGCTGGCTGCAAGCCAACTCCAGAGGAAGCCATGTCCATGCCGAAAGAGTGGTTCGAACTCAACAGCTATATCAAGATCGGAGAGAATGGACTGGTCACGCTCATGTCACCCAATCCCGAGTTTGGTTCGAATGTGAAGACGTCCATGCCGATGATCCTCGCCGAAGAGCTGGATGTGGATTGGAAAAACGTGATGGTCGAACAGGCTGATTTCTTTCCGGAACGGTTTGAACGTCAATTCACGGGGGGCAGCATGGGAATCCTGCTGGGTTGGAAACCGCTGCGCACGGCAGGCGCCACCGCAAGACAGATGCTGATCAAGGCAGCCGCTCAAACATGGAGTGTGCCCGCAGAAGAAATTACCACTGAAGCCGGGATGCTGTATCACAAAGGAAGCGGCAAGAAGGCAGGTTATGGTGAAATGGCTTCCGCCGCTGCCAAGCTGGAAGTGCCGAAAGAAGTTCCGTTGAAGAATGTCACTGATTTCAAGATCATTGGCAACTCCAAGAAGAATGTGGAAGCAAGGAACATTGTAACAGGCAAGTCCCTGTTCGGAATTGATCACAGCCAGCAGGGCATGTTGATTGCCATGATCGTTCACCCGCCTGCATTCGGACTTAAGGTCAAGTCAGTGGATGATGCAGCGGCGCGATCGATGCCGGGAATTAAGGATGTATTCACAATTCAGACGCTTCACGACGATTATGAAAGGAATGCATTTGACACAGCTGCATTCACCGAGTTGGTGGCCATTGTGGGCAGCACAACGTGGGAAGTCATGAACGCCAAGAAAACACTCAAGGTAGAGTGGGAAAAAATAAAGGACTCCAACATGGTGGTCAATGGTTGGGGAGGCAAACAGACTGTTAAAGTCCCTGGTGGCCTTGAGAGCACAACTGCCCACAAGAAAGCCATGGCCGAAATGGCGAAGAAGCCGGCCAAGGTACTGCGCAAGGACGGCGATCCTGACGCAGCATTCAGGAAGGCTGCAAAGGTTCTTGAGCGTACTTACACTGCTCCATTCCTTGCGCACAACACCATGGAGCCGGTCAACTGCTTTGCGCATGTGACGGCAGATGAAGCCCATCTTACGGGTCCCATTCAGGCACCAGAGTTTGTTACCCGGACATTAACTGCCCGTCTTGGATTGCCGAAGGAGAAGATTCACATCAAACTCGCGAGAATGGGAGGAGGATTTGGACTGCGGGCATACGGTCATCATATGATCGAGGCTGCTGTTATATCTCAAAAAGCCAATGCGCCCATCAAGCTGATGTACACCCGTGAGGACGACATGACTTACGGAATCTACCGTCCTACCTATACGGCAACGTACCGGGCAGCGCTTGACAAAGACAATAATGTGATTGCTTTCCATGTCCGCGGCGGCGGCATACCGGAGCATCCTGTTCATGCTGATCGCTTCCCTGCGGGCGCGGTAGACAACTATCTTGCCGAAGGCTGGCAGATTGATTCTAATATTACGATTGGCGCTTTTCGGGCGCCGCGCTCAAATTTCATCGCCGGTGCAGAACAATCCTTTCTGGATGAACTTGCCGAGCTTGCCGGAAAAGATCCAATTGATTTTCGTCTTGCATTGCTGGAACGCGCAAAGAACAGTCCGGTGGGAACCCACAATGACTATGACCCCGACCGCTATGCAGGTGTCTTAAAACTCGCAAGGGAAAAGTCGAAGTGGGGCGAGCCGGCTGGTAATGTCCATCGCGGTGTTGCCGCCTATTTCTGCCACAACACCTACGTGGCCGAAGTGCTTGACCTTACCATTGAAAACAACAAGCCCATGGTGCAGAAGGTGGTTGCAGCCGTTGATTGCGGCATCGTGATCAACCCGGACGCAGCTTCCAATATGGGTGAAGGAGGAATTGTTGACGGTATTGGCAACGCCCTATTCGGTGAGCTTACTTTCCAGGACGGCGTTCCGGACAAGACCAACTTCGACAAGTACCGGCTCATCCGTCAGAAGGAGGCGCCAAAAGAGATCGAGGTGCACTTCGTCAAGAATGAGCATGACCCTACCGGTCTCGGAGAGCCGTTGTTCCCTCCTACTTTTGCGGCGCTGGCCAATGCGTTGTATAAGGCAAAAGGAAAGCGATTCTATAATCAGCCGTTCAAGAAGGAAGAGATTGCGCTGGGGTGATTAGAAGTTGAAAGTTCAAGGTTCAAGGTTCAAATTTCAATAACAAAAAAAAGCCTGTGACGTTTGTCCAGGCTTTTTCATTATTGGGTTGATGAAACTCAGAACAGCTTTTCCTGCGGAGGTTTTACACCAGCAAGTCTGATATAGACGGTGGATTGTCCCCTGTGGTGGGTCTGGTGTTCAAACACCTTCATGAAGACCATCTCCTTAGTCATTTCAAAACGATTGAACATCATGGTCTTCTCCGCCATCTTCTCAGGCGTCATTTTCTTCAGGCTGCTGATTACATAATCATAACCTGCCATCACCAGCTGCGTAACATTTGCTTTTGATTTGTCGGTGGCCTTTTCTGATTCACCTTGTCCTACGGGGCTTTTCTCTCCTGTTGCGATTGAAGAGAACCCATAGTTGGCATCGGTCAGGTGAAGCATCTGCTCTGCGAATGAGCGCATCTCGGCCGTTGGCTTCAGTGCATATCCCGATTCGGGCATGGCATCCAGGTATTCCTTTGTGTACGCTTTGGCGCGCTCCCATTCTTTCACCATCTGGTCGATGGTAGCCTGCGCTTTTACAAATGTTGACATGCTCAGCAGCAGGCAGAGCATGGCGATCACTTTTCCGGTTTTGATTGTTTTCATATTTAATAATTGGTTTGAGTTCGCTCTTCTACCGCGAATTTGGGTAGTTCGATCCGCGCGATTACATAAGATTGGAAAATATTATGTTGATTCCAATATGATGAGCAAGTCGCGGGTGTCCTTATCACGTTATTGATTGACTCTAACGGGAGGGATTATGAAAATGTTAAGCAGTGTATCAGCGGGCACCGATGGAAATCAGGACGTTGTCAACACTGGAATGTGCCTGAGGCTTTCCCCGACTGAGCCCAACTCAGAGTCTTATTAATAAGCACCATCGGTAAGAAAAATAAGCCCACCAGATTCTGATACACCTGGCGGGCGAAGTTGAGTTTTCGGGGCCTGCCCCGACAGGGCCCAAGCAAACTTTGCCATGAAAAGCAAAGTGTCAAGTCTCTCGAAACCCGCCTATGCTCTTCGAGCTTTGGCGGGCGAAGTTGAGTTTTTCGGGGCCCGCCCCGACGGAGCCCAAAGCACACTTTGCCTTGAAAAGCAAAGTGTCAAATCTTGTAAAACCCGCCTACGCTCTTCGAGCTTTGGCGGGCCCAGTCGGGGTGAGAGGATTCGAACCTCCGACCTCTACGTCCCGAACGTAGCGCACTAGCCGGGCTGTGCTACACCCCGAAATACAAACAAACGGACTGCAAAAATATGGCATTCGGGATAATTTCCTACTTCACCCTGTTCTGCAAGATGGACGAATGCTAGCGAAGTCTGATTCTGGCATATTCCTGTGCAAACAACGTCAGGATTTCAGCTAGTGACTTCATGAGCTTTCTTCAGGTCGACTCATAACCCATTCGGGTGGATTATAAAATCACTCTGGCAAAAATAGACTGATAATTCAAAACGCCTTTTCTATATTCAACAGGGATCTAACAATGAGAGCTGCAGGAAATCTGTTCGTCATTGGCCGGGTGTTCTTCGGCGTTGCCATCACCGGTATGGGAATTCTTACGGTGTGCTATGGCAAGTTTCCCTACATGCTGTTTCCACCGCATCATTCGTGGATTCCGGTATGGTTCACGTATGTATTCGGCATTTTCCTTTTGTATGCCGGAGTATCAATCGCACTGGCCAAGCAGATCCGAATAAGTTCCCTGCTCTTAGGAATAGTTCTTCTAGTCATTTTTTGCTTCTTCCACCTTCCGTATCAAATTTTCTTCTCAGAAAACAACCTTCATTTTGGGGATTGGGAGAATGCTGCTAAGGAGCTGGCTCTCGCTGCCGGCGGATGTGTTGTACTGAGTCGATATTTAACAGAAGCAGAGAATCAAATTATAAAGTTTTTGTCCTCGACTGGATCCATTCTGTTCTCTCTAACAATAGTCTCTTTTGCAGTGGATCATTATTTGTATGCAGCCCAAGCGGCCGATTATGTTCCATCCTGGATCCCCTGGCACTTGTTCTGGATGTACTTTTGTGGCGCCGCACTGCTCGCAGCAGGCGTGGCCCCTATCATAAAGATTCGCTCCAGACTGGCTTCAACTCTCTTGGGATCCATGATCTTCACTTGGTTTGCCATTCTCCACGTTCCACGAATCGTCGTTTCTCCCAGGTTGTACCTGGCCAGTGAAATTGCCAGTGCATTGTTGGCGCTCGCCTACAGCGGGATTGCTTTCATGATGGCTGGGGATGAGAAGCGGGTTGATAGTAATGTTGCAGGCCTGGATACCCAATGATCTCCCTCCGCATTATTTCATCGAATTCTTCATCAATTGCACAGACGTGAGCTTTTGCTGGGGCTTTTCAAAGAAATCATATAGGATTTCCTTGAACCACTTCTCTCTGTCCTGAAATACGCCATGCGAAGTACCGGGGAGAATGCAGAGCAGGGCACCTGGAATATTATCAAAGATCTCAAGCGTGTGCTTGTTTCGTATGAAGTCGCGATCGCCAGCCATGATAAGCACGTCGGCCTTGATTGTTTGGAGGTCGCGCGTGGGAATGTGGGGTTCAGTCAGCAGCAACTGGAGCCGCTTGATTTGAAGGCTATCTTTCAGCGACGGCTTCATCTTGTCAAGTAACGGAAAAACGTCGGGGTCAACAGCTGTCGTATCAGGTCTCAGGTTTGCTCCGCTGGCTAGCAGCTTCTTCACTTTATCAGGATGAGACATCGCAAGCAGCAAACCGATGATCGCTCCGTCGCTGTGACCCCAGATGAATGTTGAGTCTGCGTTGAGACGGGCCAGCAAAATGTTCAGATCTTCGGCCATCTGCTGGTATGTGAGATGCTGAGCCGGGCAGTCCGACTTGCCATGACAGCGGTTGTCCATGGCGATTACCTTGTACTTTCTTGAAAACTCTTCGATGAACGACGCGCGGCCACGTATAGAGCCGCCATTGCCATGAACGATGACAAGTGGCTTGCCCGTACCATACACCTCGTAGTAAATGTTTACGGTTCCGTTCTTGAAGAATCCACCGGCGGCGGGATTGTTGCCAATCTCAACGGATCTTACCTGACCGATCGCAGCGATCGTGATGCAACTGAGAAGCAGAGTGAGTTTCATAAGCCCTTAGACTTCCTTGAGCGGAAATTGGTTACCATACCCGGCTGACTTTTTGAGGCACAAATCAAAAGCCCATCCCACCCTCACGGATGAAACGGGCCCTGCATAAGCTATTCTTCCCTCAGGGATTGATCTTCTTCAGGCCTTTTGACTTCTCGTTCTGCTTGTCTTTGTCCTTTTCTTTGTAGTGATCCCCGTCTCCATGCCGATGGAAACTGTGGCGTTCCAGCGCTTCGTAGACACGTTCATTGATCAATTCATCCAGGTGATCCAGATCCTTGTCAATGTTGATGTTGATATCGGGGATTTCAATATCGATGTCGCCCATATCTTCCCGGTCGATGTGAATTTCGGGTACATGGATCTCGGGGATGTCGATGTCAATATCAATATCCGGAATGTCGATGTCAATGGGGTCTATATCCAGATCAGCCAGGTCGACCACAATGTGCCGGCTTCCGGTGTGGATCCGCTTCAGTCCGCCTGAGCGGGCATCCTGATCTTCGGCCTTTACCTTCTGATCCTTGGGCTCTGACTTATCCTCTTTTTTGGAGGTGTTTTGGGCCCATGCCGCCTGTCCGGCAAGGAACAGTATCAGCAACACGATTCTGGTGAGATCCTTCATAACTCGGTTATTGGACTTGTATACCCGCCTGGAAGAAAAAGGTTACATGTTTTGGCTTGTCTTTCAGGTGAACCCGGTTTCCGGATAGAATAATGCAGAAAGTCTGCATCTGCAATTGTATGGAATCCCTATCCATTGGATTAAAAACATCCCTGAGAAGTATCCTACCTTCGCCTTCTCATGACTCCGCTGCATCACACAGCCGCACAATTCATCAACACCACATCGGGGCACATTTTCCTCACCGGCAAGGCGGGAACAGGTAAAACGACTTTTCTGAAAAGCCTTGGGGAAATCACCCACAAGAACTTCATTGTCGTAGCACCCACGGGCATTGCCGCGCTGAATGCCGGAGGGGTGACCATTCACTCGCAATTCCTGCTTCCACCTGCCAACTTCATTCCGGGAAGAAATCACCACCCCGGACTTCACGAGGATGGCGTATTTGTGGATCAGCACCTGCTGGCCCGCAAACATCCGCTGAATGCCGCGCGCAGGAACGTGCTGCGTAGCATCGACCTGCTCGTCATTGATGAAGTGAGCATGCTGCGCGCCGACCTCCTCGATGCCGTCGACTACAGAATGAAGTCGGTGCGCAACAACTTCCGCGACAACTTTGGAGGCGTGCAAGTCCTGTTCATCGGTGACCTTCACCAGCTGCCGCCGGTGGTGAAGCCTGACGACTGGAGGGTGCTGAGTCAATATTACAAGACACCCTGGTTCTACGAAGCCCTCGCACTCAAAGATCAGCCTCCCGTTTACATCGAACTGGATACCATCTTCCGGCAGAAGGACGATGAGTTTATTTCTATTTTGAACCATCTGCGCAACAATGAAACGACGGCTGCAGACATTGAACGGCTCAATCGTCAGGTGCGGAGTGCAGAGGAGATCCGCAAACTCCGGGAAGTCATCACGCTCACCACGCACAACCAAAAGGCAGACGAGATCAATCTGGCAGAACTCCGGGCATTGCGCACGCCTTCAAGCAGATTTGAAGCCCTCATAGAAGGAGAATTCCCGGGAAACATGTACCCGGTTCTTCCGCAGCTGGAACTCAAGATCGGCGCACAAATCATGTTCGTGAGGAATGATAGCAGCGAGGATAAAGCCTACTTCAACGGCAAGCTGGCCACGGTATCGGATATTTCAGACGATGACATCCATGTCAGTTTTGACACCGGCGCAACCTATAAACTCAAGAGAGAGAAATGGGAAAACAAGAAGTATAAACTGAATGAAGGGTCAAACGACCTGGAGGAAGAAATCCTCGGCAGTTTCCAGCAGTATCCCGTCAAGCTGGCCTGGGCCATCACGGTTCACAAAAGTCAGGGTCTCACTTTCGACCGGGCCATCATTGATGTGGGGCAGGCCTTTGCAGAAGGCCAGGTGTATGTGGCATTGTCCAGGCTCAGGAGCCTTGACGGATTGGTACTCCGCACTCCCATTGAGAGTCACGTCATCCGCACCGACAAAGCTGTTATCGCATTTGCCCAAACCCATCACCGGCCGCATGATCTTGAAAGCGTGATGAGGGAGCGGCAGAAGGACTTTGTCGCTCAACTTGCGGAACAGACCTTTGATTTCACATTCATTTTAAAGCAGTTATCGAAACTTGAACATGAATGGGGTGCTGAAGCGTTAAGAGAAAGCGACTCTCCCTCCATATTCAAATCGATCAGGGAGTTGATTACCAAAGAAGAATCCAACACCTGGAAATTCCGTCAGCAGCTTCATCATCTGATCCAGGCCCGTCAGGAGGAACAATTGCTCGAGCGGTTGGAGAAGGGCTCCGTTTACTACAAAGTCCTGCTTGCCGGACAGTTGCGCCTGTTGCTGACCCACGAGGAGAGTCTTCAGGACGTCAAGGGAGTCCGTGGGTACATGAGTGATCTTTCAGAATTGGATGTTATGCTCGACAGAAAAGTAATCGAGCTGGAAAGAGTAACCCGGCTGGTTCGGGCCGTATTGGCCGGCGATGGCAAACTGGATTTCTCGGAAATTGAAAAGGCGCATCGGCTGGAGCGGATGCAATGGATAGCTGAGATCCGGAAAGAATCAGCGCATGTACCAGTTAAACCAAAGCGGGGGCGGAAGAGCAAGAAGTCCGGAAAAGGCGGGCCTGAGGAACCCAGTACCCAGGAGTTGTCACTGCAAATGTTCTTGAAAGGTCTTACCATTGAGCAGATTGCAGCCGAACGTCAACTTGCGCGGAGCACTATCGAAAGTCATTTTGCGAAGCTGACCGAGCTTGGACGCATGCAACTGAGCGACTTCATGAGCGAGGATTCTATTCACGAAATAGAAGAGGCAATCAAGCAGCTGCCCGAAGGTCACACCATGAAAGATGTGTTTTCGCTTATGAAAGGAAAATACGGCTATGGGCTCATCAGGGCGGTGATGAGCATGAGGGAAGCAAAAGGTGCCTCGTTTACCGTGCAAAAATCAGAAGGGTAATACCTATTTAGAATTACCCAAAGAGCGCGAGACCATGGTTACAGAGCGTGTGATCGGGATATTAATGAACAGGTTACTAACTTTGTGTTCACAGTACCCCGTGTTAGAAGACACATCAAAACGAATTACTATGAAACATGCTGTTAGGGTAATTCTGTTCGCGCTGGCGATCATTTCGATTGCCTGCAACAAGAGCCCAAAGATGGGTGCCAGTGCCCTCGAAGGATTCAGTGGCCATGTCACTTCGCGACAAGTAACGCCTGAGATTATTACCGGCATGAAGGATGAGGAGGTGGAACAGGCCGTCGTGGACAATATTATTATAGACTTACAGGACGATGGCGCTGGTGTGACGGCCGAAAAGATTGCCAAACTTAATGCAGGACAGCGGGCCATCTATGTTACCTGGATCTGGGAAGCCAAGATGACCAAAGGCGGTTTTGACTATTTCTTCAAGCACACTGCAAAGACCATAACCTCCCGTCTGAAAGAATCCCTTCAGACAGTAGAGGCACCGCACTTCGCTGAAATCACGGACCAGGCCTTTTCCCTGTATGAATCCATTCAATCGGGCCAGGTGAAAGACCAGGACTATCCTTTCACGGAGCTTGACGAATCAATATCCGATCTGAAGAAAATTGAGTCCCTCGATGCCATCAAGGTCCGCTACATCAGAAATCACCCTGACGAATTTCTCCATTACTAGGCCGTTCACCCAGGCCAGGCTGCTTTAGACATATTCCCCAGGCGCCCGATCCTGTATCACGGGATCTTCCTCCACTTTTCTCTTAAATTATAACTGTAACCTTTTGCCGGCCTCCCGGTAACCAACACGAATTTGACCAAAAACAGGGACCTGATGACTGATGAGCAGCTCATGGAGGCCGTGAAGAACGGCGACCTTCAGCAGGCATCCCTGCTTTTTGACCGCTATCACAAACGGCTTTTCAACTTTCTGGCCCGCCTGACGCTGGATCGTTCAACTGCCGAAGACCTGACACAGAATGTGTTTCTGCGGTTGATACGATACCGCAACAGCTACAGGGAAGGACTGAAATTCCAGTCGTGGATTTTCCAGGTGGCAAGAAACGTGTTCTCTGATCATTACCAGTCGCAAAAGAACAAGCGGTCCGGATTCATAAGCGTAGAGCACCTGGGAGACCACATTATGGACCAAGAAGAATCGAAACAACTTGAAGAAAAAGAGGCGCTGCTCAGGCGTTCGATGGCGCTCCTCTCCGATGAACAGCGGGAACTGCTTGCGCTGACGCGTTTCGAACACATGAAGTACGAAGACGTGGCTTTGCTGATGGATACGACGGTGGCCAACATCAAAGTAAAGGTGCATCGCGCCATAGCCAAACTAAGGGAACATTACTTTCAACTTGAAAAGATCTGATCCATGAACCGGGAAGAACTCGAGACGAAATTGATTGATTACATCGACGGTAAGCTTTCAGGGGAACAAACTGTTGAAGTGGAAAATCTGATTGCGGCTGATACTTCGGCGCGTGAACTGTACCGTCAGCTGAAAGAAGTCATGCAGGTGATGGATGCTTCACCGGAACTGGAACCGGATCAGCGGATGAAACAGCGATTTGAGCGACTGCTCACAGAGGAGATGCACGCGATGAAGGAAAAGCGCATGGTTTTCTTCACGCCTGTTGTATGGCGCGCAGCCGCCTCGATTGCGCTGCTGGTGGCCGCCACAGGCATCGGCTACTGGATTTACCGCGACTATTCGAGAGAGAAGGAACTGACGGCTTTGCGCGGAGAAGTACAAAAGACAAAGGAACTGATGCTGGCCATGCTTCAGAACCAGCAGTCGGCCAGTCAGCGCATCAAGGCCGTCAACACTTTTTATCAGATGCAGATGGCCGACCAGGATGTCGTACAAGCGCTCGTGAAATCGCTTAATGAAGATCCCAACACCAACGTCAGGATGGCCGCGCTTGATGCACTGGGCCGGTTCAGCCAGGAACCTGAAGTCAGAAAAGCGCTTATCGCAGCACTGCCGCGACAAGAAGATCCCATCGTCAAGATCGCGTTGATTGAATGGATGGTGAAACTGAAGGAAAAAACTGTGGTCAAAGAACTTGAAAACATTGTAAATGACAACGAACAAATGAAAGCGGTGAAAGACGCCGCGTACTCAGGCATTCTGAAATTATCATGAAATCATTTCAATCATTGAAATACAAAAGCATTATGAAAACAATTATTCTTTTGATCATCCTGATAGCCTCAGCCGGAAATCCGCTGATCGCCCAGGAATTCAAGATCAGCAAGAACTCAGGCCGTCTGGAAATTCAAACGGGCCGCGTTACAGTGGAGGGTTACAACGGCAATGAAATCATTTTCGCTGCTCGTGACGGGCAGAAAAGAAAGGATGAGCGGGCACAGGGCTTGCGCGAGATCAACAGCCTGGGCCTTGAAGACAACACAGGACTGGGTATCAATGTCGAAGACAACGGAGGCGTTGTAACAGTGCGCCAACTCAAGAAGATGGAGTCGCCGGACATCAGGATCCAGGTCCCCAAAGGTGTGATCGTTTCCTTCTCTCATGAATCCCAGTACGGAGGCAAGGCGCACTTCCGCAACATGGAAAACGAAATTGAAGTGTCTGCACAATACAACAGTGTCGAGTTGGAAAACATCACCGGGCCTGCCACCATCAAAACCATCTATGGACATGTGGAAGCCACATTTGATCAGACGGTAAAAGGCCCCATCTCCATTGTCTCCATCTACGGTTTTGTGGATGTCACCATTCCTGCAGCTACGAAGGCCAACCTCCGGATGAGCACTTCTTACGGCGAAATCTTTGTGGCCCCAGAGTTGAAAATCGAAATGGAGAAGTCGGCCGACAGCGACCGTGTGAACGGAAAACTGAATGGCGGCGGGCTTTCCATGGACCTGAGCTGTAACTACGGTAAGATCTATCTGCGCAAAAAATGAGAATACTCTTGCTCCTTCTGTTGCTGCCGGCGGGTCTGGCCGCACAGACGATACGCGAAAAATCGATGCCGTACACAAAGGGCCAAAAAGTAAATGTCTCCTTTGACTATCCAGAGCTCATCATGGTGAGTACGTGGGAAAAGAACGAAGTGTACGTCAAAGCGAGTGTAAGCATTAATGGCGGCGAAAACGATGATGCCTTTCAGCTGGATGCTTCAGGAACGGGAAACGTGATTGAGATCGGCAACAAGCTCAGCCTGGATGGCATCCCGCACCGACTTACCGTAAATGTCGGCGGTCAGAAGACGACTTTCTCCAGCCGGGCGGCGTGGAAAAAGTATAAGGAAGAGAACAGCCTTTCCGACTACAATACATCCGAAGGGGTTGACCTTGATATCACCATTGAGGTAAAGGTCCCTGCAGGCGCCGATACGAAAGTGCACGCAACTTATGGGATGGTGGAAGTAAAGGATTTCTCAGGACCGCTTGTGGTGGAAGCAACCTACGGTGGAGTTGATGCCCTCGTAACATCCGTGGGAAAAGTGGAGGCTGAAACCAGGTACGGGCACATCTACTCTGATCCATCGATTCAATTCAAGACCGACCCATTTGGGAATGAAGATTTCCATACCTCTGTTACGGCCAGCGTGGGCAGCGGACCCGACTTTCACCTGGAATCCTCTTATGGCAATGTGTACATAAGAAAGAGTGCCTATCAGAAAAAATCAAATCACTAATCACTAACAATCAATTCATGAAAAAGATATTCATAGTACTGACACTTTGCGCAACCGCCCTGGTTGTGAAGGCTCAGGAATATAAAATTGCAAAATCGAGCGGGAAGTTGCTCATTGAAGAAGTCAACCGTGTTTCATTGGAAGGCACCACAGGCAATGAGATCATCTTCTCCTCGCTGGAAGGGAACGGTTCCAAAGACAAGAGAGCCGACGGCCTCAGGGCGATCGGCAACATGGGTTATGAAGACAATACAGGCCTGGGCGTCTCCGTTGTTGACAAAGCAGGAGTCGTTGAAGTTCACCAGCTTAAGAAAATGGATGGGCCCAAGATCAGGATACAGGTGCCCAAGGGTGTGACCGTAACCGTTAAACACACCAGCCCTTACGGGAGCACGATCAAGGCATCCAACATGGAGAATGAATTTGAAGTTTCCACCGTTCACTCATCCATCATGATGACGGGCTTGACAGGGCCAGTTAACATCCGTACTGTTCACGGTGACATCGACATGGACTTCACCCCAGCAGTCCGCGGCCCGCTCAATATCCACTCCGAGCATGGGCATATCGATGTGACTTTCCCTGCCGGCATAAAAGCTAACATGACGCTGGGAACCAATTTTGGTGAAATATTCATGGACCCGGCGCTGAAGCTCGAAACCGGTGAAAAGGATAATTGGGTAAAGTATGGAAGCAACAAAGTGTCCGGGAAGGTGAATGGCGGCGGGCTGGAAGTGAGCCTGACCAGCGGGCATTCCAATATTTATGTAAGAAAGAAATAGATTGCTTTTAAATATCAGGCAAATAATCCCGGTGGTGACGAACTGCCGGGATTTTTTATTTGGATGGCATTCCGAAGGAGTATATTCATATTTCAATCCACTTGAATGAAAACTGGTACCGTCCGGCAGACTGCCACTTTTCCTGCTGAGCCCCGGGATGTCTATGAATTGATTATGGACACCGGAAAACATACGGCTTTCAGCGGCAGCAAAGCCACCATGAGCAAAAAGGAGGATGGGAAATTCTCGGTCTTTGACGGCTACTGTCATGGCTACAATATCTCCCTCAAGGAAGGGAAGGAAATTGTGCAGGCCTGGAACTTCGATGAAGACGGGTGGCCGGCAGATCATTTCTCCATCTGCACTTTCCGTTTTGAAAGAAAAGGGAAGCAGACCAAAATGACGTTCATTCAGACGGGCGTTCCTCAGCATAAAATCGAATCCTTGAAACAGGGATGGAAGGATTTCTACTGGAGGCCGATGAAAGCATTTCTGCAACGCAAACGCTGAGTTAATGCATAGTGCGGTTCACCGATTTGTCTGGTTAGTGCTGCTGATGGCCTGTTCTTCAAAGGAACCCGCACCTTCAAAATCAAGCCAGGGAGGAAACACATTTGCCAAAACCTTCCTGCTGCTGCAGGTAGACCACTTTACCATCGGTGGAGGTGCGGTTATTGACGAGACAAACCGGAACGCCTATCCCATACTGCTGGAACTGCAATTGAGCGGCAGGTTCATCCTTGACGGTGGTTCCAATGAGTGCAACGGCGTGTTCACTACAGATCGGGTTTCAACTATAGACTTTCAGTCGCCGATGATTTGTACACATGCCCCGGGCGATTACGCTCCATTTATACAATTCAAAGAAGCGCTCACGGATTTGTTCTCGCAATATCAGGTCAATGCAGACAGCAGCCGCGTCAAATTGCTGCAAGACGAGAATACGTTTGCCACATTGTTTCGCGTCAAATAAAGAATATTATGATGATGCAAGCGACTTCCACAGATACAAAGTTGCGTAGGCCTCCCACCCCCTGTATCTCTTGAAGATTCTCTTCACCTGTTCGACGGTGGGTTTGGCTTTCATCTTCTTCAGATTCCGGATCGCATTATGCAACCCTGCATCCTCGAGAGGGAAGGCATCTGGATAACGAAATGTTTTCATCAGGGCATAGTTAGCCGTCCAGTTGCCAATGCCCTTGATCTTCATTAAAGCCTCTTTTGCCTCAACGAAAGGAAGTCTTTGAATATGCGACTGAGCAATCCTGCCGTCTTCAAATGCCTGGCTGATTTCCACAGTGTACTTCGCTTTTTGTCGTGAAAACTGAAGGGGTAATAATTCTTCCGGATTGAGCATTGAAATCTCAGACGGCCTCGGGAAGATGTAGTGTGGTTTCCCCTTAAGAAGGACAGACCGGCCGTATTTCTCCACGAAGCGCCCCTTGAGGGTGTAGGCAAAGCCCAGGTTAATCTGCTGCCCCAGGACTGCCCACACCAGGGATTCATATAGATCAGGCTGCTCCACAATACGGTAGCCCTTGTACTTCCTGACCAGCTCGGAAAGCAAAGGATCTGTTTTTGCCATCTTGTAAAAGGGCTTCAGGTCCGTTTCCATGTCGAACCACTCTTTCACATAATTTCCAATTCCTTGTGCGGCACTGGGGGCCACTTCTTCATTTAACACTGTCACTGCAATCCGGCTCTTTCCATCCTCCTCAACCTGAATGAGTAAATCGCGATCGGCAAGGTGCAATGCCTTGGTAACTTTTGTACCATCACATTGATGAAGCAGTTCACGCGGGGAACGCTGCAGAAACTCACAACAAAGTCGGAAGCTGAATAGTGGCGGAACATCCAGATGGATACGATTACTCATTTGTCAAAGGTATTGTCTTCCAAACTTCTTTCCTGTTGACCTGACAAACTCAGCAAGAATCAGGTGGTGCCTGGTGTTCCCCCACTCCACCTTTGACTCATGAAGAATCCAACCGCAGTCGACTGGATAAGAATCATCAAAGAACTGAATGAGCAAGGTTTTGCAACCATACCGAGCTATTGGTCTGCAATGACATGCAAAAAGATGCAATCGCTCTATCTGCAAGAGGCGCGCTACAGGTCCACCATACAAATGGAGCGGTATCGGTTTGGTCGCGGGCAATACAAATATTTTTCCTATCCGTTGCCCGATGAGGTTCAGCAGGTGAGGGAGGAATTCTATCCGCCCTTGTCTGTGTTGGCCAATGAGTGGATGGTTCGATTGGGCCAGACGGTCATCTATCCGGCTATTCACCAGGATTTCATCCGTCACTGTCATGATGCAGGTCAGGAACGGCCCACCTGCTTGATCCTCACGTATGCCGAGGGCGGGTACAATACTTTGCATCAGGACCTGTATGGCGAAGTGTACTTCCCGTTTCAGGTTCTATTTGTACTCAGTGAGCAGGGTATGGACTATGAAGGCGGGGAATTTGTATTGACGGAACAATTACCCAGGGCGCAATCGAGGGCGCATGTTATTCATCCCAAACAGGGAGATGCCATTATCTTCACAACAAATTTCAGACCGGTGGAGGGAAGCCGTGGATTTTACAAAAGCAGACTGAAACACGGTGTCGCCACCGTCACAAAGGGTAACCGAAGTGCGCTGGGAATCATTTTCCACGATGCGGCATGATACTTCATTCAGAAATCAGCAAGGAAAGTCTGCGACAGATGATCAGGGATGGCCGTGTGGTCTTGGGCGGAAATCTGCGGCTCAAGATATATGGCACGCTGGACTGCTCCTCTGGCAAAAGAATGAAACGTGAGAACAGGGTCTTCTTCTCAAGTGAAGTCGAGGCAATCGAAGCCGGCTACAGGAGATGCAAGAAGTGCTGCTGAGTACCGAGCACTCCCTGTCCGTTGAATTGTTACTTCTTCTTTGGCGTTGTCAAAGTGGTTATCAATTCCTCTGCAGCCACCAGTACAAAGTCCTTTCCTTTCAGAAACCCTTTGCCAAGCTCTGCATCATATTTATCAGTAATGCCCAAACCTGGAATGTCCTCCACTTTCTTTCCCTTTTTCAGCGCTGCGAGTACCTGATCGCGAATATCAACCATTTTGTCTCTGAGGGTCTTCAAGTCTGCCTTTGTGGCTGGTTCGCCATGGCCGGGAATAATCTTGGAATTATCATCCATCATGGAAAGAAGGATATCCAGGTTGCCGACAAACCCTGCGAATGAACCGCCGCTGCTGATATCTATGAACGGATAACCATACCTCACAAATGTGTCGCCTGTATGAAAAACATTGGCCTTCTTGAAATGTACGACCACATCGCCGTCAGTGTGGCCACTGGCCATGTGAAGAAGCTCGATATCCTCATCGTTCCAGTGAAAGTTGAGCTTGTCTGAAAAGGTGATCACCGGCAGCGCGTCACGTTCCCTTGGCGGGAAAGTCATGTTCCTGGATCTAATTACCTGTTCCGTAAGCATGCGCTCCCGAACTTTGTCATGTGCCACGATAGTGGCTCCCATGCGCTTGAAATTATCATTGCCTCCTGAGTGGTCTCCGTGCACGTGCGTGTTGATCAGGAATTTTATTTCGCCTGGATCCAGTGTTTTGATGGCTCCGTTGATTTTGTTGGAGAGAGGTGCAAACTGGTCATCAATCATGAGCGTTCCATCCTTGCCGGTCATCACGCCGATATTCCCACCCGCGCCTTTCAACATATAGATGTTCTCGGCGATCTTGAGTGGACGGATTTTGACAGTATCGTAATTAGCCTGCCCATTCACCTGGAGCACGCCTGCAACACAAAGCAGTACCAATAGGAGTTTCTTCATTAGTCAGAATGGTTTGGGGTTGGCAATATAGTACGGGTGATTGAAGTTGGAAAGCTAAATGGGCCCGGAATCCGGGTTCCTGCCAATCGTGCAAAAAACTCAGCGTCATTACAGCAATTTTCGGGTTGAGTGCTATGTCTCGGACTGCCACCTTTGATCCATCAAAAAAACAATAGCTTTATGATGGTGTCCACTGAAACAAATATCAACTATCAGAGAATTGAGCAGGCGATTCTCTACCTGGAAAAGAATTTTCAGCGTCAGCCCGAATTGGATGAAGTGGCCGACAAGGTCCACCTGAGCCCGTTTCACTTCCAGAGAATTTTCACTGAATGGGCCGGTATCAGTCCTAAAAGATTCCTTCAGTTTCTTACAGTCGATTTTCTTAAGGAAAAGCTGGAACAAACCAGGAACCTGGTGGAGGCGGCAGAGTCGGCCGGGCTCTCCAGCCAGTCCAGGGTCTACGATCTCTTCACCACCCTTGAAGCTGTGACGCCACAGGAATACAAACTTCATGGGAAGGGGATCCAAATTGAATACGGCTTTCACGAAACACCATTTGGCACCTGTCATATCGGAGCAACTGAGCGCGGTATTTGCTGGCTATCCTTTGTATCAACTCATGGATCTCCCAAAGAGGAACTGGAAGCCATGAAAGAACACTGGAATCAATCCGTTTTTCACCAGAACCAGGCAGTCACGCTTCCGCTGATAGATAGAATCTTCGGTAAGAAACAATTGCCCGATAAGTTTCATCTTTTCGTCAAGGGGACCAACTTTCAGGTGAAGGTTTGGGAAGCATTATTGCGATTGCCCATGGGGGGAGTCACCACTTACCAGGAAATTGCGAGGCTGATTGAAAATCCAAAAGCTCTACAGGCCGTTGGTTCAGCTGTCGGTTCCAATCACATCGCCTACCTTATCCCCTGTCACCGCGTGATACGTAAGGATGGAGTTCTTGGTGAATACCGATGGGATGCCGTTCGCAAGAAAAGCATCATCGGATGGGAGATGTCAAAGGCTTCCTGATATTGACCGATAATTGCTAATTGCAGATTGTCAATTTGAGGGCAACACCTAGCGAATGTTGCCTTTCTTCATTTCCTCTACCGCGTGGTTGGCGGCGCGCGCCGTCAATGCCATGTAGGTGAGCGAAGGATTCTGGCAGGCCGATGAAGTCATGCAGGCGCCGTCCGTGACAAACACATTCGGTGCTTCGTGCACCTGATTCCATTTGTTCAGTACCGATGTTTTTGGATCTCTTCCCATCCGCGCCGTGCCCATTTCGTGAATGCCAAGTCCAATGTTATCCGGATTGTCATAAGTGGTAACATCCTTGAAGCCTGCAGCCTCCAGCATTTCAGCGGCCGAGTTCTTGTAATCCTCCCGCATAGCCTTCTCGTTCTCCTTCCACTCTGCGTCGATGTTTAAGGTAGGAAGGCCGAAAGCATCTTTCTTGTCTTTGTTCAAAGTCACGCGGTTGGATTCGTATGGCAGGCATTCGCCGAAGCCGCTCATCCCCATCGTCCATCCACCCGGATCTTTCATTGCTTCCTTCAAATCGTTGCCCAGTTTCATTTCCTGCGTGCCTCGCCACCAGCCTTCACGTCCGGCGCCACCCTGGTAGCCGTAACCTCTGACGAACGTTTTCTGTTTGTCGCTGCCGATGTTGCGAAACCGGGGGATGTAGATGCCATTAGGCCGGCGACCGAAGTAATACTTGTCGAGAAAGCCGTCAATTTTTCCATTGGCACCTGCCCGGTAATGGTGGTCCATCAGATTGCGGCCCAACTGATCACTTCCATTACCCAGTCCGTTCGGAAATCTGGAAGAAATGGTGTTGAGAAGTATGTATGTGCTCCCGAGTGTGGATGCGTTCAGGAAAATCACCTTTGCATAAAACTCCAGTTCTTCACGGGTCTGTGCGTCCAATACCCTAACACCAACAGCCTGGTTCAGCTTTTCATCATATATAATGGAGTGGACGATGGAGTGGGGCCGCAAGGTCATATTGCCTGTTTTAGCTGCCCAGGGGAGTGTTGAGGCATTGCTGCTGAAGTAGGCTCCGTATGGACAGCCACGATCACAAAGATTGCGGCTTTGGCACACACCGCGACTCGGATCGTGCGGAAGTGGCGCAGTAAGGTGTGCTACACGTCCAATGGTGACTTTTCGTCCATTGAATTTGTCAGCTACCTGATCCCGGAAGTGTTCCTCAACACAGTTCAATTCCATGGGAGGAAGGAATTTGCCATCTGGTAATTGTGGAAGTCCTTCTACCCTGCCGCTGACGCCGATGAAGGATTCTACATGGTCATACCAGGGGGCAATATCCTCGTAGCGAATCGGCCAGTCAACACCAAATCCATCTTTTGCGTTGGCTTCAAAATCCACGGGCGACAGCCGGTAGGTTTGTTTCCCCCACATCAAGGAGCGGCCACCTTCATGATATCCACGAATCCAGTCAAAGGGTTTGATTTCGTTATATGGATTTTCAAGATCGTTGGTCCACCAATGTTTATTGCCCTGGTTAATCCAGGTGGTTCTGGACTGAACCGGATAGAACTTCATCTCTTCCATGGGTACCATCCCGCCGTTTGGTAGTTGCCACGGGTCTTTTGTTGCAGTGGGATAGTCCTCCACATGACGCACGCTCCGCCCCCTTTCCAGAACCAGCGTCTTCAGGCCATGTTCCGTCAGCTCTTTTGCGGCCCAGCCTCCGCTGATTCCTGTACCAACGACAATTGCGTCATATGTTATTTGTTTTTCCGCATCAAGATTAAGATTCATATCTGTAAAGAATAAATAAGGTCCGGATGTTGAAGTTAAAACAATTTAGTTCCTTCCCTCTTCCATTTATAAAATTCACGTTCAATTCGTTCCTTTGTCCGTAAGGACCATGAAGATAGATTCAAAACTGCTTAGAACATTATGTGAGATACCGGGAACGTCGGGTCATGAAGCTGATGTGTCGGAATTCCTCCTGAATTATATTTCAAAACACAGCAGGAAATGGAAGACCAAACCGCGTGTATTTCACGGCGAGGGTTTCCAGGATTGCATTGTGTTGAAATTCGGAAGACCCCGGACGGCCATTTTCGCACATATGGATACGGTGGGCTTCACGGTAAGATATTTCAATCAGCTCGTGGCTGTAGGTAGTCCTGATGCCGATGGTGGAGCCAGGCTGGTTGGTCACGACAGCCAAGGACCCATTGAGTGCGAGTTGGAGATGGACAAGGAGCATCACGCCCTTTACAAATTTGGACGCCCTATTGAACCCGGTACGCCCCTTTCCTACAAGGTCGACTTCAGGGAATCGAGAGACTACATTGAATCCGCCTACCTCGACAACCGTCTCGGCATTTATGCTGCACTAAAAGTTGCTGAAACGCTGAAGGATGGCGTCATCGTTTTTAGCTGTTGGGAGGAGCACGGGGGCGGATCTGTTCCGTACCTGGCAAAGATGCTATTCGAAGACTGGAAGATCAGGCAGGCCTTGATTTCAGATATCACGTGGATCTCAGATGGCGTGGAGTTTGGAAAAGGCTGTGTCATCTCACTGCGGGATCGCAACATTCCGAGGAGGGCCTATGTGAACCGCATCATCGGAATCGCGCACAAGTATCACATTCCTGTACAATTGGAAGTTGAGGGAATGGGCTCCAGTGATGGAGGCGAACTTCAGCGCTCGCCATACCCGATCGATTGGTGCTTTGTCGGCGCGCCGGAACAGCACGCCCACACACCTGACGAGAAAGTTCACAAGGCAGATATCCTATCCATGATTACCCTGTATCAGCATTTAATGAAATCCTTATAAATAAATTTCCTATGAAATCCCGTCGCGACTTTATCAAAGCTGCCGCCCTTGCCGGCGCAGGATTCTCCCTTCTGAAAGCAGAAGACCTTTTTGCCAACAATGCGGTCAAACTCAGGCTTGGTTTTATCGGAGTAGGTTTCCGTGGGCAGAGCCATCTGGAACTTGCCTTGAGGAGAGACGACGTGGAAGTTGTGGCCTTGTGTGACGTCCAGCAACGCATGATGAACATGGCATTGGGACTGGTGACCAAGGCGGGCAAAACCAAACCTCAGGTTATCCTGGAAGGGCCGTATGGCTACAAGAAACTCCTTGACAACAAAGACATTGATGCTGTGATTATTTCCACGCCATGGGAATGGCACACCGTCATGTGCCTCGACGCCATGAACGCAAGAAAATATGTTGGCTGCGAAGTGATCACGGGCATGACCATAGATGAGTGCTGGGATCTTGTCCATACCAGCGAAAGGACCGGCATGCCATTGATGATGCTGGAAAATGTCTGCTACCGTCGTGACGTGATGGCTGTAATGAACATGGTGCGGCAGGGTGTATTTGGCGACCTCATCCACATGCAGGGCGGTTACCAGCACGATCTCAGGGAAGTGAAGTTCAATGACGGGAACGATCCACTGGGAGTGGGAGCAGAATTTGGCGCCAAAGCTTTCTCCGAGGCTCAATGGAGGACAGAGCACTCCGTGCACCGCAACGGTGACCTCTATCCAACACACGGCATTGGTCCCATCGCCATGATGACGAACATCAATCGTGGCAACCGATTCACCAAATTGGTTTCCTATTCATCCAAATCCAGGGGGCTTCACGACTATGTGGTGAAGAAGGGCGGAGAAAGTCATCCTAACGCCAAAGTTGAATTCAAACTGGGTGATGTGGTCACCACCATGATCCAGACTGCAAAGGACGAGACTATCCTGCTGCAACATGACACCAATCTTCCGAGACCTTATTCGCTTGGTTTCAGGGTTCAGGGCAGCCGGGGCATCTGGATGGATGTGAACAAGTCGATCTATATTGAAGACAAGAGCAAGAAACCTCATCAGTGGGAAGAAGCGCAGGCATGGCTGGATCAATACGATCATCCGCTCTGGAAGCAGTATGGAAATGATGCGGCTGGAGCAGGACACGGCGGAATGGATTGGTTCGTACTCAACGCCTTTGTCGAAGCAGCGAAAAGAAAAGTCAACACGCCGCAAGATGTGTATGATGCCGTCACCTGGAGCGCCATCACGCCATTGTCAGAAACTTCAATTGAACTTGGCGGTCAGAGTGTAGATTTCCCTGATTTCACCGGAGGGCAGTGGATGTACCGCAAGAATGATTTTGCTGCTGGTGAATATTAGTATAATTGGCGGATTGCTGATTTCCCATTGAGTATTGTCAACACAGTTTCGTGTGCAATCATTGCATGCTGATTCGATATTACTTCTTTTTAGGTATCCTTCATGATGATCAGAATGCCATTAAAAAAAATTGAAATCAGAAATCACAAATAAGAAATACCTTTGAGTCCAGCATGAAGGTTAAAGATCTCGAATTCAAAAAGCTGATCACTGCAGAACGCATTGAAAAGAAGATCGCGTCGTTGGGTCACCAGATCGAAAAGGATTACCAAGACAAGGTGCCCCTTTTCCTGCCAGTATTAAATGGCTCCTTTATGTTTGCGGCGGATCTCATGAAGGTTATAACCATTCCATGCAGGATCTCATTCGTGAAAATATCCTCCTATGCAGGGACTGTCAGTACCGGGCAGCTGAAGACATTGATCGGTCATGACGAAAGCCTGTTTGGTCTGGATGTTGTCATCATAGAAGACATCGTGGATACAGGTCTCACTCTTCAAAAGATCATGGATGAGCTGAAGGGGCTGGGCGCCCGTTCGGTTGAAACCGTTGCGCTATTGAGAAAAAGCCCGGCACGGGAAAAGAACATCGAAGTGAAATATGTCGGGTTTGAACTGGAAGATGAGTTCGTTCTTGGCTATGGACTCGACTATGATGGTCTCGGCCGAAATCTGAAGGACATTTACAGGAAGGTCTGAATCCGGGATCTCGGACAAGTGCAATAATTATTACCTTGCACGTCCTTAACCTATAACCCATGATCAATGCTGTCATCTTTGGACCACCCGGTGCGGGAAAAGGTACCCAAAGCGATAAACTGATTAAGAAATTTGGTTTCGTACACATCTCCACAGGTGACCTGTTCAGATGGCACACGAAGAATGATACTCCACTCGGGAAAAAAGTGAAAGAGATCATGAACAGTGGCGCCCTGGTTCCTGATGAGATCACAATCGCTATGCTGAAGGAAGAGTTGGACAAGAATCCCCAGGCGAAAGGATTCCTTTTTGATGGGTTTCCCAGGACTGTGCCACAGGCGGAGGCGTTGGACAAGTTCATGAAAGAAAACGGGAGCGCCATCCATCACATAATCGCTTTGGAAGTAAGCGAAGCCGAGCTACGGGCCCGGATTGCCAAACGGCGTGGCATTGAGAACCGGGCAGATGATGAAGAGGAAAAGCTCAACAGGCGCATTACAGAATATTTCGGAAAGACCATTCACGTCCTTCCCTATTATAAGAATCAGGGACGTCTGCACGTCATCAACGGTGTGGGTGCCATTGATGATATCTTTGGCAACATCTGTAAGGTTATTGAAGGAAAGTAGAAGATCTGCACCTGATGTAGTCCAATCCTGATGTCCAATCCCAACTTTATCGACTACGTCAAGTTCAGATCCCGTTCAGGACACGGAGGTGCGGGCTGCCTTCATTTTCATCGTGAGAAGTTTGTTCCCAAAGGCGGACCGGATGGCGGCGACGGCGGACGCGGCGGGCAT
Source organism: Bacteroidota bacterium (assembly GCA_018266395.1). Taxonomy (GTDB): domain Bacteria; phylum Bacteroidota; class Bacteroidia; order Cytophagales; family Cyclobacteriaceae; genus ELB16-189. Next base: position 251,156 of record JAFEAM010000003.1, on the reverse strand, counting down.
ATCATCCTCCGCGGAAATTCGCAGTTATGGACGTTGCTTCATCTGAAATACCGGAAACACATACATGCTGAAGACGGCAAACCGGGCGAAGGATCAAATTGTACAGGTGCGGATGGCCATGATGAGATCATTGAGGTTCCGATCGGAACGATAGCCCGGCTGGCCGAGACCAATGAATTTATTTGCGAGATCAACAAAGACGGTGAGGAAGTAATCCTCACACCAGGTGGACGCGGAGGAAAAGGGAATGCGCATTTCGCCACGCCTACCCAACAGGCACCTCAGTATGCCCAACCGGGCGAACCCGGCAGAGAAGAATGGGTTATTCTTGAACTGAAGCTGTTGGCAGATGTCGGGCTAGTGGGTTTCCCCAACGCGGGCAAGTCCACTCTCCTTTCAGTGGTCTCAGCAGCCAAGCCGAAGATTGCGGACTATGCGTTTACCACACTCTCACCCAACCTGGGCGTCGTATCTTATTATAGCAATCAGTCTTTTGTGATGGCCGACATACCAGGCATCATTGAGGGAGCAGCAGAAGGAAAAGGATTGGGCATCCGCTTTCTCAGACATATCGAAAGGAACTCCTTGCTGCTCTTTATGATTCCGGCTGACTCAAATGACATCGGCAAAGAATACGATATACTTCTCAATGAATTGAGAAAATACAATCCGGAATTACTGGACAAGAAGCGTGTGCTGGCCATTAGCAAATCTGATCTTCTAGATGATGAATTGAAGGAAGCCATACGAAAAGAACTTCCCGTTGGAATTCCCAGCACCTTCATATCCTCGGTAACCGGGCAGGGCATTCCGGAGTTGAAGGACCTTATCTGGAGGAACCTGCATTGAGGTCATTCTGGCATATTTTTTTGAATTGGCAGATTTCTTGACAGCTTGCCTGATAATTGAATCCGGAAAATGGAGAATACCTTGAATACAGAGCAGGAATTGAGTCAGCATGAGGAAACACAGCAGGAAGTACCCCCCATGCAGCAACCAGAAGCCCAACCGGCTGCCAAAACGGCCCCCGAGACGCAGGATCCGCTGAAGAAGGTGCAGGACGAATTGGCAGAAGCCAAGGATAAATACGTCCGGCTCTATGCTGAATTTGAAAACCACAGGAGAAGAACAGCCAAGGAAAAACTGGAAATGATCCAGGGGGCCAATGAACAATTGCTGAAAGCCCTGTTACCGGTAGCCGATGATTTCGAACGCGCAGAGAAATCCTTCAAGGATAGAAGTGATAAAGAGGCTGAAGGATTCTTCCTTATCCATAACAAATTCCGGAAAGTGCTGGAAAGTTATGGTGTGAAGGCCATGGAAACCGGCCAGGGGTCGGAGTTCAATGCCGATATCCATGAAGCTATTACCCAGATTCCAGCACCGAATGAAAGCCTGAAGGGAAAAATTATTGATGTGGTGGAAAAAGGCTACCTCCTGAACGAAAAGGTGATCCGCTTTGCCAAGGTGGTGGTGGGGAACTGAGAATGGATTACAAAATGAGAAACTGAAATACGGGTGAATACCCCTACTTAACGGCCAGAAAATGTCCAAGCGCGATTACTACGAAATACTAGGCGTTAACAAGTCAGCCACACCTGAGGAGATAAAGAAAGCCTACCGTAAGGTGGCCATACAGTTCCACCCGGACAAAAATCCTGGCAATAAGGAAGCGGAGGAAAAATTCAAGGAAGCGGCAGAGGCATATGAAGTTCTAAGCGACGGCGACAAGCGCGCGCAGTACGACCGGTTTGGTCACAGTCGTGGAGGAAACGGCGGGTTCAGCGGCGGTCACCATATGAATATGGACGATATCTTCAGCCAGTTTGGAGATATTTTCGGAGGTCATGGAAGTCCATTTGATAGTTTTTTCGGAGGAGGGTCAGGACGTTCCTCGCAACGCAGGGGTTCCAACCTCCGCATCAAATTGAAACTTACGCTTGATGAAGTTGCCAACGGGGTGGAGAAGAAGATCAAGGTCCACCGGCTGATACAAGCAGAAGGTGTAACATTTAAAACCTGCAATACCTGCCAGGGGAACGGGCAGGTGCGCAAGGTGGTCAACACCATGCTGGGCCAGATGGTATCCGCTACCACCTGTCCAAACTGCGGTGGTTCCGGCCAGATCATTGACAAGAGACCACCCGGAGTGGACAGTTCCGGACTGACTTCAAAAGAAGATCTCATCAGCATCAGGATTCCGGCCGGGGTGGCAGAAGGAATGCAACTCTCCATGGGTGGCAAAGGAAATGAGGCTCCCGGCGGCGGTATACCAGGAGACCTGCTCATTCTTATTGAGGTGCAGGAGGATAAGGAGCTGAGAAGGGACGGGAATAACATCATTTATGAGCTGCACATCAGCTTTGCAGATGCCGCACTTGGAACCAGCGTAGAGGTTCCCTCCATTGGCGGCAAAGTCAGGATCAAAATTGACCCGGGCACACAAAGCGGGAGGATCCTCCGGTTAAGAGGCAAGGGTTTGAAAGATATCAATGGCTACGGGACAGGCGATCAGCTTATATATGTCAGTGTCTGGACCCCGAAAAAGCTCACTGCGGAAGAAAAAGCTGCCCTGGAAAAATTGAAGCATTCCCCCAACTTTCAACCCCGGCCAGACGAGTCAGAAAAGGGCCTTTTTGACCGCATGAAGGAGTTTTTTGGCCAGGAGTGAGAAAAATCACGCTATCGCCCATCCAATTTTCCAAACCTTTGGCCTAAGTGCCCGTATATGACCAATTACGGGTGAGTCTTAACAATTCCATAACAGGTTGAGCCGCCCCGTTGACCTTGACCAGACAGAACGGATAGTATTGGCTATGATCAGGACCATCGTCTTATTGGGCGCAGCGCTTCTTGGCACCGGTGTAGTCTGGGGCCAGATGAAGAAGCAATTCACCGTGGACGATAACGAGAGTTGCAAGACCATAGACCTTCATCTGAAGGCCAAGACCGGCAATTGCATTATCCGCCCAAGCCAAAATCCAGAGATTCTCAATGTGTACAGCAACCAGGATTTGGAGGAATATGCCCACACATTCAGCAATGAAGTGAAGAATGCCATCTGCTTTGTCAAGCTGGCTCTTGAGCAGGAAGGACAAAAAGGTGTTAGCAAAAAGATCTCTTACCAGGTTTTTGGCGGAGATGAACATCCTTCCGACAAGTTCTGGAAAGTGTATCTCACCGAATCCAAACCTTATGTACTTGATCTTGACTATGGCCTTGGCAACGCCAACGTAGACTTGTCAGGCTTGTCTGTCAAGAGGCTCAAGATCAATACGGGAAGTGCAGATGTAAATGTTGCCTATGCCTCCGGGGTGGAGAACAAAGTGGAGATGGACACCTTCTACGTGAAAGTGGACCTCGGCTCACTTAATGTTAAACAAATCAACTTGTCAAGGTCCAAAGTCGTGATGGCTGAAGTAGGCTTCGGCAATATATTTCTCGATTTTAGCAGCAGGCCAGAGGTACTTCCGGTGGTCAAGGGAAGTGTGGGAGCCGGGAACCTGGTGGTTCTTCTTCCTGAAGAAACCGTTCCCGTTATGGTAAGGATTAATGATTCATGGTTATGCAGCGTAAATCTCAGCAAGAGTCTTCGAAAAATCTCTTCAAATACTTACGCCAATGCGGCCTATTCCCAAAACGCAAAGGATGCTCTCACTTTCGACCTGGATGTGAGCATGGGTAAAATCATTTTTAAAGAAAAGGCAGGTAATTAGATTTTACTTTCTGGTCACATTGGTTTAGTAGCAATGTGAATCTGCCCTTTATCTTTGTCAGTGTCCATTAATAATTCAAACACCTCTTCTGTGCAAGCACTTACTACAAAAGGTATTACCAAGCGGTATGGCACTCACACAGCCCTTGAGGGTGTCGACATAACCGTCCCCACCCAGTCGATCTATGGTTTGCTGGGGCCAAACGGTGCTGGTAAGACGACGCTGATTCGCATCATCAATCAGATCATCAATGCGGACGAGGGTGATATCATGGTCTTTGGAGAGAAATTGACTCCCCGTCATGTGGAAGTCATCGGCTACCTTCCTGAGGAGCGGGGTCTTTATAAAAGGCTGAAGGTAGGTGAACAGCTTCTTTATCTTGCCCAGTTGAAAGGACTGAGCCGGAGTGAAGCTTTAAACCGAATTCGCACCTGGCTGGATCGGTTTCAGATCAGGGACTGGGCCCAGAAGAAAGTGGAAGACTTGTCGAAAGGCATGGCGCAAAAGGTGCAATTCATCAGCACTGTTTTGCATGAGCCCAGGCTGATCATCCTTGATGAACCCTTTTCCGGATTTGACCCGGTGAATGCCGAACTGATCACGCAGGAAATTCTGCGGCTGAAAGAGAATGGCAGCACGATTATCTTTTCCACGCACCGGATGGAGACTGTCGAATCCCTTTGTGATCAGATCGCTTTGATTAATAAGTCCAAAAAGATACTGGAGGGTTCTAAAAAAGAAGTCAAGCAGCAATTCAAGACCAACTCCTATCGCGTTGAACATCGCGGGGCTTTTCAGCTGCAAACGGGAAATTACCATGTGGTGAAGCAGAAGCCCCTGGAAGAGGACCATTTTGAGTCAACCATCAAGATGGAGGATAACAGTTCTCCCAACTTGCTCCTTCAGGAACTGATCAATCGAACTGAAGTATTCAGATTTGAACAGCATCTGCCCACCATGAGCGAAATATTTATAAGGCTGGTTAAGGCTGAAGGCGACGAAGCACTATTGAAACATCTGCAGGAATCCTAATCATATTCAACATGAACAAAGTCTGGTTGATCATTCAGCGCGAATTCCTGAACAGGGTTCAGAAGAAGTCTTTTCTGATTACAACGATCCTTGTACCCCTGATCTTCCCTGCTATTATAGGAGGTCTGGTATTCTTTATGGTCAAGGAGGCCGAGAGTGCCAAACCCGATGTGGTGGAAGTCCTTGATGAAACGGGCAGATTCCAGTTCGAGGATACCAGGCGTTTTACCATTGTCAACGTAAGCGGCCCGATTGAAGTCGCCAAGAAAGCCTACCAGATGACCAAGCACTTTGGACTGCTTCATATTCCTGCCACCGACATCAACAACCCAACCGGAATCACCTTTTATTCCCGCGAAAGTCAAAGCATTGAGAAGATTTCCGAACTGAAACGTACGATTAATGACAAGGTGAAGGACTTCAAAATGGAGCAGTACAATGTGGACAAGGAAACACTAAAGAGTATCCGCTCCACCGATGTCGGCATAGCCGAGATAAGTTTGTCAGATTCAGGAGAGGAAAAGTCAAGCAACACGGGTATTCTGTACGGCACCGGAATGGCGCTCGGCATCCTGATCTACATGTTTGTGCTTATTTACGGTATCCAGATCATGCAGGGAGTAATTGATGAAAAAACATCAAAGGTGGTCGAAGTAATTGTCTCTTCAGTAAAACCCTTTCAATTAATGCTGGGCAAGATTGTTGGAATTGCCTCTGTGGGTCTTGTTCAGTTTCTCATTTGGATTATCCTTATCACCACCGTTACCTCCTCTGTCCTCGGTTACTTCGGCATGAAAATGCCACAACAGCAGGCTATGGAACAAGTGACAAAGAATATGGACGAAGAGACTGCTCAGGATGTAATGAAACAGGCGCCCACTACTCCGCAATCACCTGAATTCCTTAACAACCTGAGTCAAATACCATTCGTGAAGGTCGCGTTAATCTTTTTGTTTTACTTCCTGGGCGGTTACTTGTTATACGGCGCATTGTTTGCCGCGGTAGGATCGGCAGTGGACTCCATCCAGGAGTCGCAGCAGTTTCAATTTCCCATCACTTTGCCCTTGCTGATCGGATACATGGGTTTGTTCATGTTTGTACTGAGGGATCCTCATGGTACCGTCAGTTTCTGGCTGTCGATCATACCCTTCACTTCACCTGTCGCCATGGTGGGCAGAATTGCATATGAGGTACCCCTGTGGCAGCTGCTGTTGTCCATGGCCCTTCTGATCCTTGGTTTCATTTTAACAACCTGGATTGCAGGAAGAATCTACAGGGTCGGTATTCTCATGACGGGCACCAAGGTGAATTACAAGGTGCTTGTCAAATGGTTCCTGCAAAAGAACTGAGACCTATTGAATAACATCATTGTAAAAACTCCGCCAGCAACGCGGAGTTTTTAATTCCATATCTTCGTAATTACTGAACTACCGGTCAACATGGCCAAGGGTACTGGTCTAGCCTCGATAGATTTTTACAGGGACAATACGAACCTGAAGTGGATCATTCTTGGCGTTTCCGTTATCATCAGTGTGGGTACCATCTACTATACAAACATCCTGGTAGACCAGCTGAAAGAGCGCGAAAAAAACCAAGTGAGATTGTTTGCAAAAGCGCTTGAATACACATCCAACGATACGGATAACAATATCCTTTTCATTACAGAAGAGATTATCTATAAGAACAACTCGGTGCCGACCATGCTGGTGGACAGCAATGATCAGATTCTGAATTTCAACAACATAGATCTTGACTCCGCCTGGTCGCCACAGCGCCGAGAACGAGAACTCAAGAAGGAATTGGGTATCATGAAAAGAACCTACGTGCCGATTCCCATTCTGCTAAAGGACCCTAGCACCGGTGAAGTATTCGGGAAGCAATTCGTTTATTACCGCAACTCCTTTTTACTGAAGCAGCTTATCGCATACCCCTACATCCAGTTATCGGTTATTGCCATTTTTGGATTCATCTCCTACCTGGCTTTCAATTATTCAAAAACCGCAGAACAGAATCGCGTATGGGTAGGTCTTGCAAAAGAAACCGCGCACCAACTCGGTACGCCGCTTTCCTCCCTGATGGCATGGGTGGAGGTACTCCGGGACGACCCCCAAATAAAGGGGAAAGGAATCGTGGAGGAGTTGGACAAGGACATACGCAAGTTGCGCGTTGTAACGGAACGGTTCTCCAGTATCGGGTCAACTCCCACATTGAAAGATGAAAACGTCTACCAGTTGATCAACAATGTTGTAGCCTACCTTCAGCCCAGGGTCTCTTCCAAGATCAATTTCGAGGTCTATGCACTGTCGGAGACCATCCGGGCCATGGTACACGCTCCCCTCTTTGAGTGGGTGATTGAGAATTTATGCAAGAACGCAGTCGATGCGATAGGGAGTTCAGGTACCATTGCCATCAAGATCCTCCGTGGAAACGACAGAATGGTATTTGTTGATATCTCTGACACAGGCAAAGGCATGTCAAAGTCGGTAATGGCCAGCGTATTCAAGCCTGGATTCACCACCAAAAAGCGTGGGTGGGGTCTCGGCCTCGCTTTGGCCAAGCGGATCATTGAGATGTACCATGAAGGGAGAATCTTTGTCAAAAACTCTGAGGAAAATCATGGAACTACTTTCAGGATTGAATTGAAAAGCGCTTAGCCTTAATGATTGATGCACAACGAGTTACAAGGAGCAATTATTTGGGCTGATTTTTGACGGCGGTCCTTGTTGAAGCCGGCCGGGGAGGTTAATTTTGTTGCTGATTTCTTAGGACCATTTAACCTCTATTCCCCCATGGCAAATCACGGAAGAATTACCCAGGTCATAGGGCCCGTCGTTGACGTCGCCTTTGATGAACCGGGAACCAAACTCCCTAATATTCTTGACTCTCTTTTTGTAATGAAGAAAGATGGCACCAAAGTCGTTTTGGAGTGCCAGCAACACCTCGGCGAAGATCGTGTAAGAACTGTTGCCATGGATGGCACGGAGGGACTGGTAAGGGGCATGAAAGTGGAGGACACCGGTTCGCCCATCAAAATGCCAATTGGCGATGATATCAAAGGCCGCCTTTTCAATGTCGTGGGCGAGGCTATAGATGGTTTGCCTCAGCCAAAGGGCGAAAAAGGTCTCCCCATCCACCGGAGTGCCCCCGCCTATGATCACCTCAGCACCTCAACAGAAGTGCTTTACACGGGTATTAAAGTTATTGACCTGATTGAACCTTATGCCAAGGGCGGTAAGATCGGTCTGTTCGGCGGAGCCGGTGTAGGTAAGACTGTATTGATCCAGGAGTTGATCAATAATATTGCAAAGGCTTACGCCGGTCTCTCTGTTTTTGCAGGTGTTGGTGAGCGTACACGGGAAGGAAATGACCTGTTGCGCGAGATGATTGAAGCCGGTATCGTGGACTATGGCGACGAATTCAGGAAATCTATCCATGCAGGCGGCTGGGATCTGACAAAGGTTGACAGAGCCAAACTGGCTGAATCGAAGGCCACCTTTGTGTTCGGTCAAATGAATGAGCCCCCTGGTGCTCGTGCACGCGTGGCATTGTCAGGTCTGACCATTGCAGAATATTTCCGCGACGGTGACGGCCAGGGAAAAGGGCGGGACATTCTGTTCTTCATTGACAATATTTTCCGTTTCACGCAGGCAGGCTCGGAGGTATCCGCTCTTTTGGGGCGTATGCCATCAGCTGTGGGATACCAGCCCACACTTGCGACCGAAATGGGTGCCATGCAGGAGCGCATTACTTCGACCAAGAACGGATCGATTACCTCCGTTCAAGCCGTATACGTTCCAGCCGACGACTTGACTGACCCTGCGCCTGCGACGACCTTCTCCCACCTGGATGCAACAACCGTGTTGAGCCGCAAAATCGCGGAGTTGGGTATTTACCCGGCCGTTGATCCTTTGGATTCCACATCACGAATTCTTCGCGCCGACATCGTAGGAGAAGAGCATTACAACTGTGCCCAGCGCGTGAAAATGATACTCCAGCGCTACAAAGAACTTCAGGACATCATCGCCATCCTCGGTATGGATGAACTTAGCGACGAGGACAAGCAGGTTGTACACCGTGCACGCCGTGTGCAGCGCTTCCTTTCCCAGCCGTTCCATGTAGCGGAGGCCTTTACAGGTCTCAAAGGTGCATTGGTGGACATCAAAGACACCATCAAGGGATTCAATATGATTATGGATGGCGAAATGGATCACCTCCCGGAATCGGCCTTCAACCTGGTGGGAAGCATAGAACAGGCTATTGAGAAGGGTGCCAAACTAATGGAAGAAGCGAAAGGATAATATGTTTCTCGAGATCATAACACCCGAAAAAACCGTGTTCGAAGGAGAGGTTACCATTCTTTCCTGCCCCGGAGCTGACGGATCGTTTCAGGTACTCAATAATCACGCACCATTGATCAGCCTCCTCAAGGAAGGCATGGTGGAATACAAAGTGCATGACCAGCGCCAGAAAGTGAAAATCACCGGCGGCGTGGTTGAAGTCCTTAAGAACAAGGTGATACTTCTCGCAGACGGAATAGCCGCCTGATCCGACTCTGACGAATAACATTTTCGCGGGCAGCCTCAAGTGCCCGCGATTTTTATTTCTTTCCCTTTTGGAAGGACTTCCTAGGCCTGAAAAGATCTTTGTGAATCGCGACAGCCTCGCCTGAAAACCATGTGTCAGGTTGATGAGTGCTTCTCAGTACCCAGTCGGGGCTGCCGGGCCACCCTTCCACGTTGGCCAGTAGTTTTGCGTCCTTGTAGAATTTGATTTTAACCAAGGACTCTCCGGCTGGCTGCAATGTGGCAAAGGTTCCGATGTTCTTGTACTCGAGGGAGTTGACAAATGTCACAACTGCTGATGAATCTGCAGGTGCCCCATTCAGCATCCATCTGCCCTCTGACTTTATCATCGAGAAACTGCTGTCAGCAGGATACAAGAAATCGATGCGGTTAACGGAATCGCGCTTGAGACGAAGGAAACTCTTGTCTCTCCAGTCGTTAAAACCCCTGTTAAACTGAGACTCAAGGAAACCTTCAACGGCATACACTTCGGTCTCATCAAATCTCCTGACAAACGTGTAAGCTGAACCGGAAAAGACACCTCCACTGCTGGCTGAAAACCCTGTGCGGCCAATTACAATATCGGCCTCTACATCCTTGCCCGCCAAAACCTTAACGTGCGTACCAGTGCTGTCACTCACACCAAAGTCTTTCCACTTTTCCCTTTTCTTGGAAATAAGGCGCTGGGGTCTCAGCGACATTAATGATCTCAGTGTTGTATAACCGGCACCTTCTTCCAGATGTCCTTTAAATTGCCCGGAGGCCAGCTCCCACTTTGAACCGTTCCTTAGCAGTTGAACTTCTTCCCTTACACGGGTGGGGACAATGCGGATTTCCGTCACAAGAGATGAATCGATCTTGGTCAGGTTGGCGGGCAGGTTACCCTGCAAGGATGAAGATCTGAAATAGCGTACAACAAAGAACAGAACCACGAGGCCCGCCAAGAGGGCGATTAACAACCGGTTGTTAATTCTCTTCATAATTTTCGCTCATTCTTCTTAGTCGAATCATTTTATTCCGCTGAACGCGAACCAACCCGTAACCGATGACCAGGATGATCGGTAAAAGGAAGTTTCCGTATTTAACCAGCGATTTTGTCGTGTCCTCGAGTTGTTTGATGGGCCTCGATGTCACACCCTTGGTACGGAGTTCGATCAGACCTGTGTCATCAGATAGCCAGTCGATTGAATTCACGACAAGGTTGATATTGTCAGGAGACTGCCTTCTTCCCTGCTGAGGTGGGCCATTGTACACCAGGTCTCCATCACCGATCACCACCAGTCTCGAATCGGTGTTTCCGCCAAGTTTGCCCTGAACCAATCCCGCTACGGGTATGCCCTTCATGGGCAGGTCTGCTTCCGTCCAGCGCTTGTTGATATCAAAGTACAAAGGTGCCTTCTGAATGCCGGACTGCTCGGATGTGAACGCAAGGGCGACAAAACGTTTTGAGGTGTCCCCCACAAAATTGACAGGGCTTGCAAATTCCAGAAATGCAGACTCCAGGCCTTTGGCGATCGGATGGTTGGCAAATCTGCCTATGGAAGGAAGGTAAGGAAACTGGATTTGGGTTTGGAGTGAAAAGTATCCTTGCTGTTGCTGTACTGTCACGGCGCCACATTTCGCATCTACTACAAAAGCATCCTGAACCAGTATGCCTTTCTGTTGCAGCCAGGATTCCATGCCGGTGTTGACTGGCATCCCGACAGCTTGTTGCAGATTTCCCTGGACGCGGTTAATGGCAACAAGCATGTTACCACCCCGTGCGAGAAACTCATCCATCTTACTTAGCTGTGCGGCAGGAACAGAGTCTGTAGGCCTGATCACCACCAAAGTCCTGATGTCTGCGGAGGGTGACGCTGAGTCCAATTTCACGGCACGCAAATCATACAAGACGCGAAGTTGTTCTGCCATTTGACTCATTTCCTCCAGGGCAGGCTCGCCGTTTCCCTGGACAAAGCCAATAACCGGTTTGCTGGTCACAGACAATTTCTTGATGCCTGTGGAGAGTGCATACTCCATGGCTGCGCCCGGCTGAATGAAAGGAATCACCTCATTTTTATCACCTATGGCAATTGTTGCGCCAAGGAATGCCTTCTGCTGTTTGACCTGATCCTTCTCCCGGACATTTATCATGACGGGCTGTATGCCATTCTGAGTAGCTTGCTTTTCTGTTTCTTCGCTTTCATTGGGATTGATGAACTCATATCCTATCATCCCATTCGAGCGGTTGGCATACTCAATCAGCATATCCTGGAAGTCCTGTTTTGTCTTTTCGATGTTGGCAGGCAAATCTTTAGAGAAGTAAGCCTTTATGGTGACAGGCTCCTCCAGGTTATTGAGAATGTTGCGCGTTGCCTGGCTCAGCGTAAACTGGCGGTCATCAGTAAAATCCAGTCGCAGGTGAATCTCATTCGAAAGGAAGTTAACTACCAGCACAATGCCGGTAACCAGAATTGTTGTGACAAGTAGTTTTTGTTTCATGCCGGATCAGTTCAGGTTTCTCTTTGTGAGCGACAATTCAGAAAGAAATAGTCCCATAAACACAATGGAAATGAAATATATCAGGTCCCTGCTGTCGACTACTCCGCGGGACATACTTTCAAAGTGATTGCTCAGGCTAAGGGTGCTGAATACCTGGGCAGGGATTCCTGTAAAGCTGGATGCCAGAACATCAAAAATGATATGAAAAAACAGACCTATAGACAACGCCAGCAGGAACGCCACAATCTGATTGTTGGTCAGGCTGCTTGCATACAATCCGATCGAGATGTAGGCCGCACTCATGAGTACAAGTCCTCCGTAACCGCATATCACCTCTCCTGCATCGATATTTCCCAGCTTCGAAAGCGTGATCACATAAGGCAGGGTGAACGCCAGTGCAATCATTACCAGCATCAGGGCCGACAGAAACTTTCCAAGGACAACCTGGCGGTCGCTGACGGCCTTGGTCAGTAGCATTTCAATCGTACCGGTTTTCTTTTCTTCTGCAAGCAGTCGCATGGTAAGCGCCGGGGTAAAGAAGAAAAGTGTCCAGTAGGCTATCGAAAAGAATGACTGGAGAGTGGCCTGGCCCACCATGAAAATGTCAGAACCATACAGCCATGTGAAGAATCCGCTGAAGCCCAGGAACAGAACGAGCATGATGTAGGCAATCAGGGAATCGAAATAAGACTGCAATTCCTTCTTTGCAATGATCAGGACGGCATTCATATCAGTTCGTAGTTAGATTTCTGAAAATATCTTCAAGCCTGGTTTCAATTGGGATCAGTTCACTCAAAACCCAGCCCTTCTGTACGCACAACTGAAAGATTTCACGACGGGAGGATTTGCCACTGGCACTTTGGACTTCAAAGCGGTTCATGGTCTTGTCCACAAGTTCAACCGTGTCAATATTTTGAAGCCGTCTGAGTTCCTGCATAATCGCATCAGGAGAGGCATCTTCAATCCGAAGTTTGATGATTTCCTGTCCAGTAGCCTGCTTCCTCAACGATTCTGCTGACCCGTCTGCAACGATTTTTCCCTTGTTGATGATCAGGATGCGGTCGCAGGTGGCTTCAACTTCCGGGAGGATGTGCGTACTGAGCACCACTGTTTTTTCTTTTCCCAGTTCGCGAATCAGTTTTCTAATCTCAACAATCTGGTTGGGGTCAAGGCCGGTGGTGGGTTCATCCAGTACAAGCACCTCCGGATCATGGATCATGGCCTGTGCAAGGCCAACCCGTTGACGATAGCCCTTGGAGAGTTCACCGATCTTTTTGTGCTTTTCGGCATTCAGGCCGCATACCCGAACCATTTCGCGTACTCGTTTGCCAATGTCGGATGAATGGACACCCTGCAGGGCTGCACAGAATTCCAGGTAGTCTATCACCGGCATGTCCAGGTACAGCGGATTGTTTTCAGGCAAGTAACCGATGTGCCTTTTCAGGTCATCTCCATACTCCCTGACCGATTTCCCTCCCAGCCTTACATCCCCTTCGCCTATGGAGAGGTAGCCCGTGATCATCTTCATGGTTGTGCTTTTTCCGGCCCCGTTAGGACCCAGAAAACCCAAAACCTCCCCCGGCCTGACCTCAAATGAGATGTGATCTACCGCCTTCTGATAGCCGTATTGTTTGGAGAGATTCTCTATCTGAATGTTCATACTCATCAGAATTTTTTCGACTGCAAAAATATGTTTTCCCTAAAAAAAAGAAAGGCCTCCCGAAAGAGGCCTTTCTTAACAGCTAATGAAACTCTATTGACGGATGATCCATTTCACAAAGAACACAACGCCAATTAGCATGGCAATTCCGCCAATGATCGTGAAAACATTGCCTCCGATAATTAGGCCAACCACACCCACTGCACCAAAAATGATAGCCAATTTAAGGTCATTATCCATCCCGCTTGCCTTGGCTGCGGCCAAGGAAGATTTCATCTTCTTGTCCACACGAAGTTTGGCAATTGCCTTCTTCATGTCATGACGCAGGACGGACCTCTTTTCCTTCGATAATTCAGGAGCTGATGATTTGAAATCGGGCACTACTGATGCTGTTTCATTTGAAAGCAATGAAACCGGAGAAGCACTGGCTGTGAGTACTTCGGCTCTCTGGACTCCGGCCGCAGGTTGCGGCAGCGCAATCCCTTCGTGTTTAGCCACTGTCTGCTGATGATGGCTGAAATAATAAGCATACTTCGGTGAAGAGCATGATGCCATAACAACGACAGACGCGAGAAGGAGAAGAGTTTTCTTCATGGTGTATTTTTTTTGGTTCTGCCAAAAATACGATTGAGCATACGTTTCTCAAAGTCCCAGAAGAAACGGAATTGTCCGAGCAGCAGTCCATACAGGAGCAGAATCGCATTATACACCGGAAGGATCAAAATATAGTAAACGACTGTAGCCCATAATGGCCGAGGCGTTCCCTCAAAAAAATAGGTGAGTACTGGCTTTTTCAGAAATACTACCGTAAATCCTGTCAGTGCGAAGACAATCAAGATCATTACGACCTGCGCAATGCTTTTCACCTTCCATCGGCTCTGAAGTTTCTCCAGCCAGCTCACTACAATTCCAATTGAATTCTAAAACTAGGCATTTATTTCTCCTGAAACGGATGCCACCACAGACGGGTTGGTACCGTGGCAGAAAGGTCAACCCTGTTTTTACTGACGGGGTGCTGGAAAGAAAGACGGCGCGCATGGAGTGCAATACTGCCGTCACCGGTTGTGAACTGTGATCCATATTTGAGGTCACCCATAATGCTGCAGCCCATGGAAGCAAGCTGAACTCTTATCTGATGCGATCGCCCGGTCAATGGACGCAATTCCAGAAGGAAGGTGCCAAGGGCAGAGGCTACCCACTGATACTGAAGTTCTGATCTAAGGGCCCCTACGGTCTCCTTGTTGAAGACAGTCACTTTGTTTTTCTTTTCATCTTTCTTCAACCAATGCACCAGATGGCCGCTCTTTTGAGGCGGAACATGATCGGTAAGAGCCCAATAGATTTTCTCAACTTCACGGGACCGAAAGAGTTTATTCATCCGCGTCAGCGCTTTGGATGTGCGGGCAAAAACCACCACCCCACTTACCGGCCTGTCAAGTCTGTGGATGACACCGAGAAATGCTTCACCGGGCTTTTGATATTTTTCTTTGATATAAGCCTTGCACCAATCTGCAAGTGTTGCATCGCCTGTTGCATCACCCTGCACGAGCCAGCCTGCCGGCTTGTTAATTGCCAGCAGGTGATTGTCTTCCCAGATAACCGTTGGCTGATCCATGCTGCTGACTGTCAGCGCCACGCATAGAGCGCATGGCAACCGTTATTCGCCAATTGAGCAGAAGTCCTGTAGCCAAGCTTCTGCAGGAATTCATTCATGAAAGTGTAATTGCGCTTTTCCTTGTCCAGGTCATGCACTTCCAGGAACAGTGAATTTATGGCATTCCAGACGGATGGATCAGATTCGTAGACAATGGGATACTCACTTCCTTCGCAATCCAGTTTGAGAAAATCTATTCGTGCAAGCTTGTTAGTTTCCAAAATGGCAGCCAGGGAAATCGCCTTTACTTTAACAGCAGTAAGGTTGTGTGATTCAAAGTCCTTATAAACAGATGCCGTTACAGAGTTGGCGCTGTCGGCCTCCTTGTACAGAGTGATCTCATCAGTCGGGGAGCCTGTTACTGCGCGGTGGAACAAGTGTACATGTCCTGTCATTGCAACATTGCGTTTGATGTTCTCACCGAACAGGGTAAAATTCCGCTCGATAGGCTCGTATGCATAAATCGTCGCATCCGGCCGTTTGGACATCATGAGAATGCTGAAATATCCCGCGTTTGCGCCTACGTCCACTACGACAGGTCGATCGGGAAGTGATTTCGCCCAATCATTGATCGAGTAGAAATCCGTCATGAAAATTTCCTTAAAAACGAGATACAATTCGCGTGTAGGCACCTCAAAAGTGATTCCGGCACGGGTCTCAAATGTGACAGGCTGGAAAGTCTGGTCGCTTTTCTGGGAAAAATACCTGGGCCAGTTCTTAATATTGGAGAAGAGGTTGAGGTAGCGCTGAAAGGAGCCGTTCGTCACGTTTTAAGGTAAGTTGTTTGACTTGCGAAAGTAATCTTTTAATATCAATCCATGGTTAGAATCCCAATTATCCTGCTTGCTCTTGCATGTCTTGCTTCATGCAATACCCGGCACAAAAGTGATGGCCTAAGAAATGAAATAACTTCCCGTCTGAATAAAGCTGACGGCAAATTCGCTGTCGCTTTTCATGATCTTCAGACCGATGAAATGATTCTTGTAAATGAGCATGAACGATTTCATGCGGCCAGTACAATGAAAACTCCGGTAATGGTAGAAGTATATCGGCAGGCCGCCGAGGGGAAATTTTCGCTCCAGGATTCCATCCCCATCATTAATGAATTCAAAAGCATCGTGGATGAAAGTGTCTACCGCCTGGATTCCGCCGAAGACAGTGAATTTGAACTCTACCGGAATATAGGTAAGAAGAAATCGATGTATGACGTAATGTATGCGATGATAATCTATTCCTCCAATCTTGCCACAAATCTCATTATCGACAAGGTGGGTGCAAAGAATGTCACGGCCACCATGCGATCCCTGGGTTTAAAAGATCTTGAAGTTTTGCGGGGAGTGGAAGATGACAAGGCCTACCAGCAGGGACTCAACAATACCGTTACCGCATATGATCTTATGGTGCTGCTTTCCAAAATTGCCAAAGGTGAAGCGGTTAGCCGCGAGGCTTCCGATGGAATGATCCGGATTTTGCTCGACCAGAAATTCAATGACATCATACCCGCCAAACTCCCCGATGGCGTTAAGGTGGCACACAAGACCGGATGGATAACCGGATTGCATCATGACTCCGGAATAGTCTTCCTTCCGGATGGAAGAAGTTATGTGCTGGTTTTACTTTCCAGAGAACTTGTCGATGAAAAAGCCGGTGTCGAAGCGATGGCCGAAGTGTCCAGGATGATCTTTGACGGAGTTGTGGCACAAGAAAAGGGCCAATAACTCAAAACTGCTTGCTTCAATCTTTCACCTCCACGGCTGGATTGAATTCAGAAGTGAAATGGAATTTGATGTCAGGGAAATTGTCCTGAACCATTTGTAGCCAGGCCTTTGACTCGGCCATAAAGACCAGTTTGCCTTCTTTGTCACGGGCGATGTGGCGCAATTTGGAACTGACAAATTCCTGAAGCTTGACGTCGCTGTCACTGCTCAGCCAACACGCCTTATAGATAGGCTGCGGCACAAACTCCACAGTTGCACCGTATTCATGAAGCAGCCGGAATTGGATCACTTCAAACTGCAGAGGACCCACCGTGCCGATCACCTTTCTTTTTCCCACATCATATGTGAAAAGCTGTGCTACACCTTCTTCCATCAATTGAAGCAATCCTTTCTCCAGCTGCTTGCTTTTCATGGCATCTTTGTTGATCACCTCCTTGAAAATCTCAGGTGAAAAGCTGGGGATTCCGGTGTAATGGAGCTTCTCTCCTTCGGTAAGCGTATCTCCTATTTTAAGGTTGCCGGTGTCATATATACCCACGATGTCGCCTGGCCAGGCCTCATCGATGGTCTCCCGATCCTGTGCAAGGAATGCGGTTGCATTGGAGAACCTGAAGCTCTTTTCCTGCCGGACATGGTAATAATTGTTTCCCCGCTCAAACCTGCCAGAACACACCCTTAAGAAGGCGATACGGTTGCGGTGTTTGGGATCCATGTTTGCATGAATCTTGAATATGAAACCTGAAAATTTCTTTTCGTCCGGTTCAACAATCCTTGCACTGGTTGCCCGGTGCCTGGGTGGTGGCGCTATCCGGATGAAAGTATCAAGCAATTCCTTTACGCCAAAGTTATTGACAGCACTGCCAAAGAATACCGGCGCCACCTTCCCTTCAAGGTATTCCTGAATCGAGAAGTCTGGATAAACGCCTTCAATGAGCTCGACATCTGCCCGAAGCTGCTTCGCATTGTTTTCACCAATAAGGGTATCAAGTTCAAGGTTGCTGATATCTGAAACCTGAATCCCCTCCTCTATCACTGTCTTGCTGGCGGTAAAAAGGTGAAGGCTCTTTTCATACAGACTATATACCCCCTTAAAAGTCTTACCCATGCTGATTGGCCAGCTGAGCGGGCGAACTTTTATGTCAAGCTTGTCTTCAATTTCATCCAATAGTTCGAATGGATCCCTTCCTTCACGGTCCAGTTTGTTGATAAAACATATGACAGGCGTATTGCGCATGCGACAAACATCCATCAACTTTTCCGTCTGGGTCTCCACGCCTTTCACACAATCGATCACCATGATCACACTGTCAACAGCAGTGAGGGTGCGATAGGTGTCTTCAGCAAAGTCCTGGTGGCCCGGTGTATCCAACAGGTTGATCTTAATGTCCTGGTAGTTAAATCCCATGACAGAGGTGGCAACGGAAATTCCCCTTTGCTTTTCGATTTCCATCCAGTCGCTTCGCGCGTGGTCCTTGATTTTGCTGGACTTCACGGCGCCTGCTTTTTGAATGGCCCCTCCAAACAGCAGAAGCTTTTCAGTAAGTGTAGTCTTACCGGCATCCGGGTGGCTAATGATGCCAAAGGTTCTTCTCTTTGATATTTCCTGCTCCAGCGTCATGGCGAACAAAGGCCGCAAAGCTAACAAAAAAGCGCCAAGCAGAAGCCGGTCGACAGGAAGGAGAGACAGCGGCGGAAGGAATGTATTTCAGCTCATCAGGATCATACCGGAAACCGGAATTGTTCCAGTCTGATGTCATCCAATCCCTGTTGGTCAAACGGATGTTCCATCTGATCCTGCACATTGAAAAGGGATATGAGTATGAAACCGGTAATGGTACTTAGTGAATAAACCACCCAATCCGGCGAATTGTTGTCGAGCCGGTGCAGTAAAGCCGGCGTATAAATGATCGGAAAGAAGTATATGAAGATCTGGCAATAGGCCCGGAGACTGATTGGCGTCCGATGCGTGTAAATGGCGACAGTGTTTTCGACGCTTGAATACACCTCCTTGAAAAATCGATAGACCTTGAATGCTTCAGAGGATCCAAGTCCCTCCTTATTTTCCATAATAAATGCAGGGATCGCGTCAAGACTGCTTTTAAGTGCACCCTGGTTATCCACCTTGTGCGTTACATAGTCCATCAGTGAATCCGAAATTTGAAGCAGCCTGGCTTTTGCTACCTCTTTTTGGGTATCAGGCAGTTTCTTACATCGCTGGAAGCAGTTGTTAACCGTCTGCAACGAAGATTTGAAGCGGCTGAGGTGTTCCAATGCCTTTTCTCTCCGCCTAAAGGCTGCACGAATGGTAAATACCAGAGGGAAAATGATTGCTATACTTATGACTGTCAGATCGAAATTATATTTGATTTCGTAGTGGATCACCAAAAAAGATGTGCCGAGGCAGATCAACAAGACCTGAAAAGTCCTGATATTTATAATCTGTAAGTATTTCTTCATAGTTTAAGATCAAGCCTCCCTAAATTGAGCTATCGATGAAAAAGTCAACCCTCTTCATCCTGATGTTGCTGCTGTTATCGCGCGTCGCGACTGCACAAAAGTCTGACCTGACCCGGCTATTCAGTGACCAGCAGACATTGGACATCAAGTTAAAGGTGTCAATCAAAGATATTAAAAAGAAGACCAATGATTCAACCTATCTGCCCTACATGTTTTATGTAAAGAATGCGAAAGGGGGTTGGGATTCAATCAAGATAGATGTAAGGGCCAGGGGTATCTTCCGGCGCAAGAACTGCTACTTTGCTCCTCTCAAGATCAAGAGCGAGAAGGAAAACACGAAGGGGACTGTCCTGGAAGGAAACAAGAGTCTGAAACTTGTACTCCCGTGTCAGAATAATGACGGCAAGAATGTGCTGCTGCTGAAGGAATACGTGGCCTATAAAATGTATGAGAGAATTACGCCATACTATTTCAACACCCGATTGGCTAATGTCGAGTTCAGTGAACTGGACGGGAAGAAGACCAAAACATTTCAATTGGCAGGTTTCTTCATTGAAGACGATGACAAAGTTGCCAAGCGCAACAAGGCCAAAGTAATGGAAAAGCTGAACCTGCATCCGCTGGGACTTAATGATACAGCTGCTTTGAAACACGATCTTTTTCAGTTTATGATCGCCAATACGGATTGGTCCACCACTTTCCTTCATAATGCCAAGGTGATGTACAAAGAGCCACGCACCTATATCCCGCTGGCGTATGACTTTGACATGTCAGGATTCGTAAATCCACCTTATGCCGAGGTAAACGCTGATCTTGGAATCACCAGTGTACGCGATCGACTCTATAGGGGATTCTGCAGGAAGGAGCCTATCGTTCAATATGTACGCCAGGATTTTATAAAGAAGGAACCTGAGATCATGGGCACAATCGAAAAGTACCGGACGCTGTTTTCTGAAAAAGAATACAACGACATGCGTTCCTTCATAGGAGAGTTTTTCTCCATCATCAGGGATGACGGCAAGTTCAACAAGTACATCATTGAAGGATGCAGAAAGAAGTAGTTTTACCTGTAACGGTTATCTATCACCTGACGGAATCAATTGATAAGTATTGCCTTCGACTTTTCCGGTCTGGCAAGGACTTTCGAAATCCCCTTTGACACTGATAACAGTGGATTCGAATCAATATGAACGGGCAGGGATAGGGTTTTCTCCAATCTTTCTTTTACTCCCCGCAGCATGGCCCCTCCTCCCGTAACATGGATGCCGTTGCCGTATATATCTGACGCCAATTCCGGCGGACATACTTCCAGGGTGTTGATAATTGCCTCTTCGATGGAACGGAAAGATGGATCCAGAATATGATGGATTTCGCGGTGGTCAGTTCTGATTTTTGTTGGGATGCCCTCCTTTAAGTCCCTTCCCGTCACATAGGCTGGAGCAGGTACCTCCTCAGGCTGTTCCAGAACGGAACCCACCTGCATTTTGATTCTCTCAGAGGTTCTGAGGCCAATCGAAAGTTGGTGATATCGGCGGAAGTAATCCTGGATATCTTCCGTCATGGAATCACCCGCCACTTTTGTGGAATGGAATGCAGCAACGCCGGACAATGAGATAATCACAATCTCTGTGATCCCGCCACCAATGTCAACAATCATCTTCCCGGATGGCTCTTGCACATTAAGTCCCATGCCGATTGCCGCTGCCAGAGGCTCGAACAGCAATTTGATGTCCCGAGCATTGAATTGCCCAAGGGCATCACGCAAAGCACGACGTTCAACCTCTGTAGTGGCGAATGGAACGCCTGAGATAATATTCCGAAAACCCCGCAGACGTTTTGATTTCGAGAAAGTCTTGTTGACCATTTCACGGATCATGGCGGAAGCAGAATCATAATCCGAAATCACGCCCCACCGAAGCGGCTTCACCGGACGGAGATCCTCATGGTTCTTTTCGAAAATATCATAGGCCGCCGCACCTACTGCCTTGACTTTGTTCTTATCCTTATCAAATACGATGTAAGAAGGCTCTGAAATAAGGATTTGACTTTCGTTTGCCAGCAACGTATTGGTGTTACCTAAATCGATGGCAAAACTGTCGCCACCCATCCAACTTGAAAACATATTTATTACCTGTTCTGAGTTCAAAGTTTCGGGTTTCCGCCTGGCTTACCAAAGGTCCTGACAATTATAAATTATTAGGAATATTCCTTCCCGTAATCCGAACGAGCCACTCTTGAGCGCGAAGAAGGCATTGATCAACAACCACCTTCTGCCATTGTGTCACATTTTGCCTAAAAGCGACCCTTGGCACATCTATTGACGCCAACAGGCTGGAATCGACTCAAAATACAAGAAATACGACTATGGGAAAGATAATCGGAATCGACTTAGGAACGACCAACTCGTGCGTCGCCGTAATGGAGGGCAACGAACCTGTTGTAATTGCCAACAGTGAAGGCCGGAGGACGACTCCGAGTATCGTTGGCTTTCTGGATAACGGCAAGGGCGAGCGAAAGGTAGGTGACCCTGCCAAGCGCCAGTCCATTACCAACCCGAAAAACACCGTGATGTCCATCAAAAGGTTTATGGGTAAGAAGTTCGGCGATGTGACGGAAGAAAAGAAGATGGTAAGCTACCAGGTCGAATCTGGCAGCAACGATACCGTCCGCGTCCGTATTGGTGACCGCCTTTACACCCCTCAGGAAATATCTGCGATGATCCTTCAGAAAATGAAGTCCACTGCAGAAGACTATCTGGGTACGACGGTCACAGAGGCTGTAATCACAGTACCTGCCTACTTCAATGACTCGGAGCGACAGGCCACCAAAGAGGCAGGGCAGATTGCAGGCCTGGATGTGAAGCGTATCATTAATGAGCCCACTGCTGCCGCACTGGCCTACGGTCTTGATAAGAAGAACAAAGACATGAAAATCGCCGTCTATGATCTTGGCGGCGGTACGTTTGACATTTCCATCCTCGAACTGGGTGACGGTGTATTCGAAGTAAAGTCAACGAACGGTGATGTGCACCTTGGCGGTGACGACTTTGATATGCGCATCATGAATTGGCTGGCGGATGAATTCAAGGGTGAGAAAAATATTGATCTCCGCAAGGATCCTATGGCACTCCAGCGGTTAAAAGAAGCTGCTGAAAAGGCAAAAATTGAATTGTCCAGCTCAACTGAGACTGAAATCAACCTTCCGTACATTACCTCAATTGACGGCGTGCCGGAACACCTGGTTAAGAAACTGAGCCGCTCGAAGTTTGAGCAACTCTGCGATGACCTGATCAAGAGAACACTTGAACCTTGCCGCAAGGCAGTTGCTGATGCCGGTGTATCGGTAAACCAGATCGATGAGGTAATTCTTGTAGGTGGTTCAACGCGCATCCCCAGGATAGTTGATGAAGTAGAGAAATTCTTTGGCAAGAAACCATCCAAGGGTGTGAATCCTGACGAAGTGGTGGCGGTTGGCGCCGCCATCCAGGGTGGTGTACTCACCGGAGAAGTGAAAGACGTGTTGTTGCTGGATGTGACTCCGCTGTCCCTTGGTATCGAGACCATGGGAGGCGTAATGACCCGCCTGATCGAGTCCAACACTACGATTCCATCCAAGAAATCAGAAGTATTCTCAACGGCATCTGACAACCAGCCTTCCGTGGAGATTCACGTTCTGCAGGGCGAACGTCCCATGGCTCGCGACAATCGCACCATAGGCCGCTTCCATCTCGATGGCATCCCGCCGGCACCGAGGGGTATTCCTCAGATCGAAGTGACTTTCGATATTGATGCAAATGGCATCCTCCATGTTTCAGCCAAAGATAAAGGGACGGGTAAGGAACAGAAGATCCGTATCGAAGCTTCTTCCGGGCTCACCGATGCCGAAATAAAGAAGATGAAAGAAGAGGCACAGGCGAATGCCGAAGCCGACAAGAAGGCTAAAGACAAGATCGACAAGATCAACCAGGCCGACTCACTCATCTTCCAGACCGAGAAGCAATTGAAAGAGTACGGAGACAAACTTTCAGAAAACAACAAGGGTGCAATTAACAGCGCACTGGAGAAACTGAAAGAGGCACACAAATCACAGGATCTGACCGCAATAGAAAATGCGATGTCCTTGCTGAACAATGCCTGGCAGGCCGCTTCACAGGAAATGTACGCCGCTACCGGCGGTGGAGCAGGAGCAGGTCAGCAGGCCGGTGCAAACGCAGGTAGCCCTACTGGCAGCAGCGGATCTGGAACCGGAGACGCCACAGATGTGGAGTATGAAGAAGTGAAGAAGTAAATATATTTCAGGGATCTTACCAGGAGAGCCACCTAATGGGTGGCTTTCTTTATTTGAAGCGAGTGCAACATGAAATCCGCCGGTCGTAAACTTCAGGCTGGCATCTCAGGATTATTTTTCCATAGTTTATAAGATAAACCCATTCCGATGAAGTACACTATTCTATTGGTCAGCCTCCTAGCCATTTCGCTGGCGTTTGGACAGAATGCCGACGATCAGATCAAGTCCCTGAAATCACAAATAGACAATCTCAACTCACAACTCGACAGGGTCAGGAAGTCAAATGATGATATCCTCTGGTATCAACGCATGGGTGACATCGCATGGGTGGACAAGGTGACAATCACCGGTCCGGCGGAGAAGAGCGACAAGAACCCAACCGCCCAGGGTGCCAACAATCCCCTGGTGTTTCGTTCCTATGTTTTCTTTCCGAGAAATCTTGATGTATCCAAGAAGTACCCTCTCCTGGTTTATGTGCACGGCGGCGTGCATGGTGATGTGGAAAGCTCTTCGGCTCACATCATCCGTGAACTAATAGTGCAGGGTTACGTAGTGGCTGCACCTGACTATCGCGGCAGTACAGGGTACGGCCGTGATTTCTATGAGGCCATCGACTATGGGGACAAGGAGGTGGTGGATGTCAACAAAACGCGGGACTACCTGGTAGAGAACTACTCCTTTGTAGACAAAGATCGTGTGGGAATCCTCGGCTGGAGCCATGGCGGCATGATCACCCTCCTGGATATCTTCGCCAACCCGGATGAATATAAAGTGGCCTATGCCGGTGTACCGGTAAGCGACCTCGTGGCACGGATGGGTTACAAAACAGAAGGTTATCGCGATTTGTTTGCTGCTGACTATCACATAGGGAAATCAGCCTATGAAAACGTGCAGGAATACCGCAGGCGGTCACCGGTATGGAATGTGCAAAAATTGAAGACCCCTCTTCTCATTCACACCAACACCAACGACGAGGATGTGAACGTATTGGAAGTTGAACAGCTAATTCGCGCATTGAAGGCTGAAAACAAGAAGTTTGAGTACCAGATTTATGAAAACATTGAAGGTGGACACATCTTCGACCGGATCGACACGAAAATCGGCAAAGAGATTCGGTTGAAAGTGTATAAATTTTTGAACCAGTACCTGAGCCCCGGAAGGCCATTTCAATCGGTACAGGAACTCGAGCGCACAAGCTACTACTTCCAAAAATAAAGCTAGGGCCTGCAGGGAATCCTGCTGGCCTTTATATTTGCTGCCCCCAAAAGGCAACATATGCTGATTCTGAAATTCGGCGGAACTTCCGTCGGCAAACCTGATCGACTCCAAAAAGTTGCAGACCTCGTTCTGTCTGCCACAGGCAAGAAGATTGTTGTGCTTTCCGCTCTTAGCGGAACGACCAACACGTTGGTAAAGATTGGCGATTATCTCCTTGCCGGGAAGAAAGCGGAGGCGGAATCGGAGGTTCAACAGCTGGAAAAACATTATCAGACTTATGCCGATGCCTTGTACAGGGCGCCGGAATTCAAAGCCATCGGCCAGGATATTGTCGGCAGATATTTTTCACTCATCCGGCTTCTTGCTGCCGGATCCTTTGATGACAGGAGTTACCGTGAGTTGCTGGCCCAGGGTGAACTGGCATCTACTGAATTCTTCTATTATCACTTACGTGAACGAAAGGTTGAGTCCAGGTTATTGCCGGCCCTTCACTTTATGTCCATCGATGAGAACCAGGAACCTGAACTGGATAAGATAAGCGCCCGGCTTAAGGCACTGTTGCCTTCCATGAGTCAGGTAGACGTTCTGATCACCCAGGGTTACATCTGCCGTAACCATCGCAATGAAATTGACAACCTGAAACGCGGCGGAAGCGATTATACCGCATCCCTCATAGGGGCTGCCATTCGTGCAGAAGAGGTGCAAATCTGGACTGATATAGACGGGATGCACAACAATGATCCCAGGGTAGTGAAGAAAACATTGCCCATAGCGGAACTTACTTTTGATGAAGCCTCCGAGCTCGCCTATTTCGGGGCCAAGATTCTTCACCCCTCCACGATTGTGCCTGCACAACGTTATGCCGTACCGGTTCGCCTGAAAAATACAATGGATGAGAAGGCATTTGGAACTCTCATCAGCGACAAGGGAACCAGGGGGCAGGTGAAGGCCATTGCGGCCAAGGATGGCATTACTGCTATCAACATCAAGTCTTCACGCATGTTGTTGGCCTTCGGCTTCCTCAGGCGCGTCTTCGAGGTTTTCGAACGATACAAGACTCCTATCGACATGATCTCCACTTCTGAAGTCGCCGTTTCACTTACTATCGATGACACCTCCCGTCTCGATGAAATAATGCACGAATTGGAATCCTTTGGTGCGATAACCGTAGACAAGAACCAAACGATCATTTGTATCGTGGGCAATCAACTTGCTGAAAAGGTCAGCGTCCTTTCAGACGTATTTCAGTCGTTAAAAGATGTGAAGGTGAGGATGGTTTCATTTGGGGGCAGCCAGAACAACATTTCCATTTTGGTTGACACTTCTCAAAAAGAACGGTCACTGCGCTTGTTGAATCAGGGACTGTTCCAACTGGGCGAATAACACTTCAAATAATAAACATCAACCGCCTGTCAGGTTTATCGGCGGGCTTTGTAGAATCTCGTTTACGGGACTTCCGGAAATGTTTTTTTCGTCTATATTTACTTAGACCTAAACCCTGACCATGGAAGTTGTTATCGTCGCCATTTTTGTGATCGGTTATCTGGCGATTGCGCTGGAGCATCCCATTAAAGTCAACAAGACTGCCTCTGCATTGCTGACCGGTGTTTTCTGTTGGACGCTTTATGCCATGTCGTCAGGTAATCCCGATTTGGTTGGAGAACATTTGGGAGAGCACCTCAGCCAGATTTCTTCCATCCTCTTCTTTCTGCTCGGAGCCATGACGATTGTGGAGCTTGTGGATGCCTACCAGGGCTTTCGTCTAATCACTGACCGCATACGCACCAAGAACCCGGTTAAGCTGCTGTGGCTTGTATGCTGGGTGACCTTCTTCCTGTCGTCTATACTTGATAACCTTACAACTTCAATTGTAATGATTTCCCTTATCCGCAAACTCATTCCCGACAAGGAAATGCGGATGTTCTTTGCCGGCATGATCGTAATTGCAGCAAATGCCGGAGGAGCATGGACGCCTATAGGAGATGTGACAACTACCATGTTGTGGATCGGGGGACAAATCTCAACGGTCAACATTATGGAAGTCCTGTTCATTCCAAGTGTATTCTGCATGCTTGTGCCGCTGTTATACCTCACCTTTACCCTGAAAGGAACTCTTGGTGAGGTGCCAAATCCTGAACATGAGAATGTTGGTTATCTGAGCGAGAAGATCAAGGGAAGCGGCATTATGCTCACTCTGGGTGTTGGTGCTTTGGTGTTTGTTCCAGTCTTCAAGACCATTACTCATATGCCTCCCTATATTGGAATGCTCCTGGGCCTGGGTGTACTATGGGTGGTTTCAGAAATGATTAACCCTCACGCGGACGAGGCTTTGCGCAAGCCTTACACAGCGGCCGGAGCGCTACAAAGGATCGACACTTCCAGCGTATTATTCTTCCTCGGTATTCTGCTTGCTGTGGGTGCGCTTGAATCCATGACCCTGCTGCATCGATTTGCTGAATACCTGGATCATGCCATTGGGAGTCAATCCATCATTGTCACGCTCATTGGTCTGATGTCTGCTGTTATTGACAACGTTCCCCTTGTTGCTGCCAGTATGGGCATGTACAATCTGGATGCTTTCCCCATGGATCATTTCATCTGGGAATATCTGGCCTACTGCGCCGGTACGGGTGGAAGCATCCTCATTATCGGATCAGCAGCAGGGGTGGCAGTCATGGGCATGGAGAAGATCGACTTCATCTGGTACCTGAAACGTATAAGTCTCATTGCCATGTTGGGCTACTTCGCAGGGTGCGGGGCATATTTGGCGATTGAACATTTCCGAGGAGCATATTAGACCCCCAATCCTGCTAGCTAGTAAACATCCTTGAGTCCGGGCTCAGGTCTCATTTTCACAGCGGCCGAATTTTTTAACTGGATAGCAATGGAACCCATAACAAAAAAATCCGTCTTTTCATTCACCCCCGTGTCACTGGGATAAATCGGGTCGAGCGAGCTCGACAGTCTGCTTTCCAGTCGAAATGTCACTTGAGGTGCCGGAAGATATTCAAGCGTCAGCGTAGTCCCCTTCATCTGGAATCCATTTGGTGTGTTGGTAATTACCTCGTTGATGATCTGGTTAGGATCATGGACATACTCATAACGGGCAGCAAACCCCCATTGATTGGTAATAGAATAGCGCACTGATCCGCCTATCGCATACCAGTCATCCCATTGATTTGTATATGGGTTCACAATCATTCCATAATCCACCATCGGAGCCACTATCCATTTTTGACTCATATGGATACGGCCGAAAAAGTTGTTATAGAATTTGGGTTGATTCATTGCATTCTTACTGAGGTATACTTCCTTTCCAACAAAAATTCCATAGTTGAGAAGTAATTTGTCGGGCTTGTCGAAGATGTGCACCATCCCAAATCCTGGATAGTTGTTATTGTCTTTGATCACCTGCCAGCCATTAGTAATCTGGAACGTGGCCCGCAGGTATTGATTGTATTTATATTTTATCCGAAACCCTGCTTCAAAGTCCGGAGCAAAGTCTGTCATCACTGCCCTGGTCGCATGAAAGTTGTCCTTGTTGATGAACGTCTCCGCCCCGTAGATGGCAGGAAAGATACCGGCCTCTACCTCCATGCTGTTGGTTACCCTGTATCGCACTGACATCTCACGAATAAACTTATTCAGATAATCTTCGCCGGCATACATTACGCTCACGATTTCTCCTGTGTGGAAGGCAGCGGTGGCCGTGAGTTTCTTGTACTCGAAAGCAGCTGATGCGTAAGTGTAGGCCATGCCGAACTGATTTACATTGACAGGATTGCTGTTGAAGGGTCTTATGTTATTCTGCGGACTGTTGAAATCTGCAGCATAGTGGAAATCCATGTAGGCCTCATAGGCAATAACCAATGCACTTGAATCAACAGCTTCTTCAATATGCTGACCCAATGACGCAAAAGATGTAAAAATAGCGCACGCCAGTACGCAGTACCTGTAGCACATAGTTTAATTGAATCTAATTGTGGATTGCTTCTACCTTCTTATGACCCTTAGGACGAGAAATACAGCTGTGCTGTGATTGGATCGGAAAATAGAATGAAAGCTGAGATAGTCGGAATGAAATATTTCCTTGTAGAAGAAGACATACTCAATTTCGCCTGAAGACTGAAGGGTTGAAGAAGTTCTTCCTTCTTTCTGCACTCCGTTAGGCCTTAGAACCACTGAACTTTGACAGTCCTCACCGGAACTGATTACGAGTTTGCCGAATTCCCGGACCCCCTTTTGTTCGGGTCCCATGGCTGATGTAATAACCCCTGAAGCCAATACAAGCAGGATCAACACCAATGGGTTGATTCGGGTGCGTAATGGCCTGATGGGATTCATGGGGCGCAAATAACGACAGGTTTATCCGAGATATCAAAAATAATCCGGGCTAACAGACCCGTACACCACTACAGCTATCCATTTTCGCCTTGGTGACACTTGACAACACATTCACTTCACCCCGGATATGCAGCACACCCAGAAATGCAAACACTATTGCCTCTTTGAACCCAAGAATTCGTGTATTCGGGACTACAATCTTGATTTGATTTAGAATCTCTTGCAGTCTTCCCATCAAGAACACATTTAACGCTCCCCCTCCTGTGACCAGCATCCTTGCACGTTTCTTTGAAATGACCCTTTCTATTTCCAGCGCCACCGATTCTGAAAAAGTCCGCATGCGATCTGCCAATGGAATTTCCCGATTGGTCAAAAGGGACTTGAAATCCCTTTCGAAGATTTCCCTGCCCAGGGATGGGCGTCGCTTCCGGTATCTGCCGTACACCTTATTTAGCTGATCCAGCAATTTCTTATAAATTGTGCCGCTTGATGCCATCCGCCCCCTGGCATCGTATGCCCTTCCGGCTTCACCGGCCAGTAAATTAAAACCCATGTTGCAAAAGCAGATATCAAAAGCCCTGCGAACACCGGCGTGCTCCATGGAAATGTTGGCAATCCCACCAAGGTTCAGGCAATAATCATAATCACCGAAAAGATAGCGGTCGCCCACGGGCACCAAAGGTGCACCCTCGCCTCCAAGCGCCACATCCAATGAACGAAAATCAGAAATGACCGGTAAGCCTGTCGCTGCATGAAGCGCATTACCATCGCCTAACTGAAACGTGAAGCCCTTATCTGGCTGGTGAAAAATGGTATGTCCATGAGAGGCAATTGCTTCCGGCCTTGAACGCCTGTGTTTTTTCAGGAAAGCGTTGACCTTTTCACCCAACCACTTTCCATAGGCATGATGAAGAGCAATCAATTCAGCCCCTGGGTACAAGTGGGCACCGGACAAAGCGTTCTTCCACCGGGCCGGATAAGGATATGTTACAGCCTCATGAAGGAAGAATTTCCAACTGTGGTTTGCCTGGTCATACGTGAAACTACAATAAGCCACATCCAGGCCATCCAGGGATGTTCCGGACATGAGCCCAAGCATGCGATACGTCTTTTTTTTTGTGAGATCGGTCCTTCCTGCCTTCATCTGCATCTAAAGAGATAATGTCATTCCTTAGTTTCGCCCTATGAATGTCACGGTTGATATCGGGAACACCTTCACCAAAGTAGGAATTTTCGAAGGGACCCATCTCGTTCATAAGGAAGTATTTCGCTCCATGGCCGATCTGAGGGATTACCTTGGCCGAACTCCTGCTGATCATATTATTGTGAGTTCTGTTTCAGGTGATCCTTATGATGTCCTTAATGGGGCGGTCGTAAAGGGCAAGAAACTTGTCCTCCATCATCAACTGCGTCTGCCGATAAAGATTAATTATGCAACGCCCACAACGCTGGGTGTTGACCGCATTGCTGCCGCATGTGGTGCGCAATCATTGTATCCAGGCCAGGCATGTCTTGTAGTCGACATCGGCACCTGTATCAATTATGAGTTCATAGATGCAGCAGGAACTTATTCAGGAGGTGCCATCTCCCCCGGTGTTCAGTTACGGTTCGAGTCCATGCATTCGTTTACCTCCCGGCTTCCCCTTGCCACAGCAGTTGAGAATGCACCACTGACAGGGGACAGCACACTTGGATGCCTGCAAAGCGGAGTAATGAATGGGATATTGGAAGAAATAAACGGAATGATGGACCGATATGCAGAAATCACCCCTCAATTAAGGGTCATTTTATGCGGCGGTGATAGTCGTTTTTTTGAAAAACATTGCAAACGTCCCATCTTTGTGGCCCCCGATTTGGTTTTAACAGGCTTGAACAGCATTCTCCGGTATCATGAGGCTTCTTAAACTGACCCTTCTTTGGTTGACAGGTTTCTTGCTGGTCAGTTCAGCAGTCTTCGGGCAGGCCGCCCGCAGTCCCTTTTCTTCCTTTGGACTTGGTGAACCCTTTTCCAACGCCCTTACCCAGCACATGGGCATGGGTGGAGTAGGTGTCAGTAATCCTTCCTACTGGTATGTCAACAACATGAACCCAGCCATGTTGCCCTATAACCGACTGACGACTTTTCAGGCATCCATGATAGGCGAGCAACGGTACCAGAGTTCTGACACACTGTCCGAACGGAGCGGAAGCGGGAACCTGAATTACCTGGTTTTGGCCATACCCATCATGCCAGGAAAATGGACTTCTTCCATCAGTCTTCAGCCTTACACCCGCCTCAATTACCAGACCACCTACCGTCAGGATATCAATGGGGATCCTAACAATACTTATACCACCACAGAAAAAGGTTCCGGCGGTGTAAACCAGTTTACCTGGTCAAATGGTCTTACACTGAACAGCTGGCTTTCTGTTGGTCTTAAAGCAACCTACCTTTTCAGCGCCATCGTAAGGGAAAATTCAAACATCCTGACCAAGACCAATCAGGCACTGCTGTATTCGCCAAATATCACAGAGCGCACTTTTGTAACTGATTTTCAGTTTTCACCCGCTATCCATATTCACAAGGACTCCATTTCCCGAAAGAACTACAGGATCAATTTTGGGTTGGTTTACGACTTCGGAACCAATCTCAAGAGTTCATTCAACCAGCATATAGAAAGAAGAAACCTTACGGGAATTGTGGATTCACTGACAACCATTAAGAATTATGATGGTCATGTGACCATTCCCTCAAGCATGTCGGCTGGCATTTCACTGAGCAAAGGTTATGATTGGACCGTTGCGATCGATGGCTATTATGCCAATTATTCAACCTTCCGGGATATGGCCGGGATCAACCCCTATGCCTCAAATGCATGGAAGGTTAACGCGGGCTTTGAGATAACCCCTGACCAGATTTCCATGAGCAATTACCTCAAACGCCTCACTTACCGAACGGGCGTAAGCATCGAAAATAGCGCATATTTGGTAAACGGTAACCCCGTTAAAGATTTTGGCATTACTTTTGGCGTCTCTCTTCCAGTGAGCAGGATTTCAAGCCTGGACCTGGCCCTCAAGGTAGGCCACAAGGGCGACAAAACCCTGAATACTATTGAGGAGAACTATTTAAAACTTTACTTTGGCCTCACCTTTAACGACCAGTGGTTTATTAAAAGAAGATTTGATTAACATGAAGACTATGAAAATGAAGTTGCTTTTCGCGCTGGGCCTCCTTGCGGTTGCAGTCACGGTGGCATCTGCCCAGTGCAAAGAGATTAAGTGGCCTGAAGATCGCAAGAAAGCCGATGAATGTGTGGCTATCTATGGCGACGCCATGAAGCAAGGCAATTACAGGGCAGCAACCGGCTGCATACAATGGATGATTAACAACGCTCCGCAGTGGCAGACAAAACTCTACATTGATGCGGCTGATGCGTATGATAAACTCGCCGACAAGGAAACGGATCCTGCAAAAAAGAAGGTGCTTGTTGATTCCCTGCTCCTGATCTACGATCTCCGTATTAAAAGTTGCGGCGATGAAGCCAATGTTCTTAACCGTAAGGCCTTTGCATCCTTTAAATACAATCAGAAAAGCAAGGAAAAGCTTCCGGAATTGCTGGCCTTGTACGACAAGGTCTTTGAAATCGGAGGCAACAATATTACCGACGGCAACCTTGTGGCTTATATGACGGTTATCAAGAACAACCAGACTTTGTTTAAAAACATCAGTGAAGATGATATCCTCAGCCGTTATGACAAAACGATAGCCGTTTGCGAAGCGAAAATCTCCAAAGCCAATTCGGCGAATCCTGTCAAGGCAGATGAAGTAAAGAGGCTGAAGGAAATCAAGGATGCCTGTGACGGAATCCTGGTTGGTCTCGTGAAGTTCGACTGTGAGATGGTACGCACCAAACTGGGCCCCAAATTCCATCAAAATCCAAAGGATCTGACGCTGGCCAAGAAGATCTTCACTTTTATGCTACAGGACAAATGTGCCGACGACCCGCTTGCCCTTGAAGCCGCCGAAGCCATTCACACGCTCAATCCTGAAAAGGACTTTGGACTACTGAAGTTTCTGACCGCCAGAAATATTGCCGCCGGTAATTATGAAAAGGCTGAAACACTTATGAAAGAAGGCTTGCCTCTCGCTACCACACCCGAACAGAAGGCAGATGCCAATCTTTTGTTGGGCAGCATAGAAGTCAAGAAAGGTAATTTCGTTGTTGCCAGAACACACTTTATGCAGGCTGGTACATCTGAGGCATATGAAAAGGTTGGTGATCTCTACTACAACAGTTTTGACAATTGTGCCAAGAGACAGAATGTTGCTGAAGATCGTTTGGTGTACATCGCCGCATGGGAAATGTATCAGAAAGCTGGCAATGCACAGCTGATGGCCCGTGCTAAGGCTCAGTTTCCTTCAAAGGAAGAGATCTTCCTTTTGAATTGGACTGCAGGTTCGACCCAACACATCGGTTGCTGGATCAGCGAAAGTGTCGTATTGAAGACAAGGGACTAAATTTTATCCATCAAATAAAGAAGGCCGGTCCACTAGTGCCGGCCTTTTTCTTTAGCGCTAATGGAAAATACAGGATATCAAATTCCACACATCAGATCTGCTGCAGCCCGCATCTGCCTGTTTCTGTTGGTATTCGTTTCCTCATGCGCCAAAAAAGAGACTGCCCAGCCTGTAGAGTATACCGGGCCTTTACGTGAAGCGCAGGATGTAGATGTGCTTTACGCCGAAAAGGACCGCATCAAGGTCAAGATGAAAGCAAAGCGCGTTCTGGAGTACAAAAACGGCGATCAGGAATTTCCCGACGGACTCTACCTTGAATTTTACAGTGAGGCCGGCGTACTCACATCCACGCTTCGAGCAAACCATGCTTTCTTTTTCAAGGAAGAAAACAAATGGAAAGGACGCGGCAATGTGGAGGCCAGAAACATTGAAAAACAACAACAACTGAACACTGAAGAACTCTACTGGCTTCCAGCTACTAAGAAGATCTTTACGGAGAAATTTGTCACGATCAAGTTGGAGAATGAAGTCCTCTATGGAACCGGTCTGGACGCCATGCAGGACCTTTCAACTTATACGATCAAGGAACCTCAGGGCACGATCGAGGTCAAGGATTAAACCCGCAACCGTCGAAAAAGTAGTATTTTTGCAGTCCTTATGAGGCTTTTTGATGTCATTCTACTGGCGCTCTGCGTGGTAGGGATGATCATAGGTATTTATGAAGTAATGGCAGTCGGCCTGGGTCAGGCCTATTTCCCGATCATGATGTCCCTCCTTTTCTTCTTCTGGTTTGTGTACCGCAAGAAATCCACGGAGGCATGAATTCACTATTTCCATGGATAGCGGCTTCACTGGTCTTTTCATTCTTCTTCTCCGGGATTGAAATTGCATTCTTATCTGCCAATCGCCTCCAAGTTGAATTAAGGGGCAAACAGGGCATTTGGTCCGGAAAGATCATGTCCTATTTCATGCGGAATCCATCGCGGTTCATAGGCACCACGCTGATTGGTAATACTCTCGCTCTTGTCATATTTGGCAACAGCATGGCCGTACTCTTTGAGCCGATCCTTGCTGAACACCTGCCACCTTCAATCAACAACGAGCCTTCCATCCTTCTTATCCAGACACTGCTCAGCACCCTGTTGATCCTCTTTGCCGCAGAATTTCTGCCCAAGAGTCTGTTTATGATAAACCCGAATTTTGTGCTTTCAACCCTGGCCTTGCCATTCGTGGTGATGTACGCACTTCTGGCTCCGGTCACATTCACAATTGTCAACTTGTCAAAATGGGTTATAACGGGTCTTCTGCGCCTGGAATATTCTGAGGAGCGACCGGTCTTTGGTCTGACGGACCTGAATCATTATTTGCGGAACATGCAAAAGGTCCATCACGAAGACGAGGAAATAGATCTTGACAAAAAAATTCTTCACAACGCTCTGGAATTCAAAAAAGTCAGGGTGCGGGATTGCATGATACCCCGCACTGAGATTGCTGCTGTGGCGCTGGAAGATGGCATGGACCGGTTGAAAAAGGCCTTTGTCGAAAGTGGTCATTCCAAAATCGTGGTTTACAGGGATACCATCGATGACATCATCGGCTATTGTCATTCAGCGGCACTATTCAGGAATCCAAAGTCCATAGAAGAAATCCTCACGCCCATAAGCAACGTCACAGAAACCGCACTGGCCAATGACATCATGATTCAATTGCTACGAGAACGACGCAGTCTTGCCATTGTGCTGGATGAGTTTGGCGGTACAGCAGGGTTAGTCAGCATGGAAGACGTGATTGAGGAGATATTCGGAGACATTGAAGACGAGCATGATTCTGACTATCTGACTGAACAGAAGCTGGATGAGAAAACCTACCTTTTCAGTGCGAGGCTGGAAGTTGATTATATTAATGAAACCTATCATTGGCAGCTTCCTGTCGGAGAATATGAAACCCTGGGGGGCCTCATCCTGGCTTACACAGAGGATTTTCCCCAAAAAGGGGAAAAAGTAGAAGTACCACCATACACCTTTGTTATCCAGTCCACCAGGGGCAACCTGATTGATACAGTCAGGGTAGAAATCAACAAAGAAGAATAGGGCAAATACCTTGTTTTTCAGCTATTTAACTTCCTCCGAATACTTAATGAGATCGCTTTGGCGAATAGTGCAAAGGGGTTAAATTTGCGGCTCTTTTGCCAACTATCTGGCACAAGAATCAGAATATAATCTATTGAATCGGTATGGCATTAATAAGTACGCTGCGGGAGAAGATGACGAAGTTCGTTGTGGGTGCAATTGCCCTTTCCATGGGCGCATTCATTGTGGGGAGTGACCTTTTTGGAAGTGGTCCCCGCTCCATCTTCGGAGGTCGCGAGAAAGAGGTAGGCGAAATTGCCGGGCACGGGATTTCCATCGATGAATACAACGCTGTTCTACAGGAACGCGAAAACAACTACATCCTGACTTTCGGCCGCTCGCCAGGTGAGCGTGAAAGACCCACCCTCCAAAGCCAGGCCTGGGAACTTCTGATTGCCAGAAATGCCATTCAACCTGAATACGAAAAGGTCGGGGTGAAAGTCACCAATGATGAAGTCAGGGACATGATATGGGGTAAGAATGTTGATGAAAGCATCAAATCTGCATTTCTGGATTCTGCGGGAAAATTCGACCGCAACCGCCTTATTGAGTACCTCAAGCAAATCGAACAAATGCCAAAAGGATCGGAGGCGCGCTTCCGCTGGGAATCCTACCAAAGCGAAATCCGTCCGGCACGCGAGCGGATCAAATTTGAAAATCTGATGATCAAGACCGCTTATGTGACGGAAGCTGAAGCCGAGATGGATTATCATCTGCAAAATGACGTGGCTGAAGTGAAATATCTCTACGTTCCCTTTTATGCAGTATCTGACTCGCTGGTGAAAGTGAGTGATGCCGAACTCAAAGACTATTACAACAAGAACAAGAATAAATACAAGGTAGAGAATACAAGAAATCTCAGCTACGTAGCCTTCCCGGTACTTGCTTCTGCTGAGGACACACTGGCCATCAAACAGGAGATCAACAAGATCGTTGACGAATTCAGGACTTCCACAGAAGATTCCGTGTTTGCCTCCTCAAATACTGACGGAACCAATCCTTATGAACGCTACACTGTAGCCACCTTGCCTGTTCTGCTCAGCAAACAGATCGAATCTCTTAAGGAGGGTCAGGTGATCGGGCCCGTGCTGGACGAAGGCGCTTATAAGGCATTCAAGATTTCCAAAATCGGAAATGACACCGTTTATAATGCAAAGGCGAGTCATATCCTGATCAAATGGGATGACACGACACCAGAAGCCAAGAAGAAAGCGAAAGAAAAGGCCAGAAAGATTCTCGCTGATATCAAGGGGGGTGCAAGTTTTGCAGATAAGGCCAGAGAATTTGGTACCGATGGAACAGCTTCCCGCGGTGGTGACCTTGGATGGTTCTCTTCCGGTCAAATGGTAAAACCTTTTGAAAAGGCAGTGTTTGATGCCAAAAAGCCTGGCCTTCTCCCCGACGTTACCGAAACAGACTTTGGTTATCATATCATTGAAGTGACAGGCGTTAAGACTAACACTTATTATGCAGTAGCCACTGTGGTGCGCAACATTTCACCATCCGACGAAACCATCAATGTGGCCCTGAGGAAAGCAGATGCTTTTGCCAACGATCTTTCAGGCGTGGAAGAATTCAAGGAAAAAGCCAAGAAGGAAAACATTTCGGTATTCGAAGCCAACAACATCGGAACCGGTGAGCGGCGCATCAGCAACCTCGGTGAGGCACGCCAGATTGTTTCGTGGCTGTTCCGCGATGCCAAAGTCGGAACTGTTTCCAAAGTATTTGACCTCGGAGATAATCAGGTGGTCGCCGTAATGACGGGCGAAACGGACAAAGGATTTAAGTCTTTTGACCAGGTGAAGGAGGAGATTACACCCATGGTGAGGAACCAGGTCAAAGGTAAGTACATAGTCGATAAGCTTAAGGGTAAGACCGAGTCGTTGGAGGATCTGGCCAAGATATTCGGACGGGACGCTTCCATCAATTCTTCCAGTGATCTGAAGATGAACTCCAACAGTCTTGCCGGGCCTGGATTTGATCCCATCATAGTCGGAAGCATATTCTCACTTGAGACCGGTAAGCGGTCATCGCCCATAATCGGCGAGAATGGTGTCCTGGTTGCGGATCTGACCAACAAGACTCTAGCTCCAGCCATGGGCGACTTCTCCATTTTCAAGAATCAGCTTCTGCAGACACAGACTGGCCGGGGCGGTTACTATGTAACAGAAGCGCTGAGGGATGCCGCCAAGGTAGAGGACAAGCGCTACAAGTTTTTCTGATCCGTCCCTTGATGGATTCAGACCGATTCCAGTCGTTGCGCACAAAGCTGGACAAACATTACGCCTGGCCGGCGCTGTACATGTTCAAATTCATTGTGCCCGCCGGCAAGGCTCAGGATCTGCGTCAGCTGTTTCCGCTTCACATTACCTCCACTGAAAAGCAGAGCGAAAAAGGCAACTATGTCAGCCTTACTTATCAGATGATGATGCCCTCCAGTCAGTCGGTTATCGAAGTCTATCAACGTGTTTCGGTTATCGAAGGAATAGTTGCCCTTTAAGATCGGGTTGGAAGCCAGTTGATTTCGTGCTAACTTTTTCCTTTCATAGTGGCCATGTGGAAAGAAGAAAACAACAGGCTGACCCGAACCTTCACTTTCAGGGATTTTAGCGAGGCTTTTGCCTTCATCACCAGGGTAGCGATGCTTGCCGAGAAGATGAATCATCATCCGACATGGTCCAATACATGGAACACGGTCCGCATTGAACTATCTACACATGATGCCGGCAACACCATTACCAATCTGGACCGGCAACTCGCCTCTGCTATTGATACCCTCGTCTGACGTGGAAAGAAAAATATCATTGTATGTGGTCCCTACGCCTATCGGTAATCTTGGAGATATTACGCTTCGTGCTCTTGATATGCTCCAAAAGGCCGATGCCATCCTTGCCGAGGATACGCGTACAACAGGGGTTCTTTTGAAGCATTACAAGATTAACAAACCCCTGCAAAGCTTTCATATTTTCAACGAGCACAAGGTTTTGAATCGATTGGTGGAGGAAATGAGGTCGGGAAAGGGTTTTGCACTTGTATCAGATGCAGGAACACCTGGCATTGCAGACCCTGGATTCTTGCTGGTGAGAGCCTGTCTTCAAGCCGGGCTGACAGTAGAATGTCTCCCTGGCGCTTCTGCCATTCTTCCCGCGCTTGTTCAGTCGGGCTTCCCTACAGACCGTTTTGTGTTTGAAGGGTTTCTTCCCCATAAGAAAGGAAAATCGACTCTACTGAAGCTAATGGCCGAAGAGCAGCGCACTGTGATTTTCTACGAATCACCCCATCGATTGATTAAGACCCTGGAGCAAATGCTACCTTTTTTTGGCGAAGATAGAATGGTCTCTGTTAGCAGGGAGTTGACTAAAATTCATGAGGAAACATTCACTGCCCCCCTCGGGGATGTGATCAATCATTTCAAACTAAAGGAAGTCAAGGGAGAAATTGTAGTCGTGGTAGATGGCAAAAGAGACTGAAATTCACCCGTTCCTGCTTTTTCTCGGCACCGCTTTGCTGGCGTCAGCGTCATGGTGGATGGCTTCCTTTCCCATGCTTGGGTTTGTGGCCTTTGCACCCCTCTTCGCCCTCACCGATCGGGCTGAAGAAACTTCATCTGTTTGGGAAAAGATGGAATGGGTGCTCCTTGCACTTACCCTTTCCTTCTATGCTTCTCACCATTTTGACTCTTCATTCCTCGTGACTGCCATGCTGGAAGGAATCGTGTTTACCCTGCCATTTATTGCCCATGTTTGGGTGCGACAGACGCTTGGTCCTAATGCCGGAAAGATAACCATCCTTCTTTTCTGGCTTAGTCTTGAGTACCTGTTCCTGAAACTCAAACCAGTGGGGAGCACTTATCTGGCCGATATGCTGCAACTCATGAACAACTGGACCCACTGGAATCTAAATACGGGCTACCTCGGCGCCAGCTTCTGGTTGCTTCTCACCAATCTTTTCGTTTATGAGGCCACCCTTTCGAAAACTCCGTTCCGCTGGCCATGGATTGTTGCGGCAGTTCTAGCGCTCACCGGCCCCCTGGCATACTCCTTTTATCTGACCGAAGAAGGTATTTCACGTGAAAGGATGATCAATTTATACAGCCAAAATAATTCCATCGAAACTGCAGGTGCGTATCTTGCGCAGGGCGAGTGGATGGTTCGCACTGCGGCCTGGATTTCAACATTAGTGCTTCTGTTCACGTTAGTAAAGAATAAAATCAATCGGTGAATATCAATTTATCTGCTATTGAACAAAGTGTGATGAGCATCTGCCACGAAGTGGGTGAGTTTATTGCAATTGAAAGTGCGCGTTTTGACCGTGCCAATATTGAGAAGAAGATGGGGTTTAATAACCTCGTTTCTTATGTCGATAAGCAATCTGAAAAGATGCTTGTAACCGAGTTGTCAAGAATTTTGCCAGGATCAGGATTCATA
Organism: Bacteroidota bacterium; assembly: GCA_018266395.1. GTDB lineage: Bacteria > Bacteroidota > Bacteroidia > Cytophagales > Cyclobacteriaceae > ELB16-189. The sequence goes on along the minus strand of JAFEAM010000003.1, from coordinate 210,973 downwards.
GGTGAAGAAGGCACCGACATCGTCTCCGGTAACGGCTATCGCTGGATAATCGATCCCCTTGACGGCACAACCAACTTTACGCACCAGTTCCCTCTTTTTGCCATCAGCATAGGACTGGCTAAGGAGGACAGGATGGTACTCGGAGTGGTGTTTGAGGTGAATAAAAAGGAAATGTTTCATGCGTATGAAGGGAGCCCGGCGCACCTCAATAATCAGGAGATCAGAGTGTCAGGTGTTGCGTCCCTTCAGGACAGTCTGCTCGCAACCGGCTTCCCCTATTATCAATTTGATAAGATGGATGCCTACCTCAGGATTATCCAAAATTTTCTTCGAACCTCACACGGATTGCGAAGAATGGGTAGCGCTGCCACAGACCTGGCATATGTAGCCTGCGGGCGCTTCGAGGGATTCTTTGAGTATGATCTCAATCCATGGGACGTTGCTGCAGGAACTTTTCTTGTGCAGCAGGCCGGCGGGATTGTGACTGATTTCAAGGGTCAGAACAACTTTCTGTTTGGGAGGGAAGTATGTGCGGCATGTGCCATCCAACCCGAAATGGTGGAAATGATTCAAAAAGAATGGGAAGCAGTTTAGTTGCTCCAGCAAGCTATATACAATCAACAGTAATTAACAGTTATGAAATCCAGTAGCCGCTATTTCCTTTTCATGGCTCTCCTCCTGTCACAGGTTACCCATGCACAGATCAACCTGGGAGACAAATTGCCCGTTGCTCCCGAGATCAGGAAGGGAACACTTGCCAACGGACTAACCTATTACATAAGGCGTAACGTGAGGCCGGAGAAAAAAGTAGAGCTAAGACTGGTAGTGAAAGCCGGTTCCATCCTGGAAGACGATGACCAGCAAGGCCTTGCTCACTTTACTGAACACATGGCTTTTAATGGATCCAAGCACTTCAAGAAAAATGACTTGGTCTCCTTCCTTCAATCCATCGGAGTTAAATTCGGGGCAGATCTGAATGCTTACACCAGCTTTGATGAGACCGTCTACATTCTTCCCATACCAGTCGATAAGCCAGATAATCTTGAACAAGGATTCCTGGTATTGGAAGATTGGGCCGGCGGCGTCTCCTTCGATGCTGAGGAGATTGAAAAAGAACGAGGTGTGGTTCTGGAAGAGGAGCGCCTGGGCAAGGGTGCACAGGAAAGAATGAGCAAGCAGACCCTGCCAAAGATACTTGCCGGATCCAAGTATGCTACTCGCCTTCCCATTGGCAAACCTGAGATTTTGAAAACTTTCAAGCCTGAAGTAATCAAGCGCTTTTACGCAGACTGGTACAGGCCTGACCTCATGGCCGTCTTCGTAGTGGGTGACATCGACCCGGCTGCCGCTGAATCCATGGTCAAAAAACATTTTGAAAAACTCAGGAATCCGGCCAAACCGAGAGCAAGGCTCTATGCTGAGGTGCCATCAAGAAAGAATTCAGAAGGACTGGTCGTAACCGACAAAGAAGCTACCAATTACATCCTCCAGATCTTTTACCCTACACAGAAATCCCAACCTGAAGTAACGGTCGGCGATTATCGTAAAGGGATGATAAAGAATTTGTTTTCTGCGATGTTTGGACAACGCATGCAGGAGCTTACGCAAAAGGCTGATCCGCCATTCATATTCGGCGGAAGCAGCAGGGGAGAGTTTGTTCACGGCTATGAATCCTATTTTGGGTTTGCAGTCATTGGAAAGGCCGGTGTTTCAGGAGCCGTCAAGGCCGTTATTCAGGAAAACGAGAGGGCAAGGCAGTTTGGTTTTACAGTCGGCGAATTGGAGCGCGCCAAAAAATCTCTCATGCGCAACATGGAAAAAGCTTATAACGAAAGGGACAAGTCAGAATCAGAGGATTATGCTGATGAATACATTCGCAACTTCCTGAACGAGGAACCCATTCCGGGAATCGAAAAGGAATACACATACTACAACACCCTGTTGTCAAGCATTACTCTGGATGAAATCAATTCATACGCTGCCAAAACAATTCCTCCCAATTCAGAGAGCAAGCTTGTGATATTTCAGGGACCGGACAAAGCTGACTTCACCATTCCAAGCAATGAAGAACTGCTGACCCAGGTGACAGAAGCACAAAAGCTTCCTGTCACGCCTTACGAAGAAAAGGCAGTTGCTGCTTCCCTGATGAGTGCAGTTCCGGAGGGTGGTCGCATTCTTTTTGACAAGAAAAATGAAGCGCTGGGTATTTCTGAATTGACTCTTGCGAACGGTGTGAAAGTCATTCTTAAGCCCACCGATTTCAAAAATGACCAAATCGTTCTTTCCGGTTTTCGCTCAGGTGGTCAGTCGGTCTACGAAATCCAGGATCTGTATAATGCCCAGTATGCCGCAACCATAGTGTCGCAAATGGGCATTGGTAATTTCACGCCAAACGATCTCCGGAAGGTGCTGGCGGGCAAGTCCGTCAGCGTGGCACCCAGGATTAATGCACTGTCAGAAGGCATTAATGGACAGTCGGGTACTTCCGATCTGGAGGCTCTCTTTCAATTGACGCACCTTTATTTTACGCAGCCAAGGAAGGACGAGGAACTGTTTAAGTCCTTCGTCTCTCGACAGCAGGGTCTTATCAAGAATATGATGAGCGATCCACGAACCATCTTTCAGGATACTATTCAACAAATGCTTTACAACTACAACCCCAGAGGGCCGCGGTTCCCGCGGATACAGGATTTTGATAAAATAAATCCGGACAGGGCTTTGGCTATCTACAAAGACCGCTTCGGAAACGCCCGTGGCTGGACCTTCTACATTGCCGGAAGTTTTGATCTTGCCAAAATCAAGCCGCTTGTTGCGAGCTATCTCGGAACCTTACCATCGGCACAACCTGTCCCGGCCGGCTACAAGGATCTCGGGCTCAGACCCGTCAAGGGGATCGCAAGGAAAGAAGTCAGAAAAGGAAAGGAACCCAAGAGCATTATATCCATTACATTCAGTGGGGAAGCCCCCTATTCAGACAACAACCAACTGAAACTGCAGGCACTTATAGAATTGATGAACATCAAACTAATTGAAACACTAAGGGAAGAGCTAAGCGGCATCTACGGCGGGGGCATGAACGGTATGCTCTCCAGAAATCCGTATGAAAGCTACAGCATCAGTACATTCCTCCCATGCGGACCCGAAAACGTCAACAAGCTGATTGATGCCACTTTTGCCGAAATCAAGAAGATCAAAGACAAAGGACCTTCCACGGAGGATCTGAACAAAGTCAAGGAAACTTTCACGAAGAAATATCAGGAAGATATTAAGGACAACAGTTACTGGATTAACAGAATGCAACGGAGTGCAGAAAATGGAACAGATCCGGCAGACATACTGACAGTAGAGAACCGCGTCCAGGCATTGACAGTTTCGGATCTTCAGGAAGCTGCCAGGAAATACTTCGATCTTAATAACTACTTCCAGGCTGTTCTGTATCCGGAAAAGTAAGCCACCTTATTTTGTGACTATTTGGGTATTTTTGGCTTTTAACCCTAATGAGAATTTTCATTGGATTGCTGCTATTGCTGGTGGCAGCGTCTTGTTCGTCTGACTCCAAGAACATTCCCCTGGCTCTCGGGCTGCCTGGAGATGTTTACTTCGTGATGGATTCTGCACAGTGGAAAGGACCCCTTGGAAGAACACTGGATTCCATTTTCAGTGAGGAAGTGCCGGGGCTCCCCCGCAAAGAATCCCTTTTCACCACCCGCTGGATAGATCCACGCAGGCTGAACGCCGCACTTAAGCAGCGCAGAAATCTCATTTTTGTGATGACACTGGACAGGAACGATCAGGGCGCCAGGATTGTGAGGGCTTTGTTTACCCCTGAATCCATAGAAAAAGTCAAGTCGGAGCCGGAGAAATATAATAGGACAGCCGCAGATGTTTTTGCACGTAACCAGGAAGTGCTCTATCTGTACAGTCCCAACGAAGAGTTGTTGCGACAGCATGTTATCAGGAATGCACCTTCCCTGATCAGCCATTTCAATATTAAAGAGCGGGAGAGAATATCACATTCCCTGTTCAAGGCAGGTGAGATGAAAGGGCTCACGCAACTTCTGCAGAAAGAGTTCCATTGTGAAATGCGCTTCCCATTTGGGTTTAAACTTGCCGACAAGGACACCAACTTCGTATGGTTCCGCCAAATCAACCCAAAGGATGACAAGGACATTTTTATTGCCAGAAAGAAATACTCCTCCCGGCAAAGTTTCAACAAAGGTGAACTGATTGCTTTCCGCGATGAGATATGCAAGAAATACCTTTTTGGCGACCCTGCCCGAACGGACTCATATATCGTTACGGAAATGAGACCTTATATTCCCGTCACAGTTGATACTGTAAATTTTAACGGACATTTTGGGATGAAAATGTACGGGCTGTATCGGTCCAAAGACTATCTGTTTGGCGGGCCCTTTGTGAGCTTTGCACTAGTTGATGAAGGCCGTCATGAGTTCTACTATCTTGAAGGATTTACCATAAGTCCCGGCCGCGACCAAAGGGAAATCATGCGTGAACTCGAGACCATTCTTTACACTTTCCGAACCAGTAAAGAGCTGACAACAGCACCCTGAACAAGATTTTGGGATATGATTTTTATCGTGTCCCCATTATCGTGAATAGCTTATCTTAGCGGTTCTTTATGCTATTCTTATGTCAATCAAGATTCGAAAGCAGGATGCATTGAACTACCACATGCAGGGCCAGCCTGGTAAGGTTGAGGTGGTACCGACCAAAAAGATGAGTACCCAGCTCGATTTGGCTTTGGCCTATTCTCCCGGGGTAGCCGAACCATGCAAAGAGATACATGCCAATAAGGAGGATGTCTACAAGTACACAGCAAAAGGAAATCTCGTTGCTGTCATTTCCAACGGCACGGCTGTATTAGGTTTGGGAGACATTGGGCCCGAGGCAGCCAAACCCGTTATGGAAGGCAAAGCTGTCCTATTCAAAAAGTTCGCCGGCATAGACAGCTTTGATATCGAGATCGACGAGAAGGACCCCGATCAGTTCATAAAAATTGTCAAGGCACTGGAACCAACCTTCGGGGGAGTCAACCTGGAAGATATCAAGGCGCCTGAATGTTTCAAGATCGAGACGGCATTGCGGGAGAAAATGAACATTCCCATCATGCATGACGATCAACATGGAACCGCGATCATTTCCAGCGCTGCCTTGCTTAATGCCCTGGAACTTATAGGGAAAAAGATTGATAAGATCGTAATGGTAGTTAACGGCGCAGGCGCCGCGGCTATCTCCTGTTCCCGGCTCTACATCGCATTAGGTGTAAAGAAAGAAAATATCATCATGTGCGACAGCAAGGGTGTCATCTCGACCAGTCGCAAAAACCTGGATGCCACTAAAGCAGAGTTTGCTACCTCAAGAAGTGTTTCTTCTCTTCAGGAGGCCGTTAAAGGGGCAGACGTGTTTGTGGGTCTGTCCGTTGCTGATATCCTTACACCTGACGATATCCTTGCTATGGCGAAGGATCCAATTGTTTTCGCATTGGCAAATCCAAATCCGGAAATTGCCTATGATCTTGCCATGAAGACTCGCCCTGACCTTATTATGGCCACAGGGAGATCCGATCATCCCAACCAGGTGAACAACGTATTGGGCTTTCCCTATATTTTCCGCGGCGCCCTCGACGTGCGTGCAACCGGAATCAATGAAGCGATGAAACTCGCTGCTGTTCGCGCGTTGGCCGAACTGGCGAAAGAACCGGTACCGGACAGTGTGATGATGGCGTATGGAACGGATAAGCTTGGCTTTGGAAAAGAATATCTGATCCCCAAGCCCATGGATACCCGGCTAATCACCACTATTGCACCGGCAGTGGCAAAAGCTGCAATGGAATCAGGGGTAGCTACCCGCCCGGTCAACGATTGGGGAAGCTATCACGACGAGCTGCAAAAGAGAATTGGCATTGACCAGAAACTCATTACGAATATCATTGACAGGGCCAAAAAGGCTCCGAAACGGGTCGTATTTGCGGAAGCTGACAACCACAAGATTCTTAAAGCGGCGCAAGTTGTTCAGGATGAGAAGATCGCCGTACCCATACTGTTGGGCAATCGCTCAATAATTGAACAACTCATCAAAGAACACAATCTTGAACTGGATGAGTGTACCATTATCGACCCGCGTGAAGACAAGAACCGTGACCAGCGCTATGCACAGGCCTATTACGAAAAGCGTCAGCGCAAGGGTGTAACCTATGCGGATGCCGAACGCGCCATGAGGGACCGCAACGCCTTCGGTGCCATGATGGTTGAGTTTGGAGAAGCGGATGCTTTCATTTCAGGACTCACACGTGATTACTCGAAGACCATCCTCCCGGCACTTCAGATTATCGGCATGCGTCCTAATGTGAGCCGTGTCGCCGGCATGTATATTATCATGAATAAGAAAGGCAACTTCTTCTTTGCCGACTGCACTGTTAATGTTGATCCAACTCCTGAAGAACTTGTCGGGATTATCGGTCTTACCATGCGGGGTGCTAAATTCTTTGAGGCGGCTCCGCGAGTGGCTGTACTCTCCTACTCCAACTTTGGTTCAAGCAAAGGTGACGTTCCCGAAAAGACCCGTAAAGCTGTTCACCTGGCAAAGCAGAAATATCCGGATTTGATCATTGAAGGAGACATTCAGGCCAATGTGGCACTGGACGTTGAATTGCAGCGGGAGCAATACCCTTTTAGCGCATTGTCAAAAGAGGGCGCCAACACACTTATCTTTCCCAACCTTGCCTCAGCCAACATTGCCTACAAGCTGTTGATGGAAATAGGAGGTGCAGAGACTATTGGACCTATTCTGCTGGGCATGAGAAAACCAGTTCACATTCTTCAACTGGGAAGCTCTATTCGAGAGATCGTCAACATGACGGCCATTGCGGTGGTGGATGCCCAACTGCAGGAAGAAAGAGAATTGGCGGCTGCGGTTAAATAGAAGACAGATCGGCCGGACCATGCCATGATTGCATACCTGAAGGGCAAACTTGTTCGCAAGGAGCCAACCCATATTATTGTAGAGGTGGGAGGAATTGGGTACGAGGCCTCCATATCGCTGAATACCTTTTCAGAAATCAAGGACCGCGAGGAAATTCGGCTACTCACTTACCTCCACGTCCGGGAGGACGCGCATTTGCTGTACGGCTTTGCTTCCGAGGCTGAGAAGACAATGTTTCTCCATCTCATTTCTGTGAACGGGGTAGGTCCCAATACGGCTATGGTCGTCTTGTCCTCCCTGCCGCCTGCCGAACTGAAATCCGCCATCCTGAGGGAAGATGGCGCTACCCTGCAGGCGGTCAAGGGGATTGGGGGGAAAACAGCCCAAAGGCTGATTCTGGAACTGAAAGATAAGCTTCGCAAGGAAGCGGATGATACGCCTGCAATAATTCCTGGACTGATAAACAATACCCTCCGGCAGGAAGCGTTAACTGCTCTGATGACCCTTGGAATAGCAAGGGCAGCAGGGGAGAAAAGTATTGATGCAGTCCTGAAAAAATCAGGAAATAAAATTAGCTTGGAGGATTTGGTCAAGCAGGCACTGAAAAACGCTTAGAGTACGTTTGAATTACCCGACCCGGCAAACGCAGTTCTTATGGGGACTGGGCATGATACTTTTATCATGCTTCCTGTCCTTTTCAGCTTACGCGCAGTTTCAGCGACGTGATACAACACGTCGTGATTCCATCCAGTACCGACCGCTCTACTTTCCCAATTTCCGTCCCTCTGATCGCTTCGGGGATCCCTTCTCCAACTACACTACCAAGTCGCCCCTCTACCTGAAGGATCCGGCCCAACTCAAGCAGGAAATCGTCCCCGATACCGGTCGCACCTATACTATATATGAGCGGATGGGGAATATGAATTACCGTTCGCCAACCTATATGACTTTCGATGAGGCGAACCGGTTCCAAAACCAGACCTTCATCAAGGATTATTGGAAGACCCGCAGTAAGGCACTTGACGGAGAAAGTGCAGTTAGCAGTCGCAATCTGCTCCCAAAACTCTATGTCAGCCCCGTGCTTGATCGCATATTCGGCGGCAGTTATGTGGAATTGATCCCACGCGGATTTGTAACACTGGACTTTGGAGGTCAGTGGCAGAAGGTACAGAACCCTTCCATTCCCATTCGCCAGCAAACCAACGGAGGATTCGAATTCGACCAGCAGATCAACCTGGCCCTTACCGGGAAAGTTGGTGAGAAGCTCAAGATCACCACCAATTTTGACAACAATAACTCATTTGATTTTCAGAATCAGATGAAAGTTGAATATACGGGTTTCAAGGAGGATATCCTGAAGAAGCTTGAAATCGGCAACGTCAGTCTTCCGCTGAACAACAGCCTGATCACAGGAGCGCAGAATCTTTTTGGAGTAAAAGGTCAGTTTCAGTTTGGGAAGCTCTTCGTCACGGCCATTGCCACCACACAAAGAGGCAAGCAGTCTGTTATCAATGTCAATGGAAGCACAGGCGGCGCTGCACAGGGAAGGCCATTTGAAGTAGTGGGTTCCAATTACGATGAGAACCGGCACTTTTTTTTGGGGCAGTTTTTCAGAGACAATTTTGAAAGCTGGCTGGGGACATTGCCTCAGATCACATCAGGTGTTAACATTACAAGGGTTGAAGTCTACCTGCTCAACCGTCAAAATGATACACAGACGCTCCGGGATGTGGTTGGCCTGATGGACCTGGGCGAAACCGACAAAGCTTACCGAAAGCCCTACTATAATATCACGGTTCCCGACAAATCTCCAACATCCAACAACAACAATGATTTGTATGCCAAGGTCAGCAAACTAAACCCAAGTTCTGACGGTATCAACCAGGAGTTGGAAAGCCTATTCTTGCCCAATCCATTTGTGAACGGCACCGACTTCGAAAAGATCACCTCTGCCCGCAAACTGGCCCCTACTGAGTTTAGTTACAACAAAGAACTTGGGTATATCACCCTGCAGCGAAAGCTTCAAAACGATGAGGCTCTTGCTGTCGCCTATGAATATACTTACAACGGACGCGTTTATAAAGTCGGCGAACTCACTGAAGACTATTCCAACAAAGGCGAAAAGGATGTCGTCTTCCTGAAACTACTGCGGCCAAGGAAGATTGCAGTAAAAGACGAACGCGGTGCCATACTGCCGACCTGGAACCTGATGATGAAGAACATCTATAACCTGGGGGTCACTCAACTGCAAAGGGATGGCTTTCAGTTGCGGATCATTTACAGGGATGACCGTACAGGCATTGACAATCCTCAGTTGCAGGATGGGGACTATTCAAGAACGGTACAACTCATACAAGCCCTCGGACTTGACAGGCTGAACCCTTACAACGACCCTCAGCCTGACGGAAATTTCGACTACGTTGAAAAAGTCACTATCAATTCTGAAACTGGACTGATCATCTTTCCGTACCTCGAACCCTTTAATAAAGGATTACGGAATTTGTTCGCGAAGGAAAATAATCCAAATACCCAGCAACTGCTAATCCAGAAGTACGTTTACGATACGCTGTACCACACTACCAAAGCAGAGGCAGAACTGGTAGCAACAAAAAACAAGTTCTACATCGTAGGGTCCTTCCGGGCTGGTGCAGGAAAAGACATTATCATTCAAGGATTCAATATTACTCCCGGGTCTGTAAAGGTATTTGCAGGGGGTACGCCCTTGCGGGAGATGGTCGACTATACGGTCGATTACACTTTCGGTAAGGTGACCATTCTCAATGAAGGGATTCTAAGTTCAGGCAAGAATATCAGCGTAACCTACGAGCAGCAGGATCCATTTGCCTTTCAAACCCGATCGCTGCTTGGAACGCGCCTGGATTATAAATTGACTGATGACGTCAATATTGGCGGCACTGTGCTCTATTATAACGAGCGTCCTCTTATCTCCCGAAATCTGATAGGGACAGAGCCGGCCAGAAACTGGCAATATGGTCTTGACCTGAACATGAAGAAGAACTCCAGGATGTTGACCAAGATGGTAGATGCCCTCCCCTTTCTTCAGACCAAAGAGCAATCAACCGTAACACTGAATGCAGAATTTGCGCAACTGATTCCAGGAACTTCAAACATTGTTCAGGGAGATGGCACTTCCTTTATTGATGACTTTGAAAATTCCGCAACCCCCTACAGCATGCTCAACCCTGTAGGGTGGAAACTGGCTGTCGTTCCACAAACCATTGACAACAGATATGATCTCAGCGGCGGTGCCCTTGATGACGTTAAGGCAGGCTATAAAAGAGCCAAACTTGCTTGGTACCAGATTGATAATCTCTTTTACCGGCAGAGCAGCCGATATAAACCGGGCAATATCACCGATAAGGACCTCGAGAACCATTACGTAAGGCCCGTTCTTCCACAGGAAATATTTCCCTTCAAAGACCCCTATGTGGGTAACTTCTATGAACAAATTTTTGATGTGGCCTACTATCCATCTGAGCGTGGGCCCTATAACTACAACCCGGATTTGAACCCCGACGGCACATTGAAAAATCCCGCCAGCAACTGGGCCGGTATCACTACAGCCATAAGGACAGAAGTGGACTTTGACAAGGCCAACATAGAATACCTTGAGTTCTGGCTCCTGAATCCATTTATCAACAACCCAAATGGTGTAATTGACGATGGTGTCAATCCGCCCAAACCCAACACAACAGGCGGGAAGCTCACTTTTCATGTCGGAAGTATCTCAGAAGACCTTATGCATGATGGCAAGCATGCATTCGAAAACGGTCTTCCCACTGATGGCAATCTGACAGGAGGCGGCGTCACGGAAAATAATTGGGGATTTGTAACAACTCAGCAATATCTCAATAATGCTTTCAACACAGATGCCGGTTCGCGAGCCAACCAGGACGTTGGACTTGACGGCGTTAACAGCACAAGGGAACAAGAAAAATTTAAGGACTTTTTGAACCTCGTGAATGGGAGCGCGCAACCTATTGTGGCTAAAGACCCTTCGGCAGATGATTTCAAGTACTTCCTCGGCCCTGAACAGGATGCGGCCAACGCAAAGCTTCTGGCACGGTACAAGAACATCAACGGCCACGAGAACAACTCCCCCATCATTACAGGTAATGAGCCATTCGCCCAAAGCGGCTCCAACCTGCCCGAAAACGAAGACCTTAACCAAGATAATACGTTGAGCGACCTGGAGGAGTATTACGTCTATAATTTGGATTTGCGCCCCGGACAACTTGAAGTCGGCAAAAAATATATCGTGGACAAAATAATTCCCGAAGGCAAACCGGATGTGACATGGTACCTCGTCCGTATCCCGATTCGTCAGTTTGAGGACAAGGTGGGTGCCATCAATGGCTTCAAGTCCATCCGTTACATGCGCATGATGGTTTCGGGCTTCAGTGAACCGGTCGTTCTTCGGTTCGCAAATTTCAGGTCCGTCGGAAACCGGTGGAGGCGCTACACAAACAACTTGCCTCAATCTCAATTCAATGAGGAACTTGAACCCAACCTCGACAACTTCTCTGTATCTGTTGTGAATGTGGAGGAGAACGGCAAGGGCAATAATGAAAAACCGGCCTATGTTCCGCCTCTGGCAAGGGACCGGGACGTTACTTCAACCATTCAGCGGCGTCTCAATGAACAGTCTGTTCAGATGTGCGTCAACAACCTGGAGGACGGCGACGGGCGCTCCATTTACAAGAATGTCAGCTTTGACTTCTTTAACTATGGTCGAATCAAGATGTTTCTTTCCGCTCATGGGGACGGGTTGAAAGATGATCAGTTGGTGGCCTTCCTGCGCCTGGGTACTGACTTCGATCAGAACTACTACGAGATAGAATTGCCGCTGAAAATCACACCAAACGGAAACAATCCCAGTGTGAGTGTAGTGTGGCCGGATGAAAATCAGATCGATCTTGACTTGAATGAATTGTATGCATTAAAAGCACAGCGCGATCGTGAGAATTATCCCCTGGGGCAGCTCTATCCATTGTCTGGTCCCAAACAAATTGACCGTCAGGGCATCCGGATATTTGGAAGACCCGATCTTAGCCAGGTGAAGCTCATGATGATCGGAGTGCGCAATCCCCGCAGTCCGGACGCGAAGGCCCTCAGTGTTTGCATTTGGGCTGATGAAATGCGACTCACTGATTTCGACCGAACTGCAGGGTGGGCGGCAAATGCTGTTTTGAATGCAAAGCTGGCAGACCTTGGCAACGTAACCGGGTCATTCAAACGCATCACTTATGGTTACGGAGGCGTTCAGTCAAAAATATCAGAGAGAGCCCGAGGAGAGACAACCGTATTTGACATATCTGCCAACCTTTCAATAGACAAATTACTTCCCCGCAACACCGGACTCAAGATTCCGATGTTCATCAGTTACGAAAAGGCCACCCTAAATCCCAACTACGATCCGGCAAACCCCGACATGCGAATTTCTGCAACGGATAAGTCATTTAACACAGATGCAGAACGGGAGGCCTACCACAAGCTCATACAGGACAACGCCATTCGACGAAGTTTGAACTTTACCAACGTTCGAAAGACCAAAGTGCGGCAGGGCGCCACAAGTCATTTATACGATATTGAGAACTTCTCATTTACCTACGCGTTCAGCGAGGCCACGAGAACAAATTTCAACTTGTTGGAAAACACACAACGAAGTATCAAAGGCAGCATGGCCTGGCAGTTCAATCCAAAGTTTAAAGGGTTTGAGCCATTCAAAGATGCCAAATGGAAGAGTCCCTGGCTGAAACTCATCAAAGATTTTAATCTCAACCCGGTTCCTTCCAGTCTTTCTTTCAGGGGGGAGCTCGACCGGTCATTCACAAAGATTGTTTACCGGAATTCGCCCAGTTCGACCAATACTGCGCAATCCAACATTCAAAAATACTTCTTGTTTAATCGCTATTACACAGCCCGCTGGTCTCTTTCGAAGGCCTTGACTCTTGATTACAATGCAAAGGTCAACGCTATTATAGATGAACCCGACGTAGACCCCATTGGTGGCTATTCCCCTATCGAGAAGCGCTACATTACCGCTCAGCAATACCAGGATTCCGTAATTCACAATCTGAAAAACTTTGGACGGAAGAAGAATTACGATCAAACGCTTACGGCCAATTACACCGTTCCTTTTGATAAGCTTCCGTTGACAAACTGGCTTGGCGCGGAATACCGGTACAACACGGCCTACTCGTGGCGAGCCGGACCTGTTGAACGAGTTGACAGTCTTAAGCTGGGAAATATCATTCAGAACAGTCAGGACCAGGGATTAAACGGAAGAATAGACCTTCTGAAACTCTACAATAAGATTGGTTATCTCAAGGAAATCAACACTCCAAAGCAAAAGCCCACACCAGTGGAGAAGGCGCGTGCCAAGCCAGATACCGTAAAGCAGCCGCCAAACAATTTTGCCTTAAAAGGACTGCTGCGACTCATGATGTCTATCCGCAATCTGACAGCGACCTATAACGTTACACAAGGCACTATCCTTCCGGGTTTCCTTCCGACCCCCAGTCTATTCGGCATGGACGCAGGGTGGAATGCACCCGGGTGGGGTTTTGTTTTCGGTGGTCAGGATCCCAACATTCGGTTCAAGGCGGCAGAAAATGGGTGGCTAACCAAATCAACCAAGCTGACTACCCCATTCAGCCAGAGCATGACCAAAGATCTTGGCATACGGACCGCGATGGAACTTTCGCAGGACCTGAAGATTCAACTCGATGTAAAGAAAACGACAACCTCATCATTCCAGGAAATCTTCCGTTATAATCCGGACAGCGCCAGATACATGGAACTAAGTCCGAGCAGGACCGGCAGCTACCGGATTTCCACCCTGACTATTGGAACGGCCTTCGCCAATAATTCCAGTCTTACTTCTGATGTATTCCAAAAATTCGTTGACAACATTCCAGCCATCCAGAATCGGTTTGCGCAGGTCACAGGAAACAGCTACGAAAAGAAATCCCAGGATGTGCTGATACCGGCATTTATTGCAGCCTATACTGGCCAGACTACCGATCGCGTCGGGCTGACCCCATTTCCTACAACACCTCTCCCGAACTGGAGACTTGACTACAGCGGTCTTTCCAAACTGGAGGCATTCAAGAACGTGTTCCAATCTGTAACCATTTCACACGCGTATTCCTCCACTTACTCTGTCATGAACTTCACCAATTCGCTCGAGTATACAAACGTTACCAACAATATTCCGTTATCTGACTACAACAATGGCATTTATGCATCCCAGAAAAACTCCCAGGGGGAACTTATCCCTGTTTATGTTGTCAGCCAGGTCATGATTTCGGAACAGTTCGCTCCCTTAGTGGGGATAAGTGTAAGAACGAAAAGCAAAATGACGCTCAGATTTGAATACAAGACCAAACGGGACTTGTCGCTGAACATTTCAAATGCGCAGATTACTGAAATGACGGCTAAGGACTGGTCATTTGAATTCGGCTACATCAAAAACAATATGAAACTGCCGTTCAAGGATCAAGGCCGAATCATTACACTTAAAAACGATATCAATTTCCGTTTGAATATGAGTGTGACCAATAATCAGACCATCCAGAGGAAGATTGATGAAGTGAATACCATCACCAATGGAAATATCAACCTTCAGATCAGGCCCAATATCAGCTATGCAATCAACAACAAGCTGAATATTCAGGCTTATGTGGATCGCAATGTCAACGATCCTCTGGTAACCAATTCCTATCGTCGGGCCACTACCCGCGTTGGCTTCAAATTGCTGTTTAACCTGGCCCAATAGATTAGTAATTATTAGGGATCAGCGTGCCGGGTGTGTAACAAATTAGGCTAATTTTGAGGCCACCAAACAAAATATTAGGTCATGAACATACCTGAAGGGCTCCGGTACACAAAAGATCACGAATGGATCAAACTTGATGGCAACAAGGCTATCATCGGCATTACTGATTTTGCACAGGGCGAACTTGGAGATATTGTCTACGTCGATATATCAACTGCAGGAAAAGATGTAGCCGCTCATGAAGTTTTTGGTACTGTGGAAGCTGTGAAAACCGTCAGTGACCTGTTCATGCCGGTAGCAGCCAGGGTGCTGGAGGTTAACAAGGCCCTGGAGGGCAGTCCAGAAAAAGTCAATACCGACCCTTACGGGGAAGGATGGATGATACGGGCAGAAATCAAGAATCCGGCGGAGATCAACAATCTGCTGACTGCTGCACAGTACAAGGAACTTATCGGCAAGTAAGTTGTTCTAAGTTCAGGCATTCCACTGTGATAGAATTACCAGTCATATCCGCACCATCAGAGCACCGCAGAAAACCCGAATGGCTTCGCGTTAAGCTGCCAGTGGGACCTGACTATGCGAGGGTGAGAAGACTGGTTGATCAACACAAACTTCATACTATTTGTGAGAGCGGCAACTGTCCTAACATGGGTGAGTGTTGGGGGGCTGGTACTGCCACATTTATGATACTTGGAAATGTGTGCACACGCAGTTGCAGTTTTTGTGCTGTGGCTACGGGGCGACCAGCAGAGTATGATGAAGACGAACCGCGTCGCGTTGCGGAAGCCATCAAGGTTATGGGCGTAAAGCACGCCGTGATTACTTCCGTAAACCGCGACGAACTCAAGGACCGGGGTGCTGAGATTTGGTATCAAACTGTAGTTCAGACCAAAGCGCTGTCTCCCGTTACCACCATTGAAACGCTGATCCCTGATACCAAAGGAAACTGGGACGCTCTTCAAAGAATGATCGAAGGCGGCCAAGAGGTTGTTTCTCACAATATGGAAACGGTCGAGCGCATGTATCGAAGGGTGCGCCCTCAGGCCAAATATGAACGAAGCCTTGAACAACTCAAACGCATAAGAGAAGCAGGAAAGCGGACCAAGAGCGGCATTATGCTGGGAGTTGGAGAAACCAAAGAAGAGGTGTTCAAATCAATGGATGATCTTGCCCGGAATGGCCTGATGATTTTGACCCTCGGCCAATATCTGCAACCCACGAAAATGCACCTGGAGGTTGCAAAGTTTATTCATCCTGAGACCTTTGAGATGTATAAAGAGGAAGGACTCAAAAGAGGCATTGCCTATGTTGAATCGGGACCATTGGTCCGCTCCTCCTACCACGCTGAACGCCACGTTAATGTTGCGTTCAATTAATCAGGAGAATCTTGCGGAGAGAATCTCCAGGTATCTCAGCTGATTCCTTGCCCTTACCAGATTATGCCCGATGTATGCCGTGTGGTAGTAGACATCGCCGTTGAGAAAATCCGCCAGGAACCGAAGGGACATAATATAGGTCATCATTTTTCCTGCAAATGGAATCGCTTTCAACTCTGCAGCCGACATCACCATTCCCATCTGGTCAAGATATCCCTCATGCAGCGCCCGGTAAATATTTTCCCGAAAACTGATGCGGTTTATGTCTTTCTCGTTCTCATCGACCGGTGATACGAATGTTCTGACCATGTCACCAAAATCGTAAATGAAGTAACCAGGCATGAGGGTGTCAAGATCAATAACGCACCTGGCCTCCCTGGTCTTCTCATCCAGCAGCACGTTGTTGATCTTTGTATCATTGTGAGTTATTCTCCGACGGAGTTCTCCGCTATCAACTAATTCCTGATACTGACTTACCAGGTAGCCGAACTGTTTCACTGATTCAATGCAAGATGCGGCTTTGTCAATGCGCTCCGGTGTTGCACCTGCAAGTGCCTCCCCGAACTGATCGAATCTGAGCGCAAGGTCATGGAAGTGAGGAATAGTTTCTTGAAAATCCGTCAAAGGTATGTTATTCAGTCTCCTGGTGAGACCCCCGAAGGCTGCAGCCGCCGCATAGGCCTCCTTTTCAGTTGAAACACAGTCGATGGTAACCGTTCCGCTCAAATAGGGAAACATTCTCCAGGGCCAGCCCTCCCCGTCGACCACCATCTCCTTGCCATCGACAGTCAATGCAGGCCTGAGGAAAACATAATTGGGCTCTGTATCAAGGAGGTAATCAGCAGCCAATCTCCAATTCCGGGCAATGACCTCGGGCCGGAGAAAGACATTCTTGTTGACGCGTTGGAGAATCCAGCTATCAGGTCCGAGGACGCGGAATGTTTCATGAATATGTCCTGTCCCAATTCGGTCAATCCGGTACTTATTTTCGTCCAGACTGAAGGCGGCCAGAATTTCTTTCATATAAGCCACTTTTTCACTTGTGACTCTGTCAGATTGCCCCCGCAAATTATCGTTGCTACTTTACCTCCGGTCCATTTATTGTATTTTTTTATTGCTGCAAGTCCCACAACAGCAGAAGGTTCGGCAACAAGGCCAACGTGAATCAGGACGGATCTCATTGCATCAAGAATTTCCTCCTCACTAACCAGAAGCATATGGTCGACAAGGGGACGCATATCTTCCAATGCCTGAGGAACCGGAATTCTTACGCCAATCCCGTCGGCGATGGTTGTTACTTCTTTATGGACCTTGACCTCGCCGGTCTGCAGGGACTCAATCATGGCAGGTGCGCCTGATGCCTGAACAGCCACCATCTGAACATCAGGCTTCAGTTCCTTGAAGACCCGGGCGATACCATTGAACAGGGCTCCGTTTCCAACAGGAATAAGCACGGCTTTCAAGTCACGTATCTGAAGAAGTTCCAATCCGATGGTGCCGGCTCCCTCTGCAGTTTCAACATCGAGGCCGTCCTCCACAAATCGCAATGAATTCTTACTGGCATGCAACCGTGCCTGTTCCTTTGCAGAATCAAAGTCGCTACCGTACAGAACCACAGTTGCACCCAGCGCACGCATCCTGTCAATTTTAAGTTGATTGGCTGTTTCTGCAGCAAAAACTGTCAATGGTACACGCCCCTTGCGACATGCGTAAGCCATGGCCTGGCCAAAATTTCCGGCACTTGCACACACAATCTCATCTCGTATCCTCGCCTCGTGGAGCAGAAAATCCGCTCCACGGCCTTTGAAGGACCGAATGGGATTCATGGTCTCAATCTTCAGGTATAACTCGGTCCCCAGTAATGTGCTTAGTGGTTCGCAATTGAATTGGGGAGAATGCAGAAATACCGGATCAATGCATTTGGTCGCCTTGAAGATTCTATCAAGTTTGATTCGATGTTTTGAAAGATCCATAGGATCTACCAAAGTTTCATGGGGTATTCTCCACCTTCCACAAGGGTCCGGATTTTCCGGGACACTTCCTCTTTATCGTCTCGATAGGTTACGCCAAACCAGGTTTTTCCGCCTGGAATTATTTTCACTTTACCTTTGCCCTGATTAATCATCCGGGTAACCAGTAACGCGATGTAAAATTCCGCTCCCGTATTCTTTATATTTTCTTCAACAAATTGTTTAAACATCTCTTCAGCAAGAGGAAATACGCTGGCCTGAAAACCCCAGCAATTCATTGACACCGGCAGATCTCCTTGAAGCACCCGGTCTCCAGCTTCCTCACGCGACCATATTTTACCATCCTTCTCTTCTATTTTGGTCAATTCATTTAGCTCCTGCAAAAAGCCATGTTGGTCGTATCTTTCTGCCACACCTCTGGAAACAGTCCCATAGTCAGACAAAACATTTTTCAATGTATAGCCCACCATCGCATGCTCACCTGGTTGGGCCGACGAAAAGAATTCAGCCAGCGACGCAAAAGCTCCCCGCCCGTAGAAATCATCGGCATTAATTACTGCAAAAGGACCATCGATTACTTCTTTACCACACAACATGGCATGCGTAGTTCCCCAGGGTTTTTTTCGTTCAACTTTGCCCAGATGGGGGGGCACGAATTTATCGAGGGATTGAACCACGAAGTGTACTTCCGCCTTTCCCCGGAGTTTGGGCAGAAAGATCCCCTTCACTGAGTCAAGTATTTCCTCCCTCACAACGAAGACAATTCTTTCAAACCCCGACCTTATCGCATCATATAGCGAATAATCCATAATGGTTTCACCATTAGGGCCGAACCCGTCTATCTGTTTGATCCCGCCATAGCGACTTCCAATGCCGGCAGCCATGACCAGAAGTGACAACTTTTGATTATTTTTCAACTTCGACTGTGTTTATTGAGTGAACTTTCGATTTGTTTTGGCGAAACAAAAATAGGACTTAAAGACCAAACCACCTTCCTGATGTCAGACACCCGTTCAGCCAGTTACGTAATGTCCGTCAGCATAATTGGAATCCTGTTCTTCATATTTGGATTTGTCACCTGGTTGAATGGCACGCTCATTCCCTTTCTGAAATTGGCATGCGACCTTCATTCTGACGCACAGGCATTGCTGGTAACCTTTGCATTTTATATGGCTTACTTTTTTCTGGCCATCCCTTCTTCGATGATTCTGGAAAAAACCGGATTCAAGAATGGCATGTCGCTGGGGCTGTTTGTAATGGCCATTGGCGCATTGGTATTCATTCCCGCAGCGACAGGAAGAAGCTTTCCCCTGTTCCTCAGCGGGCTTTTCATTCAGGGAATGGGTCTTTCGCTTCTTCAAACAGCATCCAATCCCTACATATCCGTTATCGGGCCAATTGAAAGCGCTGCCAGCAGAATCAGTATCATGGGAATCTGCAACAAAGTGGCCGGAGCCATCAGTCCCCTCATTCTTGGCGCCATTGTTCTGGAGGGCGCAACGGAAATTGAACAAAAGATTTCATCGACGACTGACCTGGCACAACGGTCCGGTCTGCTTCAGGACCTCTCCCACAGGGTGATACTTCCATACGGCATCATGGCAGCCGTTCTGGTGTTGCTCGCCGTCATGATCAGATACTCATCTCTTCCCGAGATCGAGACAGGGGACGAAGGGGACCAAACAGACAGGGGAAAAACTTCCATATTGCAGTTTCCGCATTTACTGCTGGGTGCAATTTGTATTTTCATCTACGTAGGCGCGGAAGTAATGGCAGGAGATGTTATTACACTGTATGGCAAATCCATCGGAATCAGTCTGGATGATGCTAAAAACTTTACATCCTATACGCTCAGGTCAATGGTAATCGGCTATATAATCGGAATCTTCGCCATACCGAAATACCTATCTCAAGCCAGGGCGCTCACGTGGTCGGCCATCACCGGTCTGCTCCTGGCAACACTTGCATTTGTATCTGAGGGCTACACTTCCATAGTCTTCATTGCCTTGCTCGGTTTTGCCAATGCACTAATGTGGCCTGCCATCTTTCCGCTGGCGATTGAAGGTCTGGGTAAGTTTACAAAAATAGGGTCAGCCATCCTCATAATGGGAATCGCAGGTGGCGCTATCGTGCCTCAGATTTATGCCCGATTGTCTGAAACTTTAGGACCTCCCGCTGCATTTTACATCATCATGGTGCCTACTTACCTTTACATACTCTATTATGCGCTGAAAGGTCACCTGGTAGGGCGGCGTGCTTAGTCTGCCAGCAATCGGTCCACAAAGTCTGTCACGATTTCTTCGCGCTCGTCATAATTACCACTTACTTCAATAAAAGACAGGTCGCGGACTTCCAGCGCCGAACGGAATACCTCATACATTCTGAATCGCATCTGTTTAGTTCCCAGATCCCTGAGACCATCCGCCACCCAGGGCACATCCGGACTGAACAAAAAGTATTGATCAAAGTGAATTTCCTTTTCACACACAATCAATTCATCCGGGATCTTGCCCAGATAGTGCTGTGAATAAACCTGAGTTGTAATCAGGTCTGTGTCACAGAACAGAATCTTATTGGCGGCATTTTGCATGGCTTTTATTCTTTCTGTCTGTGTTGCGCCGATTGCGATAATGTCACTCAATGTAAATTCATTGCTGGTAATCAGTTCCCTGGCGACTTCCGGCACCCATTTCGTTTGATATCGCAAAGCCAATTTTGCGGCCATACTGGTTTTCCCGGTGCTTTCCGGTCCATAGAAACATATTTTCTTCACGAAAAAACTTCTTGCCGGCTGCACTATATAGTCCCAATAGCGAAAGGGCTGATGCCGGATTAAGTTTCCTGAAACCGGGTACTCCACTCTGTCAAAATCATAACCGGCATGCATGATGCCCATTTCTCGGGCCAACAAAGGGCCATAAGTCTCAGAACTAAAGATCAGATCAATGTCAGGAAAGCGTCTTCGAATGAATGCCGCCCAGACCGGGAGGCGCTGTTCCATGGGAAGCGCTTCGTCGTCAAAGTCGTCCAGGCTTATTTCCGTTCTTACATTGGGTATTGAACTTGAACATTCCATGAGCCAACTATGCCGCAATTCACCCGGTATTGGATCTTCCTGACGATAGCTCAATGAGACAATAAGTTCATCACAGCGGGCTGCCGCATAACGGATGAGACCCATATGGCCTTCATGAAGGGGCATAAACCTGCCAATCACCAACCCTCGTTTCATGAAGAGTAGGTCAGATATTCTTTTCTCCAGTGCCAGTAACCAAACGCAGCTATTAAACAGAACGCCGCATACTCTGCGCTCACAAGCATTATGCTTTTTGCGAAGTAAAGTGTCGTGGCTACCAAATCGGCCATAATCCAGGCCAACCAGCATTCGATTTTCTTCTGAACCATCAGGTAGGTAGCGGAAATGCTGATCACTGTCACAAAGGAATCAGCGTAAGGAAATGCACTAGGAAGGCTAAACAGATTCGGCAACCACAAATGAAGCCGGCTGGCAAGTGTACCAAAGAGTACCGTTCCGCCAATGACAGGCAGAATAGTCCACCACCATTCACGCCGCGTCATCCAGCTCACTTTCAACTCTTGTTTACGATCCTCCTCAGCAGCCCTGGGATGTGTCCACCGCCACCAGCCCACCAGATTGGTAATAAAAAAGAACACCTGCAGGAACATGTCAGGGTATAGTTGCACCTGGTAAAACAGAAAGAAGAACAGCACCACATTAACTAGTCCCAAGGGCCAACTCAGGATATTTGCTTTTGCCGACAACCAGACGGCCAGGGCACCTGCAGCTGATCCCAGGAACTCGAGATAGCTCATCGGGTATCCCAGCCAGGTAAAGAAGAGATTATCCTTGTCAAAGAAATTCACTCAGTGCCGAATTCAGATTTTTATGCACACATTCTTTGCTTCCGTGAAAAACTTCATTGCATCCCATCCCCCTTCCCGTCCAACTCCTGATTGCTTCATTCCACCGAATGGAGTACGGAGATCTCTGAAAAGCCAGCAATTGATCCAGATAATTCCACTTTTTACCTGTGCTGCTATTCGATGAGCACGAGACAGGTTTTCGGTCCAAATGGTTGCTGCCAACCCATAGGTTGTACTATTCGCCATTGCCACGGCCTGTTCCTCCGAATCAAATGGCGCCACCGTTACCACTGGTCCGAAAATTTCCTCCTGATTCGTCCGGCATTTGTAGTCGAGATCAGTAATTACAGTCGGTTGAACAAAATAACCATCCTCGCAACGCCCTGAAATTTTGGCTCGCTTACCTCCGCAACGAATCACGCCTCCTTCATTTTGTGCGAGTTCAATGTATCCAAGCACCTTGTTCATGTGAGCTTCGGATACCAAGGCACCCACCTGAATATCCTGTTCCAGCGGATCGCCCACTCTTAGTTTCTTCACCTCGAGAACAAATTCGTTCAGGAATTGCTCATAAATAGAGCGTTCAACCAAAATCCTCGAACCACACAGACATATTTCACCTTGATTCAGGAAGGATGATTGAATGGAGGTATTTATCGCTTTTTTCAGATCACAGTCGGCAAAAATGATGTTTGGATTCTTTCCGCCAAGCTCAAGTGAAAGTTTCTTCAGCATAGGAGCTGCAGTCGCCGCAATCTTCTTTCCCGTAACCGTTCCTCCCGTAAATGAAATGGAAACTATCTCCGGATGTTCAATGATCGCCTGACCTGCTTTTCCGCCAAGTCCATTCACAATATTTAGAACGCCCGGAGGGAGACCGGCTTCTACACAAAGTTTGGAAAACAAATACGCCGTCATTGGTGTCAGCTCGGAAGGCTTGGCAACCACTGTGCATCCTGCTGCCAGTGCCGGCGCAATTTTCCAGGTGAATAGGTAGAGCGGAAGATTCCAGGGTGAAATACAGCCGACCACTCCTGTCGGCACTCTAAGTGTATAATTTACAGCTTCATTACCCGTAATGTGGGCTTCACTTGAAAAGTGCAGCGCCCCTGTTGCATAAAATCTTATGTTGGATGCTGCCCTGGGAATATCAAGCGATAAGGCGAGTGAAAGCGTCTTTCCATTATCAATACTCTCGGCCCTTGCCAATTCCTGTATATCCCTCTCGATAAAGTCGGCAATTCGGGAAAGGACTGCACTACGTTTCTCGGCTGGCATGATTGACCAGGTCAGAAATGCTTCCTTCGCAGCCTGTACCGCGAGCTCAACATCTTTGGCATCTGAATCAGGTACCATTGAATATGCCCTTCCTTCCGAAGGATCAATATTTGGCAAGCTTGCGCCGGATATGGCATCTACAAGTTTGCCATCAATATAGTTTTGTATTTTCAGCATCGTCAGAGACTTCCGGTTCTTCCGCCATCCACTGGAACATTGATTCCATTAATATAACCCGCAGCCGGAGTCGAAAGAAACGCCACGGCAGCGGCTACCTCTGCAGGAGTTGAAATCCTGCCTGCCGGAATTTCAGCAATCATCTCTTTTTCGACCTCCTCAACAGTTTTGTTTTGCTTGCTGGCCCGGTCTTTTATGATCGACTCCAGCCTCCCGGTCATGGAGGCGCCAGGCAGCACATTATTGACTGTAATTCCGAAGGGTCCCAATTCCACCGACAAGGTCTTTGCCCAATTAGCAACTGCCCCACGGATGGTATTGGAAACGCCGAGTCCCCTGATCGGTACTTTTACAGATGTAGAAATGATATTGATAATCCGACCATATCCGGCTTTTTTCATCCCGGGAGTCAGCGCCTGGACAAGCACTTGGTTGCAGAGAAGGTGATTCGAAAATGCGCTTATAAATTCATTAAGATTCGCGGTGATAGCAGGACCGCTCGGGGGACCTCCAGTATTGTTGACCAGAATATGTACTTCGGTATTGGCTGCGTACAATTCCATAATCTTCTTTAGCTCCTGCGGCTGCGAGAAATCCGCAACAAGGTAATCGTGGTGCTGGCCCTTGCTGCGATCCAGCTCACTTAAAGTTGACTCAAGTTTTGCCTTGTTTCTTGCAATCAGTGTAACCGATGCCCCAAGCAGAGCCAATTCAATTGCCGAGGCTTTACCAATACCTTGTGTACTTCCACAAACCACCGCCCGACGATCATTCAACTGTAAATCCATGGTAATAAAGATAGGCCGAAAAGTAATAGATTTACACTACCAAAAGCATCTTCTATGTCAATCCGAAGACCTTTCAATCTTCAACAATGGATCAAGGAAAACCGCCATTTGCTGAAGCCTCCAGTCAGTAACAAAAATCTTTATGCGGAAGCCGGCGATTACATCGTTATGATTGTCGCCGGACCGAATGCAAGGAAGGATTATCACTACAATGAAACTGAAGAACTTTACTATCAGATGGAGGGGAATATTACGGTAAGAATTCAGGAAGATGGAAGGGCAGTTGATATTCCCTTAGGTCCCGGCGATATGTTCCTGTTGCCAGCAAGGGTACCACACTCACCCATACGCACACCCAATTCTATTGGCCTGGTAATAGAATGTAAGCGAAAGCCTGAAGAAAATGACGGATTGATCTGGTTTTGTGAAAAGTGTAACCACAAGTTGCATGAATATAAGTTCCATCTCGAGAATATTGAAAAAGACTTTCTTCCCCGATTCCGCGAATTTTACGGCTCACAGCAATTTCGAACCTGCAAGAATTGCGGAAAAGTCATGGAGGCGGATGAAAGGTTTGTATAAATGAATTGCGGATTCGCCTGATCGAATCATGCTGATCACCCACTGATGAAATTCGATAAATCACTTTCTTTTGCCAGGGACCTGGACCGCCAGGACCCTCTCCGTTCCTTTCGCTCAAGGTTTTATTTCCCACTATTGGGCAAGAAAAAGGCACTCTATTTCTGCGGTAATTCATTGGGACTTGAACCCAAAAACACGCTTGGTATTTTAAAGGAAGAACTTGAAGACTGGTCAAAGCTTGGTGTCGAGGCACATTTTCATGCACGGAGACCATGGATGCACTATCATAAGTTCAGCAAGAATGCCTTGGCTCGTCTGACTGGCGCCAAACCTTCCGAAGTTGTGGCCATGAACCAGCTGACGGTGAATCTTCACCTGATGATGACTTCCTTCTACCGCCCGGATTCACAGCGATTCAGGATTATTGTCGAGGCAGGCGCTTTTTCATCGGATCAGTATGCATTCGAGTCTCAAATTCGACTGCATCATCTGGAGCCGGAGAATGCGCTTGTTGAAATCTATCCCCGTTCCGGAGAACAAACCCTCCGAATGGAAGATATCCTAACTGCCATCAGGCAGCACGGCGAGCATCTGTCTCTGGTGATATTTCCCGGAGTTCAATATTATTCCGGACAACGCTTTAATATCGGTGCCATAGCTGAAGCAGCACACGCAGTGGGGGCTTATGCGGGATTTGACTTGGCCCATGCCGTTGGTAACGTTCCTTTGACGTTGCATAAGGATAATGCGGATTTTGCGGTATGGTGCAGTTATAAATATCTGAACGCCGGCCCCGGAGCTGTAGCAGGCGCCTTTGTTCATGAGCGTCATGCTCATCGTCAGGACTTGCAGCGCCTGGCCGGTTGGTGGGGATATGAGGAAAAGGATCGCTTTCTTATGCGCAAGGGATTCAGACCAGCAACAGGAGTAGACGGATGGCAACTTTCGAATTTCCCCGTGTTTAGTGGTGCACCATTGATGGCCTCCCTGAAACATTTTGATGAGGCCGGGATGCCGGCTCTTCGAAGAAAAAGCGTCCGCCTGACCGGCTATTTGGAGTTTCTCTTGAAGGAAATAAACAAACAACACGATTACTTCAGCATAATCACTCCCGCTGATCCTGACGAACGCGGATGCCAACTGTCACTCCTTATGAAGCGAAACGGCAAGAAGATATTTGACAGAATGACAAAAGGGGGTGTAATTGCTGACTGGCGGGAACCCGATGTCATTCGCTTGTCTCCAGTTCCGTTGTATAATTCATTTGAAGATATTTTCCGTCTCGCTGCGATCATGGCTGAAGTGAGCGCCGATTCTTAGGCAGGGTACTGATTTTTGTCATTCTTTGAAGAAGGACGGTTAATGATATTTCAAGCATGAACAAGCCTCATTCAATTTCTATTGTCGGTGCCGGACTCGTGGGTTCGCTGTTGTCAATCTATCTAGCAAGACGAGGATATGCTGTAACTGTTTTCGACCGCAGGTATGATATGCGCTCTCATATGCTTGGCGGCGGGCGTTCAATAAATCTTGCACTCAGCAACCGCGGCTTGCGGGCATTGGGAGAAGTCGGGCTTACCGTACAGACCAAGCTGAATTCTGTGCCCATGAAGGGGCGACTGATGCATGATCTCAGCGGGCAACTCACCTTTCAGCCATACGGAAAAGAAGGAGAATACATCAATTCCATATCCAGGAGCGGCCTGAATAAATTTCTTATCAATGAGGCCGAGAATCTTGGGGTAAAATTCCTATTTGAGCATCGATGCATTAATGTGGACGCTGAGAAGGGCGAGCTGACTTTTCAGCAGTACAGCGAAACAACACATCAGAATTCCGATCTTATCATTGGGGCGGATGGAGCGTTCTCGGCCATTCGGGGCGCTTTGCAAATGACTGATCGGTTCGAATATTCGCAGACATACATTGAACATGGTTACAAGGAATTGCGCATTCCGCCGGGCCCTAACGGTGAATTTCAATTGGAAAAAGAGGCGTTACATATCTGGCCTCGCCAGCGGTTTATGCTGATTGCACTTCCGAACCCGGATGCCACCTTTACTTGTACATTATTCTTCCCCTTCGAGGGCGATCCCTCATTTGCCACCCTGGAAACAGATGAGGATATTTCTCAATTTTTCCAGAAGACATTTCCGGATGTTGTCCCTTTGATGCCGACGCTTTTGGAAGACTTCCGGGACAATCCCACCTCTTCTTTGGTTACCATTCGCTGTTATCCCTGGGTGCGAAATAAAGTGGTTTTGATTGGCGATGCTGCACATGGCATAGTCCCCTTTTTCGGACAAGGCATGAATGCCGGCTTCGAGGATTGCCGGATACTTAATCAACTGCTGGATGCTTCGGGCGATGATTGGGAGAAAGCCTTGCCGGAATTCGTTCGGCTCAGGAAGCCCGATGCCGATGCCATTGCCCAACTTGCCCTCGACAACTTTATAGAAATGCGCGATCTTGTTGCCGATCCTGACTTCCTTTTGAGAAAAAAAATTGAAGCCAGGCTACATGAACTGTATCCATCCCAATGGATACCGCTGTACTCGATGGTGACTTTTAATGACAATTCCCGTTATTCAGAAGCGCTCCAGACTGGAATGCGGCAAAAACAGATCATGGACGATGTGATGAAAACACCATCCATCGAGACAAAGTGGACTCAACTCGACTTTGGAGAAATTGTGTCAAGAATCAAACGTCAGAAATAAGCAGTTTGTACTCCTCGTATCGGCTCAGTATGTCCCGCACATAATTGACAGGCTCCTCGCATTTGCAGTAACCGGCCACAGCAACGGGATCACGATAATACTTGGGGTTGGATTTCTGCTTCAGGAATGACTCGACATCGTCCCATTTGGCAGGATCCTTCCCATACTTCTTCGCCAGGTTTCTTGCATCAATCACGTGTGATAACCCTGCATTGTAGGATGCAAGAACAAATTTGAGCCGTTCCTGTTTGTCCCGCACGTATTTGCTCCACAGGTCATCAAAATGTTTCAAGATTCGTACTCCGGCTCGTAAACTTTGCTGAGGATTTTTACGATCTGCCGCACCAAACTGTTGCGCCGCCGCTGGCATCAATTGCATCAGCCCCACTGCGCCGGCCCACGATTCGGCTGCCGGTTCAAAATTGGATTCCTGATAGACAATGCTGGCCAGCAATCGCCAATCCCAACCTATATTTTTAGCCTCCCTTTTTATATCTTCATCAAATGGTGAAATCCTGTTCCCCACAAGGGAAGAATAATCACTGGTCATGCGAATTTGGGATGAGCGCGGATTGTTGAAGTATTTGTCATAAATCCACTGAAACCTTCCGCTTCTCTTCGTTTCGTCCAGCCATTGGTTAATCACCGCGAGAAGGGACCCAGAGTTTTTGCGAGTTGCCCATCCAATTTGCTGCGGAAGGCTCAAAACGGTTCTGATATCAAGGTTTGGGTAATAGATGGCGTTCACCATTGCAAAGGTCTGATCAGTCACTGTGTATTGAATCTGGCCAAGTGCCACTTTCTGTATCAGGGACTCTGTCTCTGCCGTGGCGCTGTCTTCCTTAATAATAATTCTGCCGCCGATCTCTTCTGAAAGATGCTCCAGCCGTTGCTTGAAAGAAGATTCCTTCATCACGTAAACCTCCTTCCCTATGAGCTCTACCGGGTTCCTTATCATCATTCGTTCAAGCCTGCCTGCCGGCATCCTGCGCCAATTGGAGGGCCTCTTTTGTACAAGTACCTGCGTAGTGTTGAATTGTGCATCAGTAAACGACAGATACTGAGTCCGCTCCTGTGTGATGGTTAGCGGGAACGCAATAAGGTCGCCTTCACCCCGATTGAGGAGGTCGATGGACTGTTCAATTCCTGAGATGACTCTGATTTTCAGATCTACCTTGAGGTATTTGGCCAGGCCTTGCAAAAGTTCGTATTCGAACCCCATCGGCGTGCCGCGGTAGATGAAATAACTTACAGAATTGTTGTCCACAATAGCCTGCAGGAAACCCTTTTCCTTGATTTGCTCCAGATCAATATTGACCTGTGGCTCCTGCGTAAAAGATTCTTGGCTCTGCTTTTTGGAACAATCTGTAATCAGCAAGGCCAGCAGCAAGGCTGAGGACAAAAACACCGGTCTCGCCATAATTCAAAATAGGGAAAAGGTCATTAAAAACAAAGGGGTCCCAACGGCGGGACCCCTTTGCAAAATGGTCAGGCTATTACTAGAAGGTATATCGTATACCAAATTGCATGTAATAAGTCGACGCGTAGGAGTTATTGTTCCTGTACGTACCAGGATACGATACACCATCGCCAAGCGGAAGGTTGGCATATGTTCCCAATCGGAAGGTAGGAACAACAGAACCACCGGCCACAAGGGACGATGCATTTGCCGGCGCCAGAATGGCTGTGTTATTCACCAGCTTATATGCACCCCAGTCCTTATTCAGCAGATTCCCAAAATTGAAAATATCAAGCGTGAACTGAAGTGTGTTGTTCCTTGCACCAATATTGGTGAATATATCCTGAACAATACGGATGTCAATCTGACTTCTCCAAGGCATGGTAGCACCGTTTCGCTGGGCATATTCACCCATGTGCTTGCTCAGATAAGGATCTTGTGCAATGTATTTGAAGAACAATGCGCTTTGCTGTGAAGGTGTCCAGGTTCCCAATGGAGTAGTAAGTGTCACAAAGGTGATCTCAGTCGGGTTTTTGGGTATATAAATGAGATCATTGGTCTGACCATCCCTGTTAAAGTCTGAAGAGTAGGTATAGGAGTACCTTCCCGTAATAGATCCCTCATAGAACAACGAAATGCCGGTGGCCAAATGCTTGAGCCACTCCTTACGATAGGTAAGCGAGGCTATGAATCTATCCGGAACTACGTAGCCTGCATAACTGACTTCGGGATAATTGGATTGATTCTGTATCTGGGTCAAAGACCAGGTGTTCAGGAGTTGGTCACCGATCCCGTCAAACAATACCTGCGCATCACTTTTGGTGTACGCAACCGATGCATAGAGCCCCTTGGCCAGCAGCTTCTCCAGCTTAATAGAAAGAGAGGCATAATGACCTTGCTGTGAATTCACCAATACAACCGGATTAAATGCACCTGTTCCTGCAACATTGCCGTTCGCTACAGGCTGTCCTGTATTGGTCAGTGGGTTTATGAATTTGTCCCGGTTGTTAGACGGCCATATGTAGCGGTTGTCAGGGTACCCGTTTACACCCAGGGGTTTCCCATCCACAAGATTGGGGTTGATACCACGGGCAACATTCAGGTCCCTGTTGAGTATTGCTTCCACTGTTCCAATGATGCCAAATGGAAGCTTCATGTCTAATGCCAGACTGGACTTCCAGGTTTGAGGGAATCTGAAATCTTTGGTTAAAGCACTGATCGTGCTGGGTATGGCCGTTCCTGGAGTGGGTTGGACTGCAGGCCTGTAGGCAGCCGGATCCGGATTGAAAGGACCAGGCACATTGGCCTGCCCAATATAGGTCTGCGTAAACTGGATCAATCCGGCATCACCGGATTGCGATACAATCCAAACCATGGGAATCTTGCCGGTAAAAACTCCTGTACCACCCCTGATGACCATGGACCGGTCACCTTTTATGTCATAGTTAAATCCGATTCTGGGAGAGAACATCACGCGACTGTCGGGAAGTACGCCTGTATCAATTGTTCTTCCTTCCGCAAATGTAAGTTGCGCCACCATCGGGTGTGTCTGTATCTCCTTTGTTTCGTTGAACGTCGGCATATCCAGGCGGAGACCTGCAGTCAGTTTCAGCTTGCTGTTGACCTGAATTTCATCCTGTCCATAGACAGAATATTGTGATGTATTAACCGTGGGGAATGCCTGCTCATAGTTGGGTAACAGAGAATAAGTGAGAGCAAAATCTCTTGGCTTCTGGTTAGAGATGAAATCGTTCCAGCTGTTAAAGGTGTAATAACTGGCCCCAAACCGCTGGAAACCGTTCTTTGTGCTGGTATTGTCGATTTGAAAACCTACGGTGAATCCATGCTTACCCTGAGTCCAACTCAGGTTATCCACAATAGAAATGGTTTTTACCTGACGAAGGTTTCCATAGGTAAACGGTTCATAACCGAATGAAGTGTACGGCGTACTATACGTGGCGCCGGTTACAGGCTGTGAACCATCGAGGATATCAACAAAAGGAAAGAATTTACTGTCTGAGCTCCTTGGCTCGTTTTGATTCGTGTAAGTTGCGCGAAGAACATTGCTGAACTTCCCGCCAAAAGTGGAGTTCAGTTCCATCGCCAGGGAGTATAAGTTGTTCTCCTGGTAGTAGTTGGCATTCTTGTATGGCAAAGCAAAAATACTGGTCCTCGTCTGAGGGAAACCTGCAAGCGGGCTCCGGGAAGTACTTACAAAACTTGGCGCTTTGTTCTCCACCTGGCTATATCTGACATTCAATCTGTGATTTGAATTGATGTTCCAGTCTATCCGCGCTGTGAATTTGTTATTTGTGGTCTTGAAGTCGTATCCCTGGTAGGGTCCGGTGTCATAGCCGTACGTATTCTGCAGGTAAGCACTATAATTGTCGAGGTCTGACGCAAGGGGCCTTGCAATATTAGGGGAGCTTCCGTAAGGGGCGCTGGCAGTAGATGCGAAATTAGTCTGGCCTGGCTGAATGCTGGTGGTGGTTTCATAGTTGGTGAAAAAGAACAATTTGTTCTTAATGATGGGACCACCCACGCGGAATCCGTAGGTTTTGACATCTAGTCTTTGCGTAGGGACTTTTGTTTCATCCTGCACCTGATCCCCCTGTTGTCCCTGCGTTCTGAAGAAAGTGTAGGCCGAACCCTCAAAATTATTGGAACCTGAACGGGTTACAGCGTTCATGGCACTTCCTATGAAGCCAGACTGTCGGATATCATATGGCGTTACGTTTATTGACATTTCCTGGATGGCATCCAGGGAGATGGGGTTGCTGGCACCGGGCAAGTTGCTACCGATACCGAAAGAATTGTTGAAGTCTGAGCCATCAATGGTAAAGTTGTTCTGTCGGTAGTTACCGCCACCAACAGCCCCTGTGTTGTATGAACTCGCCTGGGGCGTCATACGAATCATATCATTAACGCTGCGGCTAATGGTTGGCATAGTTAACAATTGTCGCGCGCTGATATTGGTTACGGCGCCATTCCGCTCTGCATTCATTGTCTTATCTGCGGTACTGGTTACGATAACCTCCTCCAGCTGGGTGCCTTCCTCTTGCATGGTATGATTAAGGACATAAGTCTCTCCCAGTTTCAGACTGATATCGGAGTAGGTCTGGGTAACCATTCCAACAAACGAAATGGTGACCTTGTAGGGTCCGCCAACGCGCATGTTTGAAATGTTAAATTTTCCGTCCGGTCCTGTCGATGTACCGTAGGTTGTGCCGGTGGGTTCATGGACTGCAACAACATTGGCTCCCGGAACAGGACCATCTTTGTCCCGAACGGTGCCGGCCAGAAATGATGTGGTCAACCCCTGTGCCCTGGAGTACAGGGTGGCTGCCAACATGCATACAAATGTCAACAGTAGAATTCTCCTCATAGCTTTGGGTTTAGAGTTAGGTGAAACGGATACAAAAATATTCCAAATCCTCACCGGGCATTATGACCCAAACCCTTTTTTCAAAACGGTACCCAAAGCGGTTGCCAAACCACCACACCGGGTATGTAACAAATCAAATATTTGAATATCAATGTTTTGATAGCATCGAGAAGAATTACCCTTAAAGCAAAGAAGGGGTCTTGCGACCCCTCCTTAGAAAGTTGTAATATTTGCTCAATTGAAAATATAGCGCAGACCAAATTGGAATTGCCATCTTGACAAGAGACCCAAATCATAACGATAGGTAGTGGTGAGCGGAACCTTGTTCGCTGCATCCAGGTAAGGATAAGTGAAAGTGGGGTGACCTGTTGCATCATAGCCCTGGAAGGTTAAGAGCGCAGTGCGATTCGGCGTCTTCATGAGTCCCCAGCTTGAGTTCAGCATGTTGCCCATATTAAATACATCGAAACTTAGCTGCAGGGTGTTCCTCTTTTCGCCGGTCTTGATGTAAAAATCCTGAAGCAGTCTGAAATCGAGTTGATCACGCCATGGCATAATGGCTCCGTTTCGCTCTGCGTACTGGCCTCTGTGCGCATTCAGATATTTGTCCTGATCGATGTATGCATTAAGGTCGGTCCACTGCTGAGCCGCTGTGTATTTTGTTCCATCCGAATTGGTGATATCCTTCAAAATGATATCGCTTTGGCTTGCAGGGACATATATCAGGTCGTTTCCTCCACCACCGGAGTTATCTCCATTCATGTCACCCGAATAGGTATAGGAATATCTTGCGGCCGTGAACCCGGCGTTCATGCCCTGCACCATTCCTGTATATATAAGACCAATGGTTGTGGCGGTAAATCCAGCATACTCCTTCCTGTAATTGAGCGAAACAACAACTCTGTGAGGCACAACAAAATTCGAATAGCTTGTTACGTTATCATTTGGGAGGCCCGC
This sequence comes from Bacteroidota bacterium, assembly GCA_018266395.1. GTDB lineage: Bacteria > Bacteroidota > Bacteroidia > Cytophagales > Cyclobacteriaceae > ELB16-189. The sequence goes on along the minus strand of JAFEAM010000003.1, from coordinate 177,653 downwards.
CACCTGACGATCGCGCCAAATGGACTGTGCGATGGAGCCGCCGTCATTGACAGACCTGGCATCTGTATAGGTGTAAGAGGCAAATGCCGACAGGCCCATGTCAAAAGTCTTCTTGAACTGTGCGGTTACAAAATAGCTGTATCCTTTGCTTGAATTTGTCATGAGGATCGCATCTGTAACTGTACTATTTAGCCGTGTATTGCTTGTCGGATTGGATGTCCCAGTGGGAAAAGTCTTGTAGTAGATGGGCCGGTTATCTGCACCTGCAGCGGTATTGGGTGCAACAGGGAGGTTGATGTTTTGGTGGTACACCGCGTTGACATCCTTGGTGTAGGCAAAGTCAAATGATCCGATAACTCCTCCAGGCATTTTCTGGTCTATCCCGATATTGGTTCTCCATATCTGAGGGAACTTGAAGTTCTGATCCGTCACAGCAATGTTATAGGTCGAAGGTGCAGCGGCTGCAGCGCCTGTAGGCCGGTAAGCATTTACATCAGGACTGAATACAATTCCTGCGGCTGTCGCGTTTGCTGTTGAATAGAATTGCGAACCGAACAGTAGACCATTGTTGCTAGCCTGATTCGAAATCCAGACATATGGAACTCTGCCGGTGAATACCCCTGATCCTCCGCGAACCTGTGTGGTACGATCACCTTTGACATCCCAGTTGAAGCCAAATCTTGGCGACCACAGCAACTGCGTCTTTTGAACCTGATCGGTGTAGATCTTCTGACCATCAGCAAAAGTCATGTTGGCGACAGCCTGATTTTGAGCTATATCACTACTGATGTGCGGCATATCAACCCGCAATCCATAGGTGATGTTGAACTTGCTGTTTACCTCAAACTTGTCCTGTCCGTAAAAGCCCAATTGATAGGCATCCACCTTTACCAGCGGAAATTGACCTGTGGCATTGGCCGCATAACCCAACTGGTACTGACGGACTTTCCCGACTGTTCCGGCAGCGCTGGCATAGAAATCTGCGAGATTCGTAAACTGATATGCACCATAGTAGAAAGGATCGAATCCGTTTTCAAAATGGTAGAATTCGTTATAGGTACCTACCGTAATAGTGTGCTTGTTCTTGTAGATGTCGAAATTGTCTGAGAACTGAAACACATTCGTGTTCAGAATATTGTATGCCGAAAAAGGTTCGTAACCGAAAGAGGTATATGTCTGACCAGAACCATTGCCAATGTCAACAAGCGGAAATACGCCGCTTGATGTAGGTGTCTCGCGGAAATCGCGGAAAGCTGTATACCCGATCTGGAACTTGTTGGAGAATTTGTTTCCGAATGTGCTGTTCAACTCGGCGATGATCGAGTTAAGATTATTATTGATGCGATAGTAAGAACCCAGGTAAGGCAGACCAAACTGGCTGGGGTTCCTTCCGATACCAAGGGCACCGCTGTTGCTGGGTGGAACGTCACGATAGGACTTCAGGTAATTGTATTTAATGGCAAACTTATGTTTCGAGCTTATGTTCCAGTCAAATTTGAGAGCCGCTTTGTCGCTGTTCTGTTGCAGCTTATAGCCTTCATACGGGCCGGCATCATATCCATAGTTGGTCTTCAGGAAACTTGACAATGCATCAAGGTCTGTAGCCTGAGCCTGGGACACCGTGCTGCCCGTTGAGCCCCCTCTCGACGCTGTGAAGGTTGTACCGGGAACGTCCTGTCTTTCTGATTCATAGTTTGCGAAGTAGAACAGCTTATTCTTGATAAGCGCACCACCTACCCTGAAACCCATGTTCTTGAATGTGAAATCGCTGTAAGGATTGCTGGCATCGGATATCTTACTTCCCACAAAATTCTGGTTTCGTGTGAAGTAGTAGACCGAACCTGTTACATCGTTAGTACCGCTTCGCGTTACCACGTTGACACTGGCGCCGGTAAAGCTTCCAAGTGTTACGTCATAAGGAGCTATGTTGGTCGCAATTTGATCCACAGCATCCAGACTTATCGGCTGTGCATTTGCCTGACCCCCAACTGTACCAGACAAGCCAAAGGCATTGTTAAAAAGGGCTCCGTCTACTGTGATGTTATTGTACAAGTCACTCCTTCCCCCAAATCCGTTATTGAGTCCGTTGAATTGAGGCACCAGGCGGATATAGTCATTGAAACTTCTGCTCAGCGTGGGCAGCCGCGTGATTGAGTTGTTTGAAATGTTGGTCATTGCCCCCATTCGGTCGGAGTTCAGGAAAGGGTCACCCGAAACAACCACCTCAGACAATTGAGTTCCCTCTTCCTTAAGAACAAAATCAACGTTTGTTGTCGCGCCTAGAGAGAGAAAAATCCCATCCTGGTCCTGATTTTGGTAACCTACAAAGGACACACTCACCTTGTATGGACCACCAATCCTGGCATTGGGTATGATATATCTCCCCTCCGCTGTGGTCGCACCACCATATTGGGTTCCTGATGGTTGATGGACGGCTATTACGTTAGCACCGGGAAGGCCTTCACCTTTTTGATCCCTGACGAAGCCGCTGATTGCGGAGGTTGTCACCCCCTGTGACCGGGCTGAATGGATCAGCACTGAAGTTAGAAAAGCAAACAGTAGAATCTTTCTCATAATCTGGTCGTTTAGGTTGATTCTGATTTTCGCAGCAAATGTATTTCAATTCGTCTAAGCCATATTTAAGGATGCTTTAATTCTTTCCCGAATATGTTAAGAAATTTTGATCTTACGTTTCACCGCCCGCAAGATTACTGTTGCGTCCCGAGACAACTTGTGGTATTGTTGTTCAACCGTAACTTAAAGCCTATGAAGAAACTTGCTCTATATCTGATTCTTGCAATCTCCTGGGGCTATTGCAATGCCCAAACTGATCTGTCATACTATCTTCCGGCAGGTATAAGTTTCAGCCCATCTATTCCAACACCTCAATCCATAATAGGCCATGAAGTAGGTGAATGGCACATCAGTCACGACAGGCTGGTTCAATATATGTACGCCCTTGACAAGGCCTCCGACAGAATTTCACTTGAGGTAACCGGGCAGACATACGAATCACGGCCCTTGCTTCTGCTGACTATTACGTCCACAAAGAATCATCAGAATCTGGAATCAATTCGCCAGCAGCATCTTCAATTATCTGATCCATCCAGGTCTGCCAGTCTTGACGTCAAAAACATGCCGGCCGTATTTTATCTCGGGTGCAGCATTCATGGTAACGAACCTAGCGGTGCCAACGCAGGACTTCTGATGGTCTATTATCTGGCTGCCGCCCAGGGCCCTGAAATAGAAAAATATCTGGATCACACCATTATTCTCTTTGACCCAAGCTTCAATCCGGATGGTCTTACCCGATTTTCTACCTGGGCCAATTCGAGAAAATCGATGATGATCTCAGCTGATCCATATGATATGGAACACAATGAAACTTGGCCGGGTGGGAGATTCAACCACTACTGGTTTGATCTCAACCGTGACTGGCTGACTGTGCAACTGCCCGAGTCCAGGGCACGTGTCACAAAATTCCAGGCATGGAAACCCAATGTTTTGACTGATCATCATGAGCAAGGTACAAATGCCACTTTCTTTTTCATGCCTGGTGAGCCTGCCCGGGTTCATCCACTGACTCCAGACAAAAATCAGGAGTTGACCCGAAAGATGGGCGAATATCACGCCAAGGCGCTTGATCAAATAGGGTCCTTATATTATACACAGGAGGGCTACGACGATTACTTCCTTGGCAAGGGCTCCACCTTCCCTGACGTCCAGGGTACCATAGGTATTCTTTTTGAGCAAGCCAGTTCAAGAGGTCATGCGCAAGAAAGTGTGAACGGCATACTGCGGTTCCCCTTCACCATCAGAAATCACTTTGTCACAATGCTAAGTTCGCTAAAGGCAGTGAACGAACTGAGAGAAGAATTGCTCAATTATCAGCGCGACTTCTTTAAGTCCAACCAGACGGAAGCGGCCAAGGATCCGGTGAAAGCTTACATTTTTGGCTCCAGGGACAAGGCCAAAGTCTATCACCTGGCTGATATTCTTTCCCGGCAGCAAATCGAATTCTATAAACCAGCAGCATCGTCGGTTATCGGAGGAAAGTCATTTGAGGCTGAGTCCAGCTATATCATACCACTCAATCAATCCCAGTATCGACTCGTGAAAGGAATGTTCAGCAAGATCACCCAGTTCAAAGACAGCATCTTCTATGATATATCCAGCTGGACGCTGCCCCTGGCCTTCAACGTTGACTATGAAGAGCTAAAGGCGGCCCCAGCGCTGGGCGAGAAGGTTACGCAATTGTCATTCCCTGCCGGAAACCTGATAGGCGATAAATCAGATTATGCCTATGTATTTGAAGCGTACGGATATTATGCCCCAAGAGCCATATACAGGCTACTTAGCCATAACATCAGGGTGAAGGTTGCAACAGATGCATTCCATCTCCCGTCGGGAAAGAAATTTGAACCAGGCAGCCTGATGGTATCACTGGAAAATCAAGACCTGAATGCTGATCAGATCAGGGCATTTCTCAGAGAAATAACCGAGCAGGATGCGATAGATGTCTATTCTTTTGCATCCGGCCTGGATTACAAAGGAGTGAGTTTGGGTAGCGGATCCTTTTTGACCCTTCGCAAGCCTGAAATCGCCATGCTGGTGGAAGGTGGATATGGTTTTAACGGCGTATCCGCCACTGACGCGGGAGAGATCTGGCACATGCTGGACCAGAGATTCCATATTCCTGTCACTTGCATGCCCGTGGCTGTCTTTAACACGGCCAATATCAATCGCTATACAACCATCATATTTCCGGCGGGCTCTTATAATGCGATTAGTGAAGGCGCGAAAGAGAGACTCAAGGGATGGATTCAAAACGGAGGAGTAGTTATTGGTTTTGAACAGGCACTGAATTGGTTTACATCCACCGGCCTTGGGAAGTTCGACATGAAGAAGGATGAAGCAGATAAGAAGGAGCCAGTCCGCTCGAAACCATACGCCGACATTAACGATGCCATGCGAGCCCAGGAAACCAGTGGCGCAATTTTTGAAGCCGACGTGGACCTGACCAATCCTCTCTTGTACGGATATTACAATGCGAAAGTGCCCATGTTTAAGTCCAATAATCTATTCATGGAAAAGGCCAGAGGGGCCTACGCCAATCCTTTGACTTATGGAAGTGCCCCACTCCAGAGCGGCTATATTTCCAGGATAAATTATCCCAAAATGAAAAATTCATCAGGGCTGGGAATAAGTTCGATGGGCAGAGGGCGTGTGATTGGTTTCACCGAAGATCTTGCCTTCCGCGCATATTGGTTCGGTACAAATAAAATGCTGATGAACGCGATTTACTATGGTCCATTGCTCAGCAACGAGGCTTCGAGGTAGGCATTGGTTAATATACAATTGAGTCTTTAGCGGCTGGAAATGATGAAGAATTCAAGACTCTCCAGCGTTATACTTTGGTCTGTTATCTCTGCTGCCTTTATCGGACCTGGAACCGTGACCACGGCTGCCTCCGCCGGATCCGGCTTCGGGCTCCAACTCTTATGGGCTGTTTTATTCGCAACTCTGGCATGCATAGTACTGCAAGAGGTATCGGCCCGGCTTACTATCGTTTCAGGTCTGACGATGGGACAGGCCTTGCAGAAAAAATACGGTGACGCTGGGAGTAAATGGCTTAAGTACATCCTTGGCGGTCCAGTCTTGCTGGGCTGTGCAGCTTATGAAGCGGGTAATATTCTTGGGGCCGTCTCTGGCCTTAATCTGCTCACGAAACTGGACGTGCGCTGGATGACAGTCTTTGTGACTGCAGCCTGTTTCCTGGTTCTTTGGGGTGATCGGAGACAGACAATTGGCTGGCTCATGACCATTCTGGTGAGTCTCATGGGAATTGCCTTCTTTATTCTCGCTGCAGGACAACCCTATACCCTCTTTGATTATCTGGGCAATTCCATCGTTCCCACTTTGCCGCACGGCGCAGAATTGCTGACCCTTGCGCTGGTGGGGACCACTATCGTCCCCTACAACGTGTTTCTTGGATCAGGAATCAGCAAAGGTCAGACTGTCTATTTGATGCGAGTGGGTCTCACCATTTCCGTCATCATCGGCGGACTTATCACTGCTGCCATCCTGATTGCGGGAACTGCGGTCACTTCCTTTTCAAGCTACGAAGAACTGGCGTCTGCCTTAACAAAGGAATTAGGGCCCCTGGGAGGCTGGTCGCTTGGTATTGGATTGTTCGCAGCCGGATTTTCATCTGCCATCACTTCACCCTATGCGGGATCCATTATTGCGAATCATGTCTTTCAATGGAGCCCGAGAAATCAAAAAACAACCTGGATACTTATTCTGCTCGCCGGCTTCGTTTTCGGCATCAGTGGCGTTAAACCCATACCGGTGATCCTGGCTGTGCAGGCATTGAACGGCCTGGTGCTCCCGCTCCTGACTGCATTCCTAATCATTTTGATCAATGATCCACTTTTGAATCCCAACGCAGGAAGGACAATTTCTGTCTACAACCTTATACTACTTGCAATTTTTGGATCTGTGCTCTTGATGGGCCTCAACAATGTGGACAAATCAATCACTGCATGGACCGGACTTGCCGAAAGTCATTTCAATTGGACGGCAACAATAACAGTTATCCTGACGGCGATACTTGCCCTCCGCTTGATGATGAAACGTTAAATTGACCGGATAACGCCTCGCACTTTTATATGGCACCAGAATGCCATTCTTAAAATGTCAGGACACCACTTCGCCAAATGCCTTGACGAAGAGTTTCATTTCGTCAAGCGTACCAATGCTGACACGGCACCATTCTCTCTGCTGGTAATCCCAAATTCTCATGAGAAATCCTTTCTCTTCCATCTTGGTAAGAATCATTTTGCCATCCTTGGGTGCAGGGAAGAATAACAGATTGATGTGCGACTTACCATAGGAAATCTTGTTCTGATCGAGGTAGTCAGAAAGTACTTTGCGGGCTGCGGCATTCTTTTCGCGGACCATTTTCATGAAACCCATGTCACCAAGGCTCGCGTGAGCGGCTGCCAGTGCAGTTTGGTTAATTGGAATATCTCCGGCGTACTTTGCAATCTTCCTCACAAGATCAGGTCTGGCAACAATATAACCTATCCGAAGTCCCGCCAGACCGTAGATCTTTGAGAACGTCCGGGAAACAACCACATTGGCATCTTTCTTAACCAGGTCCAGCATCCCATTCTGCTGATCCGGTTCCATAAATTCGAGATATGCTTCGTCAGAATAAACGGTTACTTTCTTCGATACCTCTTCCGCGAAAGCTTTCACTTTTGCAGGATCAACCCAGGTTCCTGATGGATTGTTAGGATTGCAAATGAAGACCAATTTGGTGTCGCTTTTCACTGCGGAGGCCAGAGCTTCATAGTCATGCTCTAACTTATCGTTCAGATTAACCTTGTCCCAACGGGCATTAAACACTTCAGCAAAATTCATCAACAACGGGAATGTCGGATAAGCGGATACCACACTTCCCCCTTCAAGTCCAAAAGCAACCGCTGACTGACACAGTATATCGCCAGAACCAGCTCCCAGATGAATATAGTCCGGTGAGACGCCTTCTTTGGCAGCCAGCACAGCCCTAAGATCTTCTGTGGCCTGAAAGGGATAACGGTTGGCTTCTGAAAGTATCTGGTTAACCGCCTGTCTCGCCTTTTCAGACGGACCATAAGGATTTTCATTGGCATTCAGCCTGATCTTGTTGACGGCCTTGTTGTTGCCCCATACGAACTCTTCAGCCTTGCTCATTGGTGAGGCCAGGAGCTGTTGAGCCAGTGAGCCTCCCAAAGTCAGCCCTGCCGTCATGGACAGCGTTGAGCGGAACCAATCCCTGCGGTTGATCATATTTTTCATGTTTAGAAGATTTGCTTCTATAAATGTAATGATTTGTATTATCTCCAGGGTGCCTTTTGCGTGGCCGTAACATAGGGTTCGCCATCAAGGACGATCATGGGGTCATTCACATTTTTTGGATGATTCCGCTTCTCCAAACGGTAGGATCCGGCTCCTTTGGATTGAGATTGGTAGTAAATTCGGTCACCCTGCACATACCAGGTACCCTTGTCATTATCCTGGGAGGCTGTGCTGCCGTACAGCTCGGAGGTATTCACGGTTCTTGATCCTTCATAGGTATATAAATAGGTTCCATCGGCATTTAAGGTGATGCATCGGCTAGTCTGAGAGTTGTTGGTCATATTCATATAACACCACTGGCCCACCAATTCCATTGCAACTTGTCCCTTGCCTGTGACGGATTTTGCGGCTAAGGATTCTGTTCCCTGGGCCTTGTAGTAAACCACCTGCTGCCCGTTGGCCGTCAGGGTCAACGCCTGCCCCTTTACAGTGTACCCAAAGGAAACGGGTCCTTGACCAGTGGTCAAAACCACATGGCCTTGTGAAATCTGGTATGGAAAAGTATTGCCCAGATAAATGCACTGTCCATCCGGACGGAATTCTATCATTTCTCCGTTCCCGGACCAAACCCCCAGTAAGGTTTTATCCGTATTGCTGTACGCAACTGCAGGCCCCTCGCTTCCAGTTCCTTTCGTAAATGTTACTGCACCTTCCAAATCTCCACCAGAAAGTGTCAGGGAGTTATCTGCAAGCTTGTATTGATAGTTGGTGGTCACCCCGTTAAGGGTGATAGCCAGGATGCCACCTTGCGTGCTGTATGTGATGGGTTCTCCGTCAAACTCTCCTGAGCCGTTTGCATTCAACACCAGGGTCATCTGATATCCAAATTGAGTATTTTGCCAAAGACCCTGAATAGATCCCTTCTGAGTCGTTCGTTGCCCAATTTGCCCGTAGCTGCAAATACTATTCAAACCAATTATCAGCAAGGCTAGTCTTCCTATAGCACCGTTCATATGCCTCAGAGTATGTTGTTGAGTTGCTCCTTAATCTTCTCCAACTCCTCTTTCATTGTCACCACTTCCTTCTGAATTGCGGCATCATTGGCCTTTGATCCGATGGTATTGATCTCCCTTCCAATCTCCTGGGCAATGAAACCAAGTTTTTTGCCGTTGGAGATGTTGCCAGACAAGGACACAACAAAGAAATCAAGGTGTGACTGAAGCCTTACCCTTTCTTCATGTATATCAAGTTTCTCAATGTAAAAAATGATCTCCTGCTCCAGCCTGTTCTGATCAAATCCCTCCTCGCCAAAGAAGTCAGTTACATTTTTTCTGATTCTTGCCCTGATTTTGTCTACCCTCGCAGGGTCCAACATCTCCACCTTCCTGAGGCCCTCAGTAATGTTTTGCACATAGGACAGGCATTTTTGCTGAAGAACAGAACCTTCCGTACCCCTGAAGCTGTCGCACTGAAGCAAGGCGTCGCGCAGAGCTGAAAGAAAACTTCTGAGTTCCTCCTGGGTAAGTTCATCCTTTTGCTCCAGCTCAACTTCCGGCGAATGCAGGGCTAATTCAAACAAGGTGTCGTAGGGGGCTAATACACGATCAGCAAGCTTTTTAAGTTCCTGGTACCTGGAAATGAAACGTTTCTCATCATATTGAGGCGGCTGTTCTGCCGTCGGCAGCTTTATGGTTTCAACAATCAACGAGACCTTGCCTCGCTCTAACAGATCGGCAACAAGATTTCTGATCTCATATTCCTTGTCCGAAAGCATTTTCGGGAGCCGGAGATTCAGGTCAAGAAATTTCGAATTAAGGGATCTGACTTCAATGTTGAATGTAATATCTCCGATCACAATCTGGGACTGACCGAAGCCTGTCATTGATTTCAACATATTGGAAGGATTCAGACCACAAGGTAAGAAGAATTGGCTGTGGCTCAGAAGTCGTAACCTACCGAAACCAGGAAACGCGGACTCTGCACTTTGTAATTTTCTACAGGCCAGGCAAGATCAAATTTCATATAATAACCCAGCATCATGCTCCGGAAACCGAAGCCATAGCTGTACAACCACGGGTTAAGATATTGCTTCAAATCAATCTGGAAAGGGCCTTGTTTGATCTCAGTGGTGCGCAGGGAATTCTGCGAGTTTATGGGAGGTGTACCCGTCCAGCTGGTACCGATATCATAGAAGCCTGTGAGCTGCATGTTTCTGAAGAAATTTGAAGAAACCGGTCCGCCTGCCAGCGCTCTTACCAATGGCAGCCGGAGTTCCGCGCTTGCCATAGCTACGCTGGTGCCATAGAGGGTGGCATAATTGAAGCCGCGCAAATTGGTTGCAAATTCGGCAAAGAGAAGGTTGTCGTTATATCCCGACTTGACATACAGCGGATTTTTTACGCCTTCATAGTTTATGGTGTTACCAAACCAGTTGTCTGTGCCCCCCAGCACATACTGTTTTGGTGCATTTCCAAAGAACGTGCCGGTGTATCCTCTGAGTGCGAGTACAATCTCCTTATAAATTTTCTGATAGTGCCTTATATCAGCAGAAATCTGCGAGAAGCTCGCGGCTTTGTTGCCAAGTCCAGCATAACTAATAAAACTGACTTTACCCCGTGTACCTTCAATGATGTTCATTCCGGTGGTTACCGAATTGTCATAAATAAATTCAGCCTTCACACCACCATAGAATTGCTCTTTGGATGGCAGATACGTTGGCGGCCCGGGAGAAACTGCCTGGTCCGGACCGCGGTCTACAAAGCGCGTAAATCCGACAAACGGCTTTAGTCCTACCCGCATTCTGACATTGATGGGAAGTGACGCACCGAACTCAATCTTTTGCCAGGAATATTTTTGCAGCTGATCGTTCTGGCTCCAGAAGATTACTTTCCGGTCAAATCGAACGCTGTAATCAATGCGGTGCTTCAGGTATTGCATCTCCGCATACACATCACCGCTCTTCCAGTCAAAAGCAGTCTGAATGCCCCCGGTGATCCTGAAGTTTTCTAAAATGTCATTCATTTGTGTCTCTATACGGATGCTGAATCCGCGCAACGGATCCACAACAAAATTGGTGGACAGGTTCTCGTAACTGAATTTCGGCTCATATGGGAAAGGTCCCATGATGCGGCTGTTATCCCGGGCCTTCATATAACGACTCAAAAAGGTCTCGGAAGGCTTCTGTGTCTTCACGGCCTCATCCTCAAACTTGTAATCTTCGGTATTGAGATTCTTCTCTTCCTTCCTGGGGACTACAATGGTGTCCTTCTTGACAGGAGGTTGCTCATCAAAAGAATAATCTTCAGTGTTGACCTCACCCTTCTTCACTTTTGTGGTGTCTGAAGGAAAGGGCTTCTTCAGTTTGGTTGTGTCCGGACGAACTTCCTTTTTAACGGTATCCTTCTTCTGCTGGAGACGTTCATTAATCAGCTGTTTGATGGACACACCCTGCCGGGTCTCCTTCTTTCTTCTTTCAGTAATGATCTTTGCTTGCTGGGCTTCCTTGCGGCGTGTAGGTGGCGTGAACAACTGGCGGTCCAGGTTAAAATTCCGCATCAGAAAAATATCTTCCTTTAGGTCCTTGGTCATCACCATGGCCATCACCTTACTCCTGAAGTTGATGTCATACTCCTTGATACTGGACGGAAAATTTGTTACTTGGGCATATACGCCTGTCTGAATATCATAACGGAAGAGATTCAGAATGCCTCTCTGATCACTCAGGTAAAAGACATTTCTCTCATCCAGCGCCTTTGGAAAATAGTCCTTGCTTAATGTATTGGTGATCCGTCTGGCAATATTGGTGGTCGTATCCAGATTGTAGGAAAACAGATTGTAGTTGGCGGGAATCTTGGTGTAGTCCTTCACAATGGTATTTAAAGTGTCTGTTGTACGATTGGAACTGAAGACAACAGTATTTGTATTTGGGATGAATGACGGATCGAAATCATCGAAGACATCATTTGTCAATTTTCTTGTGCGATCCCTGCGGCTGCTGATCAAGTACAGGTCATTTTGTCCCCCCATGTCGGCGCTCATGACCGCCAGCCTGCCGTTTCCTGAAAAATCGAAGCTCCTGATATTGCTGAACCTCTCCAGCTTTCGCGGAAGTTTGCTCCTTGTGCTCAGGTCATATAACCAAAAAATGTATTCCCCATCCTTCACTCCGATCACACCCAGCGTATGAGAATCCGCCCAACTCAGTAATGGTATCCGATAGTCCACCGTTTGACGGAACACTTTATTACCGCCAGTAAGGATAGTGGTCTCGCGGCCATTCTGGAGTGACTTTACCTTGACAGTAAATTTCCCACGATCATTCTCGGCATATGCAACACTTTGACCGTCGGGACTTATTTTAACTGTTGTATACACAGAAGTCTTGCGATGCCTGGGGCCGAACCTGTTGGTGTCTGACGGAGCTGCGTAACTTTGAGCGACTTTTTCCTGTTCACCGCCATAGAATCTCTTCCAGTCGGTTACGAATTGCTTGAAACCTATTCCCAGTGTGATATACATGCTTTTCTGTTCATTGCGAATCACCCTGGTGTAGTTGAGAATATTCCCCATGCTTCCCTTGCCGTAGCGTTCCACTATGTAATTCCAGACGGATTGCCCCACCAGTGCCGCCTCAGGCCCTGAAAATCTTAGCGCCTTGTTGATGCGTTTGCTTTGCACCAACTGTCTCACATAGTCATCCATTGCGGCATTCCATCCCTTGGCGGCATAAAGGGAGGCGCCATCAACAAACCAATCAGGAAGATTCAGCAATACAGCATTCTGAAACATGTCTTTCAGGCTGCCCCCGAACATCATTTCATTGACAATGAGATCTGAGACTTTCAGCACGAGTTCTTCTTTGAATTCATCCAGCGTGCCGGGATGCGCAATCTCAACATAAGGCTTGATGAAATCGGTCTGTCCGTTCAGATTGAATTGCTGACCCATGATCCCCATGTTACTCTGCTGCATGTCGGTAACAGAATTGTAGAGGAAGACTTTGGTCTTCAGATAAGGCGAGTACCCGATAAGGTCAGTAATCCTGTCGAATTCAGTTTCGAGATATTGAATGGCCTCTGTTGCCACCTTCCGACGCTCATCGTAGTAGTATACATCGAAACTTTCTGAACTAATGTATTGCCAGTTGAACTGGCGGTATTGAATTCTGTTTTTACCAAAAGTCTCTGTCGCTTTCTGTGCGAGCGCCGGAATATTCGCACCCAGCCACAGAATCAGAATTGCAGTAGCATGGGCTACGCGACGTAACGACATAAACTTCAACTCAATCACCCGAATATAACGCTTTGAATCGGCAAATATTGACCTCCGGAGACAACTGAGCAATGCCTTCCAGCCAGTCACTCAGTTGTCGAGCAAAATAAGGTGCTAAACTTACACCTTTAGTTCCCAGTCCATTGAAAATGACAATTTTTTTGTCTGCCGGATGACTCCCAAGCATGGGTCTGCGGTCACGGGAAGTCGGCCTGATACCCCACCCTTGGTGAATCACATGAAAAGGTTGTACGAGAAGCTGCTCCAACTTGCCTGTAAGTTCCTGCCTTCCTTCTTCCGAGGGACCGGACACAAATGGCTGATGTACATAGGTTGACCCCACCCGGAATGCTGAAGGTCCATAAGGGGCAGCGAAAACGCCGCGATTATAAATCCTCTGCAATTTGCCTTCCACATGGATGTCCAAAGTTTCTCCCTTTAACGGTGAGATGGGCAGCCAGTGAAACCACCTGCTCGATCTTGCGGCCAGTCCATTGCAGAAAACCAAGGTCGAAGCGATCACGTCTTTGTACTGCACATAGTCTGACACAGAAATAACGGCCTCATCAAAGGGCTCCTCACGATAGGACTCCTTTTCCTTCAGCAAAGTTCTTACTGCCTCGATCCATGTCCTGACATCCAGGTATCCGGAATGGGCAATCTCAATTCCGCCGAAATCATTTCTGACTTCGTCTCTCCACATAGGCTGATCACAGAATTGACTTATAAAACCTGAAAGTACCCCCTTCTCGAACTTCGCTCTATAGTCGTCTCTTTCAACCGCTGAAATGAAGGGTCGGTAAACCGGAACAGGATGAAGAAAGGAGACTCCAAGTGACTGCTCGGCGGCGAGATAAAAAGAATGCATCGCAGGAAATATCTCTTCAGCCTTCCAGGTTTTAGTCATCACGCGTCCGGTAACGGGGTTGAAGAGTCCCGCAGCTTCAATTGAGGCCTGGTTGTTGCCGGGCTCATCCCATAGTACCAATGATTTCCCGCGTCGCAACAGCTCCCATGCGAGGGCACTCCCGGCCAAGCCGAGGCCGACAATCATATAGTCAACCTTTCTGGCCATTTTTTCCAATCAGCGGATCATCTCCACTTCCGGTTTGCAAGATAAACGCCGCCAAGAATGGCAGCCAATCCAATGAAGTGGGAAGTGGTGAGAACTTCACCATCAAGTACGCCCCACATCACAGAAACAACCGGCATGATATACGTAACCGTACTGGCAAAAAGCGGCGTCGTGATCTTGACCAGCTTATTGAAAATGGAAACCGCCACAGCAGTACTCATCAGCGCCAGCAACGCGACATAGCCGAATGACTTCAGAGCAGCAGGGTCGGTTTGCATTCTGGAAGTAAAGTCAGTGAATCCGAAAAGATAAAATGCCGCCAGCGGAGCAATCAACACCACAGAGATACTGGTGATCGTCATGGACCGGAGGTCAGCAATATTGAACTTGATAAAATTGAGGTTCAATCCATAGAACGCACACGCCAATACAATGAGGAGCGCATACAGATTGATACTTAATGGGTGTCCTTGTGAACGCGAAAGCATCAGAACAACAGTGCCTGCAAGTCCAATGAGAATGCCAATGACAGAAGCCCTCGTAAAGACCTGTCTGTAGATAACAGCACCCAATACCATCGTCCAAAGAGGAGAAAGTGTGTTCAGAATACCGGCCACTGAGCTGTCAATATGTTGTTGGGCCGAGGTAAAAAGGAACGCGGGAATAAATACACCCAGCATTCCGGATAAAAACAATTTGGAGGCATGGCGCGGTGTAATTTGTCTCCACGTCATCAGGGCAAACGGAAGTAATACCAGTCCTGCCACTGTTACCCTGATGGCAGCAACCTGTCCGGGAGCAAATGCCACCAACCCCTTCTTCATCAGGATAAATGAGGTTCCCCATATTAATGCGAGCACCATCATAAGAATGACTGACAGCGCTGAGTTCTTTTGTTCCATCCTCCTGAAAGTGTACGGGTTTTATAACCGACTGTGGTCAGCCATGGGCTAACACAGGCGAGCTTGAGTACGTGTGCATGATTTCATCCAGTATGGCATGAACTTCCGGGGCAGTATCAGCCTGAACCAGTCTGGTGCGGTAGGGTTTAAAATCTGAAAGACCTTTGAAATAATTGGCATAATGCCTGCGCATCTCAAAAACACCCAGTCGATCACCTTTCCAGCGAATGGAAAACTCAAAATGATCACGACATACGCAAACCCTTTCCTCCAGATCAGGTGCAGGCAACAATTCACCCGTGCTCATGAAATGCTTGATTTCCCTGAACACCCAGGGTGCGCCAATGGACGCCCTTCCTATCATGATTCCATCAACCCCGTAACGGCTGCGATATTCCAATGCCTTCTGTGGTGAATCAATGTCACCATTCCCAAAAACAGGAATCCGGATGCGGGGGTTATTCTTGATGTCGGCAATCAGAGTCCAGTCTGCAGAACCCTTGTACATCTGTACGCGTGTTCTGCCATGCACAGTAAGTGCCTGAATTCCGATATCCTGCAGGCGTTCCGCCACTTCAGGCACGTTGCGGGTGCGCTCGTCCCATCCGAGGCGGGTTTTGACTGTAACAGGAAGATGCGTACTCTTGACAATGGCTTCTGTCATCCGCACCATCTTGGGAATATCCTGAAGTAGTGCAGCGCCTGCACCCCGACACGCAACTGCCTTTACAGGGCACCCATAGTTAATGTCAATCAAGTCCGGACCTGCAGCCGTGGCGATTTCTGCCGATCCCACCATGTTGTCGACATCCCCACCGAAGAGCTGAATGCCTATCGGACGCTCATACTCAAAAATGTCCAGCTTCTGTTTGCTTTTTGCAGCCTGACGAATGAGTCCTTCGGAAGATATGAACTCGGTATACATGAGATCGGCCCCTCCTGCCTTGCAAACAGCCCGGAACGGGGGATCACTTACGTCCTCCATTGGCGCAAGCAGCAGCGGGAATTCACCCAATGATATGTTTCCTATTTTTACCAACCTTGGTCGATGTCGTTTTCACGCCCAATCGCGTGGAATTCACCATATTTGCCCGCAAAAATAGCCAATCAGGATCATATGACTGACAACCTGCTATCAGATCGCCCTCCATTCATTTCCTTCCTCAGGATTTTGGGCATGCTGATCATAGGTTTTGGCCTGATAGGCCAGATTGTTGCGGTAATCATACTTACACTTATGGTTGATGGGGACCTGATGAGTGCCTTGTCTCAGCCCGCCGAACATCCAGAACTTCGCAATGCCATACTACTATCACAGGCCGCCGGAAGTTTGGTCGGATTGATACTTATTCCCTGGCTCTATCTCAAGACCTCAGAGAACAGAGACTTGGGGATTTTCTTTAACAAACAACCCAGGAACATTGCACTTTATTCGCTACTCATTCTGGCCGCTACAGTGGGACTGGCGGTTTCGATTTCACCGGTTGTAGAATGGAATGCAACAATCACCTTTCCGGAATGGATGAGGGGCTTTCAGGAGCTTGCTATGCAGATGGAAAAGAATGCTGAGGAAATCATCAAAGTCATCACCGACAACATGACGCCAGTTGATTTGGCATTCTCGCTCCTGGTCGTCGGCGCTCTCACAGCAGTTGGAGAAGAGATCGCTTTCCGTGGAATGCTTCAGACCGAGCTTGTCCGGGCATTCCGGAATCCGCATTTAGGTATCTGGATTGCAGCAGCTGTCTTCAGCGCCTTTCATTTCCAATTCTTTGGATTTGTTCCCCGGCTTCTCATTGGTGCATTTCTCGGCTATCTCTACTATTGGTCTGGAAATCTCTGGCTCGCTATCCTGGGACATTTCTTCAATAATGGCCTTCAGTTGGTCGGTTTGTATCTTTACCAGCGTGGTAATATCGCGTTCGACGTGGAGGGCAACACTGCGGCACCGGTTGAAGCGGTAATCCCATCCATAGTACTCACAATAGGTCTTCTGTACTTCATAAGAAATCACAGTCGACGCGACCCCTCACCAGATCATGAATTCCATTCGCAGCTATAGTAACCTGACACAGCGGATCATCACTGCGCTGATCGGCGCTGCAATCATTGTCACTGCGATCGTGTACAGTGAATGGACGTATTTTCTGATCTTCTTCTTTATATGTTTCATGACGTTGCGTGAGTTCTATCAGCTGGCGGGGCTCGAAGGAATGCTCATTCAAAAGACCTTTGGCCTCATTTGCGGCATGAGCATTTTTACCATGTCGTTTCTCATCGAACATGGCGATATATCCTATCGATATTACTTTCTGATTTTCCCGCTCCTTTCCTGCGTATACATGATCAAATTATACAAGAAGTTCGAGCGAAAACCCTTTACCAACATCGCCTACACTTTCCTTGGAATATTCTATGCAGCCGTACCCTATGCCTTGCTGAACATTGCAGTTTTTGAGAATGGCCGATACAATTTCGAAATCATCTTTGGCTGTTTATTCATTCTCTGGGCCAGTGATACCGGGGCATATGTTGCCGGCACCCTCTTTGGTAAAAGAAAACTCTTTGAACGAATCTCTCCGAAGAAATCATGGGAAGGATCTTTCGGAGGCGCCGTGCTGGCGCTCGCATTTTCCTACCTGATGAGTCAGTATTTCACCGTTCTCGCACCATGGCAATGGTTCTCGATCGGCGCCATCATAGTAGTCGGAGGTACCTATGGTGACCTGATTGAATCGCTGCTCAAAAGGAGTATGGAAATCAAGGATTCGGCAAGTATCCTTCCGGGGCATGGTGGCTTCCTCGACCGATTTGATGGGCTGCTGATTTCTGCCCCCTTTATAGTGGCCTTTCTCGAAATCTTTTGAAGACCGCATCCAATTACAGGTCAAAAGATATCTAAAGCGATCTCGTTGATTACATAATAAACTACTGCAAAAAAGCAGCATGTCCACGTTTAATTTTGGACGCGTTTACTGACTTCTGTTAGCCCCTGAAGAAAGTATTTATATATCTTTGCAACCGTTTTCGCTGGATATTTCAGTTACAATCATCGAACTTGTTATCAACTGATTAACCGGCATCAAGAAAATGAAAACCAAAGATCAGATGGCCTACATTGAACCCGCTCCATTGCTTGACAAGGAGAATCCTTTCGAAGCAATGATGTCCCGATTTAAGACTGCTTCCCAGATCCTGGGTCTGGATGAGCAGGTCTATAATGTGTTAAAGAGTCCTGCACGGCAGGTCATAGTTTCACTGCCAGTCACGATGGATGACGGGACGATTCGTGTGTTCGAGGGATACCGGGTTATCCACTCCACCATTCTAGGACCTTCCAAGGGTGGAATCCGCTTCGATACTCATGTGAATCTTGACGAAGTGAAAGCACTGGCAGCATGGATGACCTGGAAGTGCGCAGTAGTTGATATCCCTTATGGGGGAGCCAAGGGCGGAGTCAACTGTAATCCACGGGAAATGTCGGCGGGTGAGATTGAACGACTCATGCGCGCCTATACGTTGGCCATGATCGACATCTTTGGAGCTGATAAGGACATTCCCGCGCCGGATATGGGAACAGGACCACGCGAGATGGCGTGGCTTATGGACGAATACTCCCGCACGCAAGGCATGACAGTAAACGCTGTTGTAACGGGCAAGCCAATTGTACTGGGAGGGTCCCTGGGAAGAACCGAAGCTACCGGTCGTGGCGTAATGGTTTCTACACTTGCTGCCATGGGCAAGCTGAAGATTAATCCTTATAACGCTTCTTGTGCAGTACAGGGATTCGGCAACGTGGGCATGTGGGCCGCCCGCCTTCTCTCAGAGCGTGGCCTCAAAGTAGTTGCCATCAGCGACTTGTCTGGTGCGTATTATAACGAGAAAGGCATTGATATTGAGAAGGCTGTACAGTATCGCGAAGCAAACAAAGGCATGCTGGATGGCTTTAAAGAAGCAGAGAAAATTCCTGGATCGGACATTCTTACGCTCCCTGTTGAGGTGCTGGTTCCTGCGGCAACTGAAGATGTCATTACCGTAAATAATGCCTCAAAAATTCAGGCCAAACTCATCATTGAAGGTGCAAACGGACCTACATCCAGCAAGGCAGATAACATCATATATGAAAAGGGTATCAGCGTCGTGCCAGATATTCTGGCCAATGCAGGCGGCGTGACTGTATCCTATTTCGAATGGGTACAGAATCGCCTCGGATACAAGTGGACGGCAGATCGCGTTAACCGTCGCTCGGACAGGATCATGAAGGACGCCTTTGACAATGTTTACAGGGTGGCTATTGAATACAAGGTTTCCATGCGCATTGCCGCCTATATGGTAGCCATTGACAAAGTGGCCAAGACATACAAGTACCGCGGAGGATATTAAATCGGGAAGTCAGGCCCCCTGACGGGCATACTCTCGCGATCCTTTAATAACTTTGCAGGGCAGGTATCGGTACCTGCCCTTTTCATTTGATTCCCAATGACTATTCATAAAGAAGGAAGAAGACTCCTGTTAATCCTGCTCCTGGTGTTGGTTGTCGCCAACGTGGCCGTTATGAGACTATGGCCTGAAGCAGTCGCATTGCAGACCATCACGCTGGTGCTGAGCGCCGTGATTTACCTGCTGATTCTGCAGTTCTTTCGGAATCCCATGTTTGCAATTGCAAGAAATGAAAAGCATGTACTTGCCCCAGCAGACGGCAAGGTGGTTGTGATTGAAGAAACAGAAGAAGCGGAATACCTGAAGTCAAGGAGAAGGCAGATTTCCATTTTCATGTCCCCGGTTAACGTACATGTCAACAGGATGCCGGTCGGTGGTTCCATCAGCTACTTCAAATATCATCCAGGCAAATACCTGGTGGCCTGGCATCCCAAGTCAAGTTCGGAGAATGAAAGAACCACCGTAGTGGCCCGCATGCAGAATGGAACAGAAGTTTTGTTCCGGCAGATTGCCGGGGCACTTGCCAGAAGAATTTGCTGGTACATCAAGGAAGGATCCACACTAGACCAAGGCGCTGAGTTTGGATTCATCAAGTTCGGTTCCAGGGTAGACGTATTTCTTCCCCTGGATGCCGTCGTGAAAGTTTCTGTAGGCGACACTACCAAAGGCGGCAGAACCGTTATTGCAGAACTCAGGTAAATTCTACAGCCTGCTCATGGCTGTGATGTAACGCTCAGGCAGCTCTCCCTTTGTGGCCGTCATGTAATCATTGTAACTACATGGGACCATGCTCTTCCTGGCATATACCGACCTGGAGGGTACCGGGATTTCCATCCACCAACGATCTGTAAACCTGCTTTTGTAAAATATGAGGGTCTCTGGTTCTACCGGCATGGCTACGGTATACTTCATGAAATCGTTGGTTTTGAAACTCTGCTCGTTCTTTCTATGATAATATCCCTCGATGAAGTACCATATCATGGTTGCAATAACTGCGGCGGTCTTCCGGTGCTCATCGTCGTAATCCGGATTATATCCGTAAATACCAATTGAGCTCAATTTTTCATTCATGCCTGCGTACCACGCTATCTGACATGCATCTTCTCCGCTTAATCCGAAGGGTTGTGCGCGGTCACTTCCTGGAGCATCAGCCGAACGAATGGCACCTATATCAAAGGATAACATGTCTGCCTGGCGGATGGCAGGCTCCATCTCCTGCAAATTCAATTTCATCTGACCAATGCGAAAGGCTTCAAAATACAATTTCTCCAGAACACCGATGGAAGCTGGATCGATCAGGTAAGTTTGATAGGCCAGGTGGGTGTAACTGACAAGATAGTTTGGTTCGTGAAGAAGTATCTTATGAAGGTGAGACCGGTCGGGCGTCACCTGATGCCCATCCTCGAGATCAAGCCACGCATCAATGTTGAGAAGACTGATCAACTTCTCCATTCCCTCGTATGAGGTATACTGGCCGAAGTCCAGGTCATGTGATCCGCCTATCACAACCGGAAGAACATTGTTTTCAAGAAGAATGCGGCAAACCTCGCTGAGGCGAACATAAGATTCATCAACATCAATGCCCGGATTGAGATTGCCCAGGTCAACGATCCGGTAGGCTCCTGTGCCCTTCTTGAGCGAATAGAGTTTCTTCCTTACTTCATCGGCGGAATTCCATTTACCCTCGTGGTGTCCCGCTCCACGAGTCTCATGAGCGCCTATGATAGCCAGGTGGGCCCCTTTATAATCGGGCATTTTATCCGCATAGATTCTGATGCTTCTGGCGAATGAGGAAGGGGAAATGACGGATGTATAATAAGATTCATCCACCGGCGAGAAAAGGAGTTTAAGATCCATTGACATCAGCTTTCTCTACGAAAGTACTAAACAGATGCCATGTCCATCAATAAAAAGACCCTTCGATTCACGTCGAAGGGTCCCTTGAAGAGGCTGGTGACTAACTAGCCGCCAAAGTCGTCGAATCTGATGTTCTCCTTGGGTATCCCCATGTCATCGAGCATTTTCAGCACGGCAGCATTCATCATGGGAGGGCCGCAAAGATAGTATTCCACATCTTCGGGCGACGGATGATCCTTCAGGTAGTTGTCGTACAGACACTTGTGAATAAAGCCCAGATATCCGTCACCTTCCTTATCGTCCAAAGACTTATTCACTTTCCAGTTGTCATCCGGAAGCGGTTCGGACAGCCCGATGTAGAATTTGAAATTTGGAAACTCCTTCTCGATGGCCCGGAAATGTTCAGTATAGAATAACTCCTTTTTGGAGCGCCCTCCGTACCAGTACGATACCTTGCGTTTGGTCTTTTCCGTGTGAAAGAGATGGAAGATCTGGGCACGAAGGGGAGCCATTCCCGCACCACCTCCGACGTAGATCATTTCACGTTGGGTGGGGTTGATATGGAATTCACCGTAAGGGCCTGAAATGGTAACCTTGTCCCCTGGCTTTCTGGAGAAGATATAAGAAGAGCAAATTCCGGGATTGACATCCATCCACTTATTGTTCTGGCGATCCCACGGCGGTGTCGCCACCCTGATGTTGAGCATGACAATGTTCCCTTCTGCCGGATGATTGGCCATGGAATAGGCCCGGAAGATGGGTTCTTCATTCTTCATCTTTAAATCCCACAATTTGAATTTGTCCCAGTCACTCTTGAATACATCCTGTTTATGACCAAGATCCGGGTGGGGTGTAATGTCAATTGTTTTATAGTCCACCTCTATGGGCGGCACATCAATCTGAATATATCCTCCAGCCTCAAATTTCAGGGTTTCGCCCGGAGGCAGCTTCACAACAAATTCTTTGATAAAAGTTGAAACGTTGTAGTTCGAGACCACCTCACATTCCCACTTCTTGATCCCAAAGATCTCTTCCGGTATGCGGATGTTGAGATCCTGCTTTACTTTTACCTGGCAGCCAAGCCTAACATGATCTTTCTTCTCCTGGCGACTGAGATGTCCCTGCTCTGTGGGAAGTACATCGCCTCCACCGCTTTCTACCACACACTTGCACATCGCGCAAGTACCGCCGCCCCCACACGCTGAAGGAAGGAAAATCTTCTCACCAGCCAGTGTAGAGAGAAGAGAGCTCCCGGCTGAAACGGTTAGCGTCTTTTCGCCATTGATGAGGATTTTAACAGGTCCCGACTGGACCAATCGCTTTTGAGCAATCAAAAGGAGGACCACCAGCAACAAAATCACAACTGTGAAGGCGATGATGGAGGTAGAAATGATGGGGAACATGATTTTCTTTATTAGAGCCTACAAATATATTCAGGTCACCCTGAAAAAGTCCCCTTTTGTAACCAAAAAATACCCCACAAATAGTCTTTTTGGCGTCAGGTATAGGAAAGGACCTCAACAGGGTCTGCCAACACCGGATGCAATACTGCCCGCTGTGACAGTATCACATTAACCCCTTCCAATTGGCTCCACTTGCGGAGAATCTCAAGCCGCACAATGCCCTGCATGTTTTGCTGGCCACCGGACTGAAATCCACCCTTGAACTGCTCAAAATCAGATGTGGTCACCAAACCACTGTCATTGGCAAAGCTTACCACAACCTCTACGAGGGCATCGTTTGAGAAGGTAAGTCGGTTTTCCTGTTTTCTTTTCTTGTACTCATACTGATAATCATAAGTAAGCGCGGAAACGTCTGAAAGCACGGCTGAACCCGTTGGATAACTGCCGGCACCCTTCCCTACGAAGAGCTGCTTCTCTGCAAAAGCGCCTTCCACAGTTACTGCATTAAATTCGTTCCGGACGGATGCCAATGGATGAGTCTTCTCAACAAATTGCGGAGCCACCAAACCAAATATCTTATTGCCTGACTTGAGTGCGCGGGCCACCAGCTTAATGGTAAGCCCGTGGTCCTTGGCGTACTTCAAGTCCACCGCAGATAGCCGATCAATGCCAATATTGATGACCTCCTCTGGGCGTACAAATACTCCAAATGCATGCGCGATTAATATGGTCAATTTGAATTTCGGATCGTATGCCTTCACATCCAGTGAGGGGTCACTCTCGGCAAAACCCAATGCCTGTGCCTGACTGAGGGCCTCCTGATATGACCTTCTCTCTTCAAACACTTTGGTGAGAATGTAATTGGTTGAACCGTTGAAAATCCCTTCCACGCTGCTGATGAGGTCATTGTCATAGTATTCTTCGAGATTTCGAATGATGGGGATACTTCCACAAACCGATCCTTCATACAGTACCGGCTTTTGATAGCGCTGCTGCAACTCATACACTTCCTCCAGGTGCTCCGACAACATTTTCTTGTTTGCTGTCACTACTGCCTTTCCATTCTCAAGGGATTTCTTGAGAATCTCAAAAGCTGCAGATGCGTCGTCAATCAATTCCACTACGACATCAATTTCAGGATCATTGAGGATTTCCTCCCGGTTAAAAGTGAAAAGATCTTCCGCAAGAGGTCTCGGTTTGTCAGGAGTCTTGACACAGATCCTCTTGATTTCGGCCTTCACACCCTTTGTCTCATGAAGAACATGATAAAGGCCCTGCCCCACGCATCCAAAGCCGAACAGTCCGAGTTTAAGATTCTTTCTCATGATAGAATAATTGAATGATTTTGTGTTCTGAATTTCAATAAGAGATGATTGAGCTGATCAAATTCAACAAGGAATCCGTCGTGGCCATACAAGGAATGCAGTACCTCGAGAGTTGCACCCCGGATATGTTCTGCAAGGAATTGCTGTTCGCTCAAAGTGAACAGCAGGTCGCTCTGGATTCCAATGATAAGCGTACGGCTCTTCACTTGCGCCAATGCCCATTCAACACTTTTGCGGTTCCGTCCAACATGGTGGCTATCCATTGCCTTGGACAGCCTCCAATAAGTAAATGCATTAAACCTCAGGGCAAGTTTTTGACCCTGGTATCGCTGATAGCTTGCGGCTCTGAAGTTATCAAGTCCATCACTGGATTTTTCCCGCTGCTTTTCGAGGTACCCCTCGTAACTGCGATAAGATAACATGGCGATGGCCCGAGCAGCCTTCATCCCATCTGAACCGGCTCTTTCATCCTCATCCTTCCAGGTTGAGTCCGCTTCAATGGCCATCCGCTGAGATTCATTGAATGCAATTCCCCACGGCGAGTGCATAGCATTTGTGGCGATGAGTACCAAATGTTGAAATACATCAGGCTGAATAATGGACCACTCCAATGCCTGCTGTCCGCCGAGTGAACTTCCAATAACAGTATGCACGCTTGCGAGTCCAAGTGACTCACGTAACAGGTCAAATGACCGGACAATGTCCCTGTTGGTGAGGAAAGGAAAGTCATGATAATAGGGCTTGCCAGTGGCGCGATTTACAGACAAAGGCCCTGTGGATCCATAACAACCGCCAAGGGTATTAGCGCAAATGATAAAATAGTGGGTGGGGTCAAAGGCCCCTCCCTGTTCAAACAAGCCTGGCCACCACGAGGTTACATCGGAACTGCCGGTCAGGGCGTGAATAACCCAAATGACATTGGACTTGTCCCGATTAAGTTGCCCCAGTGTGGTATAGTGAAGCTGGAAGCCTGGCAAGTGTCCGCCGGCTTCCAGCGTAAAGTCACTGTTGTATTGGAAAATATGGTTTTGCTTGTTCACCATTAATGAATCTCTGAGCTTAATGAACGGCCTGCTTCTGGAATACTTTTTCGAATGCCTGCTTGAGGTCACCCTTGATGTCGTCGATGTGTTCCAGCCCGACAGAGATCCTCAACAAGTTGGGGAGCACGCCAGATGCAATTTGCTCCTCAGAGGTCAGCTGTTGGTGTGTCGTGGCAGATGGCTGAATGATCAGTGTTTTCGCATCGCCGACGTTGGCCAGGTGACTGATCAATTTGAGGTTATCAACGAGTTGAGTACTGTGTTCCTGCGTTCCTTTCACAGTAAAAGACAGGACAGCGCCAAAACCATTCTTCAAATACTTCTTTGCAAGTTTGTGATAAGTGGATGAAGGCAGGCCAGGATAGTTTACACTCTCCACATGAGGATGTTGTTCCAGCCATTCGGCAAGTGACAGCGCGTTGTCAACGGCCCTCTGCACGCGCAGGGACAAAGTTTCAAGACCTTGCAGGAACAGGAAGCTGTTGAAAGGACTGAGTGCCGGACCAAAATCCCTGAGGCCTTCTACTCTAGCCCGAATGATAAACGCGATGTTGGGTAAATTCAAGGGATTACCCTCTCCAAAGACTTCCCAAAACTTCAATCCATGATAACCCTCGGATGGTTCTGTGAATTGGGGGAATTTTCCGTTACCCCAGTTGTAGTTTCCACCATCAATGATAACCCCTCCAATGGAAGTTCCATGGCCACCAATCCATTTCGTAGCTGAAGCCACCACCACATGGGCACCGTGCTCCAGTGGCCGGAAAAGATATCCACCGGCTCCGAAAGTGTTATCAACGATCAAGGGGAGGTCGTGCTTCCTGGCCAAAGCTGCAATCGATTCAAAATCGGGGATGTTGAACCCCGGGTTTCCAATCGTTTCCAGGTACAGTGCTTTCGTGTTCTTGTCAATGTTCTTTTCAAATGACTGAGCGGTGTCACCCTCAGCGAAACGAACTTCAATACCCAGCCGTCTGAACGCAACCTTGAACTGATTATAGGTACCTCCATAAAGGAATGAGGTGGACACAAAATTGTCGCCAGCCTGCAGGATGTTATTCAGCGCGATAAACTGTGCGGCCTGCCCGGATCCAACTGCAAGTGCAGCCACTCCGCCCTCCAGGGCCGCAATTCGTTTTTCCAGGACATCGGTTGTCGGATTCATGATCCTGGTATAGATATTCCCGAACTCCTTAAGGGCAAACAAGTTGGCTCCATGCTGGGAGTTTTTGAAAACGTATGACGTGGTTTGATAAATGGGGACCGCACGTGAACCGGTGGTGGGGTCAGCTTCCTGCCCTGCATGAAGCTGAAGTGTTTCGAATCTGTAATTTGACATTTGTATTTCCTGGGTTTGTTGTTTAGAAAATTGAAGATGATTGTAAACCAATCCGTGAACATTTATCTACGGATTAGTTGAGGCGATGAATTGCTATTCGCCTACCAACAGCAACACATCGCACCTGTACAGGTGCAAATTCGCTGAATGGATGTAGTGGAGATCAGGTGACGAGATGAGGAGATTAGGTCTTGTTGACCTGCCTGGGAGAGTGCTGAATACCTGTTTTTCATATCTGAATCGGTTTATCGTTCCTCCAACACCTTGTTGGAGGCAGGCTTTAGCACCGTCTTTCGGGGTTGCTAGCGCGTCAACGAGCCTGTTCTCTCGGCGCTTCTTTATAAATCGATCAAGCGAAGTGCCTCATCGATCTGATAATGCAAACGTAGACCCCTTCCACAGAGTTTGCAAGGGACTGGTGAAAAAATTGTTAAAAAATTCCCTACCAACCGTTAGTGCCGAAGAATGGGCTAACCAAAATTATCAGGAAGAAACGAGCAATATCTGGCTAAACGGCTTTCAATAATAAAGCAATCTGACCCAGATGGTAGATGTCGTGCTGGGCTATGCCGTGAAGTAAGGTGTAGTAGGTATAACGCTGAGTCTTGCTTGGCACCAAATCTCCCAGGCGCTCATCGGGAAAGCTCGCTGCCGCTTCCAGCAACTTCATTTGACTTTGATGTAATGCTTTCACGGCCTCCTGAATCGACCCTGCGTGAGGGAAGTTCATGGCCTCAGAGACTTCAAAATTATTATCCCCCTGTAGACGATGAATGGCAAATTGTCGCCATGTAGTCATGTGAAGCACGAGTTCTGTGATCGTGTGAGATGTGCCTATTCTCTGATGAGCTTTTTCAGGCGTCACCTGGGAAAGGACTTCCATGATAGAGGACCCATACCATGGTTGCTTGTCGAAAGTCTTCTCGAGAATCCTGACAATGCGTTCAGTTTCTTTCGTCATACCCGAACTTATGGGACTCCAAACTCAGAAACAAAAAATCCCTTCTCTATTTCAATAACAGGCGGGCGCACCGGATCATCAATCCATTTTCCATCCACCAAAAACCGGTAGAAGTAACGACCAGGCGGAAGATCAAGCCTGCACTCCCATTCTCCGGAAGCGTTCTTGAAGCAAATGTTTTGCAAGGATTGCCACTCATTAAAATTCCCCGCCACATTGACGATGGAAGCAGTCGGAAATCCATTCAGCTTCAGTACAACATTGCCGGCGGGTTCCTGATTGAATTGACGAGTGACTGCCGTTGCCCACCGGTTACCTGGATTGAGAAGGAGTGCCTGTCTGTATGCTGAGAGTCCGCTTTGAATTTGTCGGTTATAGAAGAGCGCTTTCCCCAGCTGTTCATTCGCCCGATCGGAAGCCGGAAACAACTGAACATTTCTTCTGGCAACACTTAATGCGTCGGGAAACTTTCCCCTGTTCAGCAGTCTTGTCGTCAAATCAGAAAGTTGCTCGGCATCACAGATGTACTTGCTGTCCGGCTTGTTGCGTTCGAGCTCGAAAAAGTGCAACGCGCCGTTGACACCCCGCTTCTCATAATGATGAATCAACTCTTCAATCATTCTCCGCCTAAAATGCTCTTCCAGATATTCGGGTTTCTTTAGTTCCTGATGGAAATCGGCACTCAATCCCTCGCCGAAACGGTGATTATAATATGTTGTGACGCTGGCCCTGGTCAGGTCATATACATTGGAATAAACCGTCGCCCCCGGAAACTCCTGGTGACTGAGAGACAAAATCTCAGCAACCTGACCGGGGGTTCCTTCAAATTTCTTTCGCAGACGATTTTCAGCCGAATCATACCGATAGCAGAAATGATTCTTGTCAGTGGAATGAAAATTGGTGATCAATCTGTAACCATCTTCAAGATGACCCTTTTCAGCTATTCCATTTACATTCATCACCAGATAGTCACCATTGGCATCTGCGATGATAATCTGAACCTTCCGGATAAAGGGGATATAGTAGTGCTGCAGCTCGATCACGGCTTCCTGTACCGTTGCGCATTTCTTGAGAATAATTTTGAAAATGGGATGTATCGCCTTCTTGCGGCCCACCTTCACCGAATCATTCATCGCCAGCTGCGGAACTGCGGTGGCATCGAAAAAAAGACCCCGCTCATTCATGCCCCCCTGCGCGGTTGTGAACTCGCCCTTAAATCCGAAAAAAATGGCTTTGTATTTTTCTGACTTGCCGGCTTTCGGAGACTCAACCCAGTATTTGGCATCCGAGTGATACCAGTCCTCATTGTTGCCAACCAGCACTCTTCCATCCTTGCGTGTAATCATGATAAAGCAGGCCTCAGAACAGAAGCTTGCAAGCAGCAACGGAATCAGCAATATTCGTCTCACACTTAGCGCAACGATTTCAGTGGAGACGCTTTTGAATCACAAAACGTTGCATCAGGTCAGCATGCCGCCGTCCACCTGTAATACCTGACCGGTGACATAACTGGACATATCTGACCCGAGAAAAACACAAGCCTGCGCCACATCTTCAGGCCGTCCTCCGCGCTTGAGCGGAATTGCATCCCGCCAGCTTTGCACAACCTTCTCATCCAGTTTGGCGGTCATTTCAGTTTCTATGAAGCCGGGTGCAACCGCATTGGACCTGATGCCTCTTGACCCAAGTTCGAGGGCGATGGATTTGGTGAATCCGATAATTCCTGCCTTGGAGGCAGCGTAGTTGGCCTGACCTGCATTTCCCTTGAGTCCCACCACTGAAGTCATATTGATTATCGAACCCGACCGCTGCTTCATCATTTGCTTGCAACCCGCCTTGACTGTATTGAAACAGCTCTTCAGATTCACCTGCATGATCTTGTCCCACGCATCCTCCGTCATCCGCATGAGCAGGTTGTCCATTGTTATCCCGGCATTGTTGACGAGGATATCCAAAGAACCAAAATCAGAAATCACATTATTGATCAACTGCTCAGCCTGGCCAAAGTCCGAAGCATCAGAACGATATCCCTTTGCCTTGACCCCTCTTGCCTGCAACTCAGCCTCAAGTGCCAGTCCCTGCTCCACGCTGGACAGGTAAGTAAAAGCAACATTGGCCCCTTGTTCGGCAAACGCCAGAGCGACTGATTTTCCAATTCCTTTTGATGCCCCCGTAATAAGGCTGTTCTTTCCTTGCAATAACTTCATGGGTCGTAGGGTAGTTAGAAGATTAGATGACTTGACACAGGGTAAAATTAGTCTTTTTCATTTGATGCAATTGCCCTTTATCTTTGGCCGAAATTTGAATACGTATGGCAAATTATGATGTGATTGTTATCGGTTCAGGACCTGGCGGCTATGTTGCGGCCATCCGCGCTTCCCAACTGGGATTGAAAGTGGGCGTAGTCGAAAAGGCTGAGCTGGGCGGCATTTGCCTTAACTGGGGTTGCATCCCAACCAAAGCTTTGTTGAAAAGCGCAAACGTATTTGAATACATACAACATGCAGCCGATTACGGAATTCAGATAAAAGACGCTACACCTGACCTGGCAGGAATGGTGAAGCGCTCAAGAGACGTCGCCGCCGGAATGAGTAAGGGGGTTCAGTTCCTGTTCAAGAAGAACAAGATTGATCAGATCGCCGGTCATGGAAAGCTGAAAAAAGGAGGCAAGGTTGAAGTTACGGACGCTTCCGGAAAGAAAACCGACTACGAAGCCAAGCATATCATTCTTGCAACCGGCGGACGTTCACGTGAACTGCCCAATCTGAAGATTGACGGAAAAAAGATCATCGGGTACCGTGAGGCGCTTGTACTTCAGGAACGTCCTCACAAGATGCTGGTCGTCGGCTCCGGAGCCATCGGCGTAGAGTTCGCATACTTCTACAGCACTATCGGCACGGAAGTGACCATAGTCGAATTCCTTCCCCGTGTGGTGCCTGTTGAAGATGAGGAAGTGTCAAAAGCGCTGGAACGTTCATTCAAGAAGGCCGGAATGACTATTCACACCAGCAGCGAAGTGACTAAAGTTGATACCAGCGGAAAAGGTTGTGTGGCAACCGTAAAGACACCGACGGGAGAAATCAAGATTGAAACTGACATTGTGCTTTCCGCGGTTGGTGTCACAACCAACCTTGAGAATATCGGTCTCGAAGAAGTGGGCGTGAAGTTTGACAAAGGGAAAGTCATTGTTGATGACTTTGGCCGAACCAATGTCCCGGGCGTTTACGCGATCGGAGACATCACCAGGGGCCCTGCCCTCGCCCATGTTGCCTCAGCTGAAGGAATCGTATGCGTGGAGAACATAGCAGGCAAGAAGCCAGAGCCAATCAATTATAATAACATTCCGGGTTGCACCTACTGTTCTCCTGAGATCGCCTCAGTAGGATTTACCGAAGAGGCGGCCAAGAAGGCAGGATATGAAATCAAGGTTGGGAAATTTCCATTCACGGCATCAGGGAAAGCTAAAGCTGCAGGCGCTTCTGATGGTTTCGTAAAGGTGATATTTGACGCTAAATATGGTGAATGGCTGGGCGCACACATGATTGGTCATAACGTAACAGAAATGATTGCAGAAGTTGTGGCAGCCCGAAAGCTTGAGACTACAGGTCATGAAATCATCAAGACGATTCATCCCCACCCCACCATGAGTGAAGCCATTATGGAGGCTGCCGCAGCTGCCTATGGCGAGGTGATCCACATTTGATTCATGAACGGCGAACCTCGCCGCCGATTCCGCCATTCATGGTGGATTGCTTTTGCTGTCGTTCTGATAGTGCTTGCAGCTACGCTGACCGGGAGAAGGACTTTTACGGGTCTTCCCTCTGATTCTGCTTTGGTGCAGTCGTTTGACCCGACAATGGATACTGCATTTTTTCCCGTCTTGTTGAAAGGCACGTTAAATGATACTGCAGCCCGGGCGCTGGTCTATTGGAATCCCGCTGAAGGGGAGCTCTATCTCAATGCATCTAATGTTCGCCAGCCAGACGCCGGATTTCAGCTGGAGCTGTGGGCGCTGGTAGACGGGCAATTCGCTTCAATAGGAACATTTGATCCACCCTTACAAGAACTGAAAAAGATGAAAACAAGTCCTCACGCTGCCGCCTTTGCCATAACAATTGAACCCGCAGGAGGCCGCGAGGTTCCTTCCCTGGAAACCATGCAGGTTATCGGATCCGTGACTGGCAAGCGAAAGTGAATGTTCATCCGGTCAACCCACCCATTCCATCAATAACTTGACCAGCCAATAAAGGACAAAGCCAGCCACCAGCAGGATCAGGAATATCCTTGCCCTCTGAAAGTAAAAACGTACAGGCAACATTTTCATCAGATATCCATCTGAAAGGTCTGCACCCAAGTAACCACCGAAAAAAGTCTTTGGGGCACTATTTCGATGAATGGACAAAAAGCTACAGCGAGTGGAGGTGAAAGGCGATGGAAGAACTTTGTCTTCGTCTCAATGTGCGGATAAGTGCCAAATCATTCATCGTAATTTCTTTAATCACCATGCAAACCTTACATGGGATCGTACTGCTTTCATTTGACTCACACAGCTATCGTGCAGATGGTGATCTTTGATCTGCATTCAGTAACACATCATGAAAGCGATTGTTGTACTCCTCTTAACTCTTTCACCGGTTTTAGTTTCATATGCTGGCCCCGGGGAAATTCAGGGAAAAGTTACCGCTATTATTGACGGAAAGACCGTTGAGGTTGCAGCCCTGGATGGAGACCGTTACAAGGTTAGCCTTTCTGGTATCGATACCCCTGAGGCGGGTCAAAACTATGCTGAGCAAGCCAGGATTTTTCTGGAAAAATTGATGATGAACAAAAAGGTAAGTATCAAACTGGAGGGCAAAGACAGACTTGGAAACACAATGGGAAAAATCTACCTCACGGATGGCACAGACCCAAGAGTGGAGATTTTGAAAGCTGGATTTGCATGGACTTCAGAAAAGCAACCTCTCCAGGAATTGGAGGCTTTGCGCCAGGAAGCCAAAGCCCAGGGAAGAGGACTATGGGCAGACGAAAATCCTGTTCCCCCATGGAAATGGCGAAGGCAACAAAGCATGATGGAGCCAAAGGTCAGCGGCTAGTCAATTTGGAAATAAGTCTGCAATAACCTCACATCGCTGGCCGTTATAGGACAGCTATGCGATACATATTTGTTGTTCTCTGTTGGTTGGCTGTAAGTCAATTTGCGGTAGCTCAATCCTCCGGTCCTACATCACTCGATCCGGGAAAACGAATTACGGTCTATTCTCCGCAACATTCTCAAAAGAAAACAAAAGCGAAAAAGCGCAAAGTGCAGCACACGCCCGAGTTTGAATTCTACCAGCGGGTCGAAAGAGCCGCAAAAGAGAAGCAGAAACTCCTGAAAAAGTTCTACAAACCGCAATTCAGGGACATCCGCTATTTTGGCCACAGGCACATTCCAAAACGAAGGTCAGCGGCGAAAATGAGGTATTGTGAGGAATGCGGCATACGCCATTAGGGTCTAAATAATCCCGAAAGTGCGGACATTTTCGCTTAAGAAGTCTTTAACTTTGCATTATGTCGCGCAAGTGGTTGGTCCTCACATTTTTGGCCGCTGTTTTGACTGCGAGGGAAGCATCTGCCCAGTCCAAGCCATCAGACAAGAATTTTCCCACCACGCTGCAGCCGGTGAACCCTGTCCGCTACTACGGACCCCGCAAGGAAAAGAAGAAGAAACAAAGCTCGACTTACGACGCAACACGGGAATATCGCGATCGTATTGAAAATACCTGGCGGGAACGGGAGAAGCGTGAGAAAAGTCTGGAAACCAGCGATGGGCTCGATCGGATGAAGCCTCCCTATTTTGGACACAAGAGACCGCCCAAAATCAGACCGTTGGAAAAACGCAAGTTTTGTAAAATCTGCGGTATCAGGCACTAATTCTAAAACACCTTCGGTTTCCTTTTACAATTTGCTGCATCCAGACGTATGCATATGATTGCACTGTGTAAATTGGAATCCTAACGGCACGCAAAATCACGATTTAAAACATTTCAAACATCAGATCTATTCACCATGAGCGAGTTCCTTTCTGATCTTTTTCCTTCGGAGTCCGAAATTCCCCAACAGTCCAGGTTGCCTCAGTTAATTGAACAGCGGGAGTATCTTATCAATGGCGAATTACGCCGTTGGGAAGGACCCATGAATCCGGTGATGAGTCCCGTCTTCATCAGAAATGGCAACAGCCTGGAACAGAAAGTCATTGGCAGCACACCGCTGCTTACAACGAAGGAATCCATGGAGGCGCTGAATGCTGCGGTTGCCGCTTACGATCTGGGCCATGGAACCTGGCCGCTCATGACCGTGTCCCAGCGGATTGAGCATGTGGAAAAATTTCTGGTTATGATGAAGGCCCAGCGTGACCTGATCGTAAAGTTGCTCATGTGGGAGATTGGCAAGACCCAGAAGGATTCAGAAAAGGAATTCGACAGGACCTGCGATTACATCGTCGATACCATACATGCACTTAAAGAACTGGACCGCAACTCGGCCAAGTTTGTTCAGGAACAAGGTATCATGGCCCAAATACGACGCGTGCCTCTCGGAGTGGCGCTGTGCATGGGGCCATTCAATTATCCCTTGAACGAGACATTCACAACTCTTTTTCCGGCGCTCATCATGGGCAATACGGTAGTATTCAAACCTGCCAAGTATGGTGTTCTGTTGATACGCCCATTGCTTGAGGCCTTCCGAGACAGTTTCCCCCCGGGGGTAATCAATATCATTTATGGACGGGGCCGCGAAACAGTCGGTGCCTTGATGGAAACCGGCAAACTCGATGTCTTCGCATTTATCGGCACCAACAAGGGCGCCAACGATCTCAAGAAACTGCATCCCAAACCACACAGACTGAAGGCGATCCTCGGGCTCGATGCCAAAAATCCGGCTATTGTAATGCCCGATGCTGACCTGGATAATGCTGTAAACGAGTGCGTGCTCGGGACACTCTCGTTCAACGGCCAACGCTGCACTGCTCTCAAAGTCCTTTTCGTTCACCGCAGCATACTTGAGCCGTTTGTAAAGAAATACTGCGATGCTGTTTCTCAAATTAAATATGGAATGCCATGGGAACCGGGTGTGACCCTGACTCCACTACCCGAACCCGGAAAGACTGACTATCTGAAAGGCCTTGTGGAAGACGCACTTCAAAATGGAGCCAAGATCATGAATCCGGGCGGAGGCACTGTACAGCACTCTTTCTTCTATCCGGCTGTTCTTTATCCGGTGAATGACAAAATGAAGATCTATTATGAAGAACAGTTTGGGCCGGTCATTCCGATCGTGCCGTATGAACAAGATGAGGAGACGATTCGTTATGTTTTGAATTCCCATTTCGGACAACAGGTCAGTCTTTTCGGCAAGGATTCAAAGCAAATTGCCAAATACATTGATGCATTTGCCAGCCAGGTGGGCCGGATCAATCTTAATACGCAATGTCAGCGGGGACCGGATACCTTCCCGTTCAATGGCAGGAAAGATTCTGCTGAGGGGACGCTTTCTGTTTCTGATGCGCTCAGGGTTTTCTCCATCAGGTCACTGGTCGCCGCCAAGACAACTACAGAGAACAAGACGATTGTGGCCAATATCCTTCGTAACCGTGAATCCGGATTTCTGACCACAGACTACATCTTCTGATTGTGACAGAGGTGAAATCCATATGTGTCAGGATCCAGGGTAAGGTCCAGGGCGTATTCTTTCGTGCTTCCACCCAGCAGCAGGCAAGTGCGCTGGGCCTTCATGGATTTACAAGAAACGAGTCAGACGGGAGCGTCTATATTGAGGCCGAAGGACCTGCAGATAGCCTGGAGCAGTTTATTAAATGGTGCCATCAGGGCCCGCCACGGGCAACTGTCCATCGTGTGGAAGTCAGTGAACAGCCTTCCAAAGGGTTTCACGGATTCGAAGTAAGAAGGTAGTCCTCCTAAGACTTCAATAAGCGTACCGTCCGAACATTGAAATCAAGTGCGGCGTTTACGCCAGCTCAAAAGTTTCAGCAGAAGCATACTTCATATATTCTTCCAGCTCAAAAGGAACATCTCCTCCCTCAAGAAGACATCCATCAGGAATGGTAGGGTAAATCTCTTCGTATGTTTTGACCATGTTCATGAATACCCTGCGGTACACATGGGTCCTGTTGATCTGTTCCGGATGGGTCATCCCAGTGGCTGCCATCAGTTCAACAAAGCTCTCCACTGTGTTTTTGTGGAAATTGGCTACCCTCTCGGCCTTGTCCTTGACATCAAGCCCCTTCATAAGTTCAGGATTTTGAGTGGCCACCCCGGTAGGGCAGGTGTTGCGGTTGCATTCCAGTGCCTGAATGCATCCCAATGCCATCATCATGGCACGGGCAGCATTGCACGTATCAGCACCAAGTGCCATCGCCCGAAGAAGATTGAACCCTGTCAGTACTTTCCCCGACGCAATCATTCTCATTTCATGCCGGATACCGAAACCCCTTAGTGCATTGTCAACAAAAGCCAAAGCATCCAATAACGGCATGCCCACAAAGTTGGTGAATTCAGGAGGTGCGGCTCCGGTTCCGCCTTCACCGCCATCCACCGTTATGAAGTCAGGATAGATTTTCAATTCCACCATGGCCTTGCAGATCGAAAGAAATTCACTCTTTCTCCCCACGCAAAGTTTAAATCCAACGGGTTTGCCACCGGAAAGCTCTCTGAGTCTCTTCACAAACAGCAAGAGCTCTTTTGGTGTATTAAAAGCACTGTGAAAAGGCGGTGAGAAAACCGTAGTGCCTGGCTTGACCAATCTTATCTTTGCAATCTCAGGAGTGTTCTTGGCAGCAGGCAAAATTCCGCCATGACCCGGTTTAGCTCCCTGGGACAATTTGATTTCAATCATCTTGACGTTTGGCTTCGTCGCATTGGCCTTAAAAGCGTCGTCCGAAAAATTTCCATCTTCCGTTCTGGCCCCAAAATAACCTGTCCCAATTTGCCAGATGATGTCGCCGCCTGGCTGAAGATGATAGGGACTAAGTCCTCCTTCGCCCGTGTTATGTGCGAATCCACCAAGCTTGGCTCCGCTGTTAAGTGCCAGAATCGCATTTTGACTCAACGACCCAAAACTCATGGCTGAAATGTTTAGCACGCTCATGTCATATGGCTGCTTGCACTCCTTGCCTCCAAACCGAATTCTTGGGTTATGCTCCATTTTGTGGAAGTCCTTCGGGGCAATGGAATGTGTAATCCATTCATAACCTTCAGCGTAGACATTAAGTTGCGTGCCAAAGGGTACGGTGTCAATTTGTTTTTTGGCGCGCTGATAAATAACCGAGCGCTCATTTCGGTTGATGGGTGCCCCATCTGTGTCGGACTCCACAAAGTACTGCTGAATTTTGGGGCGGAGATCTTCAAATACGTAACGCAGGCGTCCGAAAAGAGGGAAGTTTCTCTTAATCGACTGCTTGACCTGGAGCATGTCAGCAATACCCATGTAGATGAGTGGGCCTGCGATCAGAAAAAGGAAAAGAGCATCTATCCAGAACCAGGACAACGCCAGGATAATTGCGACTACGGCAATGCTGCCGAGAACGAATAACTTCCGCATAACAGGTTTGGGGTTAGTGAGTAAATATAGTTTTTTGATTTCTAATTCAGTACAGACACCTCGATCAGCAAAGGCAAGATCAGCAATGTCACTGAGCGTTTTACTTACTTTCATTGTTGGTTGCATTTCTTGAATCTTGTCATTGTCATCAGTGGGCCAGGTCACCTTTCTGCGATGCCACTGCAAATGTTAAAAACATGTTTGACGCATTGGCCGGATTTGGCCGGATCTGGCCGGATTTGGCCGGATTTGGCAGACCTGACACAGGACCTGACAGGCCTGACAGGGTAGTCTATAGCGGTCTATACCTCGTGGCCTCTTCGTCTGAAGAATTGTCGAACACAATCAAAACACATAAAAAACACAGCCTATAGCGCGCCTATACAACGTCTATAAAACGTCTATAAAATGTCTATAGCGGGTCTATGCCGGGTCTATAGCGGGTGTATAGCGGGGTGCTCTTGGTGAGAGGGGTGAGTCTGAAGGAATGGCGTGCTGGCCGTTGGCCTCTAGCGGCTGACAGACTTTGAAGCCATAGGATCGGTGATGGGAAGTCCTGACATTCTGTCTTGCTGCCGCAACACTGTTACGCAGATCGCAAGTGCACAATTCCTTTCGTCTTGTGAAGTTGCACCTCGAACAGTTCTTTCAATACGGCCTTCATTCTGTTCTCAGTCAATTGTGGATGGCGGTTGTCCGGCAAGAAGATGGTCAGATCCAATACCGCCTGAACAAATTGGGGGCGATGGCATAATTGGGTTGTCCACTCCTCAAATGCAGCCGACCACTCCAGTTCATATTTATCAGAATGATCTCTTCCGTCCCAGAGGAATTCAAGCTGTGTCTCGCCGAATTTGTAGCGGTAAATCCCGGCGAGCGTCTCATAAAATGAGGATAGGGCTTTCAGATTGACTGGATTAAAGGCCTCGATCTTCTCGCTAAACGAATCATTAAGTCCCAATGGGTTATTCAGGATCTGGTAGGATTCCCTGGCATGCTGAACCAGAATAGAAAGGAGACGGTCTTGCGATCGAAGCTGAGCAGCCTCAAGCAGATAGTTCTTGTCAAGCGGAAAGAACTTTCTTACCAACCGTTGGAGGGTTTGGCAAAGATAGCAAATCCTGAACAGTTGGGGCGGTCTTGATTATCCTTTAAGGCAATTTCCCTTAGGCGGAATTACATTTTGCATTAACTTAAAACCATAATTAAACCTTTGAACCAGATGAAGAAGAAGATACTCTATGGCTTGATTGCCATTCTCGCCCTGCTTCAATTTGTCCGCCCAACCAGAAACATCTCTGCAGAGGCAAGCCCCAATGAAATCAATCTCCATTACGCCGTGCCGGATCAGGTCATGAGCACGCTCAAATATTCCTGTTACGATTGCCATAGCAACAACACAAAATATCCCTGGTATTTCAATATCCAGCCGGTCGGGATGTGGATGCAAAGCCATGTCAATGACGCAAAACGTCATCTCAACTTCTCCGAATTCGGGTCCTATGAGGAGAAGAAAGCCAAACACAAGTTTGAAGAAATTGAAGATGCTGCTTCCAACGGGTGGATGCCGCTCGGCAGCTACCTGCTGATACACAGTGATGCCAGATTGACGCCCGAGCAATCAAAGGCTATTGCAGAATGGGCAGGGGCGCTTAAGTAGTCTGGGATATTAAGTAACCGACTTTCACTGCGCTGAAGCAGTCAGACTCATCTTCTCGATCAGTTTTATGACTTGCCCGAGATAGTGGGCGTCAATATCATCAAAGTCATTTAAGTGCTGACTATCCACATCCAGCACCATGGAAACTTCACCATTCACCATGGCAGGGAGAACAATTTCGGATTTTGACTCTGAGCTGCACGCAATGTGGCCAGGAAACTGATCAACATCCGGGACGATGATGGTCTGCTTGTCCTTCCATGCAGAACCACAAACGCCTCTTCCGAAATCGATCCGGGTGCATGCAACAGGTCCCTGGAAAGGTCCAAGAACCAACTGTTTTCCTTTGACCAGATAGAAACCCACCCAGAAGAAATTCATGCCTTGACGCAAGGCTGCTGCAATATTGGATAGATTGGCTACAAGATCAGATTCGGATTCAATGAGAGCCTGCAACTGCGGCAATAAGACCTGGTAGCGTGTGGCTTTGTCCCCTGATGTGGATGTAACAAGTTGCTCGGCCATATCAGGAATTTTGCACTCCACCGGAGCCGGCGGATGTATCCGATTGTTCACCGCCCGCCTCTGAGGTCACAACAGGCGTTATCGCCATACTTTCACCTGCAGGTGCTGTTGAATGATCCTTTTCACTGAAAAATTTCCTTTGAAATGCCAGGATGGAAACCACTCCAATAAAGATCGAAGAGTCAGCAACGTTGAATACCGGGCTGAAGAAAAGGAATTCAGAATCACCCCAAACCGGCACCCAGGAAGGCCATGTGAATTTGAAGATGGGGAAAAACAACATGTCAATAACCTGCCCGTGGAACCACGGTGTGGGAGCACCTTCTGTTGCGTTCTGATCGAGAAAGACTCCATAAAAGGTACTGTCGATTACATTGCCTACTGCACCTCCGAGAATAAGCGCAAGACATAATAGAAACCCAGGGTGGGATTCACGTTTTGAGGATGTCAGAAGATACCAGCCGATGCCAATCATCGCCCCGATGCGGAAGAAGGTGAGGGCCAATTTGCCAAACTCACTTTCCCAGCGTATTCCGAAGGCCATGCCCGGATTCAGGAGATAATGAAGCTTAAACCATTCCCCCAGTACATTGATCTCTTCGTGGAGATACATGTAATGGTGAACCAGCAACTTGCTGGCCTGGTCAAAGAGTATGACAATAAGCGCGATAATCAGGTATTTGGAGACTTTCACTGCTGCTTCTTCAAAGTAATTTTCACTTTCAACACAAACTCATCCATGTCCACTTCAGTTCCATCCATAAGCCTGTCTTTTATGTCAAGGCTCGTGGCCTGCGTTTCTGTACGGATGTAATCATTAAACGCTGCAAAGGCACCTTCCATCATTTCAGCCTGGCCGTTCTGCAAAGCATCCTTCCCGACTTCAATGGATATTTTGTCTAATACCTGCAGACCCATGTCCTTCCTGAGATTTTGCACGCGATTTACGAAATCCCTGGCCAATCCCTCTTTTCTCAGGTTGTCAGTGATGGTAATATCCAGTGCTGCCGTCACCACTCCCTCACTCGCCACGGCCCATCCGGGAATATCTTCAGAACTGAGAATTACATCTTCCACAACAAGTTCGAATCCTCCTTTGTTCAGGATGCCCTTCTTTTCCAATGTTCCGATTTCCTCACGCGTCATTGACAGAATAACCGATGACACCTCTTTCATCCGTGAGCCATATTGTTTGCCCAATTTCGGGAAGTTGGGCTTTGCTTTCTTGACCAACAACCCTGAAGTGTCGTCTATGTATTCCACTGCCTTCAGGTTCACTTCAGCCTTAATAATATCCTCCACAGCCCTGACCCGACCGGCGAAGTCTTCATCCAAAACTGGTATCATCACCTTATTCAGCGGAGTGCGCACTTTGATCTTATTGTTCTTCCGGATGGAGTGGACAAGGGAACAAATCTTTTGAGCGTATTCCATGGAACGCTCCAGTTCAGCATCCACCTTATTCTTCTCCGGCAACACCAGGTCAGTATGGTGAACAGATTCATGACGAAGCGGAGTATTCAGTTTCTTCGCAATGTCCCGGATATTGTCGGTCAGGTTCCTGTAGAGGAATTCGGCGTAAAACGGAGCGATGGGGGACATGAGTTGAGAAACAACCATAAGACATTCATACAGCGTCTCATAAGCTGCCCGTTTATCGTCCTGCAACTCGCCCCGGTTACCGGGTTGCCAGAAGCGCTTCCGGTTCAGTCGTACATACCAGTTTGAAAGGTGATCATCGACAAAACTCTGTATGGCGCGCGCTGCCCGTGTAGGCTCATAGTCGTTGTAGGCTTCTGTCACTTCAATGATCAGGGTCTGAAGCTTGGAAATTATCCAGCGATCCAGGATGGTCATTTTGTCATATGGCACGTTATTCATTTCGTCCTTCACAAAGCCATCTATATTGGCATAGAGTGAGAAGAAGGAATAGGTGTTCATCAAGGTACCGAAGAATCGACGCTGGGTTTCCACCAGGCCGTTCATGTCAAACTTCAGATTATCCCAGGGTGGAGCATTCTCAATCATGTACCATCGCACAACATCGGCGCCGTACTTCTCCATTGTGGTGTACGGGTTGATCACATTGCCTTTGCGCTTAGACATCTTGTTTCCATCCTTGTCGAGAACAAGACCCGTTGAGATCACATTTTTGAAGGCTACACTGTCAAACAGCAGTGAGGCTATGGCGTGAAGGGTAAAAAACCATCCACGCGTCTGATCAACACCCTCTGAAATGTAATCGGCGGGGAATGCTCCTTCCCAGCCCTGACCAAAGGGTTGCGGGTGCCCGTCTTTCAGCTTTTCTGCATTGAGGCCCCATTGCGCATACGGCATGGCGCCAGAATCGAACCAAACGTCAATAAGATCAGGCTCGCGAAACATCTGCTGTCCTGTGGGACTGATCAATACAATGGAGTCTACGTATGGACGATGCAGATCCAGGCTTGGACCATCCACATTAAAAGTATTTTTGACACCTGCCTTTGCTGCTTTTTCGATTTCAGCTTTCAGTTCCGACAGTGAGCCAATGCAAATTTCCTCTTTGCCATCCCTGGTTCTCCAGATTGGCAGCGGTGTGCCCCAGTATCGCGACCGGGAAAGATTCCAGTCCACGAGATTCTCCAACCAATTGCCAAATCTTCCGGTGCCCGTACTCTCAGGCTTCCAGTTGATGGTGCGGTTGAGTTCGGCCATACGGTCTTTCAATGCAGTGGTTCGGATAAACCAGGCATCCAGGGGGTAATACAAAACCGGTTTATCTGTTCGCCAGGAATGAGGATATGTGTGCTCGTACTTTTCAACCTTGAACGCCTTGTTCTCCTCCTTCAATATGATCGAAAGGATGACATCAGTGTTTTTATAGTCAGGCAGTGACTCATCCTCATCAGTGTAATTCTTGACATAGAAATCATTTTCCGAGAACGGCTTGTGTGTCTTGATGCCGTACTTCGCCACCGCCTCTTTCAAGCGCGCACCAATTTCCTTCACGAATTTTCCTTTCCTGTCTACCGTAGGAACCTCATTACCATCCTCGTCTCTGACTGTCAAGGGCGGAATGCCATTTTGTTTGGCTGCCCTGAAGTCGTCGGCTCCGAATGTGGGAGAAATATGAACGACACCAGTTCCGTCTTCTGTGGTAACAAAATCGCCATGAATTACCCTGAACGCTTTGTCAGCATCATACAAGGGCTTCACGTAAGGAATCAATTGCTCGTATTCAATACCTACCAGGTCACTGCCTTTGAAATCCTTCTCGCCAGATTCAATTGCTAAGGCTCTGTTTCCTGGTTTTAGCGATGGCTCACCTGGCTTTGAAGCCCTCTGAATATATTTATCAACGAGGTCTTTAGCGAGAATAACGTAGTCGGTCGAGCCTGTGTACTTATTGTGTACACCGATTCTTGTATAGCTGATGTTTTGATTTACAGCCAAAGCCGTATTGGACGGAAGGGTCCACGGCGTTGTGGTCCATGCAAGGATGTATACATTGTCGTTGTCAATCCCCTGAAAAAGCAACTGCGACCGCTCATCGCGCTTCACCTTGAATTGAGCCACAATGGAGGTATCCTTCACATCCCTGTAGCACCCGGGCTGGTTGAGCTCATGAGAGCTGAGTCCAGTGCCATCAGAAGGGGAATATGGTTGGATGGTGTAGCCCTTGTAGAGCAGCCCCTTGCCGTGGAATTGCTTCAGAATCCACCAGAGGGTTTCGATGTATTCATTGTTGTAAGTAATGTAAGGGTGCTGAAGGTCCACCCAATACCCCATCTTTTCGGTGAGGTCATCCCACTGGTCCTTGTATTTCATCACCGTCTCGCGGCATCGACGATTGTAGTCCTCAATGGATATCTTCTTGCCAATATCATCCTTGGTGATGCCCAGTTCTTTCTCGACCTGCAATTCAACAGGCAGGCCGTGCGTGTCCCAGCCGCCTTTGCGTTTCACCTGGTATCCTTGTAAGGTTTTGAACCGGCAGAAGATGTCTTTTACGGTGCGCGCCATCACATGATGGATCCCGGGTGTACCGTTTGCTGAAGGCGGGCCTTCATAAAAAGTAAAGGTTTCCCTTCCCTCACGGTTGCTCACAGAATGGTCGAAAATCTTTTCCTTCTTCCAGAAATCCAGAATTTCAGAAGCCACTTGCGCGAAATCAAGCTCTTTATATTCCCTGTATTTCATTCGTTAGTTCAAATACTAATGCATCATTCAGCTGATCCGGAACGATCGTGAATCTGAATCCGGCTCAAGTCAATCTCCTCATCTTCCTGCTCCCCATAGAAAGAGGTATCAAAATCATCGATAGGCAGTGCCACATCATCAACCTTCCTTTTCGGCTTATCGAAAGTAATGATCAGGGCAGGGAGAAGGATGAGATTCGTAAACATGGAAATCACCAGAGTGGTCGACGTCAGGATACCCAGCGCTACCG
Source organism: Bacteroidota bacterium (assembly GCA_018266395.1). Classification (GTDB taxonomy): domain Bacteria; phylum Bacteroidota; class Bacteroidia; order Cytophagales; family Cyclobacteriaceae; genus ELB16-189. The sequence goes on along the minus strand of JAFEAM010000003.1, from coordinate 133,978 downwards.
TTCCACCGAAATCGGAAAAAGCAAAAATGATAAATCCTGCAAAAAGAGCCGTTGAAGTATAGATGATGCTCTTGCCTGTCTCGAGAATACTCTCACTTACAGATCTCGGAATGAAGAATGAAGTGGCCCTCAACTCCTGACGGTACTTTGCGAGGAACCGGATCGAATTGTCCACAGAAATACCAAACGTGATGCTGAAGATCAACGCCGTACTTGCTTTAAGAGGAATGTCGAGGTAGCCCATCAATCCGGCGGTTATCATCAGGGCAATCAGATTCGGGAGGAGGGAAATGACGATCATCCGCGCATTCGCAAACAGGAATGCCATGGAGAGTGTGATGAGCACAAAAGCCAGCACCAGGCTTTCGGTAAGATTGTTGATCAGGTATTTGTTGCCTTTGATAAATATTTTGGAGGATCCGGTCACGGTTACAGCCACCGTGTCCTTTTCAGATTTCAGATTCTTCTTCAGGGAGGCGACCAGTAAACTGGCCCTTGGTTCGATTACCTGATGAATAAGTGAATCCATCCGCTTTGAGCCGATATCCGCCATCTGAAGCGAGATTCTCATTTTATGAAAGGAAGAGTCAACAAATGAGCGGAACAATCCCGAATTGTCTGACTGTCCCTTGAGGTAACGGAGAATAAATGCCGATTCGCTCTTGGTAGGGAGGGCATAACGGTCAGGATTATTATTATAGAAACCCTGCTTAGCGGCTTTCACCAAACTGACAATGGATACAGGACGGGAAGTCACCGTGATGGAGTCGAGTGACGATTCAAAATCATTGATTGCGTTAAGATTATTGAGATCCAGTAAAGGACGACGACGTTTGGTTTCAATGTCCACCATAATTTCCAAAGGCATCACGCCGCTGAAATTCGCCTCAAAGAATTTCAGGTCCTTCTTGATCTGGCTCTCTTCAGGAATATCATCCACCATAAACGTGATCGAATGCAGGCGCATCATCCCGATGGCCGCAACTATGGTAATTGCCAGGGACGTCAGATAGATAACAGTCCGGTGCCGGTGAACCATTAGATCCAATGTCTCCACGAAGGCCCCCATCATTGGGAACTGCAAATGCTTCAGATGCTTTGATGAAGGTTCAGGCAACCAGGAAAGAATCCCTGGGATCATCACCAGGCTCACGAAAAACAGTCCGATGATATTGATGCCGGCTACAATTCCAAATTCCCTGAGGATGGTGATATCCGTTGAAAGCAACGTGAGGAATCCTATGGCTACGGTGAGATTGGTAAGGAAGGTCGCCAATCCCATTTTCTGAACCACTGCGTTGATGGCTATCATCTTGTCGCGGCTCTTGGAATACTCAACATGATATTTGTTTAGCAGATATATCGCATTGGTGATTCCGATCGTCACAATTACAGGGGGGATCAGCCCGCTCAGCAACGTAATTTTGAAGCCAAAAATCACAATGGTGCCCAGCGTCCACACAACTAGGACACCGATCATAATCATTGAAAAGATCACGGCCCGCACCGAGCGGAAAAACAAGAGCATGATCGCACCTGTAACAATCGCTGACAAGTAAAGGAAGAGGGAGAGTTCCTTTCTGACTTGTTCGGCAACTACTGCGCGCACGAATGGAAGACCTGCATATTTAAGAGCGATACCCGTTTGATCTGAAAAATCTTTTCCATAATCCTGAAGCTTGCGTGTCAGTTCCACACGTTTCGAGGAATTGGCATATTCCTTCTGAATAGAAACAAGCATCATGGTTGCTCCATTGCGGGCATTCACCAGTTGCCCGGCATAGAACTTCTGGTTTTGGGCAAAATGCAGAAGGCTATCCAATTGCTTTTGTGTTCCCAATGTATCGGGAAACAGGGCAACAAGCTGGAATTTTGAATGGGCCGTGTCCTTCCGGATGATTTTCATCAACGGTAGCGACAATACCTCATTCACCCCTTCTATGGTGCGAAAACGCTTGCTTAGATCCTTTAATGCCTGGAAATTCTTGACCTGATATACGGCACTGTCTTCAAGTCCGATGGCAACCATGTTGCCGTCTTCACCGAACTGCGCCTTGAACTTGTTCAGAAAGATCATGTCAGGGTCGTTGGGCGGAACGGTGCGTGCAAAGTCGTAGCTCATCTCTACCTTTGACGCATAGTAGCCCATAATGACCGTCACGATTGCAATGATGCCCATGAGGGGCAATCGAAATCTGATGATGCTATCGGCAATGCGTGACCACATGAAGGCCAATTTTGGCCCCGCAAAAGTAAGGATTTTTGGCGGGTTTAGGCCACCCAAAATCTCCTTTAATTGATGGGCGGTGTATCCTCAGTTCCAAGTCATTAGCCCCTCCTCACGACAAAGAGATCCCTTTGATTTTTCGATAGAGGGACAGGGCGTGACGGTCTGTGAGACCGGAAACAAAATCAATGATCAGCCGGAGCATAACATACACGGATTCACTCTCGGCAATAGCCATTCTGGTCTCAAGAGGAAACAGCAGTCCGAGGTTTTCGAATTTCCTGGATTTCCCGCGATCGCGTATGACGCGGCCCGCAGTAATAAACTCTTCCAAAAGGCCGGGAAGCACGACATGACCAGCAGCTTCAATTTCGGTGACTGCTCTTGCCCTGTAAATTCGTTCCACTGAAACCGTCGCAATTGTTTTCAAAGCATTCTGAAATGAAGTTTCGTCGACAAGTGCCTTGTCATATTCTCCACTAAGAATCAAATCTTCATTTTTTAGAAAGACATCCGCACAGGCTTCAATCAGTTCGCCAATCGCAAGCGCACGAAGAATACCCAGCTTTTTGTTCAATCCATCAGGCCCTGACAACTTTTGCCGATCCAGCCTGGTGCCCAATACCGGTGCAAGCAAATCAACTGTTTCGTCAAAACTCACCAGTCCCAGACGACAGCCATCTTCCAGGTCGATGACGCTGTAGCAAATGTCATCGGCTGCCTCAACAAGGAAGGCGAGTGGATGACGACACCAGGCCCGAGGTTTGGTCTCAATGAGTTGAAGCTGAGTCGCAATTTCTTTGAACAAGTCTTTTTCGCTTTGAAAGAAGCCGTACTTTTTTTGGCTGCGGCGGACCTTTTCGCGATCAGGGAAATGCGCTTCGCATGGATACTTTGTAAACGCTCCCAACGTAGCCATGGTCAACCTCAAACCGTATTCCTGCTGATTCAGAATGCGGAATCCCTGGGCGTTGCCCTCAAAGCGGATCAGGTCTTCCCATTCAGGCCCTGAGACCTCATGCTTGATTGTATTCTGCCCCTTGAAAAAATCGGACAGGGCATCCTCTCCGGCATGCCCGAAAGGAGGATTGCCCAGATCATGAGCCAGTGCTGCGGCGGCGACAATAGCCCCAAAATCAAACAATGAATACTTTTCTGATAATTCCGGGTGTCGCTGAAGAAGTATCTCCCCTACCCTTTTGCCCAGTGACCTGCCTACACTGGAAACCTCCAGGCTATGAGTCAACCTGGTATGAACAAAATCATATTCGGGAAGCGGGTGCACCTGCGTCTTGTCCTGCAGCCGTCTGAAGGGATGAGAGAAAATGATGCGGTCATAATCCTGTTCAAAAGCGCTGCGCGTGGATGCAGATAATGATGCGGGCTGACCTAATCTGGCCGGTGAAAGAAGCTGTGTCCAGTTCAAGTGGTTGTCTTTGTCGAATTCGAAACAAATTTCGAATAATTTATCCTAAAGCACGGTCACAATTGTAATTTTGAATAATGTACAAGGCCTCGGTAAACAATCAGTCATTTGAAATCTCCAATGATGGAGAAACCTGGATAGTAAACGGCCATCCATTGCAATGGGACGTCGCCCCATTGAGTCCTCGTCACTTCAGTATTATCTACAAAAACAGGAGTTACAACGCTGAGGTAGTCAAAATTGACAGCCAGACCAAGACGATAGAATTGAAACTGAACGGAAGAAAGCAGACCGTGCAGTTGCGCGATAATATCGACCTGCTGCTCGAAAAGATGGGCATGAATACCGCCGACAGCACAAAGATCAATGCTATCCGTGCACCCATGCCCGGTCTTATAATTGATCTCAAGATCAAGGCAGGCGACAGTGTCAGCATTGGTGATCCCTTGCTCGTTCTGGAAGCCATGAAAATGGAAAATGTCCTTAAGGCACATGGAGAGGGTGTTGTGAAGCAGGTAAAGGTGAAGAAGGGGGACAGTGTTGAAAAAGGTCAACTGCTGATTGAATTCTAAAGGCATCGAATGGAGTTCAGCCTGGACAACATTAAGAAGACGTTCGAAGATCTCAAGCATGCTGGCGTTTTCCGGCGGCTGTTTGGCTGGGGCCAAATCAAGAATCGACTGATTGATGCCAACGGCGAATTGCAGCGGCTGCTTGCGCTGCTGGACGAGCTCCGGAAAGAAAACGACAAAGTCCTGAACCTGCTCGAAATTGAAAAAGCTTCTGGCAAGAACCTTCAATCCAATCAACAGCAACTTGTCACCGATTGTCAACTTCTCAAGCAGGCACAGACCCATCTGAGTCGTCAATTGGAAGACAGCCAGAAAGAGATTGCAACATTGAAGGAATCCAATAACAGCTACTTGAGAAGGGGCACTGAATTGTCCAACGAGTTGGCGGCCGCAAGACAAAGACTCGAGCAATCGGATGCCAACCTTCAGCAGCTAAGGACGCAGATCATCCAGTTACAGAAGGATGACGAGGTGCGAAAAGCCGAATTGGCCAAGTCGATGGCTTCACTCACCAGGATCACCGAAAAAGTTCATCACGACCGTGAAGAGGAGATCCAGGAAAGAAACAGAAAAGAAATTGAACGGATCAGGAATCTCAAGGCAACGTGGGTGAATCATGAAGAAAATGTACGCAACCGCATTAAAACCATCTGCAGCCAATACACCATTGAATACGTTGAGAAGGTTCCCTTCAAAGGCAAGCCGGACAACACCCTGCGTATCAATGACGAGTTTATCATTTTCGATGCAAAAAGCCCGGCGAACGACGACCTGACCAATTTTCCAAGCTACATCAAAAGTCAGGTGGAAGGAGGCAAATACGTGCGCGAAGATGATGTGAGGAAGGAAATGTTCCTGGTGGTGCCCACCAATACTCTTGACTCCCTCGAACAATTCACCTACCGGCTTAGTGACTATACTGTATATGTAATCTCAATTGATGCACTCGAGCCGGTCATTCTGACCCTTCAGCGCATTGAGGACTATGAATTCGCAGAGCAGCTGAGCCCGGAAGAGCGGGAGAACATCAGTCGTGTAATTGGAAAATTCGTCCACCTCTCCAAGCGCCGTATTCAAATCGATGGATTCTTTGCCAAACAGTTCTTTGAACTAGTGTACCGAAGCGAGGCGGATCTGCCCAAGGAGTTTATGGACAAAGTGATCGAGTTCGAGAAATCCGAAAAACTGAATCCTCCGCTGGAAAGAAGGGCCAAACAAATTAATGTCAGGGATCTCAAGTCGGATAGTGAGAGGCTTGAAAGCGAGGCCAATCAGCGCGGAATCATTACGCAGGATTCATTGCTGAGCAAGGAACTCAACAAATTGCCGTTGTACTCAACTGAGCCCGCCAAGCCAAAAGACAAAGATCAGGGTGAGTTATTTGACAAAAAGGAATAATGGTTATCTAAATTCGTATTGGTTTTACACAAAATATCTGACCCATGAAAAACTTCATCTCAACCGTTTCCATCATCGCATTATTTCTTTCCGCAACTTCTTGCGCCGTAAACAAGGCCGCGGGTAGTTGGGATTATTCTGTCACAGGAACTCCTCAGGGAGATTATTCGGGTGTAATGGTTATTACCCAGGACAAGACGGGCTACGCTGGCAAATTGACCGGCCAAACTGGTGAAATCCCATTTGACAAGGTGTCCTACGATAAGAAACAGGGCAAGCTTTCAGGAAATTTCTATTTCAGCGGATATCCGCTTTCACTCACCGCAACTGTAATTAAAGACGCAATGAAGGGATCCATTTCCACAGGTGATATGGAATTCCCGCTGACAGCCAACAGAAAGAAATAGTACTTATCATGCGCGACAGCATCATCAAGCTGAAAAAGTTGATTGTAGTAGGTGATCGCGTATTGATTCGCCCCGTCAAAGAGTCGGAACGGACTGAAAGCGGCCTCTACCTTCCACCTGGGGTACAAGAGAAGGAAAAAATTCAGAAAGGCTATGTGATCAAGGCTGGCCCCGGCTATCCATTGCCGCTACCTGCCGATGAAGACGACTCATGGAAGAGCCGGGACGAACAGATAAAGTATTTACCATTACAGGCCCAGGAGGGTGACTTGGCTATTTTTCTTCAAAAGGGAGCCATTGAAGTAATGTATGAGGGCGAGAGATATTTCATCGTTCCTCAGGCTTCCATATTGATGCTGGAGCGCGAGGACGACCTGTAAGATGGCTGGACTTTCTTTTGATGTGCTCCGCGTGGGCAAGAAATATCGACTGACCAACTTTGGGGAGCAGCACGATTTCGAAATAGAACGAATTCTGCTTCATGACTTCAAGGCCAAGGATCTTCATACCCTCGAACGGTTCCTTCTCAAAGATTTGATCAAATACGGAAAGGGTCCGGATTTTGAGATTCGAGAGCTGGAGTCTGATGCCGGATAGTTGGCGACAGCCGCTTGTTTGATGTTTAAGCCATCAGCACCCATCCATTGCCATAACTTGACTATTCCAATAAAAAGGCGAAGGGTTTTCCTATTTTAGCAACAAGTCGACTTTGTAAAAGTTGGTTACCCAACAATCTGCTATTATGAGAATACTCCTGATTATATCCATTTTCGTCTCCATTCCGGGCTGGGGGCAATCGCGGTGGAGTGAAGCCCAGGCCAAAACCTGGTATGACCAGCAGCCCTGGCTGGTTGGCAGCAATTTTATTCCCAGCAATGCCATTAATGAACTGGAGATGTGGCAGGCAGAATCCTGGGATCCCGCTATCATCGATCGCGAATTGGGATGGGCCGAAAAAATTGGCATGAACACCATGCGGGTATTTCTGCATGACCTGCTCTGGAATGATCCAGAAGCGTTCAGAAAACGGCTCAACGAATTTCTCACCATCTGCGAGAAGCATCATATCAAACCCATGCTGGTGATTTTTGACAGCGTATGGGATCCAAATCCAAAGTTGGGAAAGCAGCGCGACCCAAAACCCGGTGTGCATAACTCGGGCTGGATGCAAAGCCCAGGAGCGGCGATTGCTGATGAGAAGCAATATCCCAGACTTGAGAAGTACGTTAAGGGGGTTGTTGCCGCATTCGCGAAAGACAAGCGTATTCTTGCATGGGACATTTGGAATGAGCCCGACAATGTCAATACAAATATCTATCAGGATCCGCCCAACAAGGTGGCATTGATCCAAAAACTACTGCCTCAAGCCTTTGAATGGGCACGCTCAGCACACCCGGTACAACCTCTCACCTGCGGCGTCTGGAAGATGAATCTCGAAGCCAAGGAGCCCAATGAATTTGAAAAGATGCAATTGAAGGAATCAGATATTATCTCCTTTCACTGTTATGGAGATCCTGCCACCTTCGAAAAATATATAAAGCTCATGAATGCGTACAACCGGCCGGTCATATGTACAGAATATCTGGCCAGGGGTTTCAAGAGCAACTTTGAGACGATCCTCCCCATCGGCAAGAAATACAAAGTCGGCATGATCAACTGGGGCCTGGTAAAAGGAAAGACACAAACTCATCTGCCCTGGGATTCATGGCAAAAGCCTTATGTAAATGGCCGCGAGCCTGCTGTGTGGCATCATGAAGTCTTCTATCCTGACGGAAAACCGTACAAGGAGGAAGAAGTCAAGGTCATTCGTCAGTTAACTTCTGTCAAATAAAATCCACGACATGCGCCGGTTCCATTTTCTCCTGGTCATTCTGATACTATCCTCCTGCCAGACACCTGCAGAGCAACTCGCCTCAGGAATGGATGATTATTTCAGAAAACTTATTCCGGAAAACGGCCCGGGTGGTGCAGTCCTTATTTTGAAAGATACCACCGTAGTGTACAAAGGGGCGTTTGGACTTGCCGATCTTGGCACAAAAGCACTGATCACAACCCAGACTCTTTTCAATGTGGGATCCATCACAAAGACTTTTGTCTCTTATGGCATCCTTACGTTGAGAGAAGAAAGTAAACTTTCCCTTGAGGACAGTCTTCTCAAATATTTTCCAGAATTCAAGAACAAAGAAATTGCCAGAAAGGTCAAAATCAAGCATCTGCTGACTCATACATCCGGACTGCCGGACATCCGAAAAGTGAAGGAAGATTCTGTGTTCTACCTTACAGCAGATGATAAACAGAACTGGTATCCGATCACACAAACGGACAGTCTTGAGTTCGAGCCTGGCACAAAATACAACTACTCCAATCCCGCTTTTAATGCACTTGCCCTTATTATCGAGCAGGTATCTGGCCAGAAATGGCAAGACTTCATTAGGGAGAAAATATTCCGTACCAGTGGAATGACAACCAGTACCATCACCGATGGTGCACATCCTTCAAGTGGTGTGTCCCATGCCTATACAAAGATCCGCGGTCAATGGACAGAGGATGACTTTGGAGAAGAGCCGACATTCTGTGCATCTGGAAACGGGGGGATCTGGAGTTCGGTCGAAGAACTGGCCCGATATGAGCTGGCCATTCGCAAGGCCACCTTCCTGCCTTCCGCCGTCATCGACGAATCTGCTGAAGTCAAGGTTTTTCCCGGATGGGTTGGCGTGAATCCGGCCGACCGGGGTTGGAGTTGGGTGATTGACAAAACGCCGGAAGGATTGAAGTGCATCAACCACACTGGCCATCAGGGAGGCTTTGCCGCCTATTACCTGTCTGTGCCTGAAAAGAAAGTATTTGCCGTAGTCCTGTACAATGCGCCTTACGATGTGGACGACTTCAGGTCATACACTTTTGGGCAGCTCAAAAAGGTCCGCTGGCTGGACTAAGTCCATATCGCACTTCAGTTATAAGACCATACTTTTCCTGCCTGCCGCCTGCACAAAGACCCTGGAGGTTATTTCAATATTATTTATACTTTTAGCCTTTCTCATTCTCCTAATCTGAAACGCATGAGTCTTTTTATCAGGAAGCCCCTTGAGCAACTCCTAGCCCAGTCTGCAGATTCCGGCAAGGGCCTGAAGCGAACCCTGGGTCCGGGAAATCTTATTGCCCTGGGCATTGGTGCCATCATTGGTGCTGGTTTGTTCGTAAGGACTGCGGCGGCTGCAAGCCAGGCCGCCGGACCAGGTGTAGTCGTCTCCTATATCATCGGTGGAGTAGGTTGCGCTTTTGCGGGACTCTGTTATGCCGAGTTTGCATCCATGATACCCATCGCAGGAAGCGCTTATGCTTACGCGTATGTGACTATGGGAGAATTCATCGCCTGGGTGATTGGGTGGGCATTAATTCTCGAATATGCTCTCGCAGGCGCAACGGTGGCAATTGCATGGAGTGAATATCTCAATAGTCTTCTAGGGGGTGCAATCCCGTATGAATGGTGTCATTCTCCATGGGAAGCATCGGCTGCAGGAGTTTCAGGGATCATCAATTTGCCGGCCATCGGCATTCTGATACTCGTCACTTTGATTCTGATCAAAGGCACACAGGAATCCGCCGCGGTCAACGCCGTTATTGTCTTTATCAAAGTCTCCATTGTACTGGTTGTAATCGCTGTAGGTTGGGGTTTTATTAATGAAGCCAACTACACTCCATTCATTATACCAGAGGGCACAGTAGGTCATGAGGGCTGGAATCAGCATGGATGGGGAGGAGTGATCGGCGGTGCGGGAATTGTGTTCTTTGCATTTATTGGGTTTGATGCTGTTTCAACTGCTGCACAGGAGGCCAAGAATCCCAAGCGCGATATGCCGATTGGCATCTTGGGGTCCTTGGTTGTATGTACCATTTTGTTTGTGCTCTTTTCGCACGTTCTTACTGGTGTTGCCAATTGGCAGGAATTCAAAGTTGCTGGTAAAGAGGCTTCAGTGGCCTATGCGATCAAGACCTACATGCATGGATATGAATGGCTGGCTACTGCAGTAACCGTTGCTATTCTTGCAGGCTTTACATCCGTCATTCTGGTCATGTTGATGGGGCAGTCGCGCGTATTCTTTTCCATGTCGAAGGATGGTCTCGTACCAAGAGTATTCTCTGAGATTCATCCGAAATTCAGAACCCCGTTCAAATCAAACGCGATACTCTTCTTCTGTGTAGCACCTTTTGCAGGATTTGTACCCGGAGATATTGTAGGGGACCTTACGAGCTTCGGAACCTTATTTGCTTTTGTGCTGGTTTGCGCGGGTATCTGGGTGATGCGTGTTAAGAATCCGGAAGCTGTACGTCCATTTAAAACACCTCTGGTACCACTGGTTCCCATTCTTGGAATGATCATTTGTTCCATGCTCATCCTCGCGCTGGACGACAATACGAAATTGATGGCGCTTGGCTGGATGGTAGTTGGGCTCTTTATCTATTTCCTGTATGGGAAGAATCACAGTCTCCTTCGCTCGGGAAAGACAGATTCTAATTGATAATCTCGCTCGTGATCACAACGTTGAAACCGTTCACGTCAGTGTGATACTGGCGAAGGGGACGCCATGCTACACCTCCCGTAGGTTTTCCGTCAAACCCGAAATTGGATCCGCAACACGGATCCACCATGTATAATTTGGAACTGTGGACATTGACGGTTGCACAAGCATCATTCGGGTGGTATGTGCAATTTCTTTCAAAAGCCAGGTAAGTACTGGCATTCTTCCGGTACAAAATAACACCCCTCACGCCTATACTGTTGATCTCTTTCGTACCCCCATCGTATGCAAGGCTTTGATAATCCGGAAGGGTAAGGTTAACATTAAAATCCGCAAACGGGATAACCGGGATAGGGTCGTCAGTAAGATCCCTCGCGCACGAAAACAAGATCAATAAAGACCATAACCACGAACTACTTCTCCCCTTCCCTATACTCATAAAATCCCCTTCCCGATTTTCTACCTAAACGCCCGGAGTCGACCAATTGTTGTTGTCGCGAGCTGGGACTGAACCGAACGGCGCCCTTAAATCCGACGTGAATTGATTTAGTAACAGCCAGGTTTGTATCCAGCCCTATCAGGTCCATAAGTTCAAACGGGCCCATCTTAAATCCAGCCGATCGCATCAAGGCATCTATTCCATCAACGCCCGCAACTCCTTCACTCTCCAGAACAAATGCTTCTGTATAGAAATGTCTGGCTACCCGGTTAACGATGAATCCCGGCGAATCCTTCGTTTCGACTGAAGTCTTTCCAATGAGAGCAGAGAATTCTCTCATTTTGAATACAAGCTCTGGATTAGTCTTGTCTCCGGAAATAATCTCCACCAGCTTCATACGGTCGGCGGGGTTAAAGAAATGCAACCCCACGCACCGGGAAGGATCTTTCATTTCAGATGCAATTGATGTGACTGAAATGGAAGAAGTGTTGGTAACAAAAATTGTATCCGCGCCATTTACATCTTCCAACCGGCGGAAGATGGATTGTTTCAATTCAATAACCTCTGCCACTGCCTCAATAATGACATCAGCTTTTACGTTCTCAAGCTGTTGTGCAGGATGAATGCTCGATACAATTTTTTCTTTCTGTTCCGCTGAACATCGATCCTTCTCAACCTCTCTCGAGAGGTTTTTCGCGATCAGGTCCAAAGCTCTGGATACCTGTTCTGTCTTTATGTCGAATAGGATTACCTGAAGACCTGCAGTTGCACAAACCTGGGCAATTCCCTGTCCCATGGTACCGGCACCTATTATACCCACTGTACGGGGCTTCCACGTCATAGCACTTTCTTGAACTGTTTCAGAAAGCGAATGTCATTTTCTGAAAAAAGGCGGAGATCATTAATGCCGTAGCGCAACATGGTAACCCTTTCTATTCCCATGCCGAAGGCAAACCCTGTATATTCTTCCGGATCAATGCCGCAGTTTCTAAGCACATTGGGGTGAACCATTCCTGAGCCTGCTATTTCAACCCATCCGCTGTACTTGCAGATGTTGCATCCCTTTCCATGACAGATGAAGCAGGAAACATCAATTTCTGCGCTTGGTTCCGTAAACGGGAAAAATGAGGGTCTCAGCCGGATTTTGGTATTCTTGCCAAACATTTCCTTGGCAAAATGGTAGAGCGTTTGTTTGAGGTCAGCGAAACTAACAGTGCGATCAACATACAAACCTTCGACTTGATGGAAGAAACAGTGCGCGCGCGCAGAAATAGCTTCGTTCCGGTAAACCCGACCAGGCATTATTGCACGGATGGGCGGCTTTTGCTTCTCCATCAATCGAATCTGCACATTGGAGGTATGCGTCCGAAGCAGCATATCAGGATTCCTCGCAATGAAGAATGTATCCTGCATTTCCCTGGCAGGATGATTCTCCGGAAAGTTCAAAGCAGTAAAGTTGTGCCAGTCATCTTCAATTTCTGGCCCATCAGCCACGTTGAAGCCAAGCCTTTCGAAGATGGAAATGATCAGGTACCTCGTCAGGTTCAATGGATGGCGGCTGCCAATTTTGTCTGGCACTGGCGGAAGGGTCAGATCCATGTCAGGACCGACATCAGCCATCCGGTTTCCTAATTCCGCTGTCCATTCTTTGAGTTTAGCCTCCGCAAGTTGTTTCAGTTCATTAAGAGGCTTACCTACATTTTTCTTTTGTTCCGGTGGCAACTCTTTTAGTTGATCAAACAACTGAGGAATAATTCCCTTCCTGCTGAGATATTTGATACGAAAAGCCTCAACCTGTTCATGCGAACCGGCTTGGATACTCAGTATCTCACTTTTAGTCTGATCGATAATTTCAAGCATACATTGCGGACTTCTTCTTCGTCAGGTATTCCAGCACGATGTGGATCGCGAGGCATACCAACAAAATTGCCGGCAAGATAACATAGTCCGGCTGGTCCTTAAGCAAGAAGGCCATCCCAATGAAAAAGATATTGACCAGGCCTAAACGAACAGAGGCCCCAGCATGAGTCAAACCCAACCCTAGAAGCCGGTGATGAAGGTGATTCTGATCCGCCTGAAAGGGTGACCGAAACCGCCGCAGACGTATCAAAATTACCCTTAGCGTATCAAACAGCGGGACGACCAAAACACAAAATGCCGTTGAAATTGAAGCGGCAAACTTGGCTGGGTGCTCTCCCGGAAGGTCATGGTTAGCATTGATAAACACGATTCCAAAATATGACAGCAGGAGGCCTATTGTGAGGGCCCCCGTATCTCCCATAAAGATGCGGCTGGGTTGCCAGTTGAAAAAAAGGAAGGCCAGAAGGCTCCCGGCGAAGCATAGGGCGATCAAGGACTGGTATGGAAATCCTGCCCAGTAGAACCAAACGCCAAAACAGATCAGGGCAATGCTTCCAACTGCGCCTGCCAGTCCATCAATGCCATCGATGAGGTTATATGCATTTGTTATGATCACTACTGTGAGAATGCTTATGAAGTAAGTAAGCATCTCTGGAAACTTATAATCCGGCAACAATTCGTATAGCGAAGCTAGCCTGATGTTGTCCAACAATACCAATACAAAAATTGGCAGAAACTGACTGAAAAGTTTTTGTCTTGGGCTGAGCGCTAGCACATCATCACGAAGACCGATGAGGAACATGAGAACAATTGAAATGAAGAAATACTTCAACGTAATCCATTGCTGGAGAGGGAGTCCCATTAACAAGGATAGTAGTGAGCCAATCAATATCACCACACCCCCCATAGAGGGGACATGGTCGGAGTGAATTTTGTGTGTGCCGGGGCTATCGAACCAATTGAGACGTTCGAAAACTTTTACAAATACCGGGAATATCAGGAAGGAAATCACAAATGAGATTAACGCAAAGATTATGGGCCTTAACATACGAGGCTAGTAGGCATTTTCACTTCCTTTGACAAGGGAAATGATTGTTCTGATGATGATCTTAATATCCAGCCAAAGCGACCAGTTTTCAATGTAGAAGATATCCATGGCGATGCGGTTCTGCATATCAATAAGGTTCTTCGTTTCTCCACGGTACCCCATGCTTTGAGCCAACCCCGTTATACCCGGCTTAACATAATGTCTAGACATCAGGCCCTCTATTTTACTCGAGAATTCCTCATTAAGTTTAAGTGGATGAGGACGAGGCCCAATAAGTGACATGTCACCCAAGAACACATTAAGAAATTGAGGGAATTCATCAAGACTACTCTTCCTGAGAAACCTGCCGAAAGTAGTTATTCTTGGATCATCCTTAGTCGCCTGTTTCCTATCTGCCTCACTATTGACAATCATTGTACGAAACTTAATACAACTAAAATTCCGATTCCTTAAACCACCTCGCCTTTGAACAAAAAACACTGGGCCCTTGCTCTCCAATTTTATCAAAAGCCCAATTACCGGAAGAAGCCATGATAGTACCAGTACTATCACTAAACTTGAAAATACCAAGTCAAAACTTCTTTTAATAAATTGGCTTATTGGTGAATCGAGTGGAACAACTGATCGGTCATGCAAAAAATCATGATCGTTTTTCTCCAAGAGAAACTCATTTCTATTTTGATCTTCTGAAATTGAAATAAGCTTTATTTGAATAAAGTGATTAAGGCCTAAGTTGATCAATTTTCTGAACAGCGATTTATCCGCGCCTCTCTCGCAGCAAAGAATCACATGTACATTTTGACTTTCGATGAATTCATTGATCTCTTTAAGATTAGCCTCCCCATCATATTTAAATCTTTCTAGAAACCTCAGATTAAACTCAGGATGCATCAGAAAATACCTGCGTACCCGCTGAGTGTCTTCTCTGCTACCAAGAATTATCATATTTCGTGTATTGGTACGGGTTTCTGAAATATTAGTGAACACATAAAGTACAAGGATCTTCCATCCAAAAAAGAAAGGCACGAACAGCGCATACAAAGCAAGGATTTGAATAGGCAAATACGTTCTCTTAAAGAAGAAGATTAAGAAAGCGACGACCACTAAATGAATTGACACATAGCTAATCTGGCTTTTCAAGTATTTTGACGTCCCCCAACCGCGTGTAAATCCATAAGGATTGGATACGATGATCAGGAATAACCAACTTAAATTGCTGAAGACAACCAAGTAAGTTACATTCACAAGGTAGTCCTTCTCAGTTATCAGTCCTGTGATTCTATAAGACCCAAGCACTGCCATATTAAGAAAGACTAAGTCCCCGATTAAAAATGAGATTCGCAGATACCTGGGCATGCTTATTCAGTAATTTCGTTAATCTTATTCCATCTGCTTATGGTCTGATGCATTCCACATCAAGCAGCCGGACAATACCGTTTGATGAAGTAACCCATAAATTGCAACACCCTGATATCTTCCAAGGAATACCTCGGTGATACCATATCCTAGGAAAGGAAATAGCAGTAAAAAGCCGAGGATATTTCCAGTACGTACAGATAAAAAAATAGGACGTATAATCATTGCTAGCAACGCAACAAGCCCTACAACTCCGTTGGAAAAGAGCATTTCCATATACTGGTTGTGTGGATTGAAGTTCTCTTTTGCAAAATAGTCCAAATGATGAGAATTGTAATACTGATTAAGCACCGTCATATAGTCGCCAGTCCCCACTCCAAATATCCAATCAGGTAGAGCTTCTGAAGCCGATTCCCAGAGTACAAATCTTTCCCAGTAATCATCATGACTAAAACCAAGTATTTCGGCTGAACTTGCCACTAGTAGTCCCATGAGGAATAATAAGGCAAGCGCAAATGACCAACTTCTGTGAAGGCTTCTTCTTTGCTCAAAGATATATTTCAGAACAAAATAAAGTAATACGAACAGTAGACCCATTGTAGCGGTTCCATTACCCGTCAATAGCATCATGAGATAAAAGAAGAACAACAATACCACAACAACTGAAGGTGCCACATTGCCTTCATCATAGTACAGCAAGTAAAAACCTAAAGTAATTGCCATGATTAGGTAGTATTCCATATAAACCGAATGAGTGTTGTACAAATGACTCAGTAGCTGGTCTCCATAGAAAACACTCCAATCCCTTGTAGAAGAAAATAACTGTATTGCTCCGCTTAGGCAGTAAAGAAGCGAAAGGATCAACCCAACACAAAATGCATAATAAATTTCATAGATAGTCTCCTTATTGAGAGGATGAAGCTTAACAAGTATAAAAGGTATTGCTGCAATTCCAAGGTTTGTTTCAATAACTCTCCAACCAGCCTCCATATTGACCGTATACGTAAGGCCAGCCAGCAGAACAAGCATGTAGAACGCAGTGTCCCAAATTTGACTCAGTACATTCCGCAATGGTGGGATTGGAGTTACAAAGAGCGAAACAAAAAAAGATATACCTAACAAAACGGAAGATGCTCCCTGATGAATTGGTAGAGCTAATCCAAATAGAATAAACAACCACTTGAGTCCGCCCTTCATTATGTTATCATTCTTGACTAATGCGCCGTCTATATCCTCACTTGAGCATTACATACTGCACATTACCATCCAAATGCTCACTTATCATGAGTTAAGAATCAGGAATATATTTTTATCAGTTTATCCACTATCCTGGCCGCGGTCTTACCATCCCAAAGCTCAGGAATTGATCCCTTCTTCCATTGACCTGAATATATTCTATTCATCAGTGGCTTCAGCCCGGCAATGTAAGGCAGAAGCTCATTTGTCCCTATCAGGTAGGTTTCAGGGCGCTCTGAGTTCTTTCTAAGGGTGATGCACGGAACTCCAAGCACAGTAGTCTCTTCTTGCAAACCTCCAGAATCTGTAATTGCACAACAAGTTGATCGAACTAGATACATAAATTCTAGGTACCCCATGGGTGTTACAGGTACAACACTACCCAAATCATTCTTAATTAGTTGCAGGTTTGAATTCGTTCGCGGATGAACCGGAAATATCACTGGCCTCCCCTGTGAGGCATTATTAATCTCAAGAATGATTTCTCTCAAGGTATTGACATTGTCAACGTTGCTGGGGCGGTGCAAGGTCAAGATTATAAACTCCTTTTCCTTCAAATTGTGGGTGTCCCAAAATCCTGGTTTTTTGAAGTGGTTGATCTGAGATAACAGGGTATCAATCATTGTATTACCGACAAAATGGATTCGGTCCTTTGTCATACCTGATGCCAACAAATTATTATTGGCTATTTCAGATGTTGTGAAGAAATGATCAGATAGCACATCTGTTACCATCCGATTAATTTCTTCAGGCATGCCCATATCAAAGGATCTTATTCCGGCCTCGACATGCACTAACTGAGTACCGAGTTTCTTTGCCACAATACTGCAGGCCATGGTGGAATTCACATCGCCAACCACCAATACCACGTCTGTCGGATGCCTTACTAATTCTTCCTCAAACCGAATCATTATTTGTGCAGTCTGGCCCGCCTGGCTTCCGGACCCAACCTCGAGATTGGCATCTGGTTTGGGAATCGCCAGCTCTTCAAAGAACGTATCACTCAAAGCCTTATCGTAGTGTTGGCCAGTATGAATCAACCGATAACTAATGTTGTTGCCATCATTTCTTGCCTTATCAATTGATTTAATTATTGGCGCCACCTTCATGAAATTTGGCCTGGCACCTGCAACTAGGGTGATTATCATTAGGCTTTGCTTTTTTCCTTCAGGATCCGATTTGGGCTAAATATTTCCCTGATAAGATAATATAGGAATAGCGTATTGGTAGTTAGATAGCGTTTCCACATTCGGCGCGGCTCCTGAAGAGTTCTGTAGAACCACTCCAAACCCATATTTTGCATCCATAATGGAGCTCGTTTGACCTTACCAGCAACTACATCAAAAGTACCACCAACACCCATGATAAAACTCACATTCTTCAGCTGTTCTTTATATGTATGCAAAAAAATCTCTTTCTTAGGGGAAGTAATCGCAACGAAAAGCATATCCGCACCGGAGTTTGCTATCGCTTCAGCAATTGACGGTTCATCTTGAGGTCTAAAATAACCATTGCGGAAACCTGCAATGACAGCAGGAGAATACTTTGTTGAGTATATCTCAACCGTCTTTCTCACCACCTCCTCCGTGGCACCAAAAAGGAAAGCCTTGTAGCCATTTTGATGTGCCAGTTTCATAAGCTCCTGCATAAGATCAGCACCCGTTACCCGTTCAGGTATCGGTTTACCAAATAATCTGGAAACCCAGACTAACGGAGCTCCGTCTGCACCCAAAATGTCCGCGCTAACCACACTATCATACAGTCTCCTGTCTGTTTGCATATGAACAATTTTGGCCACGTTAATTGCGATATGATGGAGCTGCTTCTTTTCCTTAATCGCATCATCTACACGTTCGACAGTTTCCTGCATTGTTAATGCGTCTATAGGAGTACTCATGAAAACAATTCTGTTATTTTTCATAGGCGGCTTTCTTATAGAAACTTAGACCATAGAACATCCAAGCTTGTGCCCAACGCATGTAGGGTATTCTGGAGCTTACCAAACGCTTGATCTGGTAATAAAAGTAACCCCTCGTGTCAAACATATGCTCGATTGTCCACCTGGTTACACGATCAATCAATTCCCTTTTCTGTTGGAATAGATTCATTCGATACATAGTAACGATCAACTGGGCTGGAGCATGAATGTCTATTGGATAAAGCTTTTTGTAATAATATTTAGATTCACCTTTAACTGTAAAAAAGTTGCTCAAGTAAAAGTCCAGGCCTTTCTGTATAACGGAATCGTATGTTAAATCTCCGGTATACTTCCTGTACTCAGTTAGTGATTCGAGATTAAATCCAGTATGATAATTATCAATCCATGAATGAAAAGGAAGCGTGCTGTATGCCCAGCCTCCATGACTTTGCTGATAGGCCGTACAAAATGCCACAGACTTTGAGGCAGCTTCCAACAAAACCTCTTCCCTTGTTAGACTATAGACTCTGGATAAGAGCCTGCTTCCAAGCAAAGAAGCATTAAAAACACTCGTTTTATCTCTAGGAGAATATGAGAAGCAGAAATTACCCTTATCGTCATATGTTCTATTGAGGTCATTCAAGATGAAATCACAGCTTGATCGGGCCATTTTCAACAATTGGGAGTCACCGGAAATTTCATAATAATCCAGTAGTGAATAGGCAACAAATGTGGTCGCAACTATTGTTGGTGTACCTTTTGGCTGGAAGAAGGCCCTTGCCTGCCAGTCGAATCCATAACCCCAACAAGCCCCAGAATACCCACTGCTCTGATTTGCTTTGATATAGTGCCGCAATAATTCCATTCGATCCCTGTATTCGGGACATGGATCGATATTATAAAGATTGGTATAACCACTTAAGAAAAGTGCCAATCCTTTCGCGTTATGCTCCTTCTCAACGCCAAGTACGGATCTTAAATTGATCGGGCTTCTCTTGAACAACTGTATCCAAGCCAGACGGAGACCATAATTTTTACTTAATGGTAAACGCTGGAAAACTCTACTGTTCAGTCCATCATAAGGATCCCACCCCTTGTAGTCATTGGCTTCAACATAATCCCACAATTTAAGGAAGCTTTCATTTACAAGGGTCTTTGTGTCAATTTCCATCCTATCCTTCTATAATTTGAGGCAATCCTGTTGCTATGCTCTCCTTTATTTTCAGACTGGCCAGGGTAGTCCAAACCAACTCATGGAATGGAATTACTTCTTGAGAAGTTAGATGAATCGCATTCAAAAAGGAATCCACTTCTTCCAAATGACCTTTTCCTCTGAGTTTGAGAACCTTTTCTCTATTGTTTTGAAATAGTGTCCCATACTGGAAATCGTTGATTATGCCGGACTTACCATTTGCAAAAAACTCCAAATGCTCCTTAGGCATTGCATTATCTCCGTTCGACACATAAACCATATTTCCAACCGAACCATTTTCGAAGCGAATCGTGACTGCCAATGTATCATCAAGCGACCGTAATCCGTTTGGAGTTCGCATGGTTTCAGCAAAAACTGACACGGGTCTACTGTCAGAGAAATAAATCATTAGATCAATAAAATGACAAATTTCGCCGACGATTCTTCCACCTCCTACATCCTCCTTTTGAACCCAGTGGTCTTTTGGAATAAATCCCGCATTGACTCTGAAATTCATTATCAATGGGTCACCATTATTCTTAAGCATTCTCTTAAGGTTTCTGGAAATAGGAGCAAACCTTCTATTGAATCCAACCATCAGCAACCCCCGACCTAGCCTTCTTGCTTCCTCGACTTCTTTCAAGCCCTCATAAGTAATCGCCAAAGGTTTCTCCACAAATACATGCTTACCCATTTTCAACGCTTGCGCAGCATATACTGAATGCGAACTGTGAGGTGTGGCGATGAAAACCGTATTGATCTCTTGCGATTCAAATATTTTAGCCGGGTCGGATCCGCAAGAATCGAAACCAAATTTATCAGCTACATTTTTTGCGTTAATGCCTTTGCTGGTGACTACAGTGTGCAAAGAGACTTTGCCTTTCAGATTAGGCAAAAGGTAACTTTGTGCAAAACTACCCGCGCCAATAAATCCTACACAAATTTTTGCAACGCTAGGTTTTTTCAACATGATGTCGGGAAAATACTTTCCGTCCCTTTGCGGGTACTTTACGAGAATGCCTACACTAGGCTCTGTCGTCCTACCCAAGACCAGGTCATAGGCTTCTGTTACGTGGTCAACATCAAAGGTGTGTGAGATAAGGGGCTTTACGTTAATTAGTTTTCTGGACAGAAGGCTCAGGAATGCCTCCATATTTCTTTGTTCGGTCCATCTAACATAGGCCATAGGGTAGTCAACACCATCCTCCTCATAGCTAGTATCATAACGTCCGGGCCCATATGAACAAGACATCCTGAGTTCAAGCTCCTTTCTATAATAATGAGGGTCTCTCGGGATATCCATCTTTACAGCTCCGACAATCACAATCCGGGCTTTTTTCCTTGCGATTTCACCGGCCAGAACAAGAGGATCATTTGTCGGAGCAGCCGCCGTGATGATGATACTATCAAACCCTTGCCCATTTGTGAATGCCTCACAGTGACCAAGCAAATCCAAGTCGGATCTTATCAAAGATTTATCCGTGCTGTGTTCAGCTGCAAGCTCTACAAGGCGACTTGACAAGTCTATACCCATGACCTTACAGCCATTAGCTTTCAGCATTTGACCGGTAAGCTGCCCCAGAATGCCAAGACCAATCACACAAACATATTCGCCTAATTGAGGTTCAGCTTGTCTAATCCCTTGAAGAGCAATGGCTCCGAGGGTTGTAAATGCAGCTTCTTCGAACGAAACATTTTCAGGAACCCGGGCAACAAGATTCTGCGGAACTGACACAATCTCTGCGTGCGATGCGTAGTCCTGTCCAGCACAAGCAACGCGGTCACCAGGTTTGATCCTATGGTCAGTATCCATACTGGCCATTACAACACCTGCGGTACTATAACCCAGTGCCTTCAATGAGTCCAGCCTCGTTTGAACCTTCTTGAATGTGGCTGTGAATCCTTCTTTTTTCAAATTTCTCATCACTTGGGCTACCAAGTCTGGGCGTTGCTTGGCTTTTCCAAGTAGACTTGCTTGAGCAACTTTTACTGTTCCACGTTCAGTGCCAGAGCTGATTAATGAGCAATGATTCTCAACAAGAATAAACCCCTTGGACAGCGAAGGAAGAGGAACTTCGTCCACATACAATTCCCCGCTCTTAAAATTCTGAATCAATTGCTTCATGAATTCAATATTAAGGGAGCAAAATTAACAAAATGAAGGCAAATGATAGTCAGCCTTTGCAAAGCACTGACCAACAATTCCCTTTTACTCTCCTCAATAGGTTCTGAATACGATGCGAGCAAAAATCGCACCTCTTGAAAGTTTGAATTCTATTTTTCCATGAACACCCATAAATGCCAGCCAAACCAAGTGGCCAACTTGTTCTTGAATGAGCGAGGTAAGATCTTCTGAAGGCCAAGCAGGTGGCGTTCATTCAAAAAGTGAACCTTGAAACGGATTTTCTTGAACTCTTTGAATAAGCTTCGCGAGGATTTTTTGCTCCATACTGAGGAATAGATGTTATCGGGTCCATCAGTTGATCTATGCAAGAAATTTCTCATTAGTAAATACCTCCATCCAAAAGTTTTCAGATTCTCACGATGTCTGTCAATTCTTTCAACGCCTTCTCCGGTCATTCTTCCAATCCACTTAATAGTAAATGGGAATAACACAATTAACAATAACCCCATTCTTCGAAGTAAACCGATGCTCAGATAATAGTTAATAGACTGCTTATGGTACAACATAATTACACCCAGTCCGCCATTCTTAAGAACGCGATAAATCTCAGAAACAATTATTTCAATGTCGGGAGAATGATGAATTACTCCATGAGAGTAAACAATATCGAAGAAACCATCCGAATAAGGAATATTTTGCGCGTTGGACTTTCTGATATCCTGAAATGGGAGATTAAAAAGGGCAAACCGCTCCTTCAGTCTCTTAACGGATTCATCAGTCAGATCAATGCCGTAATATAAGGCTCCTCGATTTATGATTTGCATGGAGTCAGCTCCTTGGCCTAGGCCAATTTCGAGTACCTTCTTGCCCATGAAGTCAATTTCATCCAATTCCGACAAGATGTGTCCTTCCGTTCTATATCGAAATCTGTCATATTCCTCATAAAAGGCTTTGCCTGACTCATATTCAACAAAGTTGCTACCAACTGGATTCTGATTCCAGAAGTTCTCTATTTGTCCATCCTGATTACTCATTTATCGTAATATTCTTTAAACCACAGCTCCATGGTCAACAGTTGATAAATTTGAAAGGCATTGTCGTCTAATCCTCTGCGATCTCTATCGATGAGATTCCTTACAAATTTGTAATTTAATATTCCCCTTCTGCGGATATTTTCTTCAGACAGTAAATCTTCCGTCATTTCTCGCAAATCATTTGAGATCCAAGAGCGGATCGGAGCTCCAAAGGAGGCCTTTGGCCTGTAAATAATTTCCCTCGGAAGAATCTTTTCCGCCGCCTTCTTTAGTATATACTTTCCATGACCATTCTTAAACTTCAACTTGCCCGGAATAGACATGGCAAAATTAACCATTTCGCGATCTATGAAAGGAACCCTCACCTCAACAGAAGCAGCCATGGAGGCTCGGTCTGTGTAGGTTAAGTTTAGCCCCCTCATAAACAGATTAATGTCAGTGAAGCACATTCGGTTCTCTAAGTCAAGACCTTCCTTCTCAAAAAAATACTCGTGATGTTCAGTGCTTAATTGACGAATCTCGTTATTATAGTCACCATGAATCAACTGAGACAATTCATGTTCATCATAGTAAGAATAACTTCTCCTGTATGCCAATTCAGATGGCAGGTTTGCAAAACTTAGAAAGCGCTTGATCCAACGAGTTGTTTTAATACCCCTGGATCCAATTCGCACGGGAAGGGAATTCCCTAGCCAATTCAGCGGCGACCTTATAACTTCAGGCAAACGATGGTATTGCGAGGCATAAAGTGTCCCCTCATGGCGTCTGTAGCCAAGAAAGATTTCGTCCGCACCCATACCTGATAACAAAATCTTGACACCCCTCTCTCGAGCCGCACGACAAATCAAGAACGTATTGATTGCAGCCGGGTCTCCAATTGGTTCATCGAGCATTTTAACCACTCGTGGAAGTTCTTCAATTATTGCTGGTTCAATTAGAATTTCAGTATGGTCAAAATCAAATTGCTTTGCCAGCAGTGACGCATACTTCTCATCCGAAGACATTTTCTCTATTCTCTTATCTTTTTCGCGTGTGGCAATCGTGTACGTGGATAGATGTTTTGCCTGCTTGGATGCCAGAACAGATATTAGGGAAGAATCCAAGCCACCGCTTAAAAAGCTGCTAACCGGAACATCTGACACCATATGACGGTTTACTGTCGCCTCAAGATGCTCACGAAGCATTATAGTCCATTCCTCTTCTGTGTGCTCAGCTAATTTAGTTTCTGGCGACCAGTATCGCTCTTCCTTACCAACAGATAAATTCCCAACACAATTAACCTCCATCCAGTGTGCTGGCTTAAGTCTCATGCACCCGGCAAAAATACTCTCATGCCCGGAAGGCCACTGATAGTTCAGTGAACTGATCAGGGCAAACGAATTCAGGCGCCGGTTTATTCCGGCCGCTCTAACAAGCGTCTTAAGTTCGGAGGCAAATGCAAAAGTATTTGCCGTTCGGGAATAATATAAGGGCTTAATTCCAAAATGATCGCAGGCTAGAAATAGTTTGCCATCCGCAAGAGAAAAAATTGCAAAGGCATACATTCCAACAAAATGCTTCAGGCATGAGGAGCCCCAACAGCGGTAAGCCTCCAGAACCACTTCGGTATCTCCACGACTGATGAAATTGATATCGCGATCATCTTCAAGTCGTCTCCGTATTTCTTTGTAGTTGTAAATCTCGCCATTAAAGATTAATACAAACCCATCTTTGATAAAGGGCTGATTTGACAGCTCTGACAAGTCAATGATCGACAATCGTTGATGGGCAAATGCTACATTCCCATGTGCCCAGATAGCGTGATGGTCCGGTCCACGACTCGCTTGTAAATGGTTGGCCAATCGAGCGCGTTCCGGAGCGTCAGTGTAGTTAACAAATCCCGCTATCCCGCACATATTGCTTTCTTTGAAATTCAGTTACGCTGCAGACTTTCATCCAAGAAGGCTCTTCAATGCACTTAGAATTGCTTCGTTGTCCTCCCTGGTCCTGGAAGCGAGTCTTACGAATTCGCCCTCCAGTCCAATCTTGTCAGAGCAAGTTCTTGAGTAGACACCGTAACGAATCAGCATTGAAGTAACAAAGTCACTTGATGTTATTCCATTGAAGAGTTCAATCAAAGCAAAATTTGCCTTGCTTGGATACGCTTTCAAGTTCCGTATCTCTCGCAGTTGATCAAAGAAATGCTGGGTTTCCTTGATGTACCTTATTCTCTCCTTTTCGTATTCATTTAGGAAGTCTTGTCTAACATATAGTCTAAAGAAGTATTCAGACAATCCGCTGGAATTCCACAAGTACCCATTCTTCAGTAATCCTGATATCCGGTACTCGTTCATCACTGCGTACCCCGCTCTAATTCCGGCTATTCCAAAATCCTTAGACATGCTCTTCAGCACAACAAGGTTTGGGTATTTATCAACCATCGAAGTGTAGCTCACCAATTCATAATTTTCATCCTCAAATGCAAAGTGGATGAAACTCTTATCAATGATCACAGTCTCAACATTTCGCAATTCATGAATCAATCTTCTCATATCTTCCCATTTGATGTACTGACCATCCGGATTATTCGGATTGATGAGCACCACGGTGTCAGGCTCTTCATCCATAACTCGCCTCAGGTATTCTTCGATATTCAATTGATAATTGTCTTCTTTCTTCAACTTATTGAAGACTACTTCCACTCCTTCCTTTACAAATTCATAGTAAGAAGAAAATGTGGGGATATTTATAAGGATCTTTCTCCTGGTAAAATTATGGATCACAGCCTGGATGATCTCAATGGCACCATTGCCAATAAAGATATTCTTTGGCGCTGTTTCGAGATGATCAGAAAGTATGCCTGCAATAACCGAATTCTGCGATGGGTAAAATTCCAAAACATCGCGCATTCGGTTGGTATTTATTAATTCATCTTTCAAATACCGGAGAAATAATTCAGTAGCGTAGGGATTCGACAAAAAACATGCATCCACCTTTATATTCAGTTCGGGCACCTGCTCTGCAATTGTAAAAATGCTTGGTGAGTGAGTGCCTGCCTGCTCCTTTAGGAGCTTGATTTTAGTTGCGGTTTCTTGCTCAGCCTCTGTTAGTAGATTTGATATCATCGTTCAAAATGGTTTCAAAGGTTTGCTTCATGTTCATTTCAAATTGCTCTAAAGTGTAAAGTCTTTCAAACTTTTCCCTTCCGTTAACGCCAAGAGAGCTTGCTGTATCAGGATGGTCCAGTAGGTATTCCATGCGATCAACCATTTGTTGGATGCGAGATGGATCAATTACATAACCATTTATACCGTCCTCAACAATATCGGGAATGGCCGCATGGGCTGTTGTAATGACCGGACGGCCACATTGCATTGCCTCAAGAATCACCCCTGGAAACAGTTCATGAGACAAGGTGGTCGGGAATACTAGGCAAAAACATTCCTCCAATGCAGCAAATTTGTCTCGACCATAAAGGCCCCCGTCTACCTGAATGCAGGTTGTAAGTCCAAGTTCAGATATACGTCGCCTAACCTCCTCCACCTTTACGTCCCCATCTGCGCCCACAATTCGAGCCTTAAAGCCATTACGCCTGAGAGACAGCGCCTTAACATTGTCTATAAATTCAAATACTCCCTTTTTCCTAACAAGATTAGAAAGGAAAAGAAATGTCGTACTACCCGTAGGGTGAGCGCCGAAACGACCCTCCATCTTGATTCCATTAGGGACAATGAACGTTTTTCTTGGATATAATTCCTCTATATCCTTGGTTTGTGAAGGCGCCAAAATAATGAGGTATGCATTATCAAAAACAAAATGGTATAGCCACCGATTAACCCCATTCTGCATCGCGTTCCGAATGCCCATTCCCCTAACATGATAGGTAATCCGTACACGAAACATTCTAAGGATTGCAGCAAACAAAGCATCTCGATAGAAAGCTCCTCCAATGGGAGATATGCCAAAATACGCCAGATTTGGCCGAAAGATTAATAAAATGTAGCACAGTCGAATAGCATACACAATTGTGCGCCATATTTTTCTTATGCTGAACTTACCTATGTCGTTAATGTCACTGGCAAAAGATAACTTATGAAGACGTATATCAAAGGTATTACGAAGCAGGCTGCTCATAAACAATGATTCATTTCTGAGGGCTGCACCATGTACTGGGGGTGGAACATGCACCATGAAAAGTATCTTCTTCATCACCTAAGATTCTCTGCCAGTTGCTAATATTGCAGTTTGAGAATGCAAAGGTATTACATTTTATTCAGGCTTCACGTACACTGCATATGCTGCGCCGAGTAGCCATCTCATTTATCCAACAATTTTTTCATTCGCTGGTCAGAGTCCAGATCAGAAGTGATGTTAAGAATACCAACTTCGTTAGGTATATCTTTTTTGATATTGACAATACCATTGCTGATAGCTGGCCCTCGCTTCAATTGACTCATTGGGTTTCGTATAGCCAAAGAATTTCCTCATTAGCTGTATTTCTCAATATGCGCAGAGTACTAATGACACTTTATTCTAACCCCAATAATAGAATTTTTTTTATTACGGCCCGGAGCTATAATTCCTGGTTCGCCACTGTCAATTGGCTAAGGGCTAACGGCATCCCAGCGGACCTGAGTCGAACCATTATCACTAACACTGCGCCTGAAAAACTACAGCTATTAACTTCACTGACCGGAAAGACAAAATTCATTTATTGGATCGATGACCTAAGTTACAATCATGAATTTGGCGATGTTAAGTATTACGAAGACCTTCTTACTAAAGTCCAATCAACATCTATTCGATTTTTTGGCCCAAACATTATCAATCAAATAAACCATATATGATCCGTGCCTTGAAAAAAATTCAAACCATTTATTTCTGTGTCATCAGGATAAATTGGATTGAATTTATCCGATTGTATGACAGTAGGTCCAAGGTTGTTCTTTGGTATTATCCCTTCGTAAGAAGGAAGTTTTTTATGCAATCAGTAGAGCGTGACTTTGCATTTGCAAACGCTTTCATCCAATTGGGCGTTCCATTTCGAGTATACCTTGGAAGAAAAGTTGGAAAATTCCACAACCATCACATTTTCTTTTCTGTAACCAAGTTTTATGATCCATTTGCATTTGACAATTATGCTCAAATTCTACATCATGTGAGTAAGCAACTTGAAGCTCAAGGCAACAAGGTATATCCCACCTCGCATGAGACCCTTTTTTGGGAAAATAAGGCTTACATGCACAGGCAGTTTGACTTACTGGGTATTAAAAGTCCAAGGACTAAAATCATTCAATCACTAAATGACCTTAGTGAAATAGATTCGTTATCGTTTCCTTTGCTTGTTAAAGAACCCCACTCAAGTTCTTCAATGGGACTTCACAAGGTTTCCTCAGAAGAGGAGCTTCGAAGGGTAATTGAAGACAATGGATTGTTCAGTCGATCTGAATTTCTTCTAATACAGGAGTTGATTGACATGCGAAAAGATCTTCGTATTACCGTCGTTGGGAGTAAAATTTGTCATCACTACTGGCGTATAAATCTTCAAAATGATTGGAGACCGACAGCCACGGGCTTTGGAAGCAAAGTTGATTTTGAATTTCTGCCAGATTATCTCCCGCAATGGATATCTAGCATTACTGCAAAACTTGATTTAACTACTGCTGGATTTGATCTTACATGGCAACATGATGACATCTCAGGTGAACCTATTGTGCTGGAGGTAAGCCCGTTTTACCAGCCAAATCCACCGGTTGATTTGGGTAAGCTGCCGTACACCTATGGTGCATACAAGAAGAAACTGTTGATAAGAAATTCATGGGACAAGAGATTTGTTGACATTGTCTTTGACTTACAGCTTGAGACTGTCAAATACTTCTTTGGGAAGTTTCCTCTATGCCTCTGACGGTCCTGACTAGGTTAGGAAGAAGCAATCCTAACAATAGTACCTCACCAGTCAAAATCGCTATTGAAGCACCCAGTCCCTTATAACAAGGAATCAGAATGACAAATCCTATCATTGCGACAATTGCATTAGCCGTGTAGTATCTTCGATAAACAGCATCTCTTCGGGCCGCCATTAAGCACTGTATGCCGACAAAATTGTTCAATAGAACAATACAAACCCATATGAAAAGAATAGTGTAGCAGATAAAATAGCCATCCAACCTAGATAGGAATTGAAAGTCAAAAAATAACTCAAAAAATTTATGGCTCAAAAGTAGACCCATGATCAGAAGCAACCCAACCGCTAAGAAATAAAACGTCCCAAGTCGTAAAATCCATTTTCGCGCACTGTCAGGATGACTACCAAAAGCACTACTGATATAGGGAAACATGGCTTGATTTACAGGCTGAAGGACTGCGTAGACATAGTAAATCATACGTGTAAATGTTCCGTAGTAACCTAATTCCTCATTGGTTGCAAAATATTTGAGTAAAATGATCGCTCCACTTGTAACGGACCAGTTAAGTATTGTTGATACAAATACGTCCTTGCCGATCTGGAATTGCCGCTTCACATCCTTCCAACTTGGCTTGACAAATCTCTGCTTCAGGTAAAAAACAATTACAAGATTGCTAACGGCCAACGCCACAACATAACTAAACCATTCGATTAATGATGCCGTGAGAATCTCAGAACCCGGAACAATAACTACGAATACCAATATCACAAGGAGTGCTTTCGACAAAAGATTAGCAACTGTTATGAAAATGTTTCTCCTGATTCCCTGAAAAAACCAGAAAGGCGTGAGACTTTGAAATGCAAACGCTGAAAATGTGGCTAGATACAGAGCATACTCCGGTAAAGTCATATGCACGATAAGACCGAAAATCATTATAATACCGTAACAAAGCAGCGTAAGCGCAATCTTCACGATATAAATTGACGACAGTGTATTTGCTAGTTTATCAGCGTCATTTTGATTTACACTTGCTTCCCGGGTTCCGGTAACGTTAAATCCATAGTCAGAAATGAACATGAGCAAGATTGTCACGGACTGAACAAACACCAACTCTCCATACTGTTCCACCCCGAATATTTTATTGTAGTAGGGTATCAAAAAGACGGGGACTATTGCATTGAGTCCCTTGTTTATGAAAACCTGGGACATATTGAAAGCTTCCCTTATGTATCTTGCCTCGATTTCCAAGGATGAAAATTTAATCTTGTTAATTTTTAGATCCGCAGAAGACGATTCTCCTTAATCCTTGAAATTGGAAAGGCCCAATATTTGACCGTTCCTGATAAACAAGAGGGAGTAGAAAAAAGAGAAAAAAACAACACCTTTCTGAGTACTAATGAAATTTTCAGTGATAAATGATAATGTCATAAGAGACAAAAAGGACATCCACAACCAGTCTTTGGTTAAAAGGGCTTGCCAAGCAGGCGCGATCAGCATAGCTAGAAGCAAGATCAGCCCGGGTAG
Organism: Bacteroidota bacterium; assembly: GCA_018266395.1. Classification (GTDB taxonomy): domain Bacteria; phylum Bacteroidota; class Bacteroidia; order Cytophagales; family Cyclobacteriaceae; genus ELB16-189. The sequence continues at coordinate 103,811 of JAFEAM010000003.1, read as the reverse complement.
GCCAAGGGTCATCAAGTTCGACAGGTATTGATTATGAACATTATAGTTGCATCGTATACCCTCACTAAAACCCTTCAAATGGTAACTTTCCTGCAACACTTGATTTTCATCACCTATCCCAACTCCAAAGCAAAAATGGGACTTGACTACCGGCAAGGAACACTCCCACATTGCAAGCCTCATAGTAATGCTATTCCATGCTGAGTCCGGTGCCCCTAAATCATAATTAAGTCCTTTGACTTGTTCGATTTTGTACCTGCTTCCTGGCAAGGCCATGGCCAATCCAGACAATAGCAAAAACAAAAAGAGACCACCTGCTAGTCCTACTGCTGGACTTGACCTCCTGGTTAGATAGAAATAGCTGCCGACGAATCCGAGACAAACCAAAAACCCCATGACTGAAATAGCAGTTAGCATTACAATCAACACAATTGAAAGGATGATCATGAACCGTTCAACTAATTTTGGAGAGCCTTGTGATCTATCAAAGATCAGAATGAGCAATCCTACGCACAGGTAGTTTGCAAAATATATGGCGTGTAAATCAAATGGTTCCGTCAAATCATGATAGAAGAACACATTTGAACTTGCTCCATTTGCATACCTGTAAACAGCAATTAATATGAGGACAAGTGATATTCCCACCATCGAAATTGCAAAAGATCGGAGAATGAAGTGGATTCGAGTGCCCGACCAATCCATTGAATAAATGATTAGGGGCAAAGCTATCATGGCGCCCTTTGTCTCCAGTTTGCTAATTCCCTCCGTAAAATCACTTGAGTATAGAAGCGAAATGGCATACCAGATAAATAGCACCATGATCCAGAAACCCTTCAAACGACTCCTAAGGAGAATCCATTTCTCCTTAGCTTCAGATGATAGTATCCAGCCTATTATCATCAAGTAAAGAGAAACATTATTGATTTGCACAGGTAAAGGAAGTGTAAAACAGAAAAGCAGAACTCCTGCAAAAAAAAGGTTTATGGCCTTTTTATTCAACCTACTCCTCACGTTGCAGCACAATCAAAAGACCAATAAATAGGCCCGCCAAAGCCCCAACTAAAAGGCTTACTCCAAGTCTAGGAAATGATGGCTTTGTAGGATTAAGCGATTCCTGAAGTATTTGAAACTCGTTTTCCATTTTAAGAACATAATCAAGACCCTTTTCCTGTTTAAACATCTCAACGATTGCCTCATTCAATTTAGATGGTTCCATCATTATAAATTTCGGGTCCATTTTGCCTGCCAGGATTTCATCCCTGACTTGCTCCAAATGTTTGATTTCAGCTCTGATCTTTTCGCGTATTTGGAGATTATGTTCATGCTGAATCTGCTTTCGCAGTTTTACTTGCTCATTCTTTTCAAAATAATCAACAAACGAATTTGCTAAGGAGTCTGAGTACTTAGTAGAGGATACAGTTATAATCAATTCAAAATAATTCTCGCGCCCTGTGGAAGGGATAAGAACATCAGGCTTAACTTCTCGAAGTTTCACTTTCACTATAGTACTTGCCATTGATTGAGGTAAATGCAATTGCTTAGCCAGGTCCTCAATATTATTGTCCCTTGCCGAACCATTCAAAGAGCTTGCCATGACTGCCAAAGCCTCGCTCCTAATAATCCTGCTTTCTCCAATAATGCTTAGCTCATACTGCTTCGGAAAAAAGACATAAAACAAAAGCCCCCCGAAAATGAAAAAGATGGCCGTACCCATGAACCAGATGAAATGCCGTTTGATTCTGGACGGAATTTCTGCCATGAGTTTAAGCAGATCTATCTCATTCAATTGATTTTTCTCCATATTTACATTATTAAGCCATCAAAGTTGACCAAAAATTCTTTCAATAACCACTATGGGAATTGAAGTCAGTAATGATAGATTCTTTCTAAGAGTTTACTTTTTCTTTGTTTTGGCAACTCTTTTGGCAGGTCCCTACTTTACAAAGTGGCATGTGGTGGGTCTACTATATATGCATGACTTTCTGCTAATGCTGGTAACCATTTATATAGTATTGAAACCCCCTAGATTTCTTTTCTTCCCGACAGTATTAATTGTGCTGCTAATAAGTCTAATATATCTGGTAATAAGTTTTGCAACACAGTCATCAAAAATTGAATTCATCATTAGACAATTTGCCTTGTTCGGCTATATGGGCTGCTATTACCTTCTTTTCATGAAGGCAAATGGCCCCTTGCATCAAACCAAGATTGTAAATTTTTTGATTAGGGTCGGAATACTGTCAACAGGAATTCAATTATCTTATTCGCTCTTTGTAGTGGTAAATGGGCGTTCTGTATTCGAGGACTATAACTACTTCTCACCTGCAATTGTCCTTGGTCTCATCATAGCAGCAGGGGCTATATTGGCCTACATCCGGTCCTGGACTTCAAGGTCAATTCTTTTTGGATTGTCATTATTATTGAGCACAACCACAGGGCATTCTTCCGCAGCCTTTTCTATGCTAGCGATGGCTGGTTTATACATGCTCTTGCTCATCAATAGTCGAAGCAAGTTGATAGTAATAGTAACTGGTCTTTGCGGTGTACTGATGCTGTATTTACTGTTACCACAATTTCATGACGCCAATGCTAGTTTCAGATTGATCACCTGGTATCATTCCTTGAAAAGAATTGTGTTGGAAAATTACGGATTGATTGGGAAAGGATTCGGCATTCCATACTTTACGCATGACCTCATCCTTGACCTATATTCAAATCTTGGATCAACTGGTTTCTTTGGCGTCGACAAGGTAAACGAACCATACTTTTCCAGTCTGCACAATTCCTTCCTAACCATTTTCTTGGCTATTGGTCTGCTCCCCGGTCTGCTTATTCTCTATCCTTTCTTTAGATTGTTTCTGTATATGAAAGTAAGGAAGCAGGCTGGCACCAATGAGGCTGATTTCATTTATTTGTCGCTTACGGGTCTAACCGTCTGGTCTATGTTCAACATGATACTTGAGTTACCGCACAGCACAGCTTTGTATTGGCTCACTTATTTCAGCGGGCTCAGTATAACTTATAAACCGTCACACGATAGCGGCGAACAATTTGAAATGGGCATCGGCCCTCTTTCAGCCTAAACCAGAATGGCTGGGCAATTAATATCAAAAAGGATTGTTCAGGTCTTTTAAGATCGGAAGTTGTTGATCACGTTCAGATACAATAAGAGGATTTGACAACCAAGGAATTGACAAATCTTTATCTGCATAGTTAATCCCACCTTCTTGGCCAGCGCGATATACCTGATCGGTTTTGTACAGAACAACTGCATGTCGGCTCAACACAAGAAATCCATGTGCGAAACCCTTTGGAACCAGCAACTGCCGGTATTTCTCCGCGTCCAAAATTATCGAAAAATACTGCTTATAAGTAGGCTGATCCGGACGTAAATCAACAACCACATCCTGTACTTTTCCAATCAGCACCTGAACCAGCTTAGTCTGCGCGTAGGGTGCTTTTTGAAAATGTAAACCTCTGAGGGTTCCAGCCTTTGAAAAAGATTGATTGTCTTGAACAAACTCCAAATCTATTCCGGATGTCCGGTAGGATTCCTTATTGTAACTTTCAAGAAAGTAGCCCCGGGAATCGTGATGAACCTCCGGCTCAAAAAGAAGAAGTCCATCAAATTCAGTCTTAGTTATTCTTATCACCGTAAAGCTTTTTAATTCGATACACTAATTCGATGGAAGGGCGAGCATCATTCAAACCAAACGAATGACCTTTAAGAATTTCACGATAAGATTCGGTATGCAAATCAGTAAAGCCCTCGCTGAACTCAAATTCTTCACTATTAATCTTCATGGATCTGTGTGAACGAAGTCCTTTACTTCTGATTTCAGATGGCAGATCATTTTCCTTGAGACTCAAAAACCATTTTACCCGAGCTCTTTCTAGCAAAAGTGTTCCTGAGGCCGATTGCAAATCCAGTGCTCCTATTGAAATTTCTTTAACCTTTCCAAAAACCCAAATCAACATATCAAAAAAATGGATTCCGATATTTGATAGTATACCGCCGGACTTGGAAATATCACCCTTCCAACTATGTCCATACCAATTGCCGCGAGCTGTCACGTAACGCAAATCAACTTCAGTCAAAGTATCGACGTTGTCATATGTCTCTTTCATTCGCTTAATTGAAGGATGCAAACGAAGCTGAAGAATGGTGCTTATCTTTCCAGCCGTCTCGTACTCAATCTCTTCCAACGCGTCAAGATTCCATGGATTGAGGACAAGCGGTTTCTCGCAGATTGCGTTCGCTCCCTGTCTCAAGGCAAAACGGATATGAGAATCATGAAGGTAGTTCGGCGAACAAATTGAAACATAATCTACCTTTTTACCTTGCCGTTTAAGTTTATCCAAATGCCGGTCAAAACGCTCAAATTCAGTAAAAAAATCTGAATTGGGAAAATAGGAGTCAAGGACGCCCACACTATCAAAAGGATCCAAGGCTGCAACCAAATTATTGCCGGTTTCCTTTATCGCCCTGAGATGTCTGGGGGCTATGAATCCAGCCACACCTATCAACGCAAATTCCTTCATTTCTTTGTTACCTGACCATCAATCAAAGTATATTTTTCACCGCTTTCAGCGCACAAAGCCATCCCATGCCCGTCAAACTCAAGTCGATGACCATATTCACTCATCCATCCGATTTGGCGCGCCGGGTTCCCTACAACCAAAGCATAATTTGGAACATCATGAGTGACCACAGATCCAGCTCCCACAAATGCATACTGTCCAATCCGATTGCCGCAAATAATTGTTGCATTGGCTCCAATTGTAGCACCTTTCTGAACAATCGTCTGAATATATTGATTCCGACGATTCACTGTGCTCCTGGGGTTACTTATATTGGTAAAGACCATCGATGGCCCAAGAAATACATCATCCTCACAAATCACTCCGGAGTAAATGGAAACATTATTTTGCACCTTCACGTTGTTGCCAAGCACAACTTGTGGAGATACTACAACATTTTGTCCAATGTTGCAGTTCTTACCAATTTTGCTGGCAGTCATGATGTGGGAGAAGTGCCAGATTCTGGTACCCTCACCAATCTCACACCCATCATCAATCACAGCTGATTCGTGCGCTGTGAAATTGGAGTGGCCATCTGGTGTGCTATTCAAAGTCATTTATTGAAGAGCAAATATAAGACAGCTGGTCCTCATCCATTTCAGTATGAATCGGTAAAGAGAGTACGGTTCTGCTCAATTCTTCTGCCACCGGGAAAGACGCATTGCTTCGATATGGAATTTGGTGATGCAACGGAATCGGATAATAAATCATGGTTGGAATTCCGAGATTTGCCAGATACTTTTTCAAGCGGTCACGGTCAACGCCTCTTGTAACAACAGTATACTGATGGTATGTATGACTGGAGTAAGTGACTCCTTGCGGGAGCTTGAGGAATTCTGTTGAAGCCAAATGTTTGTCATAATACTCTGCCACTACTTTTCGTCGTTGAATGTAAGAATCAAAGTAGCCTAATTTGACACGTAGAATTGCTGCCTGGATTGTGTCCAACCGGCTATTGACACCAATAATCTCGTGGCGATACTTCTCTTTTTGCCCATGATTTGCCACCATGCGCAGTAAGGTGGCAAGACTGTCATCACTGCAAAACAGCGCGCCACCGTCACCATAAGCTCCCAGGTTCTTTGAAGGGAAGAAGGACGTTGCACCTATAATCCCCATAGTTCCAGCCGCCATGTTAATGCCATCAGAAAAATGATACACTGATCCCAGCGCCTGAGCAGCATCCTCAATTATCTTGAGGTCATAGCGCCTTGCCAAACTCAGCAATGATTCCATATCAGCACACAAACCGTACAGATGAACCGGAACAATCGCGACAGTTTTTGGTGTGATGGCTTTCCGAACCTGGTCGATATCGATAGTGAATGTCGTTTTATCGACATCAACGAAGATTGGACTAAGTCCCAGCACTGCTATGACCTCTGCAGTAGCAACATAAGTATGAACGGGCAGAATGACTTCATCTCCTTTCTTGAATCTCAAAGCCATCATTGCAATTTGAAGAGCATCTGTTCCATTGGCACAGGAAATTACATGCCCCGAACCTGTATACCGGGCTAATTCTGATTCAAATATTTTTACTAATTCACCTTGAATGAAGTCTCCCTTGATCAATACATCTTCTATGGCAGTATCAATCTCCGATTTCATCCGGAGATACTGTGCTTGCAGATCTACCATTTTAATTGGTCGCATGACTCAACCTTTTTTCCCAATTCCAGGCATCATTTAAGGCCTCCCGAATACTTCTTTTCGCCTCCCAATGTAGGAGTTGCTTCGCCCGGGTCGGATCAGCATAAGTTTTTATTACATCTCCCTCTCTGCGGGGGCCTATTTCGTAAGGGAGATCTACGCCTGTCACAGACACGAATTCATGAACCAGTTGAAGAACCGAAACCGGAACTCCAGTGCCAACATTAATACCCAAAAAAGCCGGGGATATATTGCTAATATTTTGAAGGGCTTTGACATGCGCATCTGCCAAATCAACAACATGAATGAAGTCCCTGAGGCAACTGCCATCAGGAGTGTCATAATCATCTCCAAATATTATCAGCTTATCCCTTTTACCTGCAGCTGTTTGGGTGATATATGGAACCAAATTAGATGGAACGCCAATCGGCAATTCTCCAATAAGGCCAGAAGGATGTGCGCCAATAGGGTTAAAGTATCTCAATGAAACTACTTTCAGCCCACTTCTGGATATAACTGCATCCTCCAATATCCTCTCACTCATTTGTTTGGTTGCACCATACGGTGATTCGGCCCGTTTGAAAGGACTGTCTTCCGTTACAGGTATCCTGTCAGGCTCCCCATATACGGTACAAGAGGATGAGAAGATCAAATATTTAATATCTGATTCTTTCATGACCTTCAGCACCGACAATAATGAGTTCAGATTGTTGTCATAATACAGTTCTGGCGCTGCTACTGACTCGCTTACCGACTTATATGCCGCAAAGTGTATTACCGCATACACTTCCCTCAGCTTATTCAACAGTGATTTGAGTCTGTCGAAATCCCTGCAATCCAATTCATAGAATTCTGGGCGGTGACCTGTGATCTCAAATATTCCCTTTAGTAATTGATTACTGCTTCGAGACAGATTATCAACAATGATGGGGGAAAACCCATTTTGAATCAGTGAGACAGCAGCATGCGCACCAATGTATCCGGCACCTCCCGTAACGATTACTTTGGAGCCCCTCATAGCCGGGCTGTGATAATTGATTTATCCAAGAAACCCTTCACATCAAAGAGAATAGTTTTTAGTGTTTTCAACTTATCCCAAGGTAAATTGTTAAACTCATTGTGGCTTACGGCTAACACAATTGCATCATAAGGATGCCTTAGTTGTTGGGCAAGATCAATCCCATATTCATGCTTAACTTCAGCTGGATCAGCATGTGGATCATAGACATCAACCACGGCGCCAAAGCTGGACAGTTCATTAATTAAATCCACCACCTTACTGTTTCTGATGTCAGGGCAATTTTCCTTGAAGGTAAGGCCAAGTACCAAAATCTTACCACCCTTAATCGTCAATTCCTGGCGAGCCATCAGTTTGATAACGCGATTTGCAATATGAATGCCCATATTGTCATTAATTCGACGGCCGCTCAGAATCACCTCAGGCCGATAGCCCAAACCCTCCGCTTTGTGAGTGAGGTAATATGGATCAACGCCGATACAGTGACCCCCTACAAGGCCCGGTTTGAAAGCTAGAAAATTCCATTTGGTACTTGCCGCTTCGAGAACCTCGTGCGTATCGATCCCAATACGCTCAAAGATCAGAGCTAATTCATTTACAAATGCAATGTTGATATCACGTTGAGAGTTTTCAATCACTTTAGCGGCTTCTGCCACCTTTAGTGAGGGAGCCCGATGAGTTCCTGCCTTGATAATGAGCTTGTATAATTCATCTACCCTTTCAGCTGTTTCAATCGTACTCCCGCTCGTAATCTTCTTAATATTTGGAAGTCGGTGTACCTTGTCACCCGGATTGATTCTTTCGGGTGAGTACCCACAAAAGAAATCCTCGTTAAACTTCAGTCCACTCGTCCCCTCGAGTACTGGCACGCAAATTTCCTCAGTGCAGCCTGGATATACAGTCGACTCATATATAACGATATCACCTTTCTTCAAAGCGCCTCCTACCGTTTTACTTGCGCTGATGAGTGGTCTCAAGTCAGGTTTTTTGTATTCGTCCACAGGTGTAGGAACTGTAATAATAAAACGAGTTACCTTCTCCAAGTCTTTGGAATCGAACGTGTATTCAAGCTTTGAAGCCTTTGACAGTTCCTCAGCTGTGACCTCCTCTGTTCTTTCGATTCCCCTCTTTAACTCATCTATCCTCTTTCGATCGATGTCAAATCCAATTGTTGGTATAATCTTGCCAAATTCAACGGCTAGTGGGAGTCCTACATAACCAAGTCCTACAATTCCAACGGTTTCCATTTGATACATTATCTGATTTTATAGTATTCCTTATACCATTTTACGAACTTCTCTAATCCCTGTTCCAAAGGCGTTGCTGGTGAAAATCCAGTTGCACTTGCAAGATCATTTATGTCAGCAAACGTCTCTTCAACATCGCCTGGCTGGATTGGCATAAGGTTCCTGATTGCTTTTTTACCAATCTTAGTTTCTAGTATTCCAATAAAATGATCCAGGGTTACCGGGTGATTGTTCCCGATGTTGTAGAGGCGATAGGGCGAGAAACTTGATGCTGGGTCTGGTTCAAATCCATTCCATGAAGTGTTTCCCTTTGGAACATGCGTCATTAACCTAAAAATGCCTTCAACGATGTCATCCACATAAGTGAAATCGCGTTTCATTTTTCCAAAGTTATAAACATCGATCGGGTTACCCTCCAGAATCGCTTTGGTGAACAGGAAGAGGGCCATATCTGGGCGACCATATGGACCATAAACTGTGAAGAATCTAAGTCCGGTTGTGGGTATCCCGTACAAGTTCGAATAGGTGTGAGCCATCAATTCATTTGACTTTTTGGTCGCAGCATATAATGACAACGGATGATCCACATTGTCATGTACTGATAATGGCATTTTTCTATTAGCGCCATAGACTGAACTGGATGACGCATAAATTAAATGGGTGGGTGTGAAGTGACGGCAGGCCTCAAGCACATTCAAGAACCCTATCATGTTGCTCTCAAGGTATGCATAGGGATGCTGTATTGAGTATCGAACTCCCGCCTGTGCTGCCAGATTGATCACTATTTTAAATGCCTCCTGTTCAAACAATAGATCAATTCCACTTTTGTCAGTCAAATCCATTCTCACAAACTTAAATGATGGATTGTTCCGTAGAAGATTAAGTCTGGATTCTTTCAAATTCACATCATAGTAGGTGTTAAGGTTATCGAGCCCCACTACTGAATAATCTTCGTTCAATAGTCTATTGGCAACATGGAATCCTATAAATCCAGCCGCGCCAGTAATTAGTACTTTCCCCTTTTTTTTAGGCATAAAACTGCGCGGCAAAATTAGTCAAAACGGCCCTCAATTAGGCCCACGTGACCCCTTATTTTGATAAATTGCCCTCTCGCTCCTTTGTATAGATAAATTGGATGAATACAAACCTCTTTACGTTATTCAAAAAGGAAATAAAACTTGAGCTCAGAAACCATACAATGGTCTCAGGGCTATTGTTGTTTCTCGTTTGCAGCGTCTTCATCTACTATTTAAGCTTTCAGCTGCATCTTAGTCTTATTAACTCATTTGTTTGGAGCGCCTTGTTTTGGATTACATTACTTACTACCTCAGTGAATACCGTCGCCAAAAGTTTCATGGCAGAAAGAGACGCAGGAACCTATTATTACAGTCTTCTTAGTCCTGAATCAATAATTATGAGCAAGGTATTCTATAATTTCATTCTTTGCCTATTGATGGCATCCGCAGGCTTCATCCTATTTGTCTTATTTCTAAACAATCCCATTCAAGACCTACGTGTCTTCATTTTAGTAGTGATCCTGGGTTCATTTGGATTTGCCTCAACCCTGACCTTACTCTCGGCTATTGCAGCTCGATCAGAAAGTGGCACTCTGCTTATGGCAGTAATGGGCTTCCCGATTTTGATCGGAATCCTTCTTGCTGCTATTCGTGTAACCGTTAACAGTGCAGAAGGGCTCGACTTATCAGTTAGCATCAATTCATTACTCATGCTGTTGTCGATTAATACAATAACAACATCCGTTTCCTATCTCCTCTTCCCTTATATTTGGCGCAGCTAATGGGCGGGTTATTTCAAATGCTGAATTCAAAATCGATCTGGTGGAAGTCCCTTTGCGCTCTGCTCCTCATGTATTCTGTGGTGGGCGGCTTTCTTATGCGGGTGCCCAGGCTCTCCATCGTTAATGAAACAATACGTGCGCTGTATTACCACGTGCCCATGTGGTTCGGCATGGTCTTCATGTTTCTCATCTCCACATGGTATGCAGTAAAATACCTGAGAAACCACCGTATGGATGACGATATCATCTCCGTGGAGTTCGCTAACACTGGCCTCGTCTTTGGTTTGTTGGGAATTGTCACAGGCATGATCTGGGCCAATTACACGTGGGGAACTCCATGGCACGGAGACCCCAAACAAAACGGAGCCGCGATTGCATTACTGGTGTACTTCGCTTATTTCGTACTGAGAGGTTCGCTGCGTAATGACGAGCAACGTGCCAGGCTTGGTGCTGTGTATAACATCTTCGCATTCTTTGCGATGATCCCTCTGATTTTTATTATCCCACGCATGACAAGTTCGATGCATCCAGGAAGCGGGGGTAATCCCGGTTTCAACATGTACGACCTTGACAACAACATGCGCAAAGTGTTCTATCCGGCAGTAATAGGCTGGATTCTTCTGGGATGTTGGATCGCATCATTGCGCATTCGCTTGCGACGGATTGAAGAAAGAATTTTGGATGAAGCTTATGAAAAGGGTGTTTAGCATTTTCCTGGTGCTGATGACGGCACTTTTGGCTCATGCACAGCCCCAGGAAATCGAAATGGCAGATGGCATGCGTGCGGAGGGAAAGATTTATGTGGTAGTTGCCATCCTGGTGGTTATTCTGTTAGGACTTATCGGCTACCTGGTCCTCCTTGACCGCAAAACCAGCCGACTGGAAGAAAAATACAAGGAAAACCGCCAATCCAGGCCATAAAAGCGGTTGACCCTTCCAATTTCCGTGGTAATTTTGCCCGGAAGTTCGTTCATGAAAAAGACCCACATCATTGCCATTGTGGCTATTGCAGCAGCGATTGCCATCATTATCTCAACAGCGGGAGATGCCAGTACCTATGTCACCTTCGAGCAGGCCTTCCAAATGGCATCCCAGGGAAATAAAAAGGATATTCACGTAGTGGGTGAATTGAAGAAGGACGCAGCAGGGCACATTGTAGGGATAGAAAAAAGTGCTGACAATCTCAGCTTCTCTTTTATTCTGGTTGATGACAACCGTCGCGAACAGATCGTCTATTATCAGGAACCCATACCCCCGGATTTCGCCAAATCAGAAAAGGTGGTCGTGATTGGAAGTTACCACGGTGATAAATTCATCGCCGATAAAATCCTTCTGAAGTGTCCCTCCAAATACCAGGAACAAAAGCTTAACGCAAGAGTATAATTGCTTGCGGTCATGCATCATTACTTCATTGGCAACCTCGGACATTTCTTTGTCATCGCCTCGCTGGTAACAGCGCTGGTGGCTTCCTTTAGTTATTGGAGAGCAACTTCTTCCGCTACACTTAATGCATCAGAGTGGCTTATCAATGGCCGGACAGCCTTTGCACTTCATTCCATCTCTGTCGTCGGAATTGTATTCGCTCTTTTTCTGATCATTTACGGGCACTATTTCGAGTACCACTACGCTTACGCGCATTCCTCTCTTCATCTGCCCGGCCAGTATATGATCTCCTGTTTCTGGGAGGGTCAGGAAGGAAGTTTTCTGTTATGGATGTTCTGGCAAGCTGCCATTGGAATCATTCTCATCATAACGCAGAAACAATGGGAAGCACCTGCCATGACAATTTTTTCGCTGGTGCAGGCATTTCTCGCTTCCATGATTCTTGGAGTTGTGATTCCAGGCCTTGAACTGAAGATAGGGAGTTCACCCTTTATTCTGCTTCGCGATGCCATGCCGGATCCCATATTTAAGATGCAGCCCGACTTCATACCGAAGGACGGGAATGGGCTCAATCCATTATTACAGAATTACTGGATGGTTATTCATCCACCCACCCTCTTCCTTGGATTTGCTCTCACGCTGGTCCCCTTTTCCTTCTGTATGGCAGGACTCTGGCTACGCAAGTATACCGAGTGGATTCAGCCCGCACTGCCATGGACGCTGGTGGGCGGAGCCATTCTCGGCCTCGGTATTCTGATGGGCGGCTATTGGGCTTATGAGACGCTGAGCTTCGGTGGATACTGGAATTGGGATCCTGTTGAAAACGCCGTCTACATCCCGTGGCTGGTGCAGATTGCTTCTCTCCACACCATGATTACATGGAGAAGCAGCAAAATGGCGCTAAGGCTCACCATGGGCCTGGTCATTGCAGTTTTCATTCTGATCCTCTACTCAACATTTCTCACCAGAAGCGGCATACTCGGTGATGCTTCAGTTCATTCCTTTACAGATCTGGGATTATCCGGCCAGCTCCTCATCTATCTGCTCTTCTTCACTTTCGTATCCATTTGGCTCATGGCCCTCAGGTGGAAGGACATGCCTGTTAACGCCAAGGAAGTGGAGACTTATTCAAAAGAGTTCTGGATCTTTCTTGGAGCTGCAATTCTATGTCTTATGGGATTTCAAGTATTGGTACCTACTTCCATCCCTGTTTACAACAAAATAGTTGAACTATTTGGCATACGGTCCAATCTCGCACCACCGGCAGATCAGCTTGCATTCTACTCAAGATTTCAGCTGTGGTTTGCTGTTCTTTTATCCATCGTGTCCGGCACTGCCCAATACTATTGGTGGGGAAAACTTGAGGCCGGCGAATGGAAGAAAAAGCTGATGGGTCCGTTTTTGCTGACTTTGGTACTTTTTGCGCTTATTCTGGTCATCGCAAGGATTACAAATCCAGTATACATGGCCCTTCTGCTCGCTTCTCTTTATCTCATAATTTCCAACGCACGGATTCTGTTAACAGTAACAAGAAAGAATCCTGGTCTGTCGGGCGGAGGCATCGCTCACATCGGCGTAGGGCTCATGTTTGTTGGCATTCTTTTTTCTTCCGGCTATTCCAAGGTTGTTTCGCTCAATAATACCGGCCTCCTCTACAATCGGGAAATGGGAGATGAGTTCAATCGTGATAATCTTCTCCTCTTCGTTAATGAGCCAAGAACGATGGCCGATTATGACATAGAATTTCTTGGTGAGCGTTATGAAATCAGAAGCGGATCAGGTTATGTAAAGAAATCGGATGTTGAATCCACCCAGGATCCCTTCAGGGTGACAGCAAAACGTGACATCCAGTATGCCGGCCGCCTGCTCTATCATGCCAGGGATACGTTTGAGATTTTTCCTGAGAATACCTATTACGAGATTCAATTGCGAAAAGGAGAGCAAGTCGCAGCAACGTTGTACCCTCGTATTCAGCTTAACCCATCCATGGGTGGATTTCTTGCTTCCCCCGATATCCGCCGGGGACTTGCCAGCGACATTTATACATCCGTATCTGCGCCCATGAACCGGGAATCTGAGCCAGAATGGAGCCCCCTTGAAGAACAGAATGTTAAAATTGGCAAGGAATTCTTTGTCAATGACTATGTGGCAGTTCTCGAAAGTGTTGAGCGTGTTTACAGCATCCAGGGATTCAAACTATCGCCGGATGACGCAGCCGTGGTCGCTCATATCCGTATCAGGGCTGAACATGAGGACTATTATGCAGATCCGGTCTTCCTGATCCGGAACAAAAGCGAAGTAGGAAGACTGCCATTTGAAATCGGGGAACTTGGCGCCAGACTCACCTTGCTGAACATTCATCCGGATAGTGACGAATTCACGATTGGCATCAATACCCGTCAAAAGGACTGGGTAATCATCAAAGCATTTGAAAAGCCATACATCAACATACTATGGCTTGGTACGGGTATACTGATGGTTGGATTTGTAGTCGCTACACGCCGCAGATATAAGGAATACTAGAGCCCTTTTCCGGAAGGGGTTCAAACAGAGGCTATAAGTTTGTTAATGATTGCATCTACCGTCATTCCTTCCGCCTCGGCTTTGAAGTTGCGCACGATCCTGTGACGAAGTACCGGATCAGCCACCGCTTTTATATCTTCGATATCCGGGGAATATTTTCCGTTTAGCAGCGCATTGCACTTTGCACCAAGAACCAGAAATTGAGAGGCACGTGGACCTGCGCCCCATTCAAGGTATTCATTTGCTACAGTCGATCCGTTTTGAGAAGGCCTTGTCAGATGACTAAGCCTGACAGCAAACTCCACAACATTGTCGGCCACCGGTACTCTTCTGACCAAATGTTGGAAATACTGGATATCATCAGCCGAAAGTACTTTGTCGACCGTGGCCACTTCATCAGCTGTCGTCATTTTGACAATGTCCACCTCCTGCTTATAACTGGGATAATCCAGAAAGATATTGAACATGAAACGATCGAGTTGCGCTTCAGGCAATGGGTAAGTGCCCTCCTGTTCAATGGGATTTTGAGTCGCCAGTACAAAGAAGGGTCTCGGCAGCTCATAACGAACCCCTGCAATTGTGACTGCATACTCCTGCATTGATTCCAGGAGGGCCGCCTGAGTTTTAGGGGGTGTCCTGTTAATCTCATCAGCCAGCACGATATTGGCAAAGACCGGACCGCGCACAAAATGAAAGTTTCGTTCTTTATCCATTGTCTCCGCGCCGACAATATCGGACGGCATCAGGTCTGGCGTAAACTGGATTCTTTTGAATTGAAGATCCAGCGCATTGGCAATGGTCTGCACCAGGAGAGTCTTTGCTAATCCAGGCACACCGACAAGCAATGAGTGCCCCTGACAAAAGATTCCGGTAAGAACCAGCCGCACCACATCATCCTGTCCAATGATGACTCTGGAGATTTCTGATTTGAGTTTCTTGAACGAAGTCGCCAGGGCATCGGCGGCTTCCACATCATTGGCAAACTTGTGCATTCGGTTCTGATTTCCGGTTAAACTTCTCTAATCGACAATATGACACCCTTTATACTCCGGGTCAACCTTGATAAACACGTCCTGTCTTGCCTTTGTAAACCATTTGTCCAGCATTTTGTCCTTCTTCTGTGCAAGTGCTGCGTTTTGGATCCGGTGCCAGTCTTCCTTAAGACTGGCCTGATGTGGCGGAAGTCTATTTTTGAAATACAAGATTCTCACCGCGTCCTTCCCGTCATCTGTCCTGTAGGCAACCGGCCGGCTTACAGACCCTTCTTTCATGGAATCAATGGCAAAATAAACCACTGGATCCAGTTCTTTTATGGAAAGCTTCATTCCACCATCCTGATCGGTGAAATACCCTCCATGACCCTTTGAACGCTGATCATCCGAGAATTGCTTCGCTGCTTGCTCAAATTTTATACTGTCCTTTATGATCATAGTGCGGAGACTGTCCAGAAATTTTGATGCCCGGGCAATGTCATCTTTGGAAGGTGTCGCTGAAATCAAAATGTGACGGGAGTTATATTCATTACCTCTGCGGTCAATCAACTGCATGATGTGGAATCCGAAGGGCGATTCAAATGGCTGTGAAATCTCCCCGATCTTGATCTTAAAGGCCGTGGCTTCAAAGCTTGCTACCATGGCACCCCGGCCGACATACCCCATCTCTCCACCGTTATATTGAGCGCTGGGGTCTTCAGAATATTTTCGAGCCAATTCATTGAAATTCTCCCCGGCCAGAATGCGCTCCCGGATGTCACTAAGCTTCTTACGGGCGACTGCCTTCTGGGCATCGCTGACTTTTGCGGTGCGCACAATCTGGGCTACCTCCACGTCCGCAGAATAGAAAGGCAGGCTGTCCTGCGGAATCTTGTTATAAAATTTCTTCACCTCCTGCGGAGTTATTGTCAACCCCTTCGTTATTTTCGATTGCATCTCATTTCCCAGAAGTTGCTCACGAACCTGGTCCCTGAGTTCAACTTTAATCTGATCGAGAGGTTTGCCGTAAGTTCTCTCAAGCTGCTCAGGAGAGTTCCCTGAGTTCTGCATAATCATATTCATCCGTTGCTCGGTATTCTGATCTACTTCAAAATCCGTGACCACAATCGAGTCAATCTCTGCTTTTGCCACCAATAGTTTGTTGATAACCAGCTGGCTCAAAATACCGCATCGGCTATCCTCTGAAGCAGTCCCCCCGTTAGAAAGGTAGTTTTGATAGGCACCCTCAAGCTCAGACCTCAGGACAATGTAATTATCAACCTTGACGATAATCTTATCGACCAAAAAGCCGCTGCTCCCCTGTCCGAATACAGGAAGAAAGGCCCCCGCCAGCAACAGGCTACTGATAAAGAATTTCAAATTTCTTCTGGTTAACGGCGTTCTCATATACTTCTTCTTCGAGAGCTTTTGCAAGTTCCACTTTTCTCTTGTTCAAAAGGATGTTTCTGATATCCTCTCTTACAAACTCAAGGGGTGAAATGTTGTCCGAAATCTTGTAGTCATCCACCTTAAGAAAATAAAGAAACTCATTGTCATTGGTTTCATAATAAGGACTTGTCTTTAAAAACTGCACTTTGTTTGGGATTTCAGCCATTGGAGAATTGGCCGTCAATTTGTCAAATTCAATCCAGGTACTATCTCCAAGATGATAGGCAGCAGAAAAACTGAGGCAGTAAGACCTTAGCTCGCTGTGGTCCTTTGGCTTGTTGGAGAATATCATGTCCTTTAGCTTGGAAGTCCGTGGAGCTGTCTTCGGGACTTTGATATAGGTTCCGCGCACAATGTTCTGCTTAAGGATGAAATTATCAATGTGCGCTTTATAGTAGGTTTCAATTTCCTTGTCAGCAATGCTATCGTTCAGATGTTGTTGAATGTAGTAGTTCTGGTATTCATAACCAATCAGGCTGTAACGGTAATCCAGCACTTTTCTTTCCACTTCCGCCTCATTGATGTCAATTCTTTTCATTGCCTCACTAATCAGAAGCTGCTTTCGAATCCAGCTGTTAATGTAGGCTGAGACCCGTGCAGCACTGTCCTCTGCAGTTGTGTTGGGGTCAACTATTCCCTCCATTTCGTCCAAATAAAGGTAGGTGTCCTCCACCCGTGCTATGGCTTTTCTAGCGGGGGCTGATACCTTTTCCTCCTTCTTCCTGCGAATTAAATCACATCCCGACAGCAGGTATCCCAAAAGAACAATGCCAACAACCGCAAAAAGGTATTTCATCACCGTACTCAATTCTGTGCTAACTCTGATACAACGAATTTTCTGGCCTTCCCATTCGTTTTAACCTGGTATTTTTGTCTCAATCCAGCCACCCATCTTCTTTCCAGATCTTCCTGATAGTCAGATATTACCTGGGCTTTGACTTCGGAAAAGTCTTTGATTCCCGGTGCGATTAACTTATGCACGTCAACAAGGTAATATGTACCATCCAATTCCGCCTCCTGAATTCCTGTTACCCATGGAATCCTGGTCATAACAGGGTGATCATTTCTCTCGTATCTTCTTATAGGTATAACGGATTTGAATTTTCTCAGATCCTTCTCTGTCAAGGAATCACCCCGGGCAATACGTCCTTTCATATCCGCCAGAAAAGCCTGGTCTGTCGTTGAGAATATCCTGGCCTCCAGACGCTCCCCCGCTTGAAATTTCGTCCTGATTTTTTCGTAATGCCGCTTCAGTTCGACAGTATCCTGAGAAGCCCGGTTCCAGACGTTCTTCTCCATGACACTGAACAGTAGCAGCCCTTCTTCGTATTCTTTAATCAGATTCCTGTAATCATCATTGGAGGCCCGCAATTTAGCATCTTCTGCTTCATCGAGTGCCTGTTCAACGAAACGGTTATGCAGTTGCTTCATATATGCGGCGGGGCCAAGCTGACTAAATGTTTGCTGTTGTCTTATAAATTTTACAAAAGCTTCAACAGTATAGGGCCGCTCATTCAGTTCAAATAATGAACTCTTGAGTAAATCAGCGCTGCCATGAAAATGCCATTTGCCTGATAACAAAGATGAGTCAGCCAATTGCAATATCATGGTCATCACGCTGCCATTTTCCCGGTATCCATTCTGCTGCTTTCTTCTCGCAAACTCCTTCTCCTGGGCAAGCTGTAAGCGTTCATCACGGGCTACCTTCCTTTCGAGTGTAGAAGCAATTTCATCATATGGCGGGATCGGAATTTTCCGCTCAAGTCGAATGATATGCCATCCATATGCGGATTGAAAGGGATCCGATATCTCGCCGGGTTTCTCAAGGGCAAAAGCAGCTGACTCAAATTCGGGCACACTTGACATCACACCGACACCAAATGGTCGAAGCCGTCCACCACTGTTCTTAGTTGAGGGGTCATCGGAATACTCTTTGCAAAGTTCGTCCCAATTTCCTCCTGCCAGAAGTTGCCGATGAATATCAAATATCTTGTTCCGGATGAGGTGATGGTCACCGCTGCCGGTACGCAGGATGATGTGCGACACTTCCACCTCACCCCTGGAAGGACGATGATCATACACTTTGATCAGGTGATATCCAAAACGGGTCCTTACAGGTTCAGAAAGATCATCCTTGTTAAGATGCCAGGCAGCTTCCTCGAAAGGGTACACCATCTGGAGGGCGGTGAAATAGCCGAGATTACCTCCATTCAACTTAGCCGAAGGATCATCCGATACCTCGCCTGCAACTTTACTGAACTCTTCCCCTTTTAACAGTCGGTTCCGTAACTCGATTGCCTTCTCAAATGCCTTAAGTGTATCAGGCGGAAGGGCATCTGGCGTAACGGATATCAGAATATGCGATGCTTTAACTTCTTCCTTAAGTCGGTTATAGGCTTCGTGAGTAAGCCTGGAAAGCTCATTGGTTTCGGCCAGATAAGGTTTCTTTAGTTCGTTACGGTATGTATTGAATTCCTTTATAAAAGCCATCGTCGTATCAATCCCTTCTCTGCGGGCCTCTGCCACTTTAAGCCTGAAGTTGATAAGGAGTTCAATGTATTCGGCTACTTTGGGTTGTGTATAATCTTCCTTTTTGAGGTGGTTCTTTTTGAAGAGAAAAATAAATTCCTCTGAAGTCATAGGCTGACCATCAACGGAAAATAGAGTCATTTCCCTGGCCTGACGGGCAGGTGCCTGTCCGAAGACCTGAAGCGTTGTAATGCAAAATATGATCAGAATCCGTCCTGTCACGGTTATTGGAACTTAAAAGCCTGCAAAAATAAGGGGTGAGTATGGAAGGACAAACTGTCAGCCCACGCGTTTCGAAAGGCGGCAAATATTACGGCCGTTTCGTTGCAGGTACTCTACTTCGTCCATGATGGATTTAACCAAACGAATGCCAAGGCCTCCTTTTCTCTTTTCCTGAATCAAACTTCCTAACTCGGGCTCACTGAAACGGTTGATGTCAAACATCTCACCATCATCAGATATTTCAAATATTAGCTTGTCCTTTTGAGGTACGTCAATACTAAGTTCCAGTGAGTGATCCGGATTGCAGTGATGTGCATGAATCATCAGGTTGCTGCACATCTCATCCAGGGCAAGAACTATTTCATTGAGCTCAACTTCAGAAACCACATGACCTTTGAGCGACTTTCGCACAAAGTCACGAATGCCTTTCAGGTTCTCAAGGCTGCATCCGATTTTATAGCGATAACTCATTGATCAGTTTCTTTGCTTCTTGCTTGCTCGGGCGGATATGCAGGAGGTCGGCGAGTCCGAGAATATTGAAAGTATTGGCGACCTTTTCCTTCATTCCAAAGAGCACCATATGGATATTCTTGTCACGAAACTCCTCAATATAGGACATGAAGACCCCAAGCCCCGCTGAAGAGATATACTCAAGCGCACTGCAGTCTATGAGAATCCTTTTAACGCCCTCCCCTACTGCCTTTGCAATTGCAAGGTCCAACTCGATAGAAGAGCTGGCGTCAATCTCACCCACAACCGCGAGAATTTCCGCACCTTCCTCCTGTAGTCGCCTGATCTGAACCATATGTTTTTAACGTAATTGGTTTCCTAATGTTATTGTCACCTGAATTTCACTATCATCGTCGTATAGTCATCATTGATCTCCTCGGTTCCGGTATATTCATAGAGTCTCCGAATAAGTTCATCCTGCATCTCCTTCGGCGTCAGCTCCGAGAACTCCTCCACAGATTTCCTCAGCATCTCCAGCCCGAATTCTTCGCCCTTGTGATTCTTAGCTTCAGTGATTCCGTCTGTATAGAGCACCATGATATCCCCCGGTTGATACTGGAATTCTCTGGTCTCTACAAAATTGCAATAGTCTTTTCCCTTTACCATGCCAAGGGCAGCGCCTTTGTCAGTAAGAAACTGTGCAGACTGATCTGCCCGTCTGTAGACCAAGACAGGACAATGACCAGCGCGCGAATACAGAATCTTCTTGTCAAGTGAGTTGACCACAAAATAAGTTGCTGAGATAAATGAGCCCCTTTCAAGGCAATACTTCAGCGCTTCATTTGCCCTGATCATAAACGTCTTCGGCTCCATCTCCTGCTGTGCCAGGCTGTGAAAAATACCCTTCATTTGAGACATGTGGAAGGCCGCAGTGGTACCCTTTCCCGAAACGTCGGCAATAATTAGTCCCACATGATTGGGGCTAATTCTTAATGTGTCATAGTAGTCGCCCCCGACCTCATCGGCTGATTCCGAAAAGGCCGCAATCTCAAAGTCACTATCTGACTCGAGGTGCTGAGGAAGAAGGCTTTTCTGAACGGTCTTTGCAATCTTCAGCTCTTCCTTATAACGTTCGTTCTGGAGAGCCTCTTTCAACAGACGGAAGTTCTCAATTGAAATTCCTGCCTGATTGGCGAAGGCCGAAACGATTTGGGTCATCTCCTTGTTAAATCCATCCGGCAATTCTTTCAATAACGCCAGCGTGCCGATCTTCTCGCCTTTAACATGAATGGGGAAGGCCATCAAAGAGCGATAACGCGTCCCCTTCAAGGATGCCAGGTGGTCTGAGAGATTACGCGTCCGGTCTGTGCTTTCATCGAGAATTCCCTTCACGTTACGGCCGTTCAAGTGTTGTTGAATTTTTAATGCCTCTGTCTCAGTGATATTCAGGGTCTGCACCCGGCTCTGTTCCTGCTCTCCCTTTACTTCCAGCCAGGCTGCGTCAGCGAAGACAGAACTCACCGAACTCTCCAGGAGTATCTGATACACACTTTCCTCATTTTGTTCAGTCTGGACGGACTGGCTGATTCGTTGGAAGTTCACCACCTCCTCGAGCTTTTGCTCAAAGACCGACGAGGTGGGTAGATTAAAAAGAATTACAAGGAAAGAGAAGATGGCGTACAGCATGACAAAGGAGAAGAGATACATGTTAAAGACATGTGCCTTAAAATCGAGAAAGCTTGATGACTGCGCGCTGATCTCATCCGAGAACCGGTTCACTGTATAGAAGAAGTAGCCCAAATAGAAGAACGAAAGGAGGAGCAAGAGAAGGCTGGTCCACTTCTGCCTAAAGTTCAGGTAAGCCACCCATTTCATATTTGCCGAGAGGATCAGGGCAAGCAGTCCAGTAATGATACTGATAGTGGTCAGCATCCATTCACTGAAAACCACTTCAAGATTGTCTGAGACCATCACGACCAGCAATGCCAGTTCAAAGACCGTCCATCCTCTCAGAAGCCACTTGGATTTCTGGTACAGAATCAACCGCTTCCAGGAAGTGTAGGCGGCAATCAAAAAACTCAGCATCAACCCGAGGCATATCAGGTACTCTACTTCAATGAAAAAAATGTTGGACGAGAGCTTGGTAGATCCCAGCAGAAAATCCAGCAATCGCAGCGAAAGAGAAATAACTGTTGCAACCAACCCTGTTGCAAAAACCTTCCAAAGCAGGTCGGTGAAGTTTAGTGACTCATCTTTTTCAATTTTGAACCTGTAATAATAGAAGAGACAGATAATGAACAAGTCCAGGGTGATTCTGGGCAGCCAGAATGGTATGTCAGGCGTCAATCCCTTCAGGTCGCTAAAGAGGACCGTGACATCCGAAAAGACCATAACAATCCAGGAGAGCGTTGCTCCCATGAACATGAGACGTATCACTGCGCGGGTCTTCACAGATGTTATCTGGCTCGTAAAGAATGGACGAACCTAAGTTGCTAAGATCGCAAGTTAAAGCCTATTTCCTGCTATAATTGGGTGCCTCCCTGGTGATGGTAATGTCATGTGGGTGGCTCTCCACAACGCCGGCCGTCGTTATTTTTACGAACTGTGCTTGTTTAAGTTTGTCAACGGTAGCTGCACCGCAATAGCCCATCCCCGCGCGAAGTCCGCCGACCATTTGATAAAGCACTTCAGATACATTGCCCTTATAGGGTACACGACCGGAGATCCCCTCAGGAACCAGTTTCTTCAGGTCATCCTCTGCATCCTGGAAGTAACGATCCTTGGAACCATCCTCCATTGCTTCCAACGAACCCATACCTCTGTAGGTTTTGAACTTTCTACCTTCATAAATAATCATTTCACCCGGGGCCTCTTCTGTTCCGGCGAGCAACGATCCGATCATAATTGAATCTGCTCCGGCGGCGATTGCCTTAACCATGTCACCGGAAAATCGAATTCCTCCGTCCGCAATAACGGTTACTCCGGATCCACGGATGGCTTTTGCCGCTTCATATACAGCAGTTAACTGAGGCAGACCAACTCCGGCAACCACCCGGGTAGTGCAGATGCTTCCTGGCCCGACACCAACCTTAATTCCATCTGCACCAGCCTTGGCAAGAGCCTTCGCAGCATCGCCGGTGGCAATGTTTCCTACAATCAATTCCAACCCCGGATATTTCTTCTTTACCATTTTCGCTGCCTCCATTACTCCCTTTGAGTGGCCGTGCGCGGTGTCAATGCTGATCACGTCCACACCGGCATTTTTCAGAGCCTCTATTCGCACAAGGATATCATGCGTAACACCCACGGCTGCCCCTACTCGGAGTCTGCCAAATTCATCGTGACAGGCATTGGGTTTATTCTTCTTTTTGAGAATATCCTTATAGGTAACCAGGCCTGTCAGTTTGCCCTTCTTGTTGACTATGGGCAGTTTTTCAATTTTATATTTTTGCAGAATCTTCTCTGCTTTCTCAAGGGTAATGCCCTCGGGCGCAGTAACAAGATTCTCTTTCGTCATGATGGAATCCACCCGCGTGGACATAATCTTCTCAAAACGCAGATCCCGGTTGGTAACAATGCCTACAAGTTTGCCATTTCCATCAATGACCGGTATTCCGCCTATTTTGAATTCACGCATGATCTTCTCCGCATCCCTTACTGTTGCATTAACTGAAAGCGTCACGGGGTCCAGAATTAAGCCACTCTGTGAGCGTTTCACCTTGCGCACCTGCTCAGCCTGAGCCTCAATGGACATGTTTTTGTGAATGAACCCAATCCCTCCTTCCAGTGCCATCGCAATCGCCAACGCTGACTCAGTTACCGTATCCATTGCAGCAGAGAGTATTGGAATATTGAGGGTAATATTCCTGCTCACACGTGAACGAATATCTGTTTCGCGCGGCAATACCTGGCTAAAAGCCGGGACTAGCAAAACATCGTCGTATGTAAGGGCTTCGAAGAGAAACTTGGCAGAATTGCGAGCCATGGCAAATAATTTAGGATTGATTATTTGCCGGGCAAAGCTAGATGTATTTCATCAAACCATCAACGGAATGCGATAATATGGATGGTCATTTTTCCATATAGGCCCCCCACCGCGCAATCAGCTGGCCCTCCGTCACTCCCATGGCATCGAGGATTTCCTGTTTCTTTCTGAATTTCATAAGACCAGCAAGCCGTGCTCTCCCAAATTCCTTATCTATAAACTGGACCATCGAACCTGACAACCCATACTTGGTACTGCCCTGCCAGAATTGGTCGAGGGATTTGGGCAGGCCATTGGATTTCAGTCCCTTTTTGACTTCCAGCATTCTGTTCTCATCGCACTGCCCGGAAGCATAAGTGGCTAATCCCTCCACAAACCAATCGATTCCTTCCACTTCAGAGAAATCAGGGCTGGGATTGTTTTGTCCATGATAGACGTGAACGATCTCATGAAGAATGAGCTGCGCCGTTTTTGTCTTGTCTTCGTAGTGATGCTCGCAAGCCTCTGTTTCCCATACCCTGGGAGAGACCAAGTCCAATTTTGCAGCAATCCCACTTGCCACCATCCAACATTCAGATTTGAAGTCTGGCATATTCCAGTCGCGTCGCCATTGTTGATCCAGTGACGCTCTGTTAGGGTGAACAAAAACATCAAAAGTTCGGGGCATAGGTGAACCAAAGAATTGCTGAACTTTTACCAAAGCCTCATTAACCAACTCCTCATACTGGTTCCTGCCATTTTTATCTGGATTCTTATAGAAAAGCCGGTATTTATTATGAGGCTCCTGGAACCAATCCGTCTGGGCGACACCTGGGTACGGACTCATGATTTGCGCCAGAAGAATGATAATGATGGAAAGCCGTCGTTTTTGCATGATCACAAGACGAAATCAATCTAGGTATGTTACATGGTCGCGACCGGAAGTTTCATCGTCCTCAACCGTCAACCTTATATATTTGGGACATGAAAATGATACTGTTGCTATTTTTTGCAGTGAGTGCGTTTGCGGTGCAGGCGCAGGTTCAGACAGGAAAAGCCTCCTTTTATGCCGACCGGTTTGAAGGTCACCTGACTTCCAGCGGTGAAAAGTACAAAGCCGGCAAGCTGACGGCAGCACACCGGACTCTTCCTTTCGGCACCAAACTAAAGGTAACCAATCTCGCCAACAACAAGTCAGTGGAGGTTGTAGTGAATGACCGCGGACCCTTCGTGGAGGGAAGGATCATTGACTTGTCAAAATCTGCTGCTGAGAAGCTGGAATACACCGTTCAAGGCGTGGCGGAAGTAAAGATCGAAGTGCTGGATGCGGGAACCGGAAAGGTAAGTTCCGAGAGTCACCCAATGGATGATCGGGTGACCGTAGATGAAAAGGAGTTCTATGATTTTGGAGTAGAGCGCACCCAGCCTGACGGTTACGGTGTGCAAATTGGAACTTACCAGGAACTGGTCAATCTCTTCCGTCTTGCTGACAATTTGAAGAATTCCTATCAGAAGAAAGTGCTCGTTCAGGTAAAGATTCTTAATGGGATCAAGTACTACAGCCTTATTCTCGGCAGGTTCGGGTCGCGCGACAAAGCTGACAAGTTTCTGACGCAGGTTAAGAAACAATACCCCGACGCGTTCATTGCGGAATTTGAAAGGATGAGATAGAAAAATCTACTACCTCCATAGAATTTGATTTTATCTAGCGCCTCCTTAGCTTGAAAGACCATACTTGGTAGCTTTCTGCCTTTAATTGGCATGGAGATACTCGGATACCTTGCATCGGCACTAATCGGCGTTGTGCTTGGATTATTGGGCGGGGGCGGGAGCATCCTGACGATCCCCATCCTGGTCTATCTGTTCAAAGTAGATGTTACTCACGCTACGGCATACTCACTATTCATTGTCGGAGTTACAAGCCTGGTCGGGACAATTCCTAAATACAAAAGCCAGTTAGTCAACATTCGTACAGGAACGCTCTTTGGCTTGCCGTCCATAATCGGAATATTTGCTACAAGAAAGTGGATTGTTCCGGCGATTCCTGAAACCTTATTTTCCTTTGAATCATTTGTATTCACCAGCAGGATTTTATTTCTCGGATTATTCGCAGTCATGATGGTTTTGGCTGCTGTTCCCATGATCAGGGGTCCAAGAGTAAAGCAGTCCGCTACGCCCAGATTCCGGGTGCTGCTTATCATTGTTGAAGGCGTGTTGATTGGTCTGGTTACCGGCCTTGTTGGTGCAGGCGGCGGGTTTCTCATCATTCCTGCCCTTGTATTTCTTACGGACCTCCCCTTCAAAATAGCCGTTGGCACCTCCCTCTACATAATCAGCATCAACTCTCTACTGGGCTTCACAGGAGATTTGGCAAATCTGACCATGGACTGGTCCTTGTTGCTTACTGTTTCACTTTTAGCGACTATCGGCATACTGTTTGGGAATTTCGCATCAAGGCATATTGACGGAAATTTGCTCCGTAAAAGCTTCGGCTGGTTTACCCTTGCAATGGGAATTGCCATGATATTCAAAGAGCTGATGTTTCAATCATAGCAATTTTCAGCTAAATCAAGATCCTTAAAAAAGTCTAATAACATTACTTTCATTTTTGAAAGTAATACTATTGCCGTCAGCGTTATAAAGCGCGAATGGCAGATATCTCGTTCCGTGTAAACAGCAAGTTGTTTGTCCGCGATCCACAGCACACTGATCTGGGACAACGCATCATCAAACACAGTATTGATTTGATTGACAAACTTGGGTTTGAGGACTTCACCTTTCGCAAACTGGCCGATCAAATCGAATCGGCTGAAGCCTCAGTATACCGTTACTTTGAAAACAAGCATCGGTTGCTTCATTACCTGACTGCCTGGTACTGGAACTGGCTTAATTACAGGATTGATATAGCTACGAACAGTCTGAGTGACGGTTCGCTGCGGCTAAAGGCCGCCATCAAGGTGATAACCGATCCAAAGATCGAGGATCCAAGATTTGAGTTTGTAAATGAAGTCGCTCTTCACCGGATAGTTGTGGCTGAAATGGAGAAGACTTACCTCACCAAATGGGTAGACAACGACAACGAGGAAGGCTTGTTTTGGGGCTTTAATTCGTTGTGTCACAAGCTTTCAGGTTTCATTAACATCGTCAGTCCCGGATACTCTTTTGCGAATTCACTGGCCAGCACCGTTCTTCTGGCCACCCACCAGCAATTGTTTTTCCTCATCCACCTTCCCGGCCTGTCTGATATGAAAAAAAAGGATGATCTGTCAGTGCAGCACCAGCAGCTTCAGACCTTTATCGAGGAAATGGTCTTCAGGACAATAGGGTGTTGACCGATATGCTAACCAATCATACCATATCGACAGCGCTCAAAGAGATTGCATTCCTGCTTAAGCACGATTTGCACGAATCGTCCGTACGTCAGGTGGAGCGAAACCAACGCACCTATTTGGCCGAAGAGTTTCCGGAATTCAAAAGGGATCTCACAGAAGCGGGTCATCAATCAAGAATTATCTTCATGGACTATGCCGTGTCCGATTCGGGATTTCCGGAATTCCTGGCCCAGCAGGATACACCTTCCATCGTATTTATAAAGGATGGTGACGTCCTGAAACCTGTTATTGTTACCGCTTCCGGAAAACGCTTTCACCAGCTTCTGGTTGATGATGTTACTGTGACAAAAGAAAATGGGATTCCGTCTACGGAAGGATTATTTCGCGATGCATCCAACGCTATTGTGTGCATCGCCAGCCTGGCTTACAACAGTCCTGTCAGTGATCATTCCGGCGAGGAAACCCACATGACCCCGGTCAAGCGTTTGTGGCGGCTTTTGGCTACCGAAAAAAATGAAATTGCTTATGTATTCTTCTACGCGGGAATTTCAGGTCTTGTAAGTCTTGTGCTCCCGCTCGGAATTCAGACAACGGTTGAATTGGTGACTGGTGGAGTCATTTTTAGTTCGGTGTATGTGATGATCGGTCTTGTGATCATAGGAACCATACTCTCTGGTTCATTACAAATTGTTCAGATCAGCATGGTGGAATTTCTTCAAAGAAGGGTATTTGCGAAAGCTGCTTTTGAATTCGCTTTCCGCATACCACGCCTAAAAATGGAAGCGCTCTCCGGAAGATATACACCTGAATTAATCAACCGCTTTTTTGATGTGGTGACTATTCAGAAAGGACTACCAAAACTGCTGATAGATCTGTCCTCGGCCGCGATACAGATTTTATTCGGCCTCATGCTGATATCCCTGTATCATCCATTCTTTGTCTTTTTTGGTCTGGCCCTCATCGGGTTACTGACGCTGATTTTTTTCCTTACGGGGCCGCGCGGCCTCAGTTCTTCTCTTGAGGAATCAAAATACAAGTACAGGGTTGTGCAATGGCTGGAAGAACTGGCCCGCACGATGCAGTCATTCAAGTTGGGTGGATCCACGGATCATCCGTTGAGACAGACGGATCATTATGTAAACAATTATCTCAAATACAGGAAGAAGCATTTCGGTACACTCCTTACGCAATTTTCTTTCATCTTATTTTTCAAAGCGGCTATCATCGGTTGCCTGCTTATCGTAGGAACCTTGCTGGTAATACGGAGGGAAATTACGATTGGTCAGTTTGTTGCCTCCGAACTTGTAATCATTCTGATCCTGAATGCCGTTGAAAAGATCATCATGTATATCGATGTGGTCTACGACATGCTGGCCGCTGTCGACAAAGTTGCACACGTTACAGATTTGCCTGTTGAACGGGTTGGCGGACTGGATCTTCCACGCGATTCCAAAGGTGGCTTCAGGTTAACAGCCAAGAACCTTACCTATGCATTTCCTGGTTCAGATGGCTACAATCTGGGTCCTATTCACCTGCAGATTGAACCCGGAGAACATTTGGGCATTTGCGGACCCGGGGATTCGGGAAAAACGCTGCTAAGCAACATCATGGCGGGCCTTTATCTCGATTATAAGGGCATTCTCACGCTAGATCAATATTCGATGAATGACCTTGACCTTACCCATCTCAGGGAATCGATTGGAAAAAATATCAGTTCCGATGATCTTTTTGAAGGCACACTCCTTGATAATCTCACAGTTGGCAACACACGTATTCAAACCGAGCATGTCTTGTGGGCACTGGAAAAAGTCGGACTGAGCGATTTTGTAAATTCTCTGCCCAAGGGCCTGGAAACCCCTGTTGTGAGCAGCGGGAAGGGGCTTGGTCAAACCACCATTCAAAAGCTCATACTGGCAAGATGCCTAACCAAAAAGCCGAGGCTGATCGTTCTTAATCACTTCTTTGCAACATTCACAAGGAAGGAAAAGTTATCTCTCCTCCGTGTGCTGACCGATCCCGCCCACCATTGGACGCTCATTATCGTCTCCAATGATCCGGTTGTCCTTGCAGCAATGGACAGGGTGTTGGTACTCGACAAAGGTGTAATACGGGCAGAAGGTACGTTTGAACATCTCCTTTCTCAAAATTCCCTTCAGGACCTCGTGATTTGATATGCTGAATCTATCCAAACATTCTATAGACCACCTTGTGCCGAAGGACCGTCTTTATTCCCTCAGGGTTCTGAAGACACCCTGGGCCGGGAAGGCTCTTGCAAGGTGGCTGATGCTTATTGGAGTCATTATACTGGTGGTTCTCTTCTTACCGTGGCAGCAAAACATTCATGGGAAAGGACATGTAACCGCGCGTTCACCCGTAAACAGACCTCAGACTATTCAGACTTCGATCGCAGGAAGAATTCAGGACTGGAAGGTGCAGGAGGGTGAGTTCGTCCAAAAAAGTGATACGATCGCAATCATCAGCGAAATAAAAGAAAAATATTTTGATCCCAAGTTGCTTCAGCGTCTGCGAGAAGTGATTGCGTCGAAAGAGAAAAGCCTGCAATCGAAGGAACTGAAATCCCGGGCGTTGAAAAAACAAATTGAGGCGCTCGAAACAGGCATGCGCACTAAAATTGAACAATCCAAAGCCAAACTGGCAGCGGAAGCGGTCAGATTTTCCAATGCGAAAAATCAATATGAACGGAATAAAAAGCTTTTTGAGGCCGGAAACATTCCGCTGACCAAATTCCAGGAAATAGAATACAAATATCAGGGAAGTGAGGCCGATTATGTGAATGCCGAGATTGAAATTGAAAGAGTCCAGGCTGAATACCTTGACAAGATCAACAAGGCTGAATCGGATTTGAACAATACGCTTGCCGAACAATTTGACACCCAGGCCGAGATCTCCAAGCTAAGGAATGAATACGCGAACATGGAAATAAGGGCCCAGCAATATTTCATTCTTGCCCCGCAGAGTGGCTTTGTGGTCAAGGCATCGCAGGCAGGCATTGGTGAGACGATCAAGGAAGGGGATCCGGTTTGTACCATTATGCCGCATTCTTCAGACGTTGCAGTGGAGATGTATGTGCGGGCAATGGACGTTCCCCTATTGACCCGCGGAAGAAAGGTCAGAATCGAGTTCGACGGCTTTCCGGCGCTCCAGTTTTCCGGCTGGCCAAGTGTTTCAGTCGGAACTTTCGGTGGAAGAGTCGAAGTCATCGATTTTGTAAGTTCCAGGCCAGGGGAGTTCAGGATCCTGGTGGTTCCCGATCCCCAGGACGATAAGTGGCCTTCACAACTTCGTGCCGGCAGTGGCACAATGGGATGGGTAATGCTTGACAGCGTGCCTATATGGTATGAAGTCTGGAGGCAGTTGAATGGATTTCCAGCGAGTCTCTATGCCGAGCCTGAAGATGAAAAGAAGAAACTTCAGGATGAAAAGAAGAAAAAATCAAACGTCGAGCCGGGTGATTAGCTATATGAAAAATCTTCCGCTGTTTATTTTGCTATTCGTATCTCTCAAAGGATTTACCCAAGGCTCTACTGATTCCGTACTTCATTTGGCAGATACACTTCAACCATACTCCATCGAGGCGTTTTATGCATCGGTGATTCAATATCATCCTATTGTAAAACAAAGCAGGTTGTTGAGTGAAACCGCCAGGCAGGAAGTTCGGCTGGCGCGGGGTAATTTTGATCCAAAGCTTGAATCCAGGTTTTCAAACAAGACCCTTAATGACAAGGAGTATTACAGCAAATGGCTGACCACCCTTACTATTCCAACATGGTTTCCGATTGATCCCAAACTTGGGCTTGAAAAAAATGACGGCTCCTACCTGAACAACGAAAACTTCATTCCTGCAAGTGATGATTACAAACAAGTATTCACAGGAATATCCCTTCCGGTTGGCAAGGGCCTTTTTACTGATGATCGCAGAGCTGCTTTGAAACAGGCACAGCTCTTCACCCAAATAGCGGAGGCCGAACAAATCAAACTCATAAATAAAATTCTGCTTGATGCCGCTAAGGACTATTGGCAGTGGTTCTATGCCTTCTATAACTTCCGCCTTCTCGACCAAAATACTCGTCTCTCGATTGAAATCCTCGACAGAGTCAGGTTGAATGTCAGACTTGGCGAGGCCTCAGCAATAGATACATTACAGGCCAAGATTACACTTCAGCAAAGAAGGATCGAAAGACAGGAAGCGTGGCTGGATTACACCAATGCGGGTATCAGGGTTTCAAATTACTTGTGGAATGAGCAAGAGCAGCCCATTCAACTCTCTGACCGAACTGTTCCCTACTTAATGGAAGGTGCTGATGCATTGTTATCCATTCAAACGCTTGAAGA
Organism: Bacteroidota bacterium; assembly: GCA_018266395.1. Taxonomy (GTDB): domain Bacteria; phylum Bacteroidota; class Bacteroidia; order Cytophagales; family Cyclobacteriaceae; genus ELB16-189. The sequence goes on along the minus strand of JAFEAM010000003.1, from coordinate 72,338 downwards.
ATTGAAGACTATGGCCCAGGAAAATCATCCTGAGCTCAAAAAAATATCGGCCAAACTGCTCCAACTTGATGTGGAGAGAAAGCTTGCAGTAGAATATTTAAAGCCAAGAGTGGATCTCAATTACACCTTCATCAATCAGCCGCTCACTCCCTCGGGTGATTTCAGGGCTTTTCAATTTCAGCAAGACTACAAATTCGGATTCGATTTCTCCGTCCCGGTCTTTCTTAGAAAAGAACGGGCCAAACTCAGTCAGACCAAGCTCAAGATTCAGTCTACAGAATTTGAGCAGGCTCAGACCAGACGTGACGTACTCAACCAGGTACAGCAAGCTTACAATCAGCTGGCCAACACCCAATTGATCATGCAGCAACAGATTGCCATGGTTGAATACTATCACAGGATTCTCAAAGCTGAATTGCTGAATCTGGAAAATGGTGAAAGTGACCTGTTCAAAATCAACGTGCAACAGGAAAAACTGATCCAGGCACAATCCAAACTGCTGAAGTTGCGCTCTGACTATGAAAAACTAAAAGCAACGCTTTATTGGGCCGCCGGGGTAAGGAATCTGAATGTTGAAGTCCCGTGAATATTTCAGACCGTAAACTCTGACACAGATTTCTCAATAATGTCACAGCACTCGTGCAATTGCTCTTCCGTTATAACCAGCGGAGGTGCCAGCCGAATGATATTCCCATGGGTGGGCTTTGCCAGGAGTCCATTCTTCGCAAAAGCCAGGCAGATATTCCAGGCCGTTTCACTTTCTGAAGAATCATTGATTACGATTGCATTAAGCAGCCCTTTCCCCCGAACCTTTGTGATCAGCTTCGTTTTGGATATCAGTCTTTCCATTCTCGCCCTGAAAACTCTGCCAAGTCGCTCCGCATTCTCTGCAAGTTTTTCATCCTTGACAACCTGAAGCGCTTCCATGCAGATTACTGCAGCCAATGGGTTGCCTCCAAAAGTAGATCCATGTTCTCCCGGTTTGATCACCAACATGACAGGGTCATCTGCCAGCACACAACTGATGGGGTAAACTCCACCGCTCAATGCCTTACCAAGAATTAAAAGATCCGGCCGCACTCCCTCGTGGTCCGATGCCAGCATTTTCCCCGTTCGTGCAATACCGGTCTGAATTTCATCCATCATGAGCAGAACGTTATTATCCTTACAGATGCGGGCTGCCTCGCGCAGGTAGCCTTCATGGGGAACATACACACCTGCTTCGCCTTGTATAGGCTCAATCCACAGCGCGCATACATTTGGATCAACAAGCGCCTTTTCCAAAGCCTGTACATCATCGTATTCAACGATGACAAAGCCAGGCATCATGGGACCAAACCCTGAGGTTGCCGTTGGATCCGTGGATGCTGATATTATGGTGGTCGTTCTGCCGTGAAAGTTCCTCTTTACCGCCACAATTACCGCCTTATTGTCCTGAATCCCCTTTCGGAGATACCCCCACTTCCGGGCCAATTTGATCGCGGTCTCGTTTGCCTCAGCACCGCTGTTCATGAACAATGCCTTATCATAACCGAAGGTTTCACAAATGTATTTTTCTGCCAGACCTAGCTTATCGTTGTGAAAGGCACGGGAAGTCAGTGTAAGTTCTTTGGCTTGCTCCGTAAGCGCCCTTACAATCCTGGGATGGCAGTGACCCTGGTTGACTGCACTGTAGGCCGACAAAAAATCATAGTACCGTTTGCCCTCAACATCCCACAGAAAAGGACCTTCTCCCTTACAAAGGACAACCGGAAGCGGATGATAATTGTGTGCCCCATAACGCTCTTCAAGCTGAATTGCCTGGAGGGCTGAATTGATTGACTCGACCATAAGAGAACGATTTATAACAAAGATACTCAGTTATGCCTGATTCAGAGGGTAAGGGCCATGATGGCTTTTCCGGCAAGAAAATCCTCAACATATTTGTGAAGACAACTCCTTCTTCCTGACATGAAATACAAAAGGCTTCTCTTGAAACTCAGCGGTGAGGCATTGATGGGCAAATCCAAGAACACCAGCATCGATCATGAGGTGCTTGAACAATACTCAATGGAAATACGTGCTGCCAAGGATTTGGGTGTGGAATTGGCTATCGTAATAGGTGGCGGAAATATTTTCCGCGGGGGCCAGGCGGAAGCTTTGGGCATAGATCGCGTTCAGGGTGACTACATGGGTATGCTGGGTACTGTTATCAATGCAATGGCACTGCAGAGCGCCCTTGAAAGACACGGGTTATATACGAGGTTAATGGCGGGAATCAAGATGGAACAGGTGTGTGAGCCTTTCATCCGTCGAAGGGCAATACGTCACCTAGAAAAAGGAAGGATTGTCATTTTCGGCGCCGGTATTGGCAATCCCTACTTCACAACTGATTCTACCGCAAGCTTGAGGGCCATAGAGATTCAGGCAGATGTAGTATTAAAGGGAACCAGGGTGGACGGGGTTTATACGAAGGATCCGGAAAAACACACAGATGCAGTGCGTTATTCCAAACTTACTTTTCAGGAAGCGTACGAGAAAAATCTGAACATTATGGACATGACGGCTTTCACCCTGTGCATGGAAAACAAACTCCCTATTATTGTATTCGACATGAATAAACCTGGAAACCTGCTCCGGGTCGTAAAAGGAGAAGAAGCCGGCACTCTCATTAACTAGTCACGCTAGTCACGTGGCATGATAAATAGCTAACTTTATATTATGGAAGAAATTGAACTCTATCTGGACGATGCGCGTGAGCAAATGGCTAAAGTGCTCAGCCACATTTCCCATGAACTCACCAAAATAAGGGCAGGTAAGGCCAATCCTGCAATGCTCGACGGCATTCTGGTCCCCTATTACGGCGCCATGAGCCCGCTCAATCAGATCTCATCCATCACTTCACCTGATCCCCGCACCCTGTTCATTAAGCCATGGGAAAAAAACTTCATCCATGAAATTGAAAAGGCGATAATGGCTGCCAACCTGGGTCTCACACCACAAAACGACGGTCAGCAGGTTATAATCAACATCCCGATGCTCACGGAAGAAAGAAGAAAACAACTGGTCAAACAAGTTCATCAGGAATGTGAGCATGGAAAGGTGAGCATCAGAAGTGTTCGCAAAGACACCAACGAACAGCTTAAAAAGATCAAGGGTGCACCGGAAGACGATGTGAAGAACGCTGAAGAAGAGGTGCAGAAATTGACGGATGAATACATCACCAAGGTGGATGGCCTGATGAAGAAAAAAGAAGCAGAGATCATGACGGTATAGCAAAACCAATTTGCCATGGAAAACGAGAGCTTTGGTCAGAAAGTAAAAAGGAAGACTGTCAGTTTCTTCAAGAAATTTATCCTCACTTTGGTCATTCTCGGCATTGCCGTGTTCTCGTTCCTGTACTGGGGGACCTATGAAACCGGAATTATGGCCGGCAAAGTACTGCGCATCAGCGAAAAGGGACTCATCTTCAAAACATATGAGGGCAAACTTAACCTTGAAACTTTTGGTGCCCTGAAAGGTACCAGTCCGATTGCAGAGTCCTTTGATTTTTCAGTTGAGACCAGCAATGTCGAAGTAATCAAAACTTTGCAGGATGTGGCGCTCAGTGGAGAAAGGGTCAATCTCCATTTCAAGAAGAGATATGCTCAATTCCCGTGGCGCGGGGAAACGAGGTATTTTGTTACTGAAGTTGAGCGGATAAAATAAAAGCTTGAAGAATCCTTCTCTCATAGCCGTTTACGGGTCCTATGGTTACACTGGTCAACTCATCGTCCGACTGTGCAAATCAAAGGGGCTTCAAGTAATATTGGCCGGCCGCGACGAGCTAAAACTAAAGCAGCAATCAACGGAAACGGGGTATCCTTATCGTGTCCTGGGAATCAGTGACAAGGAAGGACTACAAAAATGGCTTGAACCGGCTGAAGTCCTCATACATTGTGGTGGGCCATTTCGATACACAGCAGGAGTAATGGCTGAGATTTGTCTTCGTACCAAGACTCACTACACTGACATAACTGGTGAATACGAGGTATTTGAATTGCTTGCCGGCAAAGATTCGGAAGCCAAACAGTCAGGGATAATGATCATGCCCGGGACAGGTTTTGATGTGGTCCCCTCGGACTGCCTTGCCCTTCATCTCAAAAACCGGTTGCCCGGTGCCACTCACCTGCAACTTGCTTTTACTTCGACCAAGGGCGGCCTTTCAAGAGGAACCAGGAAAAGCATGACAGAAGGCCTTGGTTATGGCGGACTCATAAGAACGAATGGAAAGCTGACTATGCTTCCCTTGGGGGACAAGGTGATGGAGGTGAACTTCGGCCCTTTCAAGGTCCCAACTATGTGCATACCATGGGGTGATATTTCAACCGCCTGGCGCAGTACAGGGATCCCCAATATTGAAGTTTACACCGGGGTTACCGAGTCTATGATTCGCAACGCGAAAAGAAGCAGGTACATCAACTGGCTGTTGAGACTGCGACCTGTTAAGAATTTCCTGCTGAATCAGATTGACAAAAAGGCTCCAGGTCCCAGCGAAGAGACCAGAAATACCAGCAAAAGCTACTTGTGGGGAAAAGTGACAGACGCAAAAGGCACAACGGCAGAATCCAGATTGGAGACCCTCAACGGATATAATTTGACCGCCATCACCGCTGTAATCATTGCAGAAAAGATACTGAGCGGAGATTTCAAAATGGGCTACCAAACGCCTGCCATGGCCTATGGTGAAAATCTAATTCTTGAGGTTCCGGAAACCCGCAGGACAGATCTCTAGTTGGACTTGATCGGGAACTTCTTATAGAGGTCCTTGATTACTTTGTCGATCCTTTCCTTCATTTTCTTCTCATCTTTATCCAAAGTACCAGCCACACTCGACTGCCAAATCATCTCGTTCTTTTCACGATCAACGTAATCCAGAGCGAGGTGTCCTTCTTTCCAGCGTGCGACCTCAATCTCCTGGCTTTGCCAGGAATAAGTTCGACCCGTCGAGCCGGTTGCTGAATACTGAAAATGGCCGGGCGCATCACGGATGTTCGTTTCCCTGGTTTGAACTTCTTCGGTAATGCCCAATCCAAAATTTATAATCAGATCCGGATCCGCAGCTGAGCGTTTGAATCCCCTGGTTTGCATTTCCCGGTCAACTGCCGCCGTAAGGAATTGAAGGTTTTTTTGAAAGTTCCCAAAGGCAGGGTCTTTCATGTTGATTTCTCCGAAATTATACGTCACATAGTGGCGATCCTTAGCCGTTGGTGAAAGGGGGCCCACGCTTACAACCCTTACTGGGATACAACCGACAAATAACAACATCAGTAGAAACAGACTTCTATTCATATCTGGTTAGGTGATTTTATTTAACGATTATCCGTTTACCCTTCATCTTTGTCAACCTTCCAAAGGGAGAAATGAGCAAACCTCTTTCGTTTAGAAATTTCGTAAAGTTTGTTTCATGGTCCAAATCCACGGAGATCAGCAGACCGCCGCTTGTTTGAGGATCCGCCAAAATCGCCCGTTGCAAATCAGAACCCAAATCCACTTTCTGACCATAGCTATCCCAATTGCGCTGCGTCCCTCCAGGCAAGGAATTTTGTTCAATATAAATGCCCAGAAATTCAAACCTGGGCACTTTGGCGAATTCAATTTCTGCCGACAACCCGCTGCCTTCGCACATTTCCAGTAAATGTCCCAAAAGGCCAAATCCTGTCACATCTGTAAGTGCGTTTACATAGGGAAGCTTGCCCAGATCACTTCCCAACTTGTTGAGCGCCAACATAGATGCGGTAGCCTGAGCAAAGTGTTCAGATTTTACAATTCCTTTTTTTTGAGCTGTTGTTACTATCCCAATTCCAAGGGGTTTGGTCAGGTACAGAAGTGAACCTCCTTTTGCGGTATCATTTCTCTTCAGGTGTTCCCTTTTTATCTTGCCGGTCACCGCCAGCCCAAATACAGGTTCAGGGCAATCAATGCTGTGACCTCCTGCCAGGGGAATTCCTGCCTGGGCACACACAGCACGACTTCCTTCCAGGACAGCCTGGGCCACAGAAGGAGCGATCTTGTTGATCGGCCAACCCAGAATTGCAATCGCCATGACAGGCTCTCCACCCATAGCATAGATGTCACTGATGGCATTGACCGAGGCGATCGCCCCAAAAGTAGACGGATCGTCAACGATAGGCATGAAGAAATCGGTCGTACTGACGATACAGGTGCCGTCTCCAAGATCGTAAACTGCGGCATCATCCTTTGATTCATTCCCGACCAAAAGTTGCGGAAAACTTGCTTTGGGCAATTGAGAGTGAAGAATCGTATCCAGAACTGCCGGGGAAATCTTACAACCGCAACCCGCTCCGTGCGAATATTGGGTCAACTTGATATCGGACATGATTATGAATTAGCGATAGATATACTTGCCATGTAATGATCGGCCGCCCTGATAAGTTCCCGGGCATAAGTTGCAGGCTCTTTTCCATTCCACTCCAGGGAAAAATGGATCCTTTCTTTTCTTCTGGAAATGCTCTCCAGGTAAGCCTTATCGTAGTATGTCAATAGTATATCGATTACTTCCGCCATTTTCCCTTCTAACAGCCTGGCTTTCGCCTCGTTAAAATTCTGACCACCCAGTTTCTTGGTTATCTTCATCATGATGGAAAGAAACTCCTGCCTGTCGGCAGGACCATATTCGCTTACCAGTCGCTCAATGCGAACCTGCCTCTCCACGTCCATCTTCACAAGCGGACTGATGAGCATTTGCTGCCAAAAATCAGGAGGGAGGAATATCTTACCAATAGCGATTGACTCATCTTCAATCCAAATTCTTCTGGAAGGATCGAGCCTGAGTATTTCCTCAAAAAGGTCATTCTGAAATTGCTCCGTCGTAGGTTGCGGAGGCATCAGGAGCCCCCCGAATGCTGAGCCCTTGTGGTTAGCAAGGCCTTCGAGGTCAAGAATTTGCTCTCCTGCTCTTCCAAGCTCCCGAAGTACTTCGCTCTTTCCGCTTCCTGTACAACCTGTCAGCAATACCAATTGCAGGGGGCGTTGGAAGCTTTCGAGTGCACGCTGCCGATATGCCTTATAACCACCTTTTAGCATCGAGGTTCTTACACCCGCCATTCCTGCAAACTGGCAGAAGTTGGAAGATCGCATGCCACCGCGCCAACAGTGAACCAAAAGTTCACTTCCATTGGAGACCCGCTCTATCTCGGTAACGATTTCAATCAGGCGAGGACCAACGAGTCGGAATCCTTCATAGATTGCAGCCTTCTGCCCTACCTGCTTATAGATTGTGCCGACTGCTTCTCGCTCTGAATTGTTAAGCAACGGAATGTTAACGGCGTGCACAATGTGTCCCGATCCAAACTCTCCTTCTGAACGTACATCTACGACAGGCAGATTCCTGCGGAGTTCAAGAAAATCGTCAACAGACACTTCCATTCCGCAAAACTAGCGCTTTTTGATCCAAATGGGGCCAACCACTGCTTAGTTACCTACATTCACCCCAACAGAAGTTGCTATCCCAATACGGAATCCAAATCCAGTATAGTTGCCGTCCAGAAATGAGGTTGCCACCTCCAGCCTGAAAATCCTAAAGATTCCATCGAGTCCGTATCCAAGTTCTGTGTAGTCTCTGCATTGCGGCGTAAGAAGATAATTGAGGAACGTGTTTTCCGTAATCCCCATCATTCGGACTTTCGGAATTCTTGTGATCAGCAGTTTGCGCCAGTGGTAGTGAACATTACCGGTTAGGTACCTGTCCCGCGTGCTGAAGTTGTAATAGTTGAGAAGGCGGAAGCTTCCAATGGGGTCAGTTGTAACAAACGGGGTTTGATTGCCGAGAAAATGTTTGTAATCCATAAAATACATATTGCCCGCATGGAGAAATTCTCCTGCCTTAACCGCTATATCAAGCGTGCCCCTTATTCCAAACCTGAACTGATGCCTTATTCCTGCTTCTAACTGGTCAAAATCGACTGTGCTGTTTAAGGTAGCCAGACCCCGTCTGTATTCAACCGAGAATATCGGGGAGGAGTTGGGCACCCTGAATTTTCTTCCATTGTGCTTCCTGTATTTCTGCCATGGTCTTGCTTCAAACCCCAGCATGCCTGTAAAAGCATTATGCGGCAGGAATCCTGTGTCGGGCAATTCAATGCTCTCGGGAGCATTTGGGGTGTAGGTCTTTTCCCTGTTGTCGATTAATGTCCAGGTTGTGTTGTTGAAGAGTTCGCTCCGTCGTGCCCAGGTCCATTGCGTATAAATGCTGAACTTTTCATTCAATTGCTCCCTCCATTTCAAATCCACATAATCCCGCTCATAAATCTTCATCAAATTGTCTTCAAGGAACAAAGTCGTGAAAGAGTTTATCAACGGATGGATCGGCTCATCTGCATTGAACTGCTGAATGTATCGACCACCTTCAAGATTAATCCTTCGTTTTTGATTTCTGAATTCAACTTTGAGTATTCCGGAATAGGTATTCCGTGAGAATGCATAACGCCCGACTGGAGTAATTTCCAGGCGGGAGACTTTTGGCCTGCTCTCCGGATGAAGTGAATCCCGCTTCACCCATCTTTTCAAATAACTCATCTGGTAGATGACATGCCAACCTTCCACGGTATTGAAGCCGCCCCACGGCGTATGGATTCTGAAATTCTCAGTATCCGATAATTTATAGGTATCCCCGGTCAGCAAATCCCAGGGCTGAAATCCCTTACTTTTGGACGGCTTGAGTGAATCACCTTCCTCTTTCTTTCGCTGAACTTCCGAAATCGAATCATTGACTACATAGCCTCTCACCTCTTCCTTCGTAAGGGGAACTGGTCTCATTTCGTTCCAGAACGTACTGTCCTTTTTATAGGCCAGTGAATCAACTTTGTAGGACCGGTCTTCGATAACCTCTGGCTCCTTTTCCTGTTTCTGCTCAGCCTTCTCGTACTCCTTAACCAACTGGTTAAGCTCTTTTCTTGTAACCTCTTTGCCCGCTTCCAGTCTTTGCTGCAGCTGCTGGCCCTTCTTGCTGAATTGTTTTGCGACCTGTTTGGCCTGCTCTTTAGCTACAGTTTCATCGATCACATCCATTTCCTGCGGCAGCGCCGGATTGAGCGTGATTTTGTAGTCTTTAACGGTTGCCAAATAATCAGCAACGAACTCAAACCCAAAAACCTTGCCTTCTATAAAAAATTGTTGTGAAACCGGCAGCCATGCTTTGTTTTCAATGGGGTTATAAATTCCTTTTACATGAAACTTGATGCCCATTTTTGTCACATTCAGGTCGGCACTGTGGATGCTCCACCAGTCCTCAACTATGTATAGTGTTCCGTCAAATACATTGTCTCCCTTTGATCTTGGGATAACTTTAATCTTACTGATCTCATAATTCCGGTCCTTGAAGGATCCTTCATATTCAAAGCGGTAGTATGAAAATGATTTTGGGGAAAGTGGTGAAATAGTTTCTGCAATCTCAGGCTCATAGAGGCTGCCAAAGACATAAGCATTCGGAGAAGTGTTTCGCGTGTTGCCGTTCGTGTAGACCGCTATTACTTTCTCCTCAAACTTATTTGGTCGCGTATATCTTATCTCACTCACCGATTCCGAAATAAAGACCCTGTCCTTGGTAATTCCTTCCTTCTCCAGGGCCTTCTTTGCCAGCCACGGGTAGTCCTTCAATTGTCCTTTGCCCTTGATGTAGACTTTTGCCGTATAAGCATCCAGTTGTTGGGTGTGATATTTAGCCTTGGCTATGGCCTTCCTCATGATCGTATAGGCAGGGTCCTCCTTGCCCGCCTTCACAGTCACCGTCTGCAGTTGTATTACTTGAGTCTTTAGCGTAACCGACAACTCAATCCATGTGTCCTGCACCTCGATGGTGCGCTCCAATGTCTCGTATCCCAGATAATGAAATATCAGATCATACCTTCCAGGTGCAAGCGTAATCTCGTAATGGCCCTGCGGGTCGCTCACGGACCCTGACCCTGTCTGTTTGACATAGATGGTGGCAAATGCCAGGAATGTTCCATCATCGGCCTTTATTGTACCCCTGACACCTGTGGCCATTGCGGCAGCAGGCAATGCCACTAACAGAAGCACACAGATCCGAAACATAATGTGCATAGACGCTGAAATGGGCCGATTTGTTGCCGAAATGCTATTTATAGAAGTTCTTGAGCCTGATCATTTGCTCGACCGCTTCGGGAACGAGGTAGCGGATCGATTTATTATCCCGAATACACTGTCGGATGTAAGTGGCGGAGATTTCAAGCATCGGAGCCTCAACGAATTGAACATTGGGATGGGATGAAACGGCAGCCACACCACTTTCGGGGCGCCGATATACGTACAGCCCAAAATGATTAAGAATTTGCTCATGGTTTTTCCACCGCTCAAAACCGTTCAGGTTATCACTGCCCAATATTACCCGAAATTCATGCTGGGGATGTCTTTCTTTAAGGACTGTAAGCGTGTCAATGGTGTAGCTCGGGCGGGGAAGGTGAAACTCAACATCTGAAACTTCCAGCTTATAATTGTCAGCAATCGCCGCTTTAACCATGTCAAACCGATCAAATTCGTGAAGCAATCCCTTGGATGGTTTGAATGGATTTTGAGGAGATACGATGAACCAGACACGACTCAGATCTGTGTGCTCCGCCATGATGTTGGCAATGATCATGTGTCCCACGTGTATGGGGTTAAAGGAGCCGAAGAATAACCCGATTTTCCTTTCAACACTCATTTGATGGAGACTCAGCTTTCCTTGAATACATCATACAGTCGCTGGGCCTCAACCAGCGACTTTTCAAGGTCCTCATTTAAAAGAACCACATCGAACTTATCCTGAAAGGTCATTTCAAATTTGGCCTTGAATAGTCTGCGCGAAAGACTGTCTTCCGACTCCGTACTCCGTCTCCTCAGGCGCTCTCCCAGGATTTCCAATGATGGAACCTTTACAAATATTGCAAGTGCCTTGCTTCCGAAATACCTTTTCAGGTTAATCCCACCCTTTACGTCAACATCAAAAATAACGTTCCTGCCTTCACTCCAGATTCGTTCAATTTCAGATTTAAGCGTGCCATAGAAATTGCCGGCGTACACTTCCTCCCATTCAATGAATTCATTGTTGTCAATCTTTCTTTTGAATTCATCCGGGGTGAGGAAATAATAGTCCTTGCCATGTTCCTCTGTTCTCCCCCTTTTGTCGCGGGTGGAAGCTGAAATGGAAAATCCCAGATCAGAATTATTGGCCAGAAGGTGCTTAACGATGGTGGTCTTCCCCGAACCGGAAGGTGCGGAAAAGATGAGCGCCTTTCCCGCCATCCTAAATAATTTGAGCTATTCTGTTTCGGATTTGTTCCTTCAGCCCGTCTGGAGCCACGCTGTTGCATTTTGCCTGAAGCAACTGCTTGATGGCAAAGTTCAGTTCATAGTCCTTGAAGCATGGCATGCAAAATTCCATGTGGGCTTTGAAATACTCACGCTGTTCGGTTGAAGCCTCATCATCGAGTATAACCTGCAGCATCTCTCTGCAGGTTGCTTTCTTGCCGTTGTTGAGGGGGAAAGGGTTAGGTAGGCTCATAGCTTAGGTATTTTTGTAACCCATCGACCTGGCATATTCGCTGAGTCTTTCTTTTAGCAGCTGCCGGGCCCGATGAAGGCGACTTCTCACCGTTCCAATTGGTATGTCAAGAATCTTTGCCATTTCTTCGTACTTGAACCCTTCCAAATCGCATAAAATAATCACCGTCCTAAAGTCCACATCAAGGGCATTCAATGCATTTGAAATTTCGTCGCCAATCATATCCCTTAACGCTTCCACTCGAAGGTCCGGGGTAATCTGGCGGTCTACATCATCCGAGTTATAATAAGACTCTACTTCCTGATAATCTACCTTATTCGGTTCCTTGACTTTCTTCCGATAGTCATTGATAAAGCTGTTTTTCAAAATGCGGAACAGCCAGGCCTTTGCGTTAGTTCCTTTTTGGAATGATTCTATGAAACGGTAGGCCTTGAAATAAGTGTCCTGCACCAGGTCTTTGGCATCATCACGGTCCAGGGTCAGGCGATAGCCAAAATTGTACATAGAATGGATGTGAGGCAGGAATTCCTTGTCGAAGATCTCCTGCTTCTCGTGATCAGCATAATGTTGCCTTACAACCTCCTCCATGGGTCAAAATTAGCCAAAAGGCCGCATGATGAAAGAAATATTTCGGCCTGGACTTTCCTTCCAGCCTTAGGATTATGAAGCCAATCTGCTCCATAATCCTAACAAATATCCGGCAGTTGTATATTGTTCCCGGTTTCTGTCTTACGGAAGTATGTTATTTCTTCAGCGACAGAATCATAATTACATGAGAACGTCAGTCATTTCGGGTATTGCAGGACAGGATGGTGCCTTTCTCGGAAAGTTTTTATTACAAAAAGGATACAAGGTGGTCGGCATTCTCCCGGCCGGAAGAAAGTCAGATCTGTTTCGACTAGACTATTTGGGCATCCGCAACCAGATTCAATTCGTTCACCTTAATCTTATCGACAGCAGTGCATTGGCTTCTTTTCTGGAAGAATACATGCCGGCTGAGTTCTACAACCTCGCTGCCATCAGTTCCGTAAGCTATTCTTTTACACAACCTGAACTGACTTTCGATTTCAATACCAAGAGTGTGCTCCATTTGTTAGAGTGCATAAGAAAAGTGTCGCCTCAAACACGTTTCTATCAGGCTTCCAGTAGTGAGATGTTCGGAAACATAGGAGAAGAACGTCTGCCGGTTAAGGAATCATTCCTGTTCCACCCGGTAAGTCCTTATGGTATTTCCAAAGCATCAGCTCACTGGCTTGCCGTCAACTACAGAGAAGCCTACGGCATACAGGCATGTTGTGGAATACTTTTCAATCACGAGTCCGCCCTGAGACCTCCTCATTTTGTAATCAAAAAGATAGTTCGGACAGCGCTTGAAATCCAGAAAGGATCCCGCGATAAACTCACGCTTGGCAATACCTCGGTTTCCAGAGACTGGGGATATGCTCCTGACTATGTAGAGGCCATGTGGAGAATGTTGCAAGCTGACAAACTTGATGATTACCTTATCTGTTCGGGGTCAGCAGTTCAACTGGGCGAAATCGTTCGACAGGTGTTCAATGCATGCGACCTGGATCCTCTCGATCATGTTGAACAGGATAAGAATCTGATGCGTGCACTTGACCTCCAGATTATCTACGGCGACAACTCAAAGGCCAAAGTGGAGTTGAACTGGCACTACCAAAGACAGACCAGGGACTTTGTTTTGAAATTGCTTGAGGACGAACGCGTTTTTATGGACTGGCAGGAATCGAGGCAGTCAAAATAAAATCAGATCAGCTGATAATTGCGGTATTCTCCTACCCGATAACCCAGGACCCGGCTTACCAGTCGTTTCGCTTTTTCCCGCAGGGTGAGTCGGTTTCTTGAAATATCATGACTGAATGTCCAATTAAGCCTGGCGATCCGGTCTTTCATCACCTGAGGATGTGTGCCCTCAAAAAGCTGCAGCGAGTCAATCTCTCTGTAATCGAATTCCTGAGCTTCAACAAAATTTTCCTTCATCCATATGTCATTATGGTATAATTGGCTGAATGCTGCCTGCTTGCGCTGCATTGCCCTGGGATCACGCACCCAACCATAGTGGTATATACTGGCATCCAGTAGTTTAACTTTTAGTTTCTCATTCGGTCTTTTGCGAAAGCCCTGGGCATCCCGGTAAGAGAAAATACGTTTATCATTACGTATTATCCGAACCTCCCTCCTATACCACCGCCACGAACTTCCGACATAGTCATAAGAGCCGTAGAAATGCTCATAGTTGAATAGCAGCCCTTCTACACTTTGGTCGGGAAGATATTTCTGCATTGCTGCCTGAATGACAGGGTAATACTTTTCATGACACACCTCATCAGCCTGAATGTAGAAACACCAGTCCATATCAGGCGGGATGGCAGCCAAAGCCTTGTCTGTTTCAACCGCCAATACCCTTCCGCCTTCCCGTAAGCGGTCATCCCATGTACTTTCGATAATCCGGATCTTTTCCGAATGAATCTTTTCTATTTCATTGAGGGTGGTATCTGAAGATTTGCCGACCGCCACGATAAATAAATCGCAAAGTGGAAGGACTGAGGTGATGGCTTCAATGACAGGATAGTCCAGCTGAACCGCATTTCTTACAATAGTGAAGCCGCAAACTTTCATGAGAATAAAACTATCGCTTTGTAGCGCAGGTGTGCAGGGAATTACACCGATGGCTACTGTTGTTCACCAGCGAGAATTCTGCGATAGAGTTCGTGATACCGTTCGACCATTTTGGACCATGTGAACTTGGAGGCATATTCCTTTCTCTTTTCTGACAATCGGACATCCTGCGAAAGGGCCGACCTCACCATACTGGCCATGTACTCAGGCTCAAAGTTTTCCCAGTAAGTTGCGAATTCACCGCCAACTTCTGGCAGGCTGCCGTAACGACTGCTGCAAACAGGCTTACCAAAATTAAAGGCTTCTATTGTAGGAATTCCGAAGCCTTCAGAAATAGATGGAAATAGTAGTGTCTCGCCATTTGTGTAAAGCCAGAATTTCTCCTGCTCTGTTATTTCACCTGGCAATATTATTTGACTCTCCAATTCTTGTGTCCGGATAAGGTCATGGATCCTTTTGCCATAGCTTCGGTTGCTGTCACCAGCCAGAATAAGTTTGTATTCGGGCAGGTATTTCATCATAGGAATAAGAACGTGCAAATTCTTGCGTTCGAAGAACGTGGCTACGGAAAACAAGAACGGAGACGACGGTGCCCATGAGGGGGGCTTTTCTGAGGGGGCGCCGATCCTGACGCCATAAGGTATTACCTGAATGGCCCTTCCCCCGATATCAAGTTTTGATCTTACAAGATCTGCAGTGTACTGGGAGCCAGTAGTAATGATAATAGAACGATTAACCAACTCCTGAACTTTCATGAGTTCTTTCTGAGCCTTTTCCCCAGAAATTTCATCCAGAAAGTGCAGACCTTGAATGGTGATAATCAGCGGTACACCCGGAGGAATTCCTGTCATCCGGGTATTCTCTGTCGACATATGCCACAGGTTACAGCCGAAATAAAGAAATCTCTGCAAACCGGGAGGGGCATGCCTTCTCACATAATTTGCAGGTTCAATTCTGATATTTGGCGGGACTAAATTTCTCAGCCCTGGATGAACCAGTGCATACAATTGCATGTCATCAGGATTCAGTAATGACCATTCCCTAAGAAAATGATATGAAACCTGGCCTAATCCTGTGTGAAGGTATCGAAGGGAAGAGGCATCAAATATGACGCGAGGCACTCTAGTACTCGGCATACTTCTTACTCAATGCCACGCTGGCAAAAGATTCGAGCCGTGCCTGCACTTGTTCAGGTGTTATCTCGTTAATACAGGCACACACTTTACTCTGGCGGCATCCATTACAATTTTTGTTAAGAACAATGTAATCAGCATGACGTCCAATTGGCATCCATCGTCCAGGATGAATAGGCTTCATGGGTGAATAAATACCAAGTGAAAATTTACCCAGCGCGGCTGCAAGATGAAGCACACCCGTGCTGCAAGCCACCAGGCCATCAGCCTGACTGATAAAGGACATGAGTTCATCCATGTTCAATTTACCGGTCATATCCGTTACATGGGGCAAGTTGAACAGTTCTGGCTGCTCTTTTCGAATCAACTCACCCTCAGCTGCAAGGCCAGTAATAAATATGCGGTATTTATCCGAAGAAAGAGATCGAGCCAGTGCGAAGTAATGATTTATGTCCCACTCTCTTGCACTGCCCTTTGACTTAGGATGCAATATCAGGTTGAAATGTGAAGGAGAAAGACATCCGTTGTGATTCTGAAGGGGAGGTACAAGACCGTAGAAATTTGCAATTTCTCTTAAGTCAAAATCCCAATACATTTTGAATGGTGAAAGCAATTTGAAATTCAATTGGCTTTCATGCAATCTGCTTCGCACGCGGCTAAAATCTATGCGATAGTTACAGTATAACCAGTTAAACCAACGGTGCCCTGTTGCAACTCTTCTCCTTATACCCGACCTTTTTGCCATCTTGGCAAGCTCCCTGTCAGGATAAATGAAAAGTATCGAATCCGCCTGAACTTCATTAAGCAAGTTTGGATCCGCCAATAGCTCATCCCTGTCAAGGAACTGATCAACGTGGATGCATTTGTCAATGACAGCAGAGGTATATTTCTTTCCAATAAATGAAATTCGCACTTCCGGCATGGTTGCCTTCAGGTAGCCAAGAAGTGGCAAGGTCAAAATCACATCGCCCAGATTGTCCGTGCGGCTCACAATTATCCGCTTACCCAGCAGCAGTCTGCGGTTGACCTCGTAAAGCTTGGCATACTTATAGAAGACGTGGTTTGATTCCGCCTTGGCCACCATCAATCCTTCAAACCCATCCAGAAAACCACGTTTAATAAAATAGCTTTTGAAGAAGGCAAAGGCAGTATGGGTAAAAATCTTTGGCATGGAGCTCCCTTTCTTACCCGCATTCTCAAACGCAAAGATTTCTGAGTACCGTTGTACTTTTTCAATTGTCTCTCTGGAGTCTTTATACGCGCGATGCAGGATGTCGCCTTGAAGATGCACCACCTCCGTACCTCGTTTCAAGACAATTCTGTCGTGAGGGTTTTCGCCTCCCCAGACACCCACCTTCTTATTCCATAATCTTATTTTCTTATCCGGATACCAGGAACCGTGTTTGATCCACTTGTTTCCATAGCTGGAAAGGCGGTTCATTCTATAGGCATCCACTGACCAGGTTTCCTTAACTCGAAGGATCGATTGCGTAAGCTCTGGAGAAAGATATTCGTCAGCATCCAGAGAAAGGACATGATCATAACGCGCCTGGGTGACAGCAAAGTTCTTTTGGTCTATATGAGAACGGAAGGGGTGCTCTACAAAACGCACTCCCTTTGCAAGACAAATCTCCTTCGTACGATCTTTGGAGTAAGAGTCTATGATCACGATATCATCCGCTATGGCCATAACTGAATCAATACAACGAGAAATATTTTTTTCCTCGTTATAGGTAATAATTACAGCACTGATCTTGACCATTGCACAAAAATAAAGATAAAGATCAAATCCTCTTGATTAATGGCATCAGTCAAGAAAAAGAAACCAGCTAACTCAGGCGGGTTCTTCCTATTAATGATTACTTATTCATGCGGAAGCCTGACGAATACTCCTTTCTAGTTATGGTTACACCAACATCTGGATAATAGTTATGGCGCATCCGATTGCACCCAATTATGTTTTGGTTTTTTTTAACTGTAGTCTAATGTGTCAATCGATTTAAGTTTCCTGAATAATCCCGATTCCATAAGAGTTTCAAAAAAATTAACTTGAGATGTGTTTATCCGAAGGGCCCCATCAAAAGAGTCGGACGAAGAATTGCTCCGCAAATTTCGCTCATCGAATGACCTGGAGGCGCTGGGGAGTCTTTATCTACGATACGCTCCCCTGGTTTATGGGGTCTGTCTGAAATACTTTAGGGATCGCGAGACCTCAAAGGATGCCGTTATGCAAATCCACGAGAAATTAATAAAACTCCTTCACAAACATGAGGTCTCGCATTTCCGAAGCTGGCTATATACCCTCACACGCAATCATTGCCTTATGCAGGTACGCTCAGCCAGCACTCATGTCAGAGAAGATATTGACTCCGTGGTTATGGAAAACATACTGTTTCTGCATCCTGATGGAGAAAGTCGAATGGAAGAAGATCTGCAGAAACTGGAAAGATGCATCGACAGACTCGTTATGGAACAACAGCAATGCGTCCGGTTGTTCTTCCTGCAGGAAAAGAGTTACAGGGACATCTGCGTGAAGACCGGATTTGAGATGAAGCTTGTGAAAAGTTATATTCAGAATGGTAAGCGAAATCTGAAAATCTGCATGGAATCGAATGGGTGAACCCACTGACGATATTGACAAATACCTGAACGGAAAACTTTCTCCGGAAGACAGCCACCGGCTTGAAAAGAAAGCCCTCGATGACGCATTCCTGAATGAAGCGCTGGAAGGAGCTGAATCTATTAGGCCCTCCGATTTTCATAATGATGTAAGCGAATTGCAATCCAGGCTTAGTGTACCCAAGGCGGCAATCTTTACTCCACTACGGATTGCCGCGGGGATCCTGGTCATACTGGGCACCGGTGTACTTTTCTATTATGCCAATCAGGATCACCAGGACACAGTTCAATTGGCAACCAATAAATCTACAGCCAATTCCGGACCTGAACCCCAAGCCATTGATTCCAGCAGTCACACCACAGATTCTTCCCATATGATGGCACTTGCTCAACCCAAATCGGCGAAAGAAACCGGAGCCAAGGATAAGTCTGAAGTTGAGGTAACTGACACCAAAGCGAAGACAGATGCGATTGACCATGCCAATGAAGATATCGTCGCAAAACAGACTGAACATCAAACCGAGCAGCTGGCGGAAGATGAGCAGCCTGAAATCTCCGCAAGTGCGCAGGAAAAAAAGGCATTGAAAACAACAGCCGACGAACTGGCTTCAACCGGAGCGGGAGCAAATCAGAAACAAATTGCAGCATCTGCCAGATCCAAATCCGGTTATCCTCTGATGGTCAGAGGGAAGGTTACCTCGGTTGTTGAGGGAACGCCCATCCCTGGCGCAAATGTGAAGATAAGGGGAACCAATCAGGAAACCATTACAGACATACATGGCAGATACGAATTACCCCTGACTGCCCCCAATGCAACTGTGGCTTTTTCTTATCCAGGATTGCAGTCGGTTGAAGTAGAAACAGGTGGCAAGGGAACCATTGATATCCAAATGAAGGAAGACGATGCAATGATGAGCGAAGCCTTGGTTCAAGGGCTTTCAGACGACAGAGCGCTGAAAGAACCTACAACAAATATTGCGCAGCCGGTTGGGGGCATGAAGGCCTACAATCAATACCTGGAGGACGAAATGCGTTATCCCCCGGAGGCATTAAAGAAAAAGATAAATGGCAAAGTGACGATTGAATTCACGGTGAATGTGCTGGGTCAGCCCACAGACTTCACGGTGGTGAAAGGTATCGGTTTTGGCTGCGAAGAAGAAGCCATCCGCCTCATCAAAGAAGGACCCAGGTGGTCACCTTCTACTGAAAACAATGTTCCATTCGAAAGCAAAGTCAGGGTCAAATTGAAGTTTGATCCATCCCGGGCCGGCAAGTAAGTCAATGACTAAACAACCTTCTTCCTTATCAGCTTGGCGTATGTTCGACTTACTGGGAAACTCTTGCCGCCCTGCATTTTCACAATCATACCGCCATTAAAGTGTCGCTCGATCTCCTTCAGATAATTAAGGTTAATAATCGTAGAACGATGGACGCGTATAAATGTGTCGGGGTCCATCATTTCCTCCAGCTTTCCTATACCTGATGAACTGACAAACTGATCGTTCTTAGTAGTGATAACTGTATAATCGCCAGAGGCCTCAAGGTATACGATATCTTCAACAGGAAGATTAAAGAGTTTTTCAGACTTCTGTACAAAGATGTGAGATTCAAAACCCCTGGTTTCTGACTTCATGCTCTTCAACAACTCAGCAACATTGCCCTGCTCGGAATTTTTGCGCTTCAAAGCCCGGTTTACCGCCTGCCTGAAACGCTCTTCATCCAGCGGCTTAAGCAGGTAATCCACCGCATTTTTTTCAAACGCCTTGATGGCATATTGATCATATGCGGTTGTGAAGATTACGTATGGCTCATGATCAATCTCTTCCAGTACATCAAAGCCATTCATGCCCGGCATCTGGACATCCAGGAATACGATGTCGGGTTGAAGCTTATTGATTTTTTCAACGGCTTCCGTTCCCTTGTCACACTCCCCAACTACGTGCAACTCAGGAAATCCTTCAATATATTCTCTCAATAATTCCCTGGCCAGCTTTTCATCATCTACAATCAGACAAGTCGTATTCATAAATTAGTTGTTTTGAAATTGTCTCTCTTCTCCTATTGCTCGTTGGTGGTGTTCAACTCTTTGCACTGCTTCATGCACCGGTATGGCGAAACTCACGGAAAATCCAGCTTCTGTGGCTTTTACTTTGAGCGCAGCCGTTGGCCCATAATAGCTTTTTAGTCTCAAATCAGTATTGGTCATTCCAACGCCGCTGGAGCTGCCATCCATAACCTTCTTGGCATTAATCCCCATCCCGTCGTCAGACACCTCAAAATAGACCGCTCCAGTAAGATGTTTCACCCTCACCACTATGGTACCACCATCTACTTTAGGCCCAATTCCGTATTTGACTGCGTTCTCAACCAACGGCTGAAGAATCATGGGGGGAATGCTAAGCTGAAGACAAGTCTCGTCTACATACTTCTCAAATTTTAGTCTGTCGCCGAAACGTATTTGCTGGATTCGGATAAAGTTCTCAATGAATTCGATTTCACTGGCCAGCTTTACCATTTTCCCTGAATGCGAATCCAACGCATAGCGAAAAATGTCGGACAGCTGCGTGATCACCTTGCGTGCCTGATCCTTGCTTGAATTAATCAAAGTTGAGATGGAGTTCAGGGTATTGAACAGAAAGTGCGGATTAATCTGAGACTTGAGCAGTGATATTTGCATCTCTTTGTTCTTCAAAGCCAGCTCACTCTTCTCTCTTTCCTCCTTTTGAAGACCCTGGAAATAGCGGATGATGTAATAAACGGCTACGGTAATAATGTACTGATCGTAAAAACGCAGCGCATCCCAGTTCAATAGATCCACCATAAACTCCTTCCAATTTTCAAAGTAGGTCATGCCATCCATGTAGTCGGTGAAGTAGTAGGACAGCGTTCCCATGATGAGGAAGAAAGTAACAATCCCGAGTGCGTGACCTGCAATTTGTACCAGCTGACTAAACCGGTTGAGCCAATGCGAAAAGAGAAAAATGAGTATGATAAGCACACAGAGAGCCTCCCATAGATAGAGGCCATTCCACAGCACATAATTGAATGGCCTGGCCAGTTTCCATTCGAAAAAAGTACTGATAGCAAAATTGATCGCATACCAAAGGCACATCAACAGGTACGCCTTTTTCCATATTCCCGGTATGTTTTCGAACCACTTCACCATCTTGAATGAGCGCGTGCGTAAAAATGTAAACTCCAGTATAAAATTAGAGAATCACATGAATCCGCAGTCAGAATGGCATGGGAAGGAGCCAAAGCGCCTTTTTAGTCGGTGAATTACATGCATGGTCTTGGTCTCAATCTGCTAACTTTAGGTTCCGTATAGTCCCAACATGCGTCTTTGGCTTTTGTGTGTGTTCGTGTACCTCTCAAGCGATTTGTCAGCCCAAATGCTGACCTTATCGGCGCGTATCGTGGACGGTGACACCGGAGAAACCCTGCCCTTTGCATCTGTCGGAATTATTGGGAGACCCATAGGAACGATCGCCAACCTGGATGGTGAATTTGATTTTCATTTTCCCGCAGAATACAGAAACGAGACATTGATGGTCAGCATGCTGGGTTATTATAACCTTGAAACCCCCATAGTTTCTGTTCTGAATGGGGCCGATACCCTGCTCAGGCTGAAGAAATCCACAACCATTTTGCAGACGCTGGTAGTCAGCGATACTCTGCGCGGAGGTGACATTGTCCGTATTGCACTGAGCCGAATTGAAGAAAACTGTCCTCGGAAGCCCTTCTTGCTTGACGCATTTTACAGGGATCTTAAGAAAGTGGGAGGCACCTACGTTTCCCTTCTTGAAGCAGCGGTCAAGATTTATGATGAAGATTACAAGACGCCAAGGAATAAGTTTAAACTAAGAGAACGGGTACGCCTTCTGGAAGTAAGGCGCAGCCTGGGTTATACCAGCAAGTTCACTACTTATTTCGATGAGGATAATCTGCTTGAAGAGGTGCTGCTTCACAATAACATCCGTTACAGGCAATTCCCGGACGAAGAGGTTTTTTTTAGCAGTTTGAAAAGAGAAAAAGACAGCTATTATGCCAACCATGAAGTGTTTGTCGTAACCCTGCATGAAGATTTTGATTTAAGCCTGTTCGTGGACAAAAAGAACTATGGCATTTTGCATCTTGAGTACAGCAATAACAACCCGCAATTGATTAACAAGAAGCGGGGACTTCACAGCAAGTTTGTGGGACTCCGGAAGGTGATCGACTACAAGGAGTA
The DNA here is from genome assembly GCA_018266395.1 of Bacteroidota bacterium. Taxonomy (GTDB): domain Bacteria; phylum Bacteroidota; class Bacteroidia; order Cytophagales; family Cyclobacteriaceae; genus ELB16-189. The sequence continues at coordinate 50,176 of JAFEAM010000003.1, read as the reverse complement.
TGGTGGCAAACTGTATCTCAACTACATGAATGTCTACTCCAAGATCAACTGGTACGACAATACGACCGGAAAACTCAAGTTTGACACCGAACTGGAACAGCACCTGCTCGTCAACCAAATCTTTCCTGACCCTGAGGAGAGGATCGGCATTACTGAAAAGATGAGGCGATACGGACTGCAATATCAGGATCGGCCTTACAACAAGAAATTCTGGGAAGATTACAACACCATCAAGGAAAGCCCCCTTGACAGGAAGATCATCGCAGACCTGGAGCTGGAGGGGCCGCTTGAAAAACAATTCGAGCACAATTGAGTCAAAAGGCCCTCCATTAAGGTACCTAATGCCTGAATTCAGGGAGGCATTGCAGACCTGCCATCGCGAAACATCTCGGAAAACAGTCTCGCTTTTGTAAATTCGGTAACCAAACCACCTACCCATGATTGCTACCGAAAGCATTCAGCAGTTATTTCTTGACCAGATGAAGAAGAAACTGCCATCCCATCTTTCGCTGGCCGACGAGATGGCAGAATTGCTCAACATCAGTCGCGACAGTGCCTACCGGCGCATAAGGGGAGAAACGATCCTTTCCCTGGATGAAGTAGGCATCCTGGCCAGGAAATTCGGGCTGTCACTGGACAGCATGCTGGCATCGGTAAATAATATGGTGAGCTTTCAGTTCATCAAAGAAGACCAGATTGAAGAGTCGCTTGGGCGATGGCTGCAGTCCATCATCAGCTACCTTGATATGTTCGCTCATTCCACTGAATCGGAGAAGAGCCTTATCCATCTCGCTAAGGATCTTCCCATATTTCATTACTTCCAATTTCCCAGACTATCCGCGTTCAAAATGTTCTTCTGGAATAAGTTCTTTGACCGCAATGCTTTCAGTGATAGCAAATACAAACCTGAAGAAATAGGTCGGGAGTTTCTTGCACAGGGAAGGAAGATCTATGAAAAGTATGCCGCTATCGACAGTATTGAGATCATCACCGAGGAAACGCTGGTTGTAACGTTGAGACAAATTGAATACGCACATGATTGCGGGTTGTTCGCGGATCATTCCGAAGCGCACAGACTGCTGGAGGAATGCCTGATCATGAATCAGCATTTGAAAAAGGAAGCATCAGTGGGCAGGAAGATTGTATACGGCAGTGAAGAGCATCTTGGGAAGTTTGATGTGTATTTGAATCAGGTGATCACTGGTGACAATTCTATTTCCTTTAAACTCGGCGATCAGAGGGTCTGCATCATAACCACTCACACTTTTAAGATCATGAGTACCACACAAGAAGATTTTTGCCGGCTTACAGATCGTCACATAAGCCGCATAATGGATAAGTCCGTGCTCATCAGTGTGGTGGGTGAGAAAGAAAGGCTCAAATTCTTCAACAGGATCGAGGAAGAAATAACGAGGACTGCCTCGAGAATCCGTTAGCTAAATCAATTGGAACTTCAAGCCATGGAAGCGAAACTATTAAGGACTAATTTAAAGCTTTCGCTTCTTCAAGCAGTTCATCTCTGTCAATGGGAACCACGCCAACATGCTGACAAACCAATCCGCCTCCCAGGTTGGAGAGTGCGGCTATAGCATCCGGCGGTAGTTGTAGCGCAACACAAAGCGCCGCAACACTGACCACCGTATCACCCGCGCCTGAAACATCTGCAATTTCTCTCTTATGGGCGGGAATCCGAAGCTTCTGACCCTGGTAATCAATGTATATACCGAACTCAGACAAAGTGAGCATAACCCCCGATGCTTTTAGTCTGGTCTTTAGCGTTGTCACCGCCTGATCCACGGATTGATTTTCCCTGGCATCCACGTCAATCTTCAACCCTTCCCTCAACTCCTTCAAATTCGGTTTGAAAAGAGTCACGTTATTATAATGAAGGAAATTCCTCTTCTTGGGATCAACAACCGTCGGGATGCCGCGCTCATTGGCCATCGAAACCGCTTTGCTGATAAGGCTGGAGGTAATCACGCCCTTATCGTAGTCTTCGAAAATGACTGCATCACATGAAGGAAGAAGCTTTTCGATTCTCAACAAAAGCTCCTGTTCCTCCCGGGGCGTTGCAACCTGATCTGATTCATCGTCAATGCGGACTACATGCTGGTGCGCTGCAATGACGCGTGCCTTGATAGTTGTCGGCCGCTGACGGGTCACCACTACTCCGTCTCTTGAAAGACCCTTGTCCCCCATCAGGTTCATCAGCCTTTGGCCATAGTCATCATCACCGGCAAGGCAAACCAAAATCGGATTGGCGCCAAGCGATTGAACATTAAGCGCCACATTGGCTGCACCACCCAAGCGGTAGTCGCGGTTGCGGACGTGAATCACCGGTACGGGCGCTTCCGGAGAAATACGATCCACGGCGCCCCAGATATAGGCGTCCACCATCACATCACCTATGATGAGGATGTTCAGTTTTTTGAAACGGGAAAATATTTCACTCCAGTCATGCATATCAACGCATTGGATTCTATTTCAATCCTGAAAGAATCTCACGTACTCTCTTCAGCGCTTCTCTGAGATCTTTCTCTGAAGCTGCATAGGAAAGGCGCAGACAATTCGGATCACCGAAAGCACCGCCGGGCACCAGGGAGACATGAGCCTTGTCCAGCAGATACAAACATAAATCATCCCCATTCTGTATTGTTCTGCTTCCGTCAGACTTCCCAAAGTAATGACTCACATCAGGGAAGAAGTAAAATGCTCCCTGCGGATAGTTTGCCTTTACGCCTGGAATGTCTTTCAAAAGCTGGTAGACTATCTCCCGCCTTCTTCTGTACTCCTCCACCATCGCCTTGGTAGGACCAACTTCGCCGGTAATGGCAGCAAGGGCAGCCCGCTGGGCAATGGAACAATTGGCTGACGTAAGTTGTCCTTGCATCTTGCTCGCTCCATCCGCAATCCATTTTGGTGCGGCAATATACCCGACTCTCCAGCCCGTCATGGCATATCCTTTTGCAAACCCATTGACGGTGACCGTACGATCAAACATCCCGGGAAGGGATGCGATACTGGTTTGATCACCTATAAAATTGATATGCTCGTATATCTCGTCTGCAATAACGAGAAGGTGCGGGTGCTTCAGCACTACTGCAGCAATTGTCTCAAGTTCCTTTCTCGTAAAAACAGATCCAGTTGGATTGCAGGGAGAAGAAAACAAAATGGCACGGGTCTTATGTGTAATGGCGCGCTCAAGTTCTTCAGCCGTCACCTTAAAGTCATTCTCGATGGAGCCGTTGACAAAAACAGGAACGCCTTCCGCCAGACAAACAATAGCATCATAACTCACCCAGTAGGGAGAAAAGACTATCACTTCATCGCCTGGATTCAGCAGCGCAAAGATGACATTGGCAATAGACTGTTTGGCCCCGTTTGACACCACGATGTTTTCTGCCTTATAGGGAACATGATTGTCCTTGTGGTATTTGGCGGCAATGGCTTCCCTCAGATCCTGATAACCAGAAACCGGAGGATAAGCGAAATACTTTCCATCATCAATTGCCTTCTTGGCGGCATCACAGATATAAGCAGGCGTTCTGAAATCGGGTTCTCCCAGGCTCAGGTTTATCACATCAATGCCTTTTGATTTATACTCCCGCGCTTTGGCGGCCATTGCAAGTGTTGCGGATTCTTCAATCGACTCCAGCCGATGGGAAAGATGATTCATGATTTGAGGTGATTCGTTCTGCGGCAAAGAACGGAATTAATAAGCTAAGTTGGAAAAGGACGAAAATCCAGATCAGCTGAACAGGACCCTGCCAGTGATACTTCTTCCTAGCGTTATTTCATCCGCATATTCCAGGTCTCCTCCCATGGGTATACCCCTTGCTATGGATGTGATTTTTACCGGTAAGTCTTTCAACTTACGGTGGAGGTAAAACGCAGTGGTGTCTCCTTCCAGTGTGGGGCTGAGCGCCAGGATGATCTCCTTCACCTCACTTCCGGGTGCAGGCTTTGTTACGCGTTCCACCAATTCATCAATATGAAGATCAGATGGGCCTATGCCCTGAACGGGAGAAATAATTCCTCCCAGTACATGATACACTCCGGTATACTGCTCGGTGTTCTCTATGGCCATTACGTCTTTGGTCTCCTCGACCACACACACAACAGATTTGTCGCGGCGGGGGCTCTTGCAGATAACGCATTCTTCAGCGTCTGAAATATTATGGCAGGTCTTGCAAAAACGGATGTTCGCCCTTAGCCGGGTCAATGCCGCCGTAAGCATCTGAGTCTTATCCTCACTTTCCTTAATCAGATGCAACACCAGTCGAAGCGCCGTCTTCTTTCCTATTCCAGGAAGTTTAGCTACTTCGTTGACAGCGTCCTCAATAAGTTTGGAGGGATATTCCACCGTGCGTTCTAAAGAATTTTGGCATCGATGCCAGCTTCGCAGATCCCATCTTTCATGGGCCTGAGCTCTTCAAATATTCCCGTCTTCACCGTGCACTTTCCCTTGTAGTGAATCAGCATGGTGCACTGCTCCGCCTGTTCGGGCGTGTGCTTGCAGATGCGAATCAGCGTATTGATGACATGCTCAAACGTATTCACATCATCGTTGAACACGACGAGGTCCCTGACGTCAATTTCTTCAGTCAGAACGGCTACCTCTTCTTCCAACAACGGTTTTGACAGTGTATTCATTTCTTCCGCAACGAATCTGAATCAAACGCGCATCAAAAGTAAAGAAATTTGACAAGTTTGCTCTTTCTTCGCAGTCATGAGCCCGCTTCTTGTTCTATCCATCATTGTCATTTACTTCGGTGCGCTGATCATAATCTCATGGTTTACTTCACGAGGCGCCACGACAGACACTTTCTTTACTGCCAACCGTCAGTCACCCTGGTACTTGGTCGCCTTTGGAATGATTGGCTCCTCCCTCTCAGGCGTTACGTTCGTTTCCGTTCCAGGCAATGTCGGCAAAAGTGGATTTGCCTATTTCCAGGTTGTGCTGGGCTACATCCTGGGATATTGGGTTATTATCGGGATTTTGATGCCACTATACTACCGGCTGAACCTGATCTCCATCTATACCTACCTCGAGCAGCGCTTTGACCGGTGGGCCTATCGCACAGGGGCCTTCTTTTTTATGCTTTCCCGTTCCATTGGATCCGCACTGCGGCTCTTCCTGGCAGCGACGGTCCTGCAACTATTCCTGTTTGATGCTTTCGGGGTTCCATTCTTTGCCACCGTTATTACTACCATCGTCCTGATATGGGTATATACATTCAAAGGTGGAGTCAAAACTATTGTGTACACTGATTCATTTCAGACACTGTTTCTCGTCTCCGCCGTGTGCATTGCCGTCTGGCAGATTGCAAGCCAGATGAACATGAGCCTTGGCGGCCTGATGGACGCGGTTTGGACCAGCAAGTATTCCAAAGTGTTCTATCTCGATGATGTAAATGATCCTTTGTTTTTTCCCAAGCAATTCCTGGGAGGAGCCTTCATCGCCATGACGATGACGGGCATGGATCAGGAGATCATGCAAAAGAATCTCACCTGCCGGACCCTCGGCGACGCGCAGAAAAACATGTTTTGGTATAGCAGCACATTGGTAGTGGTCAATTTTCTCTTCCTTACCCTGGGCGCCCTTCTCTATATATATAGTGAATCCAACAGTATCACTTTGCCATCTTCTTCCGACGAGCTCTTCCCACTCCTCGCTTTTAATCACCTGGGGTTACTGGTGGGAATATTCTTCCTGTTGGGGATTACTGCATCATCCTATGCCAGCGCTGATTCTGCCCTGGCAGGACTCACAACTTCGTTCTGCATCGACTTCCTGAATTTCCGCGACAAGCCTGAGCCGGTCAAACGCAGACAGAAGTTTATCGTGCATATAGGCTTCTCGTTGCTGTTCCTGATCATTATTATGGTCTTCAAGGAAATCAATCAGCGGGCCCTCATCGACGCTGTCCTCAATATTGCCGGATACACGTACGGGCCGTTACTGGGATTGTTTTCATTTGGACTCTTTACCAAACGAAAACTGAGCGGGCCACTGGTTGCCCTCGTCTGCGTTATATCGCCGGCCATTTCTTATTGGATCAGCTCCAATTCAGCAGCATGGTTTCATGGCTACAAAATCAGCATTGAGATATTGCTGATTAACGGGATCCTTACTTTTGCAGGATTGTGGATGATCTCGGCGAAAAAGGTCGATCAACCTGTGAAAGCTAAATAAGCTCTTTGCCCGGATCCCAGAATCTTTTCTCAAAATCCTGGACTTTGTCCCTTGTTACCCTAACGCCGTCCTTTTCCAGACCACGTTGCATTGCCGTCGGTGTGCCGAAATGATGCTTGCCGGTAAGAAGTCCATGGCTGTTGACCACCCGGTGGGCCGGCACATCTTTCAGACCATGGCATGCATTCATGGCCCAACCGACCATCCTTGCACTCATGCCCGTACCAAGGTAGCGGGCAATCGCACCATAGCTGGTTACGCGCCCTTTTGGAATCAGCTTGACGACCTCATACACATCTTCAAAGAAATTGTGTTGCGTATTGTGACGTTTGGCCCCTTCTTTGATCTTCTTTTTCACATTCGAATGTTGTTGAAACTGTTCACTTATCAAAACCCGGTTGGCTTACCGTGTTATCAGCTTTTGCCAGGCATTTGAAGGTTAAGGCGCAGATGGTATCGTTTTTGATAAATTAACAGAGCATTTATTAAGTACGTAGATGAAAAACTTTCTTTTTCTATTGGCGGTTCTTCCGGGCTCTCTTCTCGCTCAGCAGCTTGTGTTACCTGACGCGCCCAACTGGAATCGGCTGGATGAAGGCAAGGCTTTGGTCTTTTCTCTAAAAATCAGCGACAACTCAGAAGTGGTTCGCTATTCCCTCGATGGAGGCACCGAATTCGGCATGCAAATGGATTCCCTCGGCCATTTCAGCTGGACCCCTTCTTATGATATCGCCGACCGTATCACCCGTGAAAAGGAAGTGAATGTCATATTTCAGGCTGATCTCAAGGGAGGTGCTCGCCTGCGTCAGCCAGTCAAATTCACGGTTGTCCATGTAAACCGCCCTCCCATTGCCGACGAGCTTCCGACGTTTTATGTAAAGCAAAATGCGCCCAACCAGTACCAGATTCCAGCTGTCTATGTTCACGATCCTGATGGCGACCCCGTCATTTTCAGGGCTCACCCCGCTGAAATGCCGGAAGGTGCGGTGCTCACTTCTCTGGGTAATCTCAGCTGGACTCCATCAAGGAACCAGTTCAATGCCCTGAAAAACAATCCCCTGAACATCACCTTCAGTGTGGAAGACCAGCCTGACAAAGCTGAGACCATTGGACACATTCGAATTGCCCAAACTCAGCTGGACCTTCCCCCTGACCTGCTTCTGGTACCCGCCGATTCCGTCCTGAACATCCGCGAAAATGATGTAGTCTCTTTCAAAGTGTACGTTGCCGATCCCAATGGGGACGACAACATTGAACAGGTGGGATTTGTCAGTTCAGATACGAAAGTGCCTCAAACATGTATGACCCAGAACTCCAGAGTTCAGGGCGAATTCAACTGGTCCCCCGGCTATTCGTTTGTTGAAGAAGTGGAGAAGAAGAAGGAAGTGCTGCTTACTTTTTTTGTGATAGACAAGTCGGCAAACCGGGTACAAAAGAAGGTAAGGGTTGTGGTCAACGACACAGAGAATGTGGAAGAGAAGGACAAGCAACTTTATCAGAAGTATTTCTATTCGATGGCCTACACCAAGAACCTGATCGATTTGCTGGACGAAAATAACGAGAGCCTGGAGAAGGTTTACCGCAAGGCAAGAAAGGGCAAGAAAAACAGGACAGTATTAAACGCCTCCCTGGGTGCGGTTACAGGCCTATCGCCCTTGGTATTGCAACCCGATCCTGCAAAATCTGTAACCGTGGTTGGCGGCACTTCCGTTCTTACGCTTAATTCGCTGGAGGCTGGACAGGTGGTTGGCAAAAATGTGAATGAATACCAGAACAAGATCAAGAGCAATCGCGACCTGCGGACACAGCTTCAGTTAAAGGGAAACTTCTTTGCCAGAAAATACTCACTCAAGTCAGGGCGCAGGAGCACCGAGTTTGAATATGACCGGGATGACCTTTCGAGGATGATGAACAGCGACGTGGTGTCCACCCTGGAGATCTCAGCCGCCAGCCGGAGTCTTCCTACTGCGAAGGAGATCAAGAAGACATTTGCTGATTTTAGCGAGGAGCCCTGAGAATTCAGGTATTGAGCCATATTGAGCCTTTCAATTGGAATGGGTGGCTTTGGCAGTTTCCGCCAATCGCTTAGTTTTGCAGTCCATTTGCGAAATCAACCATCCAGAGGAGTGGCAGAGCGGTTGATTGCACCGGTCTTGAAAACCGGCGTCCCTTCACGGGGACCGGGGGTTCGAATCCCTCCTCCTCTGCAAGCATTCTCAGGACCCCGGCAGTGCCGGGGTTTTGTTTTGAATGAGCATGCGAGGCGAAACGAGCCCCGAATTTTTCCATTAGACCGGCGAGTTTCAGGCGAGCATGTTCATTCAAAACATAACCTGAGCGGAGCGAAGGCCTGAGAATGTTTGACACGTACCCAAAAAAGGGATCAGCGAAGCTAATCCTCTTCCTCAACTGAAAGAGAGCCGAGCAAAGCCTGGGTAATTTGGCTTTAGCGAGTGCTCGGTTTCAAATAAAAAGGAGCGCAGCGAACGCTTCATTTTAGTTAGCATCCCCAGGGATCAGCGTAGCTAATCCCTCCTGCTCTACTAAGTCCGGGTCAATCGAAATCAATCAAAGTTTTTCGGTCTGCTGACGGCTGGCCAAGATACGGTGCTCCTAGAAAAGTACACGACTACTCCAACATGCGTCCGTCGCAACAACCTATTTCCGGGATCCAGCAACCAGAAAATGAATAACTACCTGAAAGAGATCGCCGACGCTTGCGGGATCACCAAGAAAATGACGTTCCATACTTCGCGACATACATTCGCGACGACAGTGACACTATCGAATGGTGCGCCTATTGAAACCGTAGGTAAGATGCTTGGACATCGCAACCTGAGAACGACGCAGCATTACGCGAGGATATTGGAGAAGAAGGTGAGTGAGGATATGAGGGTGTTGAGACAAAGGTTTGCGGCGACAAGCAATCAAGATCAATCCACCACTCTCTCGAACCTGAAATGAAACCAAATCGTTATCGAATATCCGGCCGGATTCAAGGCAGAAACGAGGCTTTTGCTAAATTTGAGGGAATGGACAAGATTGGATTTATCGAAATACGCATCACAGGCTCGAACGGCAACCTAGAGCTGAGCCCTGATAACTATGACATCCGAGAAATCATGTCCATTCTCCAGGACGCAGAAAATTTGCTCTTCCCGAGTGACAAAAGAGACCGACCAACAATAAGTTACAAGATTGAAGAGGGTTCGGTTCGCCACATTCTGAAGACATCCATTCAATATGTGATCGGTCTCAATGCCATCCTCGCACAGGTGAGTCAAACGAATAGCATCGACTTTCTCGATGCACCTACAGCTCGAGCGATTGAAAATTTCCAACAGACTGCAACGCAGAAGGATTATGTTTTTTCAATCAGGACGTCACTAAGTGACTCAAATGAACTAAGAGTTGACAGAACGACCAAGCTATACAGAACAGAAGCAATTTGGGCAGATGCCGAATTCTATTTTTATGGGAAATTGACTAATGCTGGCGGGAAGGACAAAGCCAACATTCATATTCTGACAGACCAACTCGGCACGATCAGAGTTGAAACTCCAATTTCATTTCTTGAGAAGTACGAGGAGAACTTGCTTTACAAAGCATTTGGCATAAGGGCGGTCGGTAAACAGCATTCTGAAACGGGAGAAATTGACAAGTCAACCTTGAGATTTGTTGAATTAGTCGAATATCAGCCGAAGTATGATGAGGTTTACCTCAAATCGTTGCGAGATAAGGCGAAGAAATCGTGGCTGAGTACAATAGATCCTGATAAATGGTTGAAGGAGGTCCGCGGCAGCATATGAATAGCAAAGCGGTCCTTCTTGATACGAGTTTCTTTCTGCGGTTCCTGAATGACAAGGACCCGCTGTTCAAAAATGCAGATGGGTATTTCCGGCATCTTCTTCAGGAAGACATGCCAATGATGATTTCCACAATTTCCATCGCCGAGTATTGCATTGGCGGAGACATTCATGAATTGCCATTGAAGAATCTTCAAATACTTCCCTTCAATGTAGATCATGCCAAGCGGACAGGAGAATTTGCAAAAATTGTCTTCCAAAACAAAAACAAACTTAAGCTGAAAGAGAGGAACATAATTCCGAATGACACTAAACTCTTCGCCCAAGCCGATATAGAATTGCCAATAAATTTCTACTTGTCATCAGACAGTGAAAGCATTAAGATATACAATCTGCTCCGAAAGGAATCTAGTCCGAAGTTCCAGTTCATTGATCTGAATACTCCGCATTCAGCGACATTCGGAATTCTTGATTTGAAGTGAGTAGGCGACGTGGAGACTGGTGGAAAAATTTCTGATTACAAACACCCAGGAAAACAAAATCCCGGCTCCTGTTATAGTTAGAGATCGCCCATATTTTTGGGTCTTTTACACCTTAACCGATTGTAAACTCTGTGATCACTAATCATCACATTAACCTCATACGAACTCTTTTTTCTTCCAGGACTGATGTGTTTGCCGTGCGCTGGGAAAAAGGTGGCAAGAGTGGCTATATGCCGAGCTACCAGTTTGACAAGTACTCTCTTCAAAGACACAAGATCGGAGGAGGCACGTTCCAAAATTACTCCGAAAAGAGATTCAAACCCCTGACCGACCACGAGATTGAAAGGCATCTGCTCGGTCATCAACAGATAGGAATTTATCCTCTGTTAATTGACAACACGTCGTGATTCATCGCTGCCGACTTCGACAAGGAGAATTGGGCCGATGAGTCGCGCGCTTTTATTGTCGTATGCGAAAAGTATGGTCTTCAAGCTCATCTTGAGCGTTCAAGATCAGGTAATGGTGGTCACGTTTGGCTCTTCTTTGAAAAGCCCTATCCCGCATACAAGAGCAGGAAGGTGATATCGTCTCTGCTTGAGGAGAGTGGAGCGATATCGGTCTTCGAAAAAGAATCAAGCTTTGATCGACTGTTTCCAAACCAGGATTCTCATTCTGGCAAAGGGCTTGGCAATCTCATTGCACTTCCATTGTTCAGCCCAGCTCTTGAAAAGGGAAATAGCTGCTTTGTTGATCCAGCTACGCTCACCCCATTTGATAATCAGTGGGAATACCTTAGTGAAATAAAGAAAGTGGAAGTCCCGCTGTTGGAACAGGTTTACCAGAAGTTAAACAATGGTTACCTATTCGTTGAGCGCGTAGTCGCTCCATCCACAGGACTGGTTATCAGACTAAGCAACGTACTTGCTCTGAACAGAAATGGCATCCCCCTCAAACTTATTAATTTCCTGAAGGAGGAATTGAACTTTGTCAACAACGAGTTTCTCGTCAGAAAGAAGCTTGGTAAAAGCACCTGGGGCATTGAACGGTACTTCCGGTTTGTTGAAGAACGGAATAATGAAGTCACCGTGCCGAGAGGAATGATCGGCAAGCTGATTCGTTTCTGCACTGAGCAACACATAAAATTCGACTTCCAGGACCAAAGGGCAAAGGTTCCGACGATTGACTTTACTTCACAAATTAAACTAAGACCATATCAGCAGGAGGCAGTTGATGTTGCTATGAAAAAGGACTTCGGCGTGATTGTGGCGCCGCCAGGTTCAGGTAAGACGGTGGTTGCCCTTCATATATTGGCAGGACGAAAGCAGCCCTCCCTTATCATAGTTCACCGAAAACAGCTCGCAGATCAGTGGGTTCAGAGGATCGAAACTTTCCTCGGTATTCCAAAGAAGGAAGTTGGGTCCATTTCTGGTGGTAAAGTCAGAGTTGGAAAACTTGTCACGGTTGCCACCATTCAGACTCTCAACAAAATTGTTCAAAGCGACGAGTTTACGAAAATTGAAAAGGCTTTTGGAACAATTGTCGTCGATGAGTGTCATCATGTCCCCGCACAGACTTATCGAAACACAATTAGCAAACTCCACTCTTTCTATCTCTATGGGTTAACCGCCACACCGTTTCGCAAGTACAATGACGGCAAGCTGATCTTTGTTCACCTGGGAGAGGTAGTGGCTGAGATCAAATCACAGGAGATAACCGACCATCCAAGAGCGCAGATACTTGTAAGAAATACAAACTTGTTTGTGCCTTTCAATCCTAAGACTGACAATCTTGAAACGCTTTCCAAGATGCTTGTTCACGATTCTGCACGGAACAAATTAATCCTTGACGATGTCTCCTCTGAGATTCGCAACGGACGACGAGGTGTAGTAATCACCGAACGCAAAGATCATATTGAAACTATTAACCAGTTTCTGAAACAGACATTTGAAACCATCACCCTCTCCGGTGAGGATTCAGAATCGATGAAGAAAGAAAAGTGGAATCTATTGCGTCAAGGTGATTTTCAAGTGCTTATTACGACCGGACAGTATTTCGGCGAGGGGAGCGATCTGTCACAAATCAGTTGCGTGTTCCTGGCGTATCCATTTTCGTTTGAGGGCAAGTTGGTTCAATACATCGGTCGGGTTCAGCGGTCTGAAATCCCGCCCCTTGTTTACGATTACCGCGACCACCGAATCAAATACCTGGAAAATCTATTTCGAAAACGAAACTCATACTATCGAAAGCTATATAACGAAGGGGCATTGTTCGAGCAAACCGTAGGCAATGACCAGACGGTTGACGTGGATGAAAGTATTAAAATTCCTCTTACGGAACTTGAATTTAGATTCGGGGCGATTGCGTTCAGACACAAAATCGAGAAGATGAAGGTTGAACTGGAATTCGAAGTAGAAAATCAATCAATGCGTCCTGAGTTCGAAGTGCTCAAACCCTATTTCACAAAGATCATCCGAAGTAAATATGTGCGAATTGAGCTGGTTGCACGGTTTAAAAACGGAGAAGCACTGACTCAGGCAGCATTCTCATCGGATCTCGATAAAATCAGTCGACAAGTTGTCGACAGCGTTAAGTTCACTTTTGTAAACAAGAATATTATTGGAAAGACTCATGTAGAAGGCGATGAGAACCTTTTGAAGCTAGACCAAATCCAAGCGCCCGGTAATGTTTTGTTTACTGGGGAAGAAGAATTGCTCCAGCATGTCTTAAAGCATGAAGACGCGAAACACTTTCACCAGCTTCAATACCTTGCCGAAAAGCACCTCAAATCAGTGCTGAAGCTACGGTTTGTGCTGATGCCGTTTTCTTTCGTCTTTCTTGTAGCTGGACAGAATAACTATCACATCGTTTGGGAAACCCTCGACACTGAAGAAGCAACCTTTATCTGGCATCTGAAAAGAGACAAGACCGCACTTCGTGAAAAGCTTCGGCTGGTTGATAAGGATTTGGGACTTATAAGGAATCGTGGCAGGGAGGCATTCATCAAAACACAATCGACAGACTTCAGTCGCATTGTTCATGACTATACCGACGTGAAAAAAGGGTTCGTCATTTGGAAAGATAAGTTCGAGGAGTGCTTGACCTGAAATCCTTGCAGGGGGTTAAGAATGGCCTTTTTTCACGCCTTTTGGTCTGTACAGCATTTTTCCACAAATTCATGAACTTGTACAGCATTTTTCCGTTATTCGTAGTACAAACTCAGAATTTATGGCAACCGAAATGACAAGGCTGGATCTTCGGATATCGCAAAAACAGAAAAACGCCTTTGAAGAGGCGCTTGAACTGGGAGGATTTCGTTCACTCACGGACTTTCTAATCAGTGCTGCATCTGAAAAAGCGGAAGCCATTTTAGAGAAGCACAATAACTGGCTGGCTTCTGAACGGGATCGTAAGATATTCTTTGATGCACTCCTGAATCCCCCGGCTCCAAATGAGAGGTTGAAGGCAGCGATGAAGCGGCACGCTAAATTCATTGCGAAGAAATAGATGCTCCATACAGTTGCATTAGACCCTTCGCATAAAAGGGCCTTATTTTCTTGCCAGGAACAATCTTTGACTGACTACTTGCGAAAGCAGGTGGGTCAGGACATCAAACGTAAAGTTACTCTTTGCTTTGTACTCGCCGATGCCAATGGGACGATTCAGGGATATTACACCTTTTCCGCATACAGCATTGACCGTGCGATACTTCCTGAGAAACTAAAAAAGAAGATGGCCTATAAGAATCTTCCTGTTACTTTGTTGGGAAGGTTGGCTCGTGATTCACAATTCAAAGGACAAGGAATTGGTGAACTGCTTTTGGCTGACGCTCTTAAACGTGCCAATCATGCATCCTCAGAAATTGCATCGTTTGCAGTAGTGACAGACCCAATCAATGAGAATGCCAAAAGATTTTATGAAAGTTTTGGATTCATTAACCTGGAAAGTGGAAGAATGTTCATCACCATGGACACGATAAAAGCGTCTTTTGGTTTACAAATCAAACTAAATTCTGCTCCCGAAAGACTGATAGACTTATTTGGAGGAAACCTTCTTAACAATTGCAGTCGCCGAAGCCTTTGGCGAAGGTGACCCTCCTCCCCTTCAGCTAAATAAAAAGCCCCGAGATCGTCGGGGCTTTTTATTGGTCGAGGGTGCGAGTGAGGTCCAATGTACCCTGCCGGTGGCTAATTTTCAGATTAGTGGAAACTAACTCATAAGCCCAGGCCTTATCACCCGGTCCTTATCCCTCCCACCCCTCACTCAACCCCCTCACTCCGGCTCACCCAGCGCCTCGACAATCCTCTTCACCTGCCTCGGACTATAACTGTTACCGATCTTCGGACCCAGATCCGCTTTCGCCCGGTGCAGCCAGCGACGAAATGTCTTGGTGGTGGTGCTATAATGTGATGCCATCTCCTTCTGTGTATAGTTACGTATGGTAAATTCTGGTTTCATGGTGTTGGTCATTTAATTAATAATCATAGTTGGTTATTCATTGTATAATTCCAGTCTTTCTTCAATCTCCTTGATCCGGCGTGTCCATATTCTCAAAGTCAAAAAGCATACAAAGGCCAGCACCGGAATCAATCCAATGGCGGTATTCGTGGCCCGCTCATGGAGTGGATGCCAGAGCGACAACCCCGTGAACAGCACCCAGATCGTCACTGGAGCGAGTGCATACAATACCCGCAGCCGCCGCAGCGCCATGAGCATCATCTCCAAGGTCGTCCTCACAGAATCTGCCTGCGGAATAAAGTAGAGGTATCGAAAACCGATGTAATCGTCGATCAGAAGAAGTGCCACCCAGGCCGCCGCGATGGGCGTATGCGCGCTTCCGACAATATTGAATGCCATCATGACGATCACGGTGACAAGCACCTTCCCTCCAAAGACGAGGTTTTCCTTTATTGATCGTTTGGCAAGTCTTGAGAGTGGCGATTCATTCGCAACCTGTTGCAGCTTCTCTTTGCCCAGGTGATTGTACTTGAGCGAATCCCAGTCATGTCTCAGCGCTTCCAGTTTCCTCTTGAATATGATTTCCTCATCTTCCATGGCGTTCATATGCGTTCAGTATAAGTTCATAATTCTTTTCTTCAATCGATCAAGGCGCTTTCTAACCGAATCCGGTTTCATTCCCAGGTTAGCCGCGATGGTTGCGTTGTCCTCACCGTCAAGGATCATAGCGAGGATGATTCCATCCCACATTTCCACGCTGGCAAACAGGCGGTCGATTTTGTTATCCGGGTCGATTTCTTCCGGTGGTTCTTCCGGGAGATCGTGAACGGTTTCGTCCAGTTCAATTTCCAGTTTCTTGTTGCGTCTCCACACCGACACCGTATTATAGGCGACCCTGCGCAACCACGTGCTGAACTTCGACTCATGCCTGAACGACGGATAAGCCTGCAGTGCACGTATGGTGATCTCCTGGTACAGGTCTTCCTGGTCGTGCGGCGCACGCGGACAAGCAGCGCGGCAAATTCCGCGAAGTATCCGCTGATGGGTTTCAATCAGCCCGATCAGTTCCGCATCAAGTTCCGCTGTCCGTTTAGTTCCCATAGCAGGCTTTATGGCAATAGCGTGCGGTCCAGCCGAGGGGCTAAATGCGGACTGTATCGTATCACCACCAGGTTTCATAATTTAATCATGTGTGTCTAATGCCTTAGTATCAAGACCCCCTCAAAACCGGACAAGCTTTTTAAACTTTTTTGAACTGCCATCCTAACTCGCTGATTTTCAGACGCCCGTCACGACGCTGTCATTAAATTCTAATTCCTTGCCCGTGCTTTCTAAGGGTTTGCCTATACCTTACCCGTGCTTTGCAATGGTTTGCCTATACCTCATCCGTGCTTTGCAAGGGTTTGCCTATACCTCACCCATACTTCGCAAGGCTTTGCCTATACCTCATCCGTGCCTGGCAATACCCTGTCAACCACTTCCCATACTTTACAATCCCCGGGTCATACTTCCTCCATGAGACATTTGGGGTCACTTAAGGTCATCGCAGGTAACTTGAGGTCATCTGAGGTAACCTGGGGACAACGCCAATTCCGCGCGTTTCACTTTTGTGCCAAGCATCGCGGCGACTTGTGTCTGCAGCGCAGGGCCGGCGGTGTGAAACAAAAACAAAAAGTGTATGAAAAATTTAAGTACAATGACGAAGGGCAGCATGAATGCCAAAAGGGTGAGCCTCCGCCAGGTGGGCAACCAGTTGATCGTGACCGAAAGGCCAAAGCAGAGGTTTCAGGAGACGGAAAAAACCATGAGAGCCCGGGAACGTTTCCTGGATGCGTCGTTCTATGCACAAAAGCAATACGCGGATCCGGTGTCGAAGGCCTTGTATGAAAAAGGCATTACCGAAAAGACGAAGTCCGCGTATGCGGTGGCATTGAAAGATTACCTGGTCGCGCCCCAAGTGGAGTTCATTACTACGATCGATTACAGGGGGAGAGTTAACGACCCGATTGTGATCAGGGCCAAGGATGACTTCATGGTAACGCGCGTGAAGGTGGAGATCATCGGCGCCGACGGCACCCTCATTGAGGAAGGTGACGCGGAGACCAGTGACTCTGCACGCAACCTGTGGAACTATGGCGCCAAGGCGTTGAACGCCGCACTTGCGGGCACGACGATACGCGCCACCGCGTTCGACAAACCCGGCAACACGGGTTCACTTGAGAAGGTGCTCTGAGTGATGCAGGATCGAAGATCGCGGTGACGATCTGATTCCGAATCTAAAGCGCCCCCTCCGAAAGAAGGGGGCGCTTCTTTTTTTGTTATCACAACAAGAGTTCAGCGTCCCTTGTCATCCGTGGTTATCCATTTCCGTCCTTATTCTTGTAGTATTGCCTTACCACAACTTTCTGTAACACGCGCTTGATGATCAGTTCCGCGACTGCATCGAAATGATCGTCGCGATTGGAATGGACTATGTATTCTGCCATCTGGGCCTCACTGATGTCGATCCTGTACAGCAACTGCGCGAGGTTGAAATCCGATTGCTTGCTTTGCCTAGCCAGCGCATCCACAATGGCCTGATGAATACGATCGTAATTGGGGTCGAGGGTCTCCACAAAAGCACCGGGAAAGTTGTTCTGATCAAACTCCTTTCCCAGTTGCTTCCTGAAAGTTTCGAACAAATCCTTCCTGCTTAACTGCAGCCTGATGTCTGGCAAGTTTTCCATCCTAGTCTCCGACCAATTCCTGGCTGATCCTTCTTTGCATCCGCTTATGATGCTCGATCGCATCTATCTTCTGGCCGTAATGGATGGCCGCGTTGATCTCATATCCAAACAACAGTACCAGCGTGAGCAGCTGAACCCACACCATGAATGCAATCAAGGCTCCGATAGATCCATACACCTTGTTGTAACTGGCGAAGTTGGTGATGTAAAAAGAAAAGCCGTAGGAAATCAACAGGCAGGTCAGGGTCGCGAAGATGGATCCGATGGAAATGAATTTCCAGTTGTAATGGACAGCGGGTCCGAAATAGTAGATGAATGAAACGCCAAGAAAGAATACGATGAAGATCACGGTAAACCGGAGAAAGAACAGACCGAATATTGTCAGCTTATCCAATCTCCAGTGACTCAGGTTGGCGACTTCCTTGGATACTTCGCGTATGGCTACTTCCCCCAGCACCAGCAGCACCACGGATGACAGCAACACAATGGCGAGAAAGACCGTCAGGCCTGTCGCCGTCAGTCTCATTTCAAAGAATCCGCGCTTCTCTACGGTCTTGTAGCAGGCATTGAAAGCGCTCATGAGCGACATCATTCCGTTCGTGGCCAGAAACAAGGCGAACAGGAACCCCAGGGTGAGCAGGCCCCCGCGCTGTTTGCTGAGAATGTCCACAACCGTGGAAGCGACCACTTCATACATGCTTGTCGGGAGATAGTCTCCCAGCATGACCATGATGTTGTCGCGGCTGATGGCCGGGAAATATTGGCCGATGTAAGGAATGAGCGTGAACAGAAATATGATGGTGGGAAATACGGCGAGCACAAAACTGAAAGCCACCCCATTGGAACGGTCAACAATTTCATTCTCCTGGATATTCCTGAGGAAAATCTTGAAAAACCGGTACAGTGAAAGGTAATTGGTTCCCTTGATCCGGATGCGTTTGAGCCACAGCCTGCCCTTCCGGACAGAACGGTACTTCAGGATGGTCTTGCGCAGGTGGTATCGCATCTGCGCAAAGTTAGAAATAGGGACTCAACACGTTCTGAAAAGCTTCCGGCGGGCGGCATGGTTTGCCTGTTTTCTGGTTTACAAAAGCGAGCAAGGTCCTCCCCCTGTGAATCAGTTGCCCTTTCTCATTGAAGATTTCGTAATGAAACCGGATCCTGACGCCGGGTTTTTCGGGTATGGTTACTACAATGCGCAGTAATTCATCGTAAACGGCAGGGAACAAAAACTCTGAATGATTCTCCAGCACTGGCATAATGATGCCCATCGCCTCCAGCTCTTTGTAGGTCAGTCCCAGCTGACGGAGGCTTTCCACACGCGCCACTTCATAGTACATGGCATAATTGCCATAATAGACGTATTGCATCTGGTCGGTCTCACCGTAGCGGACTCTTATCGTTGTTTCCGTGGTATACACTTTCTATTTCTTGCCGGCGCGGCGGAGGGCTGCGCCTTTTTGTTGCTCAATGGTCAGTGCACGCTGGTACTTGGCCGCATTCTGATTATGCTCACGAAGATTGGCAGTGAAGTTATGGTAGCCTGAGAAGTCCTCTTTCGCACACATATAAATATAGTCGTTCTTGTCGTAGTGCAGCACGGCCTCCAAAGAGGCAATCTGTGGCATATTGATGGGGCCCGGAGGCAAGCCTGTGTGGAGATAGGTATTATAAGGTGAGTCCACTTCCTTGTGCTCGTTAAGCACCCGCTTCAGTGTGAAGTCCCCCACTGCAAAGACCAACGTCGGGTCGGCCTGCAGCGGAATGTCGCGCTTCAGGCGGTTGATGTAAAGTCCGGCAATCACCGGGGCCTCATCCTGCTTCACCGTCTCGGCCTGAACAATGGAGGCCAGCGTGGATACTTCAAGAGGTGTCAGACCAATGGCAGTTGCCAGCGACTTGCGCTCGTCACTCCAGAACCGCAGATATTCTTCATGCATCCTGGAAACCAGGTCTTCAGGAAGGATATTGAAGTACACCTGGTACGTGTTGGGAATGAACATCGCAACGATATTATCTTTTGTAAACCCCTCTTTATTGTTATCGATGAAATCATCCAGTGCATCTTCAAACTCCTCTGAGGTTACGCCTATGTTCTTCGTGATCTTTTCCGCCAATTCGCTTCGCACCCTCACGTTGTTAAAGGTGATATTCACTGGTTCTCCCTTGCCGCCCATGAGCGCTTCTATGGCTTCGGGGTTCGTCATATTATGCCGCAGCATATAACGACCCGGCTGAATATTCCGGTCCAGCCTCTTCCACCTTGCAAGGAAACTGAATGACACCATGTCGTTGACAAATTCCTGTTTGTGGATTTGCTCCAGCACCTGTCTGTAGGTTGTTCCTGACTTGATTACCAACATTCGATCCTCGTGATCGACAAGAATATTCGGCGTATAATAAATCTGATAGAAGTAAAAGGTAAATGAGATCAGCAGCATCGAGCCCACCAGGAAGGCGATCAGCCGGATCTTATGACGTTGGTCTTGCTTGTCGGTTGATAAAGGTGCCATGGTCTCTCAAAAAAGAGCCACAAAATTAAGAAAACGCATGTGTATCAAAAGGCTTAGTTTTACAGCCAGATTTCGTTCTATTTTTCTCAACCTTAGTGATCGCTGAATTTCTTAGGATCCATCCGCACAACCCTGAGCCTCGCAAGATTGACCTGGCTGTGAAAATTCTCCGCGACAGCGGCGTTATCATCTACCCGACCGACACGGTCTATGGAATGGGCTGTCATCTCATGGACCGGAAAGCAGTTGAAAAACTCTGTCATCTACAGAACATCAGACCTCAGAAACTTGATCTCTCTTTCATCTGCAAGGATCTCAGTGATATCTCACAATACGCCAGGAACATTGACACACCTACTTTCAAGATTCTTAAGCGGTGCCTTCCCGGACCGTTCACTTTCCTGCTGGAAGCAAGCACTGAAGTTCCAAAAATTCTTGGCGTCAATAAGAAGACCGTGGGCATCCGTGTTCCCAACCATCCCATCACCCTCGCGCTTGTTGGCGCTTTGGGTGAGCCGCTGATGAGCGCGTCTCTCAAGGATCTGGACCACATCAAAGAGTACTCAACAGATCCTGAAGAAATTTATGAACGATTCAAACACCGGGTGGATTTGGTCATTGACGGTGGTCCCGGCGGCATCGTCCCTTCCACCATTATAGACTTCACATCCGGGCAACCTGAAATAACGCGCCAGGGTCTCGGAGAGATTACACTTTAAAGTTTCATGTCTTCTGTTCTGATCGAAGCGCATTTCCTTCCCTCCCTGGAATATTGGTGCGCCATCGCACCGTATGACGAGATCATAATCGAGAAATACGAGCACTTTGAAAAGCAGAGCCTGCGCAACCGCTGTTTCATTGTGACTACCCATGGGCCTGCGAGGATCGGAATCCCGTTGACGGGAAAGCACGGCAAGACACTCGTAAAAGATGTGCGCATCGACTACGGCATTCGATGGACCAACAACATGTGGAGAACCCTTACGTCGGCCTACATGAAGTCCCCTTACTTCGAACATTATGCTGACGATCTTCATGAAATCCTTTTCTCGGAAGAAAAATTCCTGCTGGACCTTAATCTCAGGTTGCTGTCATTATGTCTGAAATGGATCGGTTGGAACAAGATTGTCAGCACTTCATCGGGGTACGTCGATTTTCCCGAAGATGGCTGCAAAGACCTCAGGAATGTCATTTCGGCCAAAAGCGGCTATGAAAGCCGACCCTTTTACCATCCTTTCCCCTACCAGCAGGTATTTGGCAATAACTTTGCTGCCAACATGAGTGTGATTGATCTGGTTTTCTGCGCTGGGCCACAAAGCGGTGCAATTCTTAAAAAAGCAGGGGCCCTTTGAACAAATAGAAAAGCAGGGGCGTTTGCTAAGGGTAAACCTGTATTCGCTGCATCGGACCGGGGGCGCGGTCTGTTGCATTTCAGTACCTATCAGCCTACATTTATTAAATATTAAGGAGCGCTATAACATGGAAGCAAAGTTCTCTAACCGGGTTAAAGAAGTAATCTCCCTCAGCCGGGAGGAAGCCCTTCGGTTAGGACACGACTACATCGGCACGGAACATCTCATTTTGGGAATGATTCGTGAAGGTGAAGGTGTGGCCGTTGGTGTGTTGAAGAAACTTGGGGTTCCGATTGATGAACTCCGGAATGAAATAGAAAAAGTATCAAAAGGCACAGCTACTCACCAGGTAAAGAATCTCTCGAACATTCCCCTGACGCGGGCATCCGAGAAGGTTCTCAAGATTACCTACCTGGAGGCAAAGGTGTTCAAAGCCCAATTGATCGGCACTGAGCATCTCCTGTTGTCCATCCTCCGCGATCCGGATAACCTGGCGACACAGATATTGAATAAATTCGACGTTGCTTACGACGTTGTAAAAGAAATGCTTGAATACCAGCAGGAACACCCAACAGCTTCCCAGGATACAGATGATCCTGATGAAGATTCTTCCAAGATGTTTGGCGGCGGAGCCGGTTCTGGCTCCGGCGGCGGCAAGGAAAAGAAAGGATCGGAGAAATCGCGCACACCCGTACTCGACAACTTCGGACGGGATCTTACCAAGCTTGCCGAGGATAACAAGCTCGACCCGATAGTTGGACGAGAAAAAGAAATTGAGCGCGTTGCCCAGATACTCTCCAGGCGCAAGAAGAATAACCCGATTCTGATCGGTGAGCCAGGAGTAGGAAAGACTGCCATTGCAGAAGGCCTTGCCCTTAGAATTATCCAGAAGAAAGTTTCCCGCGTGTTGTTCGGCAAGCGGGTGGTTACGCTAGATCTTGCATCGCTTGTGGCAGGTACCAAATACCGCGGTCAGTTTGAGGAGCGCATGAAGGCAGTGATGAATGAACTTGAGAAATCACAGGATGTCATTTTGTTCATAGATGAACTGCACACCATCGTGGGTGCAGGAGGTGCTTCCGGATCACTGGATGCATCGAACATGTTCAAACCAGCGTTGGCCCGCGGAGAAATTCAGTGCATTGGAGCAACTACGCTCGACGAATACCGCCAATACATTGAAAAAGACGGTGCACTAGCCCGTCGTTTCCAGATGGTGATGGTGGATTCCACAAGCGTTGAAGAGACCATACAGATTCTTGAGAACATCAAGGAGAAGTACGAGGATCATCACCACGTAACTTATACCAAAGAAGCCATTGACTCGTGCGTGAAGTTGTCCGATCGCTATATCAGCGACCGGTTCCTTCCCGACAAGGCAATTGATGTGTTGGACGAGGCAGGTGCCCGCGTTCACATCAACAACATTCACGTTCCCGAGGAGATCGTAAAACTCGAGGAAGCCATTGAAGATGTGAAGAAGGAAAAGAATCGCGTGGTGAAGAGCCAGAAGTACGAGGAAGCTGCGCAATTGAGGGACAAAGAGAAGAAGCTCATAGAGCAGCTTGATTTGGCCAAAGCCCGCTGGGAGGAAAAGACCCGGACTGAAAAGTATACTGTTACGGAAGACAACGTTGCAGACGTCATCGGCATGATGACGGGTATTCCGACCAATCGCATTGCCCAGAAGGAAAGCAACAAGTTGCTGGGAATGGCGACAGAACTTTCCGGTAAGGTGATTGGCCAGGAAGAGGCGATCAAGAAATTGACCAAGGCTATTCAGCGCACCCGTGTAGGATTGAAAGACCCGCGGAAGCCCATTGGCTCCTTCATTTTCCTCGGGCCTACCGGTGTCGGGAAAACTGAACTTGCCAAAGTGCTTGCCACTTATCTCTTTGACAAAGAAGACGCATTGGTTCGCATCGACATGAGCGAGTACATGGAGAAGTTCTCCGTGTCGCGTCTCGTCGGCGCCCCTCCCGGATATGTGGGTTATGAAGAAGGAGGTCAGCTTACCGAGAAGGTTCGTCGCAAGCCGTACAGCGTTGTCCTTCTTGATGAGATTGAGAAAGCGCACCCGGATGTGTTTAACATTCTTCTGCAGGTACTGGATGACGGCATCCTGACCGACGGTCTCGGCCGCCGGGTGGATTTCCGCAACACCATCATTATCATGACCTCCAATATTGGTGTGCGTGATCTGAAAGATTTCGGAGCAGGTATCGGTTTTGCCACCAAATCAAGGCAGGCCAGCGAAGAGGAAATAATGAAGAGCACCATCCAGAGCGCACTCCGGAAGGCATTCTCTCCGGAATTCCTCAACCGCCTGGACGATGTGATTGTATTCAACTCCCTGCAGCGCGAGCACATTCACAAGATCATCGATATCACGCTCAGCAAATTGTTCAGCAGAATACTTGCGCTTGGTTATCATGTTGAGCTCACAGAAAAAGCCAAGGACTTCCTTGCTGAAAAAGGTTACGATCAGCAATTCGGTGCACGGCCGTTGAACAGGGCCATCCAGAAATACCTGGAAGATCCCGTTGCAGAGGAAATCCTGAAAGGCGAGGTGGAAGAGGGCGGCACGATCATGGCGGACTATGACGGCAAGAGCGAAGTGCTCACCATCAAGGCCAAGAAGACCAAAGCTTCAAAGGAGAAGAACTGATCAGATTATTAATGAATCAGAAAAGGGGCTTCGGCCCCTTTTTTCTTTATATCATCTCTATCGGCACGCGTTGCGTGCCGCGAAACAAACTCTGCCCCTTCAGGGCAGGTACCGGTGAACCACAACCTTCGCGGTGCGCGTTGCGCACCGCTTTGAAATTCTGGCCCTTCAGGCCAGGTACACCTGTCTAGTCCTGGAATGGATTTACATGCCCTGAAGGGGCATTATCCCTTTAGCAGTGCGCATCGCGCACTGCTAAAGGTTCACCGAATTAAGGAAGCCCTGTAAGGGTGAAGTTTGTCTTGCGACCCGCACAAGGCCCATAGAAATTCAGTCTCCCTAGGGCAGGAATGGGTCAATACGACCCGGAATATTTCCGGATAAACCATTCCAAAGAAACCAGGAGGAGCAGCATGAAGAAAATCCATTTGAGGTCGATCAGGGGATGGAAGACCTCTTCACTATGGAGCACTTGCTTCATCTCTGTTTTGCTCATGTCTTCTGTAAACCGGCTCATATCTGATCCTCTGTAGTACTTGCCTCCTGTTTGACTGGCCAGTGTCCTGAGCAATGCAAAGTCGGCAGTCAGGTTCAGCGATTCCTGATTTTGCTCCGTGACCAGGAACTCTCCCTTCACTTCCTGTTTCACTCCTTTGATATCAGTGGACGCACGGTACTGGTACACTCCCGTTTTTAGATTGCCGATCCTGTAACGCGTATTGCCGGCGCCGATAACGTAGTGATATCCCTGAACGGCGCCCTGCTCGTCCCTGAGTGAAATCTCCACCGTGTTGCCATAGACCGGCTCAAACAGGTCGTTATAAATCTGAGTTTCAAATGAGACAGCCTCATCATCGGCAAATTCCTGCTGGATGGGGAAACACCTGAACTTACGTCTGTCGTCGCGGGTGGCGAGGTACTGAATTACACGTGAAAAAAGTTCATCAAAGGCTGTAGTCTTTTCCGTTTCCTGAAATTCGTTCAGTCTCCAGCGCCAGATTCCGTCTCCGATCAATACGCCCAGCTTTTGATCGCCATCTTCCGTAACACTGAGGAGCGGCCTCTCCGTCGTTACGCTTCCAATGCGCTGGTAGAGTACGGCCATTGAATTTTGTGGAAAGGAGAACTTTCCGAACGGAACCGTTACGGGCGGGAAGCGTGTGATCTGGGTGTTCAGATCCTCCGGAAGGCCCAGGTCCCTGAAGAGCGGATTCAGGCTCGTCTGCACTTCGTCCCGTTGCCCGGTCAGGTCAAATTGAAAGGGGATGCCAAACCCGGGTAGGATGCGCAAGGCCGTACGCTGGCCTATTACCACCAGCATGGATGCCTTCGCCTTCGAAAATTCCTGAAGGAGGTTCTGCGTGCGGCCATCCAGGTCCGGAGACTGATGGGCTATTACAAGATCTGTTTTGCCTGGCCGGAGCCATTCCTGTGGTGCTTCATTTACACCCGGAATGTGAACCATGGTTTCGTAGTTGGGATTCTTCTCCAATACACTGCGCAGTGCTTTGATGTCGGGATGAGGCGATGGCGCTATCAGCAAGATTCTCTTTTTGCCTTCGACGACCTCTACAAAAATCGTGGCCCTGTTATTGGCAAGATTCGTTTCGCCCTTTACTTCCTGAATCTGCACATCATATCGCTGCAACCCTTGCACCTCGGCCTCCAATTGCAAGTCGATGTTCATCGTAGTTCTGCTTCCGCTGTTCCTGCTCTGCTGCTGAACCATCTTGCCCTTTTGATAGACGGCGATATTGACATCGCGGTTGTCCAGGCCAACAAGATCCACCTCGGCCTGCACGGCAAATTTGTTGCCCTGATAAACGATCCTGTTGTAGTCTACATTTCTTAACACCACGTCGGGATGGGCGGTGGTGTCGCCTACGCCGATAGTATATAGCGGAACATGAAGGGGCAGGTAGGCGGGTGAAAGCCCGTTGTTGTAAATGCCATCTGATACCAGCACTATTCCGGCGACGTTTCTACCCTCACTTGAGGCAAGCGTTTCACGGATGGCGCCTGCCAGATCAGAAGACCGGACATTGAACCGGACCGTGTCGGCGTTTCCTGCAAGGGTGCGCCATTCCACAGAGCGGTCGGCTGCCTGCAAACTGGCCGTAACCTGCTTCAAATCCTGAAGAAGCTTCACCGTGTCTGTCTTTCCCCGCAGGGATTCGGAATTGTCAATCAGAAAGATGAGCGTTGGCTTTTCGTTGTGATGCATCGTACGCCGAAGAATGGGGCCCAGCAAGAGAATGAACAGGAATGAGGCCAGCAGAAACCGCAACGCAAAAAGAAACCTGTTAAGGCCGCGGGACCAGTTGGATTTGACAGAATATAACAGCCATGCATAGCCCGCACCTGCACCAATGCAGAGGATGAAATAAAGCGGCGAATATTCAAAAATCAGTCTTTGCATCAGCAGAATCAATAACCGTATTTGCTCCTCCACCGCTTCCGAAGAAACTGACGAAGCTCCTCCTCTCTTGGGTTGGCGCCCGGGTCATAGAATTTTGTGCCTGAGAGTGCTTCCGGCAGGAACTCCATGTCGGCAAAATTGTCACGGTGATCGTGTGCGTACTGATATTCCTTTCCGTAACCCATTTCCTTCATCAGTTTAGTCGGGGCATTTCTTATCGATAAGGGCACCGAAAGATCACCCGTTTCCCTGACGCTGGCAATGGCATTCTCTATGGCCATATAACTTGCGTTGCTCTTCGGCGAACAGGCGAGGTAAACGGCACATTGACCCAGAATGATCCTGGCCTCCGGATAGCCGATGACATTCACTGCCTGAAAGGTACTGTTCGCCATCACAATAGCCGTTGGATTCGCATTACCAATATCCTCGGACGCCAGGATGAGCATTCTCCTTGCAATAAATTTCACATCTTCCCCGCCTTCGACCATCCTCGCAAGATAATAGACCGCTGCATTCGGGTCGCTCCCTCTGATCGACTTGATAAACGCGGAGATAATATCGTAATGCTGCTCTCCGCTCTTATCATAAATCGCAATATGTTTCTGCGCTACTTCCATCACAAGATCGTCGGTGATGGTGATTTTGCCTGATATTGACTCTGCGATCAGCTCCAGCAAATTGAGCACTTTTCTCGCATCGCCTCCTGAAATGGTGAACAGGGCCTGGTGCTCCTGAAGAATGATTTCCCTTTTCTTCAAGACCTCATCCTTTGTGAGTGCCTGCTCCACAAGCTTTGACAAATCAGTTTCGGTGAGCGGCTTCAGGACATATACCTGGCATCTGGAAAGCAAGGCCGAATTGACTTCGAAAGAAGGGTTTTCAGTGGTGGCTCCTATAAGGGTAATGATTCCCTTTTCGACGGCGCCAAGCAGCGCATCCTGCTGTGATTTATTGAAGCGATGAATTTCATCAATGAAAAGGATGGTGCGGTTCGTATGTCTTGCCTTGTCAATCACCTCACGCACATCTTTTACTCCGGCACTTACGGCGCTCAGAATCTGAAAGGGTCGCTTCACCTCATTGGCGATGATATTCGCAACGGTGGTTTTCCCTACTCCGGGCGGACCCCACAAAATCATGGACGGCACGTTCCCTGTCTGAATGGCCAACCTGATGATACCCTGAGGACCCACCAGGTGTTCCTGCCCCACAAGGTCTTCCAACCGCGATGGGCGCATGCGTTCCGCCAGGGGTGGTGATGAAGTATTAAGCAGGGACATTATATAACCATAAGAAACACCAATGCAGCCACAACTAACGCAAAGGTCATGCACAAAAAGAACATGGAACTCAATAATAGAAACTTCGCCATGGTCTTTCTCCAGCTTTGTTGATACATCCGTTTCATGGCTACCAACAGGTAAATGTATATCCAAAGATTGATCAACGTAATCACCCACCCGGGTGAAAACAGATTGGCAACCATGACCAGTGACCCACCCAGAAAAAAGAAATTGTAGTAATAGATCGAGAATACAAGATGTTCACTGTAAAAGTAGTCCCTGCGCATGTAGAGCAACTTCAGCAAAAGGGCGAATACCGGCAGAAGAAAGAACAGGATTCTGGAAAAATTATCTTTGAAAGCATTGACAAAGTCCTGCTGAAACTGCCCCGGCTTATCCCTGTACCGGTTGTTCAACTCGATCTCCCGGATGGTCATATTCCTTTTAAACCATCCGTCTCTTTCATCTGCCGGCTTGAGTGACTGAGCGGAGTCATATTCCTCAACGCTCCTGTATTCAGCTTCCTGCAGCTTCACGTTCACGTTCTTTCTGGAGATCGAATCCCGTACCGCCTTTCGAATAGTACTCAGGGTCGAGTCACCACCAAAGGCTGCTGACAGCGCAGAATCAACCTGGTGAGCCTTTTGTTCGGATGTTTGAGGCTTTGACGGGCCCGTCAAATTGACATCGTTCTCCCCTTTTTCATCATCAGGCAACGAAACAAAAAGCAGGAAAAAGACGAAGCTGATGAACACATACATTCTCGCGGGATGAAAATATCGTTCCCTTCTTCCCGCATTATATTCCATCGCCAGAAAACCCGGTTTGGTGATCAGGTATCGGGTGGTGACAAAGAACTTGCCTTCATAACTCCAGAAGGAAGAAATGAAATTAATCCACAATTCACCCAGCGTCTGACGACGGGGTAGATCTTTCTGGCCGCAATGATGGCAGTACGAATCCAGAAGCTTTGTTCCACAGTTCAGGCAATATTCATTGCCGCTTCTGCGTAAAGTGGACGACTCTGCTTCCGTAAGCGCTTCAGATACAGGTAAAGTCTTGCCCAGATCCTCCATTTCAGAAGGTCAGCTTCTTCAGTACTGTGATCGTTTGGTTCAACATGTCATCATTGAAATCAAGATGTGTGACCATTCTGATTTCAGTCCGGCTGAATGGCAGTGCCTTGATTTGATGGGCTGCCAGTTTCCCAAGAAAAAGTTCCGGCGTCACGGGGGCTGCGAGTTCAAAGATGATGATATTGGTATCCACAGGCATGATTGACTTCACAAACGGCAAGGCTGCGATGGTCTGCCCCAGCTGTCTGGCGCGCAAATGATCTTCCTTCAGCCGATCGACGTGGTGATGCAATGCATACAAGCCGCCCGCTGCGATATAACCTGCCTGGCGCATTCCACCGCCGAATACTTTTCGCACCCTCCTCACCTGTGTCTCCAATTCCTTTTTGCACAGGAGTACAGACCCCACAGGAGCGCCTAGTCCCTTTGACAGGCATATGGAAATGGTATCGAAGTACTTACCGTAGTCAACTGCTCTGTCTTTTGTCTCGGTAAGTGCATTGAACAGCCTGGCACCATCAAGATGCATGCTCAGCTGTCGGGAGCGGGCAAAGGAGCTTATTTTGGAAATCTGATCCAGTGTGTAGTAACTGCCCGCCTCCCTTACAACCGTATTTTCCAACGCCACTACGGAAGTTCTGGGGTAGTGAGGATCCGCTGAGTTGACCTGGGGTTCAATTTCCTCAGTTGATAATCTTCCGCGGTCTCCCGCGAGCAGACGCACACTCACCTGGCTGTTGCCTGCCAGTCCACCTCCCTCATACTTATATATGTGCGCGCCTTTGTAGCAAATTACTTCATCGTAGGGCTGGGTGAGAACCTTTATCCCGATTTGGTTCGTCATGGTGCCTGACGGACAGTACACAGCCGCATCCATGCCCAGCATTTTGGCACAGCTTTCCTCCAGCTTTCTGACAGTGGGATCTTCACCAAAAACATCATCTCCCACCTCTGCCTGCATCATGGCCTCCAGCATCCCGGCTGTGGGTTTGGTCACCGTATCGCTTCGTAAATCAATTGTCATCTTGGATTTGAGAATGAAAAACTAAAGTACAAAACTCCCGGAAACCCACGTTGGAATGTTATGCCATCAAACAAAAAGGCTCAACCCGATGGCTGAGCCTTTTCAAGAATGAGTTTATTGCCTCAGGAATTGGTCGAGAGCTTTGCAATCACGACTTCTCTGGCCTCGCGGTGCTTGCAATAACTGCAACGATAGTGTTTGATGAGCAAGCCGTCTTCCGCAGTGGTCGGCTTCTTCTCAATTTCTTCACTGTGAATCTTCATGGTGTAAAAACCGCACTCCCCGCATTTTTCATTGTGTGCTGAGGCCATGTATTTCTCCACCTTTTTGTAGCCCGTTTTCTCATCCAGCCATACGTCGTACTCTATGGAGTGGATATTGCTGGCCTGTTCATCAATTTGGGTTTGCTCCAGGTGTACCGACTCTTCCTCTTCTCTCAGTTTCCTCATTACATTTCCGGCGGGAGATACCCTTGGCTTGTTGCGGATTCTTGTCAACCTGCGCTCAATTACCCGGGGATACATGATTCTTACAAGTCCTGACAATACGAGGTAGCCTATCACAACGAAAGCTGCCAGGAAGAAGATTCTTACAATAACAAGTGTGTTAGGCTCCACTTCAAACAACGGCGTGACCACGCCATCGAGAACGAGCGCTGCCGCCAGGATGAATGATACCACGGCATACCAGAAGAATCTGATTTCGTTTGTATTCACATAGTCGTACTTCTCCTTGGGATCCTTGATCATGAATAACCTTGTCTCATGATAGATGAGAATCAAAATGGCTGCGACGAGGAAGAAGACACCGGCCCAATCCAGGAGTGAGTCGGCCGTTCCAGAGAAGATGGTGAGCGTTTTCATAAGAATGGCTTTTTGTGGGTAAAGTAACGCCTATCAAAACAGTCAATAATTTGTCTCAAAATGCATGATAAGCGTCATGAGCCTGAAATTATTTGCGCAGACAACACTTATAAGCGAATTGAAAATACGCAAAAGATGACAAAAATCATCACTCCTTTTGCCTAAAGTTACCCCCAGACGCTCCCGTTACTTGTAACTAACCGTCAATTAGTTACCGCATGCCATATGACAACGAGGGTTGAGGAAATTTCAAAGAAACTGCAGGAAGATTCAGAGGAGGCCATCGGCGAGGTACTGGACCGGATCAGATTGATGGAGGACTTGTCGGCCGAGGAAAAGCTTGATCTGTCCAAAGGATTGACATCTATTCTCTATCATCACCTTCATTCCAATTCAAGCCGGATGCTCAAGCTGGCGATCCGGGCCGAGAAGAGGATTGCAAAATTTGGTCCTGATGTGATACCCTTCCTTTTTGAGGAAATAACGGATGTGGATGGAGAATCAGCAGCCTATCTGGGAAAGGCCTTCTGCAAAATAGGGAAGCCGGGGATAGATTATCTTCTGCAGGAATGGAGTCGGTTTTCAGATAATGATCCCGCTCTTATTAATCTGCTCCAGACCGTTTCTTATTATACGGTACCGGAAATTCAAGGGGCCGTACCGCTGCTGGTGGCTGCCTCCGGACACGCCAACTTTCAGGTACAGGCCATGGCTTTGCATGCCATGGGCAGAATCCTTGAGCGATCCAATACCAACCTGATTGATCGAAGGCTGGTGACGAATCTTTTTGACGTGTGCTTCCATGCATTGGCTCACGCCAAGCCTCTGGTCAGAAAGAATGCTGCGTGTTCACTGGGAAAAATGCTGCGAAAAGGTATTCTCCTTCCCGACGAGGAAAAGAGGGTTCGCGACGCCTTCATGTCCATCACCGGTCGCGACGAAAAACATAACTGGGACCGGGCATTCATTGTGCGCAAGGAAGCCGAATTATATCTGAGTCACTTCCATCCTGTCGCACATGACGGTCATGGTTATCGACAGACATTCAGAATACATACGAAAAAATTGCTTTGTCCGAATACCTATCACTTTATAGTAGAGGCGCCTTTCATAGCAAGAAAAATTCAGGCAGGCCAGTTCGTCATCGTAAGACCTCATGATACCAGTGAGAGAATCCCCCTCTCCATCTGCGGGTGGGACCGCGAGAAAGGAACTCTTCACCTCATCGTATCTGCGGTGGGAAAGACCAGCACTGAGATAATAAGGATGATGGAAGGTGATGCTTTCCGCGACATTGTAGGTCCTTTGGGTGAGCGTTCAAGATTGCCCGAAAAGAAAGGAACATGTGTTGTAATTGGCGGGGGCTATGGTACAGGTGCAATCATCCCCACCGCCCTCGACATGAAGGAGCGTGGCCATAAAGTGTATGGAATTGTAGGTGCCAGAACCGAGGAATTCCTCATCATGACCGATGAATTGAAGGCCGCCTGTGATGAAGTTATCCTCACCACCAACGACGGATCCAAAGGCACAAAGGGACTGGTCACTGATGCCCTTGAAGCCATCATGCTGAAAGAAGATATCGTACATGTGCTGGCAGTAGGACCCGTACCCATGATGAAAGCGGTGAGCGAAATGACTCGGCCTTTCAAAATCGAAACGTACGTGTCACTTAATGCCATCATGGTGGATGGAACAGGGATGTGCGGGGCCTGCCGCGTGTCTGTGGGCAACGAAACAAAGTTTGCATGTTTCCATGGTCCCGATTTCGACGGGCACCAGGTGGACTTTGAGAACCTGATGAAGAGGCAAAAGATGTTTGTTAAGGAAGAGCAGGCGGCGATGGCAACACTGACCCGACTGCACAACAATTGAAGCAATGACTACCGAGGAGAGACCCAAACTAAGCAATAAGGACAGGATTCTGATGCCGCATCAGGAAATGCCGTTGCGGCCCGCAGAATCCAGAGTTCTGAACTTTGAAGAAGTGCCGATCGGCTATTCGGCCGAGCAGGCAGAAAAGGAGGCAATGCGTTGCCTTCAATGCAAGAAACCACATTGTATTGAGGCATGCCCCGTTGGCATCAACATACCCGGCTTCATCAAACTGATTGAACAAGGGAAACCGGAGGAAGCGATCAAAGTGATAAGGCAAACCAATTTTCTGCCGGCAGCCTGCGGACGCGTTTGTCCCCAGGATAAACAATGTCAGGCAGTGTGTGTAGTGGGACGCAAACATCATCCTGTAGGGATAGGCAACCTTGAGAGGTATGCTGCGGATTACGAAAGGCTTCACAGAAAGATGGAGATGCCTGAGGTACTTCCACCCACCGGGAAGAAAGTTGCCATTATAGGATCCGGGCCTGCCGGACTTACGGCCGCCTATGAATTGGTAACAAAAGGTCATGAGGTGATCGTGTTTGAAGCCTTTCACCGTGCCGGTGGTGTCATGGTTTATGGAATACCGCGCTTCAGGCTCCCGATTCAGATTGTAGACGAAGACATCAAATTCCTGGAAAAGCTGGGAGTGAAGTTTGTTTACAATATGATCATCGGCAAGGTGATGTCGCTCGATGACCTACTGGAGAAAGAAGGATTTGATGCCGTATTTGTCGGAACCGGCGCCGGCTTACCCAGGATGCTGGACATACCGG
Organism: Bacteroidota bacterium; assembly: GCA_018266395.1. Lineage (GTDB taxonomy): Bacteria > Bacteroidota > Bacteroidia > Cytophagales > Cyclobacteriaceae > ELB16-189. Next base: position 16,656 of record JAFEAM010000003.1, on the reverse strand, counting down.
GTTCAAATGCAAATGGAGTGTATTCTGCCAACGAATACCTGACGCGGATATACCTGATGGAGGCAAAGAAATTTCCCACTTATACTACACCACTCTATTCAGGTAAAAAGCTCGCCGTTATCGGTGCCGGCAATACAGCCATGGATGTGATGAGGACCGGCAAGCGCCTTGGTGCCGATGTCACCTGCTATTATCGGCGGTCGCGTGAGGAAGCACCCGCACGCTCTGAAGAGTTGAAACACGCGGAGCAGGAATTCATCAACTGGCGCTGGCTGTCCAATCCGGTAGAGTTCATAGTGGACGAGAACAATTTCGTCAAGCAGATCCGCTGCGAAAAGATGGAGCTTTCCGAGCCCGATGAGACAGGAAGGAGAAAACCGGTTTCCACAGGCCAGTATTTTGTAGAAGACTGCGATACGGTTGTCATGTCTCTTGGCTGCAGTGTAAACCCCATTATTCCCTCGACGGATAAAATGGTGAGAACCAACAAATGGGGCGTTATCATGGTAGACGATGCAACCTGCCAGACCAGCAAGAAAGGTGTATTCGCCGGCGGTGACGCCATCACTGGTGGATCCACGGTGATTCTTGCAATGGGACAAGCCAAGAAAGCAGCTGCCGCCATTGATCAGTACCTCAAAGGTCAGCTGACCGAAGAAGCCAAGGTTCCCACGGACCCCAACTATTCCGTTCAAAGCTGGAAGCCTGCATCCAGAAAGGCGGAAAAGGAGGGCCAGTCAGTTGATGCCCGTTAGTCCAACGCAAGTCCCGGAATAGCGCCATCAATCATCCTGGACTTCACTCTGAATGCCTCAGTAGTGGACTGAACCGCTTATATTAGAACCGATGTTGAGCGAAAAGGGCGACCGCTTGCTGCGGTGGCCAAAAGTCTTTTTCAGAAGGCTCTATCGGAGACTGTCATCTCGTCAATTTTTGATGATCGGGGCAGTAGCGGTTGGGCTATGGGCCGGATTGACTGCAGTGCTTCTCAAATTGGTTGTGCACTTCCTTCAACAGCAGCTTACCCGCGCGGGCAGTGATTTTCATTGGATCTATTTCTTTTCACCGGCTGTCGGAATCTTATTAACCTGGCTGTTTGTGAAATGGGTTCTGGGAAGCCAGCTGGCCAGGGGCACGTCTCACGTGTTGTTGGCAATTGCACGGAAGTCTTCGGTTATCCCATCGAAAGAAACGTACAGCCACTTTGTTACAAGTGCCTTCACTGTGGGCCTTGGAGGATCTGCCGGACTGGAGTCCCCGATCGTTCAAACAGGCTCTGCAATTGGTTCCACATTTGCATCACTGTTTCCGGTTGGGTTCAGAGACCGGACGTTGCTGCTTGCGTGCGGAGCTGCTGCCGGTATTGCCACTGCCTTCAATGCGCCGATTGCCGGCGTATTGTTTGCTCTTGAGGTGTTGCTTGTGGATGTAAATATTTCTGCGTTTGTGCCACTGCTTATGGCAGGTGCGACAGGGGCATTGTGTTCGCGCATCATATTGCACGAGGGAATTTTATTCTCATTCCGGGAAATAACCGCATTCAATTACCGAAACATTCCATACTATATCGTACTGGGGTTGCTGTGCGGACTTGTATCCGTCTTTTATATCAAGACACTGTTGCGTGGCGACAACGCAATGAAGAAATTTTTTCCTGGCAGCATGGGCAGGTTCCTTGCCGGATCTCTATTGTTGGGAGGACTAATCGCCTTGTTCCCCGCCTTATTCGGGGAAGGCTACGCTTCAATTTCCTCGCTGGCATTTAATCAGCCCTATCAAATATTCCAGCAAAGCCCCTTCAATACATGGGCCAGTCAAAATGCGTGGGTACTGGGTGGACTGGTTCTGGTGCTAAGCCTGATCAAAGTATTTGCCGTTACTTTTACACTTTCGGCCGGAGGAAACGGAGGTAATTTTGCCCCTTCTCTCATGGTAGGTGCCTGCCTTGGATTTGCCTATGCGTTTCTTATCAATCTCACCGGGACCACCTCATTGCCAACGTCCAATTTTTGCCTCGTGGCTATGGCCGGCATTCTTACGGGTGTGTTTCATTCGCCACTGACAGGAGTTTTCCTGATCGCAGAAATCACAGGAGGATATGATCTGATAATTCCCCTGATGATTGTATCCGCGCTCAGTACGGCTGTCTCCAAGTATTTCGGAACCTATTCTTTGGACGAAGCGCGATTGAAAGAAGACAAACAGTTCATCCAGCTGAATAAGGACACGCACGTACTCGCGGAGCTGTCGATAAGCTCATGTATTGAAAAGGATTTCGTTCCGGTTCCCCTGCACGGCACCATGAGGAACATGATTGATGCCGTGGCAAAATCCAACAGAAACATATTCCCGGTTGTGGATGAACAGTTTCATTTGGCCGGCATCATCTCACTTGAAAACATTCGCGATAAGATGTTCGACGCAGCTCAATATGACACGACCCTTATTGAATCACTCATGCAGCAGCCGGTTGCCGCAGCCTCGCCAGATGATGATATGTCGAGGGTTATGGAGCAGTTCGACAAAACAGGGGTGTGGAATATTCCGGTATCGGACAAAGGACGATATGTTGGCTTTATTTCAAAATCCCGTGTCTTGTCAGTCTATAGAGAACACCTGAATATACATCCCTGACGGCATTCTGGCCGCTTCTTAAAGTTTCCATAAGGTTTCTTGTACGTCGCTAAAGAACTGACTTTAGCCTCAGTTAAGGTTCAACTCCTAAGTTGGCGCTCCACCTGCTGTTAACATCTGAACTATGAAAGGATCCATAATCTTGTGGTTGCTCCTGCTTCTGTCTTACGCACCTGCATCGGCTCAATGCAAAACCTGGCAATGGCCTGAATCGGAGCAGCATGCCCAGGAACATTACGCAATCTTCCAGGATGCGATACAAAGCAAGCAGTACAGAAAAGCGGCAAATGCGTTGCCCTGGTTGCTCAACCATACGCCCAACCTCAATGTGGCCATCTATGTGAAGGGTGTGGATGCTTATGAGCATGTAGCAGATGCAGAAAGTGACCCCGCTCAAAAGGCCGCGCTGGTGGACACCATTATGATGCTCTATGACCTGCGCATGACACACTGTGGTGAAGTTGGCTTCGTAACAAACCGGAAAGCACTCACCGCCTTCAAGTACAAGGTGAAAGGACCGGACCCCTGGTCGGTGCTGGAATGGATGGACAAAGCGTTCGAGCTGAATGGATCCAATGTATTTGACGCCACCCTGCTCCCGTATATGCAGACACTCGTGATATGTCAGGCCAAGGAGAAGAGGTACAATGAGGATCAGATATTGAAGCGGTACGACATCATATCCAAGGCAATCGATGACAAGATGAAGACCGTTACAGAAAAGACACAGGCCGAAAAACTCTCGAAAATACAATCAGAAGTGGATGACTGGCTTCTCAGGATTGTCAAAGTGGACTGCGAATTTGTAAAGACCTACATGGGGCCGCGCTTTCATGAATCACCCGAAGATTTCGTCCTGGCAAAGCGAATTCTGGCCTACCTCCTGAAGAACAAGTGTACGGATGATCCATTGTGGGTAGAGGCTGCCGAGGCGGTTTATAAGCAGGAGCAAGACTATGGTCTGGCCAAAAATATTGCCATCCAGTATTCTAATTCCGGCAACAACGAAAAAGCCGCCTTCTACATGGGCGAAGCGCTCAGGGTTGCACCAAACCGGAAAGATTCTGCAGAGATGTATCTCCTTCAGGGTGAGTGGAACCAGCATTTGGGAGCCAAACCGGAAGCCCAATCCCTTTTGAGAAAATCCATTCAACTGAATACTGAAAGCAAGGAAGCATATGAGAAGCTGGGGGACTTGTATTATAGCAGCTTTGACGATTGTGCTCAGCACAAAGTAATGGCGGATGACCGGGCTGTGTACTGCATTGCATTCGATTATTACCAGAAAGCCGGCAATCAGCACAAAATGGAAATGGCGAAGAAACTGTTCCCTTCAATGGAAGAGATCTTTCTGGTCAACTATCAGCGTGGCCAGAAAATACAGGTGGGCTGCTTTATAAATGAATCTACCACCATCAAAACACGCGACTAGCGTATTCCTACCGGGGGTGTTTCACTGATCCGTTGTAAACCACTTTGCAGTCAGTTGGCGTGACCGCACTCACTGCATTTGTTACGGAGCCAAACAGGGCCCCCATCACATTGGGCTTGCCGCGCTGAGGTTTGTTCAGTTTGCCGAACAACTGCTGATCCATGATGCTGCATCCTTTCTTGTCCAGTATGGCGACTGTAAATCCGGGAATGGTATCATGTGCAAAGTCAATCTTTCCCATAAAGGCCACCCGATTCTTTCGCGTTGACAATGCCACGTCCTGTGCTGCCAGCATTCCGCCTGAAATATTCCAGTTGGCAAAGAATCGCACCACCTCGGTTTTGTCTGTGGGCTGCAATTTGATTGAAAGCAGTTTCGCAAAATCATTTCCTTTGGTCAGCACCGGTCCCGCAGGGCCGGTGAGCATAAACGCGCCTACATCCACCAGATTGAAGTTCTGGCTCTTACGGTAATCCTCCAGTAACGCGTCCAGATCCAAGCCATAAAGTTGAAGTGAGTCGGCAGCCAGCGTCATGCCACCCTGCATAGTCCGGAACAATTCAGATTGCTTTGTGCCCGAAGCCTGCACATCCATACGAAAACGGGCAGGGCCCACAAACGTTTTCTGTTTGATAAACAACTCCGCCAAAGAAGATGACGATATCTGCCCATCTGCATATTGCAGGCGGAAGGAGTATGGCTTTCCCGAAAAGTCAAGAGACAGTTGTCCATGATTCTGACCGCCAAGCAAGTTTGACAGGATATTGATGTCGAACTGTGATCCCCTGCCGTTTGCCTCCACCCGAAGTTTTGCTGCATTTCTGCGCCCCATTTGAAAGGATGGGATATCCACAAATCCGTTCAATCCCGTCACCATGCTGAATGTACTGTCGCCGGGTTGATGAAATGTCATGTCCGTTACGGAGGCCGTTACGGCTGAGGTTCGGCATATCAGCGAGTCAGTCAGAGCAATATCCACTGCGCCGTTGGTTACTTCCAAACTCCTGATCTGAAACGGCTTGAGCAGCCAGGAAGTATTCAACTCAGCCTTGACATCCAATATTCTGGGTAATGCCGGCGAACCCTCCTCCGGTTTGCGGAGCTGAATGACATTCACCAGGTGGACAAGTTGACTTAAGCTCAGCCGATTCATCTCGGTGTTGGTTGACATGATCATTTCATTCAATGATGGCATCTGCAGGTTGCCCTCCACGGACAATCCTCCATCAGGCAGGCGGAGCGACAATTCGTGTATTTCCAGCGTAGTGCCTGCGAGTTGTTCATTATTCACTGCATCAGCCTTCAGGCTCAGGCTTGCCTTTCCAAACCCTGGAAGGGTTAATGAATTAATGAAAAGACTTCCCCGGAGAGATTGTATTCCTGTCACCGCTGAAGAGCTGTTCATTCTTTTGAAAGCCAATTCACTCACATCAAGATCCAGTTTCTCCGCGTTGATGCTCAGGCCTTGTGAAAATTCAAGAAGGACATTGCTCTTGGCGAGTTGCAACTGGCCGATCGAAAACGGCCGGGGGTTCAAAACGGCAGACAGGTCAAGATTTGCTGTTATTAGATTCATCTCCGCAGGAGTCAGCATTTTAGCAGACGGTTGATGGGTATGGTTAATGGAAGCAATCAGATCGTCAAGGTGATTCCATGGCAACTGCTTTATTGAAACATTCGCATCAATCTCCAGCTGCCTGTTGGGTCTCCGGGTCATTGATCCTTGCAGATCTATAAGACCTTGCTGGAAAGATGCATGCAGACCTTCAATTTGCAGGACGCGATCCAACCCTTTGCTATACCATTTACCCCTGGCATTCAATTCACGAATGTCTGCGAGGCGATCCATTCGAGCGGAAAAGTGTGTGATGTCAAAATCAAAATCGGGAACAGTATGTTGCCAAATACTCTTCACATTTGTTCTGGCTATCAAGTCAAGGCGCAGGTCGCGGGCAACGTCCATTACGTTGGCCGTCCGCGATGAATCCATGATGATGTGTTTTGTCAGGAATCTTTCGGAACGGAAATGCAATTCTGCTGTGACCGAGGTGTCATATTTCAGCAAAACGTGAAAAGGATTAGTCACCTTACCCGATGCAGCCAGCAAGGTGCTATCGTACTGAAAGTGTGTAAGATCCAATTCCAAATTGTCTTCCGCGGCCGACAAAGTGCCCGAAACGTTGCTCAGTCTCTGTCCTGATCTTAATGAGGTTAATCCCACATCGGTGAACTTCAAATCCAGCTGTGCTGCCGGTATTCCCTTTCTTTTACTCCGTTCTGCCTGAAAATTCTTCAGCTTGAGGGAGAATGAGACCTGTCCCTCCAGATCGCGCAGCGTACGGAACCTGAAGACTTTATCATAGGACTTCAGGTTGGCGGTAGCGTAGATATTGCAGTCTACCAAAGGATCTTTCAGATTCTTCAGTCTGAAATAGCCTGCCATGGAGCCGCCCGGAAGTTTTCCGCTGATTTGCTCTACGCGCAAATCGCCATCTGAAAAGTCATCAGCCGTTCCGGAATGAAATGTCAATTCAAAGCCGACATTACTGAAGGATCCCAGCTGGTCCGGAAGTTGAATGGTGATCTGTTTCGCTCCAGCCTTGAATTCCATCTGCGGCATCCCATCCTCCAGGTTTCCAAAGATTCTCCCGTTGAAATAAGTGTGTCCACCCTTCAGCAAATCAGGGTTCATTTGAACGACGTCCTGCCGGATCAACTCCGACAACAATGCAAAATCACTGGAAACCACCTGAAACTTCACATCCAGTGGCTTCTCAGCTTCCAATCCGTATGTGCCTGCACACGACAGCTGAAGAGCCTTGTATCCGATACTCCCTTTGCTTAGCGATATCTGACGCGATTGTTTGTTGTAGTTCAAAACTATCTCTGCTTCAATAGCTCCCCAGTCGCTGATACTGGCTGTTCCAATGTTTAGTGAATTCAAAGTCAAGGCCATTTGGACATGTGCAGTGAGACTGTCTGCGTTATCCTCTATTGCCGCCTTCATGTTATTGATGGTGGCTTTCGCCGGCTCTTTCACCTGTGAATTCGCCACTTCTACTGCGACATTCTTTAGGTAGATGGCGCTGAGGTTCAAGGCCATCCCCTTATCTTGTCCCTGATCCTTGGGTTTTAGTGCACGCTGAACATTCCAGGAACCGGAAGAGTCACGCGCCAGTTTCAGGTGAGCATCCGTTATGCCTGCAGATGAAAGAACGAGTTCCGAATGATAAATGAGTTGCCAGATATCTATTGTTGCAAAGAGTTCGCCTGCGGTAAAAAGAAGTGGTTCTTCTCCACTTGAGGGAGCCGGTTCTGAGTAACGGACATCACTAACCACAATGGACGTCTGCGGAAAGTGAGCCAGGAGGCTGAGATCCATCTTACCCATTTCCATATGTCCGCTCTGCTTCTCGTTTACGAACGCAACAAACTCCCGGAGTATCAAATCCTTCCGGAATTGCAGCACGGCCCATAGAATGGCAAAGAATAGAATGATAGCCGAAAAGAATCCGATCAAAATTCTCCTGGCTATCCTTGAGGTTTTTGAAGCTGGTGGCACGGCAACGGTTATACAAAGATAAGGTTGCCACGCATCATCCGTCCAGCAGAACGGTCACAACTTCATCAGGCGGAGGAACAGGTCAGGGGATCCATTCTCACATTCTCAATTAATATCCTTCCCCTCCTCCAGCTTTTTGATCATTGCTTCGATGTTCGTCTTGTTGATGTCGTCGGGGGATTTTCCGAGCGCGGTCTTGAGTAATGGCAGCGCCTTCTTGTACTCGCCAAGGGATGAATAGCCTCTTGCCAGACCTACAAGCGTGAAAACCTCATTGGGGTTCTTGTCGTAATTCATCTTGAAGACCTTGAAGGCTTCATCGTTTCTTTTCTGACTGAGCAGCATTCGTCCATACGAATGCACTTCCTGAACCGTTCCCAATGGCAGTGCCTCCTCCATTACCTTTTTGGAATCCTCCAACCGGTTCATTTTAGCGAGGAGCATGGCTTTGGCGGAAAGTGTGTAGAAGTTTTTGCGTCCCATAACTCTGAAAGAGATCGCCCGGTCCGCCCAACCCAATGCCTCTTCCATGCCATAGCTGTTGTTCATGCTCCAGAATACGCCTTCATCGAAATCAAAATAGGGACGCGTCGTCCGAAAGTCGCTTCGGAATGCCTCCATTTGCAGCTTCTTGCGTTCCACCGAAACAATAAAGGGTATCATTCTCTTTTCCCACTGCATGGCGATGGTAGCCGTACTATCGGTCTGATCCATGAATTCATATTTCAGTCGTTCCACACTTTGATCAAGGGACCGGTTGTTTACGTTGACCCGAAGTGCATCTTCCTTTGGGTCATAATAGAAGCTGCCCCAGGAATTGTTCACCTTCGAAAAGATGAGGGTACTCTCTTTCTCCCCGAGAGCGATAAAGAAACCATATTTGCCGGCAGGCAGAGGATGGCCCTCAATGTAAACAGGGTGTGAGAAACTAATCGTCGTATTTTCGTTGGCCCCCGCTCTCCACGGGGCGCCGTTGCTGGTACCATGACCAAGATCCACAAATCCGTAATGAGCCACTGACGTTCCCCAGATCTTTCCTTCCCTGCCCTTAACGCCAGGTCTGTTATAGCTGATTTCCACTTTAACAATTCCTATCTGCTCGGAAACACCGGCGCGTTTGTTCCCACCATAAGGTTCGATGGTCAGAGGCATAATTTGCGCCGCTGCTGTCCCGGCAAGGAGGATCAGCAGGAATGAAATGGTCTTGTTCATTGATTGGATTATATGGATGACGGGGCTCTATCCGAATTCCATGCCAATTCACCATTCAGGTGTTCTGAGGGATTTTACATAAATCATTTGTCCGGTCACGGTCACTTTTGTTCACACGCGGAATGGGGGATGAAATTTTGACGACTGGTGAATCCGGACAGGAACGATTTCCTAAATTGAAACAAACCTATCCTATGAAACGACTTGCCTTCCCTGCACTACTCATGTTCATTGCAGCGAGTTCTGCCTTCGCGCAAAAGAAGAAAATCTCCACACCTCCTCCTGTTGATCTGCCCAAACAACGAATCGAACAAGAGATTGCAAGGTTGTCTGAAACATCAGGCGGAAAAGTGGGCTTGTCGGCTATCCATGTGGAATCAGGGAAACAAATCATTCAGAATGGCAAGGACTTATTTCCGATGGCCAGCTCATACAAGATTCCGATAGCCATTGAACTGCTTACCAAAGTGGACAGCGGAAAGTATACCCTGGATCAACTGATCGAACTCGAGAAATCGGACCTGCATCCCGGGAGTGGTATGATCTCAGAGCGATTCAACTGGCCCAACAGCAACAAACCAGGAGTAGCCTTGTCGGTGCGCAGTTTACTCGAACTGATGCTCCTGATCAGCGACAACAGTGCAACTGATATTTGTCTTCGACTTGCCGGCGGACCAGCGGCAGTTAACCGGTGCATGAAGCGGCTGGGCATTGAAGGTCTGAGAGTGGACCGGCCCACGTCCATCCTCATTGCGGACTGGATCGGCATCCCAACCAGCCAGACGACTAAATGGTCGCTCGAACATTTCGACAGTCTTGCAAAAACAATTCCCGAAGACCAGCTGAAATCCAACTCCTTGAAATTCGACGGCGACCCCAGGGATGTTTCCACACCCGAAGCAATGAGTGCATTGCTGCTAAAGCTTTACACGCAGCCTATATTGAAAGCTGATACTAAGACTCTGCTCCTGGGTATCATGAAACGATGTGAAACAGGGTTGACGCGGATAAAGGGTCTCCTGCCAAAGGATTCGGAAGTAATGCACAAAACCGGAACGATCGGCATGACTACAAACGACGTAGGGATTATCACCTTGCCAGGAGAGGGAGGGCATGTGGTTCTTTCCGTGTTCGTTAAATCCTCCGTTAAAGAAATCCCTGACAGGGAGCGTACCATTGCAGAGGTGTCAAGAGCGGTATTTGACTACTTTATTTTTAACCACTGAGCCCGAGGTAGTCCGCTTGTTGGAGAGTTGTTTATGTTTTAGTCTGTACTGCAAGGGAGTAATCTTCAGGTCTCTCCGGAAGGTGCGGATGAAAGCGCTCTCATTCATGAATCCACAAGCCTGGGCTATTGAATGAACCGGACGCTGGCTTCTTCGCAACAAATAAGTAGCCTTCTTTAATCTCTGATGCGTCTGGTATTGGCCAGGGGTCATCTCATAAAGCAAGTGGAATTGCCGCAACAGGTGAAACGCGGACAATCCGACTTCGCGGGATATTTTCTTCAAACTTATTGATTCAGGATAGTGCTCGCGTATGTATTTCGCAGCCGACTTCACTTTGGATGACACATCCATCTTTGTCTCATCCTTCTTTCCCGATACTTTGTTTGTCGTCCTGAACTGCGGCAGTTCATGCCATGGCTTTCCGGGTCTATCCTCCGGATAACCATGTTTGGCCCGAAACTGCTTTCGTTCTGCAGTGAAATCCCACCAGTTTCTGTGAACACCGGGATGCCGTGCATAATGAACGACCATCCTGAACATGTCCTCGACGCAGGGGTCAGCCCAAACTCCTGCTTGTTTCTCATAGCGGTCGGTGAGCTTTGCCCCGTTTTCATGCTTGAGATCCCGCAAGGAATAGAAGCCCATGAAAATCAAATCTTCGGCAAACCTTGGCCCTACATTCGGCAGGGACTGAAATTCAGACATGGCGCATAATTCCGCGGCGCGCATTCTGGACACACTCAACATTTGCTGTACTGTATCCACGCCAAAGTTGTGCAAGATACTCTGACGTACATGATGCGCTCTTAAGATCTTCTTTTCAGCGCCGGTGAGCTTCAGGTCTGCCCTGTTATTCATCTTCAGCGAAGGTCAGCATATAGTTGTTGAGATCGCGAATGGAAAACTCGGTGGCTCCATAGAATGTCTTTTCAAGCCCGCTCAGTATGTCAACATGATCCTTGATCCGGTTGTAAAAGACGCGGGTACCCTTCATTTTGATGTACAACAGCAAGGAACCGCCATCTACCCTACTTACGACTGGCAGCGTGCCTTCCACACTTTGAAAGGTCTGAAACATGATGTTAACATCACCACAGTTCATCATGACCCATACAGGTACGCCGTTCTCAGGCACACGGGCACTTACGGAAAAGCCGAGCTGCTGATAATAGTCGATTGTTTTGTTGATTTCACGAACGAAGATATTGGGAGTCAATGATTCCATAGCCTGTTGGTTAGATTTGTTGATGATTGACAGTGCTAAACTACTGCACTCACACTCACCAAAATGTGCCCAAATTGCTAATCATTTGTTGTTGACAGTGTCAATCCCTCATTCCCAGGGAATGCGTGGCGATGCATAGAAGTCTATGCCCATGACTTTCCACCTTTTGCCATGCCGGCCTGTACGAATCTTATAACTGTCCCAGTTGCGGCCTGCAGCAGGAGTCCATCCGATTTCAGCAACTGCTGTAATCCTGGGGAATAGCAGGAACTCGATGTCATCGAGTGTGACCACGGTCTCACTCCATAGAGGAGCCTCCACACCAAGGATCTGACGGGTATCCACATCACTTAAACACGTGGCCGGATCCCAGTTATACGCTGTATCTGTTTCAATATAGTTGGCCCAGTTAAGCCCCAGTTTGGTGGTAGAATCATACTTCATGTCAAGGTAGACTTTCTTTGAAGGTGACATAATGATTTTGGCCCCTTTGTCAGCCGCCATCCTGGCGTACTTCTCGTTCGCCCAGTATTGTGCAACGATCGTTGAGTCAATTTCACCCTGCGCAATTTCTTCCCATCCTACCATCATCTTGTTATGGCCTTTTACAATATCCTTGAAACGATTGATGAAAGTGATGTAATCCTTTTTGGCTGTGACATGCGCTTCATCCCCGCCGATGTGCAGATAAGGTCCGGGGGTGATGGCAGCCAGTTCTCCCAAAACATCGCTCACAAATTTGAAAGACTCCTCTTTCTCCACCCGCAGGGTGCTCCAGCCGACCTGAATGCCGGTATAGAGTTCTGTTGGTTTTGATCTCTCGCCGAGCATGCCCTGCGTGCTGGTATCTGTATAGCGTCCCTCTATCGGGACGACCGTGCCCCCATTTAATTCACCGTAGGATGCAAGAGCAGAGTTGATATGTCCCGGAAGGTCAATCTCAGGAATCACAGTGACATACCGGGCTGCAGCGTAAGCGACGATATCCCTGTATTGTTCCTGGGTATAATAGCCTCCCTTTCCTCCTCCCACCTGTGTACTTCCGCCGTGCTTCGCCAGGTTGGGCCATGATTTGATCTCAATTCTCCATCCCTGATCATCGCTGAGGTGGAGATGTAGAATGTTCATTTTGTAGAAGCTGATGTAGTCTATGTATTTCTTCACATCTTCTACACCGAAGAAATGGCGCGCCACGTCCAACATGGATCCGCGCCATGAGTAGGATGGCAGATCCTTTATTACTCCTGTCGCCACTTCCCAGGGGCCTTGCTGGAATACGGAATTCTCGATCTTGTCGGAGAATAATTGGCGAAGGGTCTGGGTACCATAGAAGAGTCCAGCCGGCTTATTTGCAGAAATAGTGACCTGCTCGGATGTTACCTTCAACTCATAACCTTCCTCGCCAAGTGTCGGGTCTGTAACGATAGCAAGGACAAAGTCTGCATCGATGTTCCCTTCTTCCAACTTGATTTCATATCCGGTTGCTGATCTCAACTTTTCAGCCAGCAGCGTGGCTATGGCCATCGCTTCTTTGTGCCCCGGGTCCACCGAGATGATCGACTCGGTCTCCAGGGTGAAAACCCCTCCTTCCATTTGGGCAGACGCCGGATTGGGAATAATGCTTTCAAAGGATTTTACGGCATCCGGAGAAGGCTCTTGCTGACAGGATAGGAGCGTAATGAATAGAAACACGCTCAAGACTTTCAATAGCCGGGAAGACATTGCCAGAATTAGAAAAAGCAAAGATAGCCTATCGGCGTTGCCTCCTTCGCAACACATTTCTTAATTTTCGGTATAGATTTTTTCATGAGAATCATTTCAACGACCTATCTTCTGATCATTGGCTTTTATGCGGCTGCTCAGCAGCAACGGTTTGACGCGACTGTCTTCTCGCCTCCACAGGACTGGAAACAGGAGACGACGGATTTTGCGGTCTCATTTGTCACCACAGATAACAAAACCGGAGGATGGTGCCGGATAACAGTGTACAAAAGCATCAGTTCAAAAGGTAATGCAGCGACAGATTTTGAATCAGAATGGGCTGCATTGATAAGCAAACAGTACCAGGGCGCATCCTTGCCTCAACCCAAGTCGGGCACCGAAGATGGCTGGACAGTAAATTCCGGTGCGAGCAAGTTCACCTGGGAAGGCAAGGAAGCTGTTGTGCTGCTCAATACAATCTCAGGTTACGGACGTGAGGTGAGTGTGATGGCCATGACCAATCAGGACAAGTATCTTGAGTCAGTTGAAAAGTTTCTTGAGTCTCTGGATGTGGAAAAGCCAGCTGTTGTACAGAATGTTCAGCAGCAAAATGCAGTGACTGCCAGCCCTGTCAATTTTGGCATTACGCTGGCCACGACCAATTTCGATGATGGCTGGGTTGCCAAACCACAGGCAGCCTGGGTGGAAGTGACCCGAAATCAGACCGTCGTACGACTGCATTACGGCATTCAGATCACAGATGAAATGAGGAACAGTGGCAATATGGAAGGGCTCCTCTTTGATCGTCTCATTCTTCCCCGGTTTAATGTTCAGAACATCAGGAAGTACGATAATGCGGGTCCCTGCTATTTTTGCATCTACTTCTTTGAAGCCGATGGAGTAGACAAGATTTCCGGCAAGCAATGCCATCTGGGATTCCGTGTGGTAACAAACAACGGCGTTGCCTCCAGCATTGAGATCCAATCGCCAACGGCAGAAGATTTCAGGCGCGACTTTCCCGATCAGGATAAGGTGCTTGCCATGTCAGGCTACAACAAATTCGCAGTTACCGCGGGCGACCTTGCCGGCACATGGACGGAATCCTCCGGTGCTTATGTCAACATGTACAGTACGGTAACTGGCAACTATGCGGGCATGAATGCCGCCGTGTCCGCCAATTCCTTTACGTTCAATACTGATGGAACTTACAGCAGTGAGCACAAAGGCGCGACAGGCATGGTGGGCAACATGCAAGCCTACGATCAGCACTACCAGGGGAAATTGACCGTCACCAATTGGGAGTTGACACTCACCAACCGGTTCAAAGGTCAAACCGATGTCTTGCTTGCTCAATTCGAAGCGGTTCCAGGGGGGAAGGTCCTTCATCTCACGGATAAGAAGTACAGCGGGATGAAGTATCATCTGGTCAAAGAACAGAAATAGGTTAGGAAGGGTCATATCGTGAAAGAAACAATTCCTTCGCAGTGAATCTTTTGTACATTGTGGAAACGAATACGTTTGAAAAAGTGGACTATCATACTGTTAACACTTCCAATAGTTTACGATCTATTTGCACAACCCAGCATAGTCACACAACACGCCGACGCGGGGCGTACAGGATGGTATAACCATGAACACAAACTGACGACCAGCAACGTTAAGCCGGGGTCATTTGGATTGCTTTTTAGCAGACCTGTGGATGACCAGATTTATGCACAGCCACTCTTGATGAGACACGTCAGCATCTCCGGCAAGGGGAATCCAAATGTAGTATTCGTAGCAACGGTCAACAATTCCATATATGCATTTGACGCGGATTCTGCCAGGATTACCAGCCCGTACTGGCAAGCAAACCTTTCACCCTCAGGAGCACGTGCCGTCAAAAACACCGACATGAATCCGTACTGCGGGGCCTACAACGATTTCTCCGGAAATATGGGAATTGTGGGGACTCCCGTGATCGATACTCTCGCGAACACTATTTATGTAGTGGTAAAGAGCTATTCCCCCACAAACGGATTTGAGCAATACCTCCATGCACTGGATGTGCGCACCGGTGCAGAGCGAGCCAACAGTCCAATAAAAATTGCTGCACAAGTAACAGGGAGCGGATCAGGCAGCGTTGGCGGCATAATCAACTTTGACGCGCTCAAACAAAACCAGCGATCGGGCCTGCTGCTGCTGAATGGAATTGTGTACATCGCATGGGCGTCGCATGGCGATTGTGATCCGTATCACGGGTGGATCATCGGCTATGATGCTGCAACACTCCAGCAAAAGATTGTTTACAATACCACACCGGAAGGTTACAAAGGTGGAATATGGATGTCCGCAGCCGGCATTGCTGCAGATGACAGTGGGAATCTTTACGTTGGCGTTGGGAACGGATCTGTCGGCGTCGGTGCTGATCCAACCAACCTGACCAACCGATCGGAGAGCGCATTGCGGTTGACTCCCAACGGCGCGACGCTTCAGGTTACCAGCTACTTCACACCTTCGGATTATCAATACCTGGAAAATATTGACGGTGATTTCGGTGTTACCGGCGTTCTCTTGATACCCGGCACCAATCGCGCATTTGCCGGAGCCAAGGATGGCAAGATTTATCTGATGGACCGGGATAATATGAGCGGATATCAGACCGTCGATCATGTTCTCCAGATATTCGATCAATTCAATTCCAACGCTCATAATCTGACCTCGCTGACTTACTACGGCGGGACAAGCGCGGCATTTGTTTACGTCTGGTCTGATAACACACCCCTCAAGGCGATTCCGTTTAACAGAGCGACAAACTTACTGGACCTGGGTAATATCAAAACAAGCGCGTTACAGGGGCCAGTCGGATATAACGGGGCATTTCTGTCGGTGTCATCCAATGGTACTGACGACTCAAGTGCCATATTGTGGACTGCCTACGCCGCGAGCGGGAATGCCAATCAGCAAACTCGGCCGGGCATACTTCGGGCGCTTTCCGCTGCGGACGTTACGAAGGAACTTTGGAACAGTTCAATGTCAGCTGCGGACAATCCAGGCAATTATGCCAAGTTCAACTGTCCGGTTATAAGCAATGGCAAAGTTTATCTCGCCACGTTTTCCAACAAATTGAATGTATATGGGTTGATGGATCCCATCACTGGAGTCAAGAAGGAGGAAACTCAAAGCTTGAAAATTGTACCCAACCCGGCGTCAAGCCATGTCACTATCCTCACCGGTGACAAGACTATTTCTTCAATAAGGGTATACAATATGGCGGGTATGATTGTTTATTCGGCCCAATCAAGTGGCACCGAATTTGAGTTTTCGGTGTCGGGCCTTGCCGCAGGGCTTTACTTCATCGAAGTGATAACTGATAATGATATTTTGAAAGGCAAAATGGTTGTCCGTTGACTATTTGCCAACTTTAACCTTACAGATTACCAACCCCACCTTTTAAGCAACCAAAGGTGAACAGCGACCGGTTTGTGTGGCTTAAAAGAGCGTAGGTTTTTTGGTACTAGAAACCAACCGGGGGCGAATTTGTAAATACCATCGAAAGGGTCTACTTTTGCCCCTCAAATCGCGGGGTGGAGCAGTTGGTAGCTCGTTGGGCTCATAACCCAAAGGTCGTAAGTTCGAGTCTTACCCCCGCTACAAGAAAGGGGCTGTCTCAAAAGTGAGA
>JAFEAM010000039.1 GCA_018266395.1 Bacteroidota bacterium | reverse complement strand
TTAACATAGAAGGGTTGATATTATCATAGACGTTCATTGAGGAGAAGGAGATAAAACCGCGAAGCGGTGACATAATGAATATAAACGCTGGCGTGATTTAAAGATTATGCCACCCCTTCAGGGTTTCGTTGCCCTCTCGTTAACTGCCTTTCTATAATCATACCATCCCTCCGGGATTTACTGAATCATAATCCTTGTCGCAAGGCAACAAGCTTCGAGGTGATAGATGCATGGATTTGAATTGCCCCAAACCCGAAGGGTTGGCATTATTATAGAAATGGGATTGGACAAAATATATGCAAACCGCGAAGCGGTGACATAATGAATGTAGACGCTGGCGTGATTTAAAGATTATGCCACCCCTTCTGGGTTTCGTCGTTCTTAAACTAACTACCTCTTCTATAATCATACCATCCCTACGGGATTTGCTGAATCATAATCCTTGCCGCAAGGCAACATGCTTCGAGGTGATAGATGCATGGATTTGAATTGCCCCAAACCCGAAGGTTTGATATTATTATAGATGTTCATTGAGGAGAAGGAGATAAAACCGCGAAGCGGTGACATAATGAATGTAAACGCTAACATAATTCAAAGATTATGCCACCCCTCCAGGGTTTCGTTGCCCTTAAACGAACTACCTTTTCTATAATCATACCATCCCTCCGGGATTGCTGTTATTTAGTCGCTTGGATGCAGCGAGACTTTGGTGTGGTGACGAACGCTACATAGAATCCGAATGGTTCATATTATTGCAATGAGCCGGTGGGTTTTACAAGGAGTATCTCAAGACCGTTTTTGGGAATTGAGGAACAACGTGGTGGTCAATGGTGGTCCGACAAAAGACTACGTCAAGCCCGTAACTACTTCTTTTTGGTAATCCATGAACACTAGTCTTTTAGGCAATTAAGGCAGTTAAAACTGTACCCTTATAGTGACCTTATAGTGACCTTATAGAGACCTTATAGTGACATGTAAGGCATATCAGTCCGATGGCGACCTAATTACGACAGCACAACCACAAGGAATCTGGTGATTTATGGTTCTCTCTTCTAATATGGGCCTAGCCTCTAATGAGCCACCCTCTTATGTCCACTGGTGAGACCGTTGGTTTAATACTATAGTTTGACCGTTAGAACATACGTGTTGAATCTATTTGCTGAGCCGCGAGCACCACGGTGAGTATGGATTGTTAATGCCCAGGCGGGCTTACTTCCCATATAACGCCTTCCCTGTTGCTTCAAAAGGATCGCCGGGTTTCCAGTAAGGGACAGCAGATGAGTTTGCAATGAGATGGTTGGTGTAAACAAACGCCTTGAAGTATTTCATCAGGTAATCATAGTCAAGACTGGCAGCTTCATCCGGAGGCTGGTGATAATACTTCATGAGTTCTTCGTCGAACCCGGTAAAGCCCGGAGAGAAGTCGATGGCAGGCACTCCTTTGCGGGCGAAATTGTAATTGTCCGATCCTGCGTAGATGTCCATTTCAGGTTTGGGATTGTCCGATGCCTTGAGCCCGAGGGCCAGGCAAGCCTGATCCAGCAGAGGGCTTCCGGTAGTGCGGTCATATCCGAGCACCGTCACCCTGGTCTTGTCATTGTAGCCTGCGCCGTCACTCGTTACGTTGAAAACCGTTTTGTTGAGTGGCACCAGCGGATGATTTGCATACCACTCACTGCCCAGCAAACCCTTTTCTTCGCCGGTGCAGGCCATGAAGAGCATGGAACGCTTCGCTGGGAATTTTGAGAAGTACCGCGCCGACATCAGGAGTGCAACCGTTCCGACGGCATTGTCGCGGGCGCCATTATAAATGGAATCATTGTTCACAGGCCTGCCCACGCCGATGTGATCGTAGTGTGCGCAGACCATGATGTATTCTTCTTTCAACTTGGGGTCAGTTCCGGGAATCATGGCAATCACATTCTTTGTATTCAGCTTCCTTCCTGGATTGCGCCTGATGGTGAGCTTGGCCGAAGCGTAGGATTGAGCCGAAAGATTCGTGATGCCTTCATAGTCGTTCGACCTTACCCAAAGCCGGGGCATGGCCTTTTCATTCTGGTCGATGGATACTTTCGCACCGGAATAGCGGCTGACAACGCCTTCCCAGTTGACTGAGGCAGACGGCAGCACCTCCACCAAAGCCGCCGCGCCAAGCTGGGTGAGTTTTGCATATCGCTCATTGGAAGCTGTGCGCGCCTTTGAAAACGAAGCGGACTCATCTGCGCTGAACATGCAGACAACCAGCTTGCCTTTGAGATTGTCTGTCATTTCACTGGCAGGTGTAATCAGCACCGCTTCACCGGACCAGCTTGTCTCTTCTCCGTTTAGGACGGCAAGATCGTCTTTCAGTGCAAGGGTGGACTGGTTGATCGTGAGAACTGCCTGCGACACGGATGGTTTCCACGCCATGGGGACTTGCTGGAAATAGCCGTTTGCACCTGGAAGCGTGGAGAGCCCCAGTTGCCTGAATTCTGTGGCGATGTAGTTGGCGGCGATATTCAGTTCAGGTGAACCTGTATCGCGTCCTCTCATTTCATCGGCAGCGAGGAATACTAGCGCTGGCTCTGCTTCGTTTCGGGTTACCAGTTGTTCGATCTGCTTGAGCGGTTTCTTCTGGGCGGCTGAGGGCACACCAGTCAATGCTAATGCAAGCAGAGAAAGCTTAATTATGCGGATGTTCATGGGCGGTAAGATACCAGATTATGAACAAAATCCAGGGTCTTCGCTTCCAATGGAGATCTCACATGGTAATTAGCTGCCGATCTTTCTTCACTGGAATCGCTTGCATGGTTTTAGCCATTTTCTCTCAGGCTTTCTCATACGTTTCTCATACCATTGTCAGTCGTTACTTCGACTCACTTTAGACTCACATCAGACTCACTTTCGACGTAGTCCAGACTTCTCCAGACGGTGTTCAGTTCCGTCCAGATGCTGGGAGGCGGCCACCTTAAACCTTTAGCCTCTTCTTTTCTTTGTCCATAATGGTATGGACGTCGCCCATGGTGGCACCCACTTCAACATTCAAAATTCCTTGTTCGATATTCTACATTCATCCGGTTCTGCCACATTGTTAAGCCATTGTGCCATTAAATCACAACAACTTAACTGCCCATGAACAATGGGGTAATGGCGTTAAGATACCTTTGGACAAGCTTAATGAACATGAGAGCGTTCGTACTTGTACTAACAAGTATATTTTTTGCGCCCTTAACACTGCGGTCACAGGCCCTTGCGGCCGAGTCGGACTGTAAAGTCATAAGAATTTTATCCTGGAATGTGTACATGCTTCCCGGGGTTGCCGGCCACAGAAACCTCAGGCGGGCGGAACGGATAGGGCGCTTGCTGGATACAGCCAATTATGACGTCATTGTATTCCAGGAGGCGTTCAGTAAAAAAGCCAGACAAGTGATTAGCCGGTATCTTCTACCGGCTTTTCCATTTCAGATGAGCCCTGTCAGGCAAGGTGGTCTCACAATGCGGCTCAGCAACGGAATATGGATTCTCAGCAAGCATCCCATTCTTCAAACAGGTTCGATTACATATCGCCACAGAAAAGGAATCGATGCCCTTGCACAGAAAGGCGCATCATTGGTCACACTGCAGATTGGTCATTCCACGATTCAGATTGTCGGCACCCATCTCCAGAACTCGGCAATTGCCTGGACCAAAGTGCAGCAATACCATGAATTGGAGAGACTTCTTCGCGTATATCACAATGACAACGTTCCTCAGATCATCTGTGGGGACTTTAACATACATGCCGGTAATGATGGGTTGTATGCCAATCTTCTGTCGACGCTGCAGGTGACAGACGGAATGCTAAACAGTCCTTTCAGGTTCTCTTATGATGGAAGGAACAACGATTTGTGTTCAGGGTCGGTCCAGGAGCTGATTGACCATATTCTCCTTCGTACCGGAAATTGGAAGGCGGTTACAAATGAGCGTTCTATTCTGCGGCCACACCAGCAATGGCATCAACGCCACAAGGACTTATCCGACCATTACCCGGTAGAAGCTGTATTCCGGTTCAGTCCTTCGAAGCCGCAAGAGACTGCAGGCTTGATGCAAGTGCCGGATTGATAGGATGGTGCTCCACCCTTCTTGGTTTTTCAAGCCACCTACACACGATCAATAGCCCACATTCGTGCCTCACCTTCCTGCGGGATGTTGTTATTCCTTTACCCAGATTCCAATACACTTCAGGTTGCTTTTAAGTCTACTGCTTTGGCAGGTAGGGCGCCGGATCCACTGGTTCACCATTCATTATGACTTCATAGTGTAGATGCGGGCCGGTGGACATGCCCGTCGATCCGACAAATCCGATGGTCTCGCCACTCTTCACTTTGTTCCCTTGATTGAGAAGGATGTTGCGAAGGTGACTGTATTTGGTGGAGAAAACTTCATCATGCGTGATGAACAGGTAGTTTCCATTCAGTGAATCATAGCCGGTTGAAGAGATCACTCCATCGGCGGGTGCCATTACCGGTTCACCTTCTTCAGATTGCAGGTCAATTCCAGTATGAAAGCTCATCTTTCCCGTGTATGGATGCTTCCGCTTTCCGTAGCTGCTGACCACGCGGGCGGTCTTCATGTTGACTGGAGATAGGGAAGGAATGGAGGCATGGGTATCGCCAGGAGGGTTTGAATCTTGACTTTCAGTGGGCCTTTCAGAAAATGCAAAAAGCAGGAAGACGATCAATGGCGCTACCACAAGGTACAGCGTCAAGGATTGGAACGGTGTTCTTTGTTTGGATATCATAAGAATTCTTTTTTTGATGGATGATGTGTAAAGCTGACTTACGGGTGCATGTAAATTCGCTGCATTGACCGTTCTCAGGAGGCATTGAAAATATTGCTCTGGCTGGACCTTAAGCAAAGCGTTTGAATCCGCCAGGTATTCATGCTGTAGTTTAATCTCCTTCCTGAATAGAATCATTAGAGGATTAAACCACAGGAGGAGAGCGGCGACCTCCATTAGGATCAGATCAATCCAATGGTTTTGGTCGATGTGTGCTCTTTCGTGAGCCAGAATCAATGCAATATCTTCATGGTCTGGCATAAATACCGTCCGGAAAAATGAGAAGGGCTGGGATATGCGTGTGGTGACAACTTTGATACCCTCCAAGACTGTAGTATTGGATTTGTTTTTGAGCCTTAAAACAGCTGCGATGGAGATCAATAGCCTGATCAACAGAAATGCCATTCCAGTAAAATAGCCCACCGCCAGGAAATACATGTGAGTAGTACTATCGCTGACTGGAATTGCTACTGAAGCAATCGCCTGTTCTGTGTCCCAGAATTCGAATGTCTCTTCCAGTGTGTGCGTGATTGTCTTAATTTCAGAGGGGAGAAATGAGATTTTAATCAGCGGGATCAGGAAGGAGAGGATCAGTCCTGACAGGAGATAAAAGCGATTAAGTGAAAAGAAGGTTAAGTTTTTGAACAGGACTACAAACAACAGGTAGAATACCGTTGTGCATAGGCACACCTGGAGGACGTAGATTCCGTAGTGGCTCATTTCTTCTTTGATTTAAGCTTTTTGATTTTCTCTTCAATCAACTCCCTTATTTCTTCGAGTTCAAAAAGATTGAGCTGTTCATTGGCGAAAAAGGAAGCGAACTCAGGCCTTGAACCGCTGAAGTAATTGGAGATGATTGGCTTCAATCTTCTTTTCAGATAATCATTCTTTGAAATAAGAGGACGGTACTCATTGACTTTTCCGCGAGAAGTGTAGCCTATGAATTCTTTTTTAACCAATACCCGGATCACAGTGGACACGGTGGTATAGGCTGGCCTTGGCTCAGGGAATTTCTCGACGATGTCTTTCAGATAAGCTTTCCCCAAGACCCAGAGGTACTGCATGACCTGTTCTTCAGCCCGTGTAAGTTCTTTCGGTTGCATGGATCAAACTTATAACTATAAATATAGTAATACAACTATATTTATAATTATAATTTACCCTGATCTCGAGTGGTTCGGGATACCAACGAGGTGAGGGTAACATGGCTGGAATAGAGGGTCAGCATCAGCAAGTTGAGAGGCGCTTTGCTCGATTCTGATTTTGGAATATCTTTGCCAGCCCNNGGGGTCATAGCTCAGCTGGCTAGAGCGCGACAATGGCATTGTCGAGGTCGTGGGTTCGACTCCCACTGGCTCCACAAAAAGAAGGACGCGACAATGGTATTGTCGAGGTCGTGGTCCCGAAGCATTTCGGGATCCCACTGGCTCCACTAAAGAGGTCGTGGTTACTAATAATTATTGCTGAACTCCTGCCATCTACCTTGGTCCCCGAAGGCTTTCATGCCTTACTTTGTATACATACTCTACTCAAAGTCTGCTGACCATTACTACGTTGGTGAAACGGATAACATTGACAAGCGGCTGCAGTCCCATCAAAGCGGAATATCGCGATACACCTCCATAGCTAAAGACTGGTCTTGTGTCTACTCTGAGGCATTTGAACAGCGGGTCGACGCAATAAAGAGGGAGCGAGAAATAAAAGCCAAGAAGAGCCGTAGGTATATTGAATGGCTCATTGGGAAGGGGTCATAGCTCAGCTGGTCCCGATAGCAATCGGGACGCGACAATGGTATTGTCGAGGTCGTGGTCCCGAAGCATTTCGGGATCCCACTGGCTCCACACATTTGTTGATTTGGTGATTTGATGATTTGATTGCTCCCTCATTAATGTCACGCGGTCCCTTCCCGATCCACGGCGTTTCACCGAAGCGATTTGGATGATTTTGTGCGTAATGAGGTTAGGTCACACTTAGAGTCTATTGAAGGCTTCTGTTCCACATCGCTGAGTCAGACGGGAATACTCGGCGGCTTCAAATCAGTGCTATTCTCTACGTGATTTACCTACTGGGCAGAATGCGACGCCTATAAATTGCACCTGACGTCCAAAATTCATCTTTACTTTTTCACAATAGCGATCCAATCTGTATAAATGGGTAGTACTTTGTGTAAGTACAAACAGCAAAACTATGCGTCTACTTATTCTTATTCCCTTGATGGGGTTCTTCGCAGCACATGCCCAAATCATCAGCGTCAAGAAAACATTAGGGAATGCCGTGGTGAATACAACCAACAACACCATCTATAACTCGGTGAACCAGGGTGTCAATGGTGTGTTTTCAGCTCCGGGCAAGATCCTGCGCAAAGTGAAGTCCTCGAACCAATCAAACAATGGAGGGTATAGCAACAACGGGAATAATAATAGCAATACTGCAAACAATCAACAGGTTTCAGGTTCAGTGAATAACAGCCCATCCACTCAGGATGTGGCGGTTACCAAGACTCCTGAAAGTGATTTCACAGCAGGCACAGAGACAATCTATTCGGCTGACTTCTCCTCCACTGCCGCTGGTTCGTTTCCTGACAACTGGATCACGAATGGCAACGGCGAAGTAAGGACAGTGGACGGGCAGGATGGAAATTGGCTTCAGATATCCAGCAACGGTGCATTCGCGCCAAGTCAACTTCCGGAGCTACCTGAGAATTTCTCATTGGAGTTCGATGCCATCTTTCATCCGTCGCCTGGAAAGGATGCCCACTATCTCTTGTACTTCTATTCGACCAATGACAAAACGACGGACTTCAAGGAAGGAGGTTACCCTGGCAACGCTGGAATCTACTTTGCGTTCAATACCGCAGCCGGAGAAATTGATGCCGAAAACTTCGAGAAGGGGAAACCTGGCATCATTGACTCACACATTAAGACTGATCTCCTCAAATCAGAGTTGTCCAACAAAGCACATATCGGCATCATCAGGCAGAAGTCCAGAATCGCACTGTATGTCAATGGCACAAAGACTTTTGCCTCACCGAGTGCCCTGCCCGGAGGCTACACGCTCGATGCTTTCAAGTTTGGAGCACTCTTTATGGAGAAGGACGACTTCATGCTAGTCAGCAATATCAATCTGGCTGGATATTGAGTATCCAACTACTTGTTGATCTGTTATTCCGTCCTCAGTGCCTTTACCGGATTGGCTATCGCAGCCTTGATGGATTGATATCCCATGGTGAGCCAGGCAATCATGAATGCCATTCCGCCGGCAAGGAGAAAGACCAGCGGCCCAATCTCTGTCTTGTAAGTGTAGCTTTCGAGCCACCATCCAGCCGCATACCATGACAGTGGCAGTGAAATTGCAAACGCGATCAGGATCAACCTGCTGAATTCTTTTGACAGCAGAACTACTATCGTTCCTTCACTCGCACCCATGACCTTGCGGATACCGATTTCTTTGGTCCTGCGTTCCGCAGTGTAGGCCGTGAGTGCAAAGAGACCGAGGCAGGCAATGATGATGGCGAGCCCTGCAAACACGGTGAAGATGCGCCCCAGTCGCTGCTCATTTGCATACATCTTATTGAAATCCTCGTCAAGGAATGAGTACATGAAGGGCTGTCCTGGAGCGATGGTTTTCCAGATCTTTTCGATGGATGTGATCAGTTCTTGTATGTTGGATCCGTTAATCTTGAATGCCACAGCGCCGTCTTGTTTATCCAGTATCAGTCCGAGCGGTGTAATGGCTTCCTTCATGGAAGAGAAATGAAAATCGTCCATAACGCCAATAACTTCCATGGATCTCGTCTGGGCCGGATCGGGTGAACCGTCTTTTCTCATTCCTTCAAAAGTGACAATCTTCTTTCCCAGCGGATCATTTTCAAAACCAAAAAGCTTGAGAGCTGCCTTATTCAGGATAATGCCAGAGGAATCGGAGGGGTGCTCCGGAGAGAACGCGCGCCCATCGGTGATTTGGATGCCGAGGGTCTTGATGTAATCCATATCGACTGCCCATCGTTGCATGCTGACCAGGTTGTCCGTGGTTGGCTGTTTACCCTCCACCCAATAAGCAGAATTATTACGGTAGGCGTCAGGTCCCTCAATGGGAAGAAATCCTGATATCGTTCCGCTTTGCACCCCTGCTATCTTCAAGCTCTCGTTCTTGAATGCCACTACATTCGAGTAAGGCCTCAGTGCATATGCGTCGTGGATCAACAGCACCTGGCTCTTGTCGAAACCCAGCTTCTTGCTTTGTATGTACTGCAATTGCCGGTTCACCGTGATGGCACCTACAATAAGAAAGATCGATATCACAAACTGAAACACGACCAGCGAACTCCTGATGAATGCTCCTCCTGCCTGTCTGCTGCTCCTCCCTTTCAATACATTGACGGGATTGAATGAAGAAAGGAAGAAGGCAGGATAGACGCCTGCCATTACCCCAATGAGGATCGAGAGCGCCACTGCAATGAAGTAGAAGTAAGGAGAATGGAATGGCAACTGAAGCTGTTTTAGGGAAAGACTGTTGAACATCGGAAGGAACAGCCATGCGATAAGCACTGCCATAGCCAGGGCGATCAGGGTTACCATAACCGACTCAACGAGAAACTGCCCGATCAGGGTGCCCCTCTGTGACCCCATCACTTTTCGCACACCCACTTCCCTGGCACGTCCTGCTGATCGTGCCGTGGAGAGATTCATAAAATTCACACTTGCGATCACCAGGATGAACAATGCAATTGTCGCAAGAAGGTACACATACGTAATGCTGCCGTTGGGCTCGAATTCACCTTTCAGGTCGGAGTGCAGGTGGATATCAAAAAGCGGAGTGAACGAGTATTCGAACTTGTTTCCTGATGAGACGAATTTCTCCATCGAAAACTCATTACCTATCACCTGGGCAATCTGCGGTCCTACGTACTTGACGAGAAAGCCAGGCAATTTCTTTTCGAGCGCCTTCGCGTCAGTCCCCTTCTTCAGCAGGAAATAGGATTGAAAGTTCTCGCTTAGGTAGGCATTGGATTGTGCTTCTTTGGCAACGGGCCAATCGCCCACCATCGCTACGAGTATGTCAAAATGAAAATGCGAGGCGGCCGGTATGTCTTCATACACCGCAGTCACCGTCGCATGGTACTTGTTGTCGAGGATGAGCGATTGTCCTAGGGCACTCCTGCCGGGAAAATACTTTTTGGCGGTGCTTTCACTGATGGCCACACTGGCGGGATCGCTGAGGGCCTTGTCTGGATTTCCTTCGAGGACTTTGACCGAGAAGATTCTGAAGAATGTGCTGTCCGTCCAGATTACCCTGGGCTCTTTGATGTTGTCGGCACCTTCAGCGGTTTTGACCAGGTAAGAGCCTTGAGACCGGAAGCGAACGGTGGCCTCTATTTCAGGGTACTCGAGCATCATCGTATGAGGAACAGGCGCTGCCGTGTATGTCATGTGGATGTGATTTCCACCAAATTTGATCTCCTCATTAAGCCGGTAGATCCGGTCGCCATTGGCATTGAACCGGTCATAGTTGAGTTCATCGTTGATAAACAACACAATGACCAGGCAGGCTGCCACACCTACAGCGAGACCTGCAATGTTGATAAGTGAATAAAAGCCCTGCTTTCTAAGGTTTCGCAGGGCTACATTGAAGAAGTTCTTGATCATAGCTTTGACGGCATTACCAGTCTAAGACGTCAAAAAAAGACGGTTGGTTACGTCAATTACAGTTCTTATTGCTTGGTCAAAGACAACACATACGATCCATAACCATCTAAAGTGGTTATGGGACTAAAACCGCTGAATCCACCACCGCTGGCAATGGTGACGTTGCCCAGGCTGGCACCTGAAAGCAACTCCTTGACCGCGTAAGTACCGGCTGGCAGACTGCTCTGGGACAAAGAAAATGTAACGGATGAGGCAGGAGTGGCCTGGAGATTATGTAGGGCGAGCACGCCCTGGCTGTCCTTTGCCCGGAGAAAGGAATAAACCTTGTCGGTAGTAGAGCTCACCGCCGAATAGTCGCCGTGCAGGAGTGGCGTGCTGGAGGTCCGGATGTGAATAAGTTTGCGATAGTGGTTCCATAGTGAATTCGGATCAGCCTGAAGGGTCTGAACATTGGAGGTTGCATAATCGGAATTCATTTGCACCCAGGGCGTCCCGGTGGTAAATCCTGCATTGGTTCCGGTGGCCCATTGCATTGGTCTGCGTATGAACTCATCGGGTTTCTTTCCCCGCATGGCCACCTCTTCACCGTAATACAGGTATGGTACACCTGGTAAGGTCAAAAGGATCCCTGCGGCAGCTTTTGATTTGGCCACATCCAATCCAAGACTTTCAAAAACACGGTCCTGGTCATGATTAGTAAGGAAAGTGCCGTACTGAAGAGCGGGATAGGATTTCAGGACCATATCTATTTGTGACCGGAGGCGACTAATGTTTCCGTTGCCGACGGCATCAAGGATCGCATAGGCCAGGTCAAATTCAAAGCAGTAGTCCAGCCGCTGATCTGAAAACGGTGCCGCGATATCGGTGCTGGTCCAAACTTCACCTACCGTCATGAACCCGGGATCCAGGTTCTTCTGAAAAGTGTAATACTTGCGCCACCAGTTTTTGGTGCTCAGTGTGGCTGCCTGAGCTTGCCCTTCTTCTACGAGATATTGAGCCGCATCCATCCGGAAACCATCCACTTTCAAATTGTACCAGAATTTCGTTATGTCTTCAATCTCGTTGGTCACCGCATCATTGTTATAGTTGAGGTCGGGCATGCTGTGATCAAAGACGGCATAGTAATAGGAGCCATTCTTTTCATACCACACGTTCTGTCCCCATGGACCTGTGTAGCCGGGATTGGAACCTGTCCAGACATACCAGTTTCGTTTGGGCGAATCTGCAGCCGAGGAAGAACTGACAAACCAGGGATGCTGATCGGAAGTGTGGTTGGGGACAAAGTCAAGCACAATCTTCATCCCCCGCTTGTGGGCTTCACTGATGAGTGTATTAAGATCATCCATGGTTCCGTATTGGGAATTCACGTTCCGGTAGTCAAGTACATCATAACCGTGGTAGCTGGGTGAAGGGTAGATGGGCATCAGCCAAAGTGCGGTTACGCCTAGGTCTGTGTCGGTATTGGGATTCCCATCGTTGAGGTAATCCAGCTTCTGGGTGATGCCTTTCAAATCACCATTGCCGTTGCCATCAGAATCATAGAAACTGCGCACAAAGACTTCATAAAAGACATGGTCGTTCCACCAGCGGTTCGCTTCCGGAATGGGCGTTGTAGCTGGAGCCATTTCTGATTTATGGCATCCAATCAGGGAGAATAGGAGTGATGCTATTAAGGCAATCTTCTTCATGAGGCACGAAGCTAGGCAGGTTTGTTGTATTTTGATTGCTAATTGCTGATAATCGATTATTAATTACTGAAACAGATGAAGGCCAGACCTGTTCTTCTTATGAGTGCTATTGTGATCGCGCTTTGCAGCCTGAGCGCGTATTCACAGCCTTATCAGCCCAACTGGAAGTCCCTTAATACCCGCGGCATTCCTGCTTGGTTTCACCAGGACAAGTTTGGGATTTTTATTCACTGGGGTGTGTATGCCGTTCCCGCCTATGCGCCTGTCATTCCGAACAGCGGGTACAGCTACGCTGAATGGTACGGCTACCGTCTTGAAGAGAAGCAGAAGGATTTCATCGCCTTTCACCAAAAAAATTACCAGGGTGTACCGTATGAACAACTCGAGCACCAGTTCAAGGCTGAGATGTTTGATCCGAACCAGTGGGCCGACGTATTCAAGAGATCTGGCGCCAGGTATGTTGTGCTGACATCCAAACATCATGAGGGCTATTGTTTGTGGCCCAACGATCAGGCCGACAAAGATTGGGGACGTCCCTGGAATGCAGTATCAGGAACACCCAAGCGGGACTTGCTAGGTGACCTGACAACAGCGGTGCGGAGCAAAGGATTGAAGATGGGATACTATTATTCCCTCTATGAATGGTTTAACCCGTTATGGAAGACCGACAAGAAGAAGTTTGTGCAAGAGCACATGTTTCCGCAATTCAAAGATCTGGTAACGCGCTACAAGCCGAGCATCATCTTCTCTGACGGTGAGTGGGACCTGCCCGATTCTGTTTGGCGAAGCCCTGAATTACTTGCGTGGTTGTTTAATGAATCCCCTGTCGCAAAAGATGTCGTTGTGAATGACCGGTGGGGGAGCAACACCCGGGAGAAGAACACAGGTTGCACCTATACGACTTCTGAATATGGAAGCGGGATGGATGCCAACATTGTCTGGGAAGAAAGCCAGGGTATAGGGCATTCGTACGGGTACAACCGAAATGAGCAGTTGAAAGATTACAAGACCAGTCATGACCTGATCCTGATGCTCTGCGATATCGTTTCGCGAGGGGGCAACCTGCTTTTGGATATTGGTCCGACGGCTGATGGTCGTATTCCCGTGATCATGCAGCAAAGGCTGATCGATATCGGTGACTGGCTCGCTGTTAACGGCGATGCGATATATGGATCTGAGGCATGGAAAATATCCCAACAATGGAGTGAGGGACCAAAGCCACAGAAGAAAGGGGCCAGTTTCATGGCTGGGTACAGTATTGCCAAAATGACGATGCCCAGAAAAGATTCGTCCTATGTGGAGTGCTTCTTCACGAAAAAAGCGAAGGACCTCTATGTTATTGTTCCAGGCTACAGGAGCACGCTCAAATTGCGAAATGTTACGTTACCCTCGTCTGCTAGTGTTATGGTATTGGGCACGAGTAAGCCGGTTCCATTTAAAAAAGAAGGCGCAGATGTTGTGCTTGATCTGTCGGCATTGAGGCCAGGGGACATATCGGGGACCGGGATTTTTGTGGTTAGGATTGAGGGCTTCTAGCAGCTGGCTGCTAGCTTCTGCCTGTTGACAACACACCTCTCACCACTTACCACTCACCGCAATATATTCTTCAGCGCCGGCTGGCTTTGGGAGGCGAGGAATTCTGTGATGGTATACTGGGCCAGTTTACTAACGACGAATGGATCCTCGCAAATGATACGCTCGGCTTCATCCTTTGATCCGGCAGTGCAAACAATGATGCCGCCGGTGCGGGGGACTTTCCGACCGGACACCAGGAACTTGTTCATTGCATAGTATTTCCGCAGGAACTTCATATGCTCCGGCATGTGCCGGTCAATTTTTTCCAGCGGGGCGATGTACTGCAGATCGATAATGAACATATATTAAATGCTTAGGTAGAATGTCATCCTTATTCTGACTATATCACTATTTACTATTTTTATCGGCAATTCAGAAGAGCCACTAAAGAGCTTGAAAAAGAGAATAATATGTGCGCGCTGTACATACACACACCAGTGATCAGGTCCATCCCAATGAGCGAGCGGACGGGGAAGAACATTCAGTTGAAGTTGGAAAATCTGCAGCCTTCGGGTTCATTCAAGATGAGAGGGATCAGCCTGATGTGTCAGCATTTGCTAAGCAACGGTCAGCAGCAATTGATTTCATCCTCAGGCGGGAATGCAGGATATACTGCTGCCTATACGGGGCATATGCTTGGTGTGCCTGCGACCATCTTTGTGCCGGAGACCACCAACGAGCATGTGGTTCAAATGATGCGGAAGGTGGGGGCCGATGTACGCAAACACGGCAGATTCTGGGAGGAGGCTCACACCGCCGCTTTGGCCTTTGCGAGAGAGAACCATGCAGAAGTCATTCACCCATTTGACAATCCTGTCGTCTGGCAGGGACACGCGACCATGATTGATGAGGTGGTGAAACAAACCTCCAAGCCCGATGCGATATTGCTGACCGTTGGTGGTGGTGGCTTAATGGCAGGCGTGGCCATGGGCCTCAAGAGGCACGGATGGACTGATGTTGATATCATAGCTATTGAAACACTTGGGGCCGATTCCCTTTCACAGGCTATTAAGGCCGGTCACGCTGTGCGACTGGAAGCGATCACATCTTCGGTTAAGACGCTTGGCGCCAACCAGGTTTGTGATGAAGCATTCAGGGTGACGAAGGAATTTGACGTTCATTCTGTTGTGGTGACCGATGCAGAGGCCATTCAGGCTTGCAAGGTGTTCATGGAGGACCACCGCATGCTTGTTGAGCCCGCCTGCGGTGCGGCACTCTCTGTCCTGAACAATCATCATCCAGTGCTGGACAATTATTCCAACATCATGGTGATGGTTTGCGGTGGAATTTCCTTTTCTGTAAAGGATGTTGTTTGAAATCTCTTAGTCAAGAGCTACAACAGTATCATTCTGCAAAGCTGCAGTCAGTTTAAGGATCCTGTTCTTCAATAGATCCATCGCAGCCTTCACCTGAGGAGACAGCCCGATGTGAAGGTTAGCTATGTCAGCAACGGATATCACAAACAGATATACTTTCGGCATTTTTCCCATGAGGCTAAGGCTTTCGATTAGGTCTTTGAGCCCGATCTCGTGGGTACTCATCGCCTTGGGAAAGTCCTGCGAGAATTTGGGTTCAATCATCCGGATGGTTCCGACTGGGTTCTTATCCAGCGTGGCATCGACCATGATCACGGTGGGATAGCGTTCGAGGTATTCCATCAGTTGAAAGCCAGCCGTACCGCCGTCCAGCAGATCAACTCCTTCGGGCAGAGGGTCCTTCTCCATCATCCTGACCAGGTGAACGCCAACGCCCTCATCTCCCATAAGGTAGTTACCGACACCAAGGATCAGGATGGATGGATCAGGTTTGTCCATGCGCGAGCGCAGTTATTTCTTGTTTTCCTGTTTAGCTTCTGACGGATGATTCTTCTGGAACACTTCCTCATCAACGAACTTCCAGCCGCCGCCCATACTTGATATTTCACCGCGTCCTTCTACATAGTCATGATAAAAGACAAGGTAGACGTGAACCACTACGAAAAGGATGAAGAACCACATGGCCCAGTGGTGCACGAGCCTCATCATGAAATCACCGCCAAACAGTGCCGGTACCCAGGAGAACAGATTGGGAAGCCACCAGTCGCTCATCGCGGAATACAAACCAAATCCGGTGAGGCACTGTATACCGAAAGCAATGAAGGTGAGGAAGTAGATGAATCCGGCCAACCGGTTATGGCCGATAGTATGCACCTGAAATCCCCTTGTCATGAAGATATCAGATTTAAGGATGGCCCACATGTCCTTGAAGAACTTCGCATTGGTAGGAATGAACTGGTTCCAGCGGGCATATTTGTTGCCGACGAATCCCCAGTACAACCTGAAAATGAAGTTAAAGAAGAAGATGTAGGCCGCTGCGAAGTGGATGAAACGTGTGGTACCAAACCAGTAGCTGGCATAAGCCTCGCGACTGGTCATGATGGCAGGAGGGTTTCCGATGATTATACCGGTGGCAATCAATGCCAGGATACAGAGCGCGTTGATCCAGTGATAGTAGCGCACAGGCAATTCCCAGACAAATACCCGTCTGAGCAAATGTGCTTTCGAATAGGTAGTATCCATATTTTTGCGCTTATAATACTTTGACCTTGCTTACATTTTTGCCGTCCTCGTCATACAGGTGCACGGCACAGGCCAGGCACGGGTCGAAGGAGTGGATGGTACGGAGAATTTCAACAGGCTTATTGGGATCCGCAACCGGGGTGTCTTTCAGAGCTGCTTCATAGGCGGATGATTTTCCTTCCTTGTCTCTTGGTGAAGCGTTCCACGTTGATGGAACAACCAGTTGATAATTGGCAATCTTCTTGTCTTCGATGACGATCCAATGAGCAAGAGCGCCACGCGGGGCTTCCGTATGGCCGACACCCATGGCCTTTGCAGGCCAGGTTTCGGGCCTGAATTTTTCCATTGCAGCCATGCGTGTATCACCATTCTTGATATTCGTGATCAGTTGATCATAGAATTCCAATGCCCATGTTGAGGTGAGAATGGTTTCAAGCCCGCGTGCGGCAGTGCGTCCCAATGTCGAGAAAAGAGCGGTAGCAGGAACATTGAGTTTCTTCAGTGTGCTGTCAACAACTTCTTTGAAGTCGGGTCGGCCGCTGGCATAACCCACAAGCACCCTGGCAAGAGGTCCAACTTCCATGGCATTGCCTTTCCAGCGGGGTGTCTTCAGGTAGCTGTACTTTTCTTCCACATTCAGTTGATCGAATGGCGGTTTGGGCCCGGTGTATTTCAGTTTTGTTTCACCTTTCCAGGGGTGGAGTCCCACACCGTCGCCACCGGCGTATTCATACCAGCTATGGTCGATAAATTCCTGCACTTCGCTGTCGTTGCGAAGATCCACTTCCTCAATATGGCTGAGGTCTTTATTAAGTATGGCGCCAGCAGGGAATTTATAGTTCTTCACGTCGGCATAGGCGCTGGTGGACAAGTCACCGTACACGAGGTAGTTGCCTAACCCTCCGCCAATGCCGCCCCAATCCAGATAGTAGGGAGCGACCGCCAGCAGGTCGGGTATGTAAACTTGTTCGACGAACTCCTTGGCCTGTTTGAAGAGTTGTTGTACATAAGCCAATCTCTCGGCGTTGATACCACTGGCATCGTCGAGACTGATGGAGCATGCCATGCCGCCGACCAGGAAATTGGGGTGCGGATTCTTTCCACCGAAGATGGTATGGATCTTGGCGATCTCTTTTTGCCATTCAAGGGCCTCCAGGTAGTGTGCTACGCCGATCAGGTTGATCTCCGGAGGAAGTTTGTAGGCGGGGTGTCCCCAATAGCCGTTGGCAAAAATGCCGAGCTGGCCGCTTTCAACGAACTTGGTCAGACGCTTTTGGAGGTCTGAAAAATATCCGGGAGAACTCTTCGGCCAATGTGATATGCTTTGTGCGATCTCAGAAGTCTTCTTCGGGTCGGCTTTCAGTGCGCTGACCACATCCACCCAGTCCAGTGCATGGAGATGATAGAAGTGTATCACGTGGTCCTGAATATTCTGTGCGCAGAACATCAGGTTGCGCACGAGTTCGGCATTGGGCGGAACGGTGATGCCCAGGGCGTCTTCTACTGAGCGGATGGAAGCCAGGGAATGAACGGTCGTGCAAACTCCGCACACACGGCCCACGAATGCCCATGCGTCACGGGGGTCACGTCCGCGCAGAATTTCTTCAATCAGCCGCACCATGGTGCCTGAACTGTAAGCTTCTGCAATCTTGCCGTCCTTTATTTCTGCTTCGATCCTCAGGTGCCCTTCAATGCGGGTGATAGGATCGACTACGATTCGCTGTGCCATAGGAGTTATTCGTTTTTAAGTTCATGTTCTGACTCTTTTCCTTCCTTAATCAGGCTGTCGATGGCCTTCGTTTTGCGCAGGTTTGTGGCCACCGCATGGGCTGCGATGCCTGCCGCGGTAACGCCAAGTGCCACAAGTCCGATCTTGTCGGCATTTTCTTCAATGCCAAATCCTCCTGCAGCAGCCTGCCGCTGATAGATTGGCCCATTGTCCCAGAAACTCTCTTCACTGCAGCCGAAACATCCGTGACCGGATTGTATCGGATAGCTCACTCCATTGTTCCATCGCATCACACCGCAAGCGTTGTACGTGCTGGGTCCCTTGCAGCCCACCTTATATAGACAGTAGCCGCGTTTTGCGTTTTCGTCATCGAAAGTTTCGACAAACATACCGGCATCATAGTACGGTCTGCGGTAGCAGCTGTCGTGCACACGCTTGGAGTAGAACGCCTTGGGACGTCCGATGCCGTCCAGTGCCGGGATGGTGCCGAAGGTGATGATGTGTACCAATACACCAGCCATGACCTCACCGATTGGAGGGCAGCCGGGTACTTTAATAATGGGTTTCCCTTTGATGATTTTGTGAATTGGCGTGGCTTGCGTTGGGTTGGGTTTCGCGGCCTGTACGCAGCCGTTGCTTGCGCAGCTGCCCCAGCAGATGATGGCTTTCGCACCCTCGGCAGCTTCATGCAGAATGTCCATGGAGCTTTTGCCGCCGATCATGCAATAAACACCATCGGCTCCCTGAGGAACAGATCCTTCAACGCAGAGAACATATTCGCCGTGGTAGTCCTTCATAGTCTTGGCCATGGCCTCCTCGGCCTGATAGCCTGCTGCGGCCATGAGCGTTTCAGTATAGTCCAGCGAGATCTTGTCCAGGATGATGTCTGCAACGATCGGGTGTGACGACCGGATGAAAGATTCGCTGCAACAGGTGCATTCCTGAAAGTGCAGCCAGATGACCGGCACGCGTGGAGTGGTCTTGAGTGCCTCAGCTACCTGTGCCACTGCCGATGCCTGAAGCCCCATGTAGGCCGTTATCATCGTGCAGAATTTCATGAAATCCCTACGGGAATACCCCTTGCCCAGGAGTTCTTCGTAGTAGGTTGCCTTTTTGGTGGAGATTTCCTGAATCATGATGATGTTATTTAGATTGATTCTGCATTAGAAATAAAGATCATTCACTCCTTTTTTGGAAAAGGATTGACAAGCTTACCCATATGATCAGTACAATGCATTGACAATTTTCACTTCGCCGCAATGACATTTGTCATCACGATCCGGCCGGGATCAGAATACCTTCGGATTCATAAACAAAATCCCATTTATGAAAACCACAGTGAAGTTTCTATCAATCCTCAGTTTTCTCCTTGGGCCTGTCATGGCACTGGCACATCCGGGACATGGAAACGAGAATCCCCTTAGCCCTGTGCATTACCTGGCTAATCCTGAACACGCCGTTCCACTTGCAGTGACTTTGACAGCCGTTGTAGTGCTGGGCTGGATGTGGAAGGTGAAAACCGGCAAGGTCAGCAACAAGAAATAGGAATCGGTATGCATGAGTTGTCCATCGTCATGAACATCATCGACATTGCCACCGAGCAGGTGCAGCAGGCCCATGCCCGGAAGGTGGATTCGATTGAACTTGAAATCGGCACAATGGCGGGTGTCGAGATGGATGCACTGGACTTTTCCTGGTCTGCGGCCGTGCGAAATACGGTCCTGTCAGACGCCGAGAGGGTGGTGGACAGGGTTCCGGCTATTGCCAGATGCGGCAATTGTGGCCTGGAATTCAGGGTGTCGGAGCCATTCATGCCATGCCCGGCATGCGATAATGTACTGGTGGAATACCTCCAGGGCAAGGAACTGCGTGTGAAATCCCTCGTTGTCTCCTAATCAATTAGTAATCATAAATCAGCAATCCTAAATCATCTCCCCATGTGTGCTACCTGCGGATGCGATCAACCCGGCGGTGTAACCATCACCCGGATCAATACGGAAGAAGGCGAGTTCAGGCCTGTATCAAACCATGGCCTGGTTACCGCCCATCACCATCATCACGGCGGTCAGGAGTCATCCTCTGAAAAAAGACGAATCGATCTTCAGCAGGATATTCTGTCAAAGAATGACACTCAGGCTGGCCATAATCGCCACCACTTTGAGGCCGGCCACATCCTGGCCGTCAATCTTGTGAGTTCTCCAGGCTCAGGAAAGACCAGCCTGCTGGAGAGAACTCTCGCCGATCTTAAAGACCAATACAAGTCTTACGTGATTGAAGGCGATCAGCAAACCTTGAATGATGCAAACCGCATAGCGGCAACAGGTTGTGAAGTGGTGCAGATCAATACCGGCAAAGGTTGCCACCTGGATGCGGATATGATTCACCGTTCCATACACCAGTTGGATCCCCAGGATGGGTCTGTCGTCTTTATTGAAAACGTGGGCAATCTTGTATGCCCCGCCATGTTTGACCTGGGTGAGCAGGCCAGGGTTGCCATCATTTCCGTTACGGAGGGCGATGACAAGCCATTGAAGTACCCCGACATGTTTGAATCCAGTCAGTTGTGCATTATCAACAAAATTGATCTCCTGCCCTACGTCAACTTCAGCGTTGAGAAGACGAAGGAGTACGCACGCAAAGTAAATCCACGGTTATCCTTCATCGAGCTTTCTGCAACTCGCGGCGATGGCATGGGAAAATGGTATGAATGGCTGAAGAATGAATATGAAGCCATAGGTTCCAGGAAGGAAGTGGCTGCCAGTGTATGAAATCACTCCATATTCATATGGAGGGGCAGGTGCAAGGGGTGGGTTTCAGACCCTGTGTGTGGCACCTGGCGAAAGAACATCAACTGAAGGGCTGGGTAAGCAATGGCCCTGATGGTGTGCATATTGAAATAATGGGAGAGGAAGGCAATTGTGAGTCTTTCCAAAAATCCCTGATGCAAAAGATTCCACCCCGCGCCCGGGTAATCCGCCATACGGTCCGAGAGGCAACTCCTGGTTCGTGGACGGATTTTCAAATCCGGGAAAGCGTCAGCAGCGGTTCGCCTAACCTGTTGATTACGCCGGATCTCGGATTGTGCGAGGCTTGCAGGCAAGACACCTTGGGCCCGCACAATCGCCGGCATAATTATCCGTTTACGACATGCACAAATTGCGGCCCGCGCTATTCCATCATCAGGAAAGTACCTTATGACCGGGCACAGACCACGATGGATGTTTTCCATCAATGCCCCGAATGCGGTCTGGAATATCAGGCACCTGAAGATCGGAGATTTTATTCCCAGACGAATTCCTGCCCGAAGTGCGGTGTGAAACTGATGCTCCATGATGCACAGGGCAAGCTCATCACCTCAGACCCGGCTGAAATTATTCAAAGAATTATAGCAGCACTTGCTGACAATAAGATCATCGCCATGAAGGGCATAGGAGGATATCTCCTGCTGTGTGATGCCACCAGGGCCGAAGTAGTGGACTTGCTGAGGTCAAGAAAGCACCGGCCCACTAAACCGTTCGCTTTGCTGTATCCATCACTTGAAATGGTACAGCGCGATACTTTTGTCAGCCGGGCCGAGTCTGAAGCACTCAACAGCGTAGAAGCGCCGATAGTCCTGCTGAAGGCACGACCCGGTATTTCCGTGGCAATGCAGTCCGTGGCACCAAACCTCGACCACCTCGGCATCATGCTTCCCTACACTCCGCTGATGGCCATGTTAATGGAACAGTGGAAGAAGCCGCTGGTAGCAACCAGTGCCAACGAAAGTGGTTCACCCATTTTCTATGACGATGAACAGGCACTCTCCCAGCTGCAGGGCATTGCTGATTATTTTGTGAGCAACAACCGGGAAATCCTGATACCGCAGGACGACAGTGTCATCAGGCTGGCTTCAAACGATCAGAAGATCATACTCAGAAGGTCAAGGGGACTGGCGCCAACGTATCTGCCTCATCCGTTTACACAAAGGACCCGCAACTGGCTTGCAATGGGCAGCGACATGAAGAGTTCTTTTGCCTTCCTCAGCAAGGGCAATGTTTATGTAAGCCAGTACCTGGGGGATCTTGAAAATTATCAGACACAGCAAAGCTACGAGCATACTTTTGGCCATTGGCAAAACCTTCTTGAGATTGCACCGCAGCGAATCATCGCGGACAAGCATCCAGTATATTTTTCTTCCGTAATGGGCAGGAGGCTGGCGACCGACCTGCAGGTGACGCTCACACTGGTGCAACACCATGAGGCGCACTTTGCGGCTGTGCTGGCGGAAAACCACCTGTTGGAATCTCCAGCGCCGGTGCTCGGCGTAGTGTGGGATGGCACGGGTTGGGGCGACGACGGGAACATATGGGGCGGTGAATTCTTCCACTATGAGAATTCGAGGTTCAACAGGGTTGCTCACCTGTCTTATTTCAGTCACTTCCTCGGAGACAAAGTCTCAAGAGAACCACGCCTGTGCGCACTTTCCGTTTGCAGAAACCTGAGGGAAGCTGAAAAATTGCTTCGGAATAAATTCACAGAAAGGGAATGGAGGTTGTACAATCAGATTCTAATGCAGCCCGATTTGATGAAGACGTCCAGCGTGGGCCGGCTGTTCGATGCAGTAGCATCATTACTCGGTATTTGCGACAAGTCTACTTATGAGGGTGAAGCAGCCCTGTACATTGAGACCCTGGCTTCACGGTACACAGAAGAGGCCACCATCAAGCCTTCTCCCGTACCCTTTAGTCCCGTCGTTGCCGCAAAGAGTGTAATACAGCAGATATCGGCAGGATTACCTCCCGAGCGCATTGCATACCAGTTCCATGCTGACCTCGTCGGCTGGATTTGCCAGGTGGCAAAAACGCAGGGAACCCATAAGATAGCGTTCAGCGGTGGAGTCTTTCAGAACGCACTGCTGGTCCGGCTGCTGAAGAAATACCTTGGTGACTCGCATCAACTATATTTTCACAAACAATTGTCACCCAACGACGAATGCATCGGGCTGGGTCAGATAGCCCACTGTTATATACACAGGAAGATGAAGGCCGCGCAGCCAGGGCAGCTTAAGGAATTTGAATTAGTACCCAACTAAACAACTATACCATGTGCCTTGCCATTCCAGGAAGAGTAGAAGCGATTACCGCCCAGTTGGATGAGACGTTCCGGTTTGGAAAAGTTTCATTTGGAGGTGTGATGAAGGAAGTAAATCTGGCCATGCTGCCGGATGCAAAGGTAGGCGACTATGTGCTGGTCCATGTCGGCGTCGCCATCAGCAAAGTGGACGAAGAGGAGGCTCACAAAACATTTGAGTACATCAGGCAGGTTGGAGAATTGGATGAGCTGGGGCATGTGCCTGGCAGAGAGGAGGAGCCTCAATGAAGTACCTGTCCGA
This sequence comes from Bacteroidota bacterium, assembly GCA_018266395.1. Classification (GTDB taxonomy): domain Bacteria; phylum Bacteroidota; class Bacteroidia; order Cytophagales; family Cyclobacteriaceae; genus ELB16-189. Next base: position 20,609 of record JAFEAM010000039.1, on the reverse strand, counting down.
ATACCGCGACGGTGAAATGGTTCAGGAATACCTGAAACAAATTCACGCTATCGTCACCAAGCCCTGGACACTCATGGAAATCTGCGGTGGCCAGACCCACAGCCTGGTCAAGAACGGCATCCTGGATATGCTGCCAGCGCAGGTGACCATGGTGCACGGTCCGGGCTGTCCGGTCTGTGTGACCCCGCTCGGCATCATTGACGAGGCAATTGCGCTGGCCTCCCGGCCTGAAGTTATCCTGTGTTCATTCGGTGACATGTTGCGCGTGCCCGGATCCAGCCGGAGTCTTCTTGAAGCTAAGGCTGCCGGTGGGGACGTGAGAATTGTTTATTCTCCGCTCGAGGCTGTACGCATTGCGCAACAGAACCCGGACAAAGAGGTGGTATTCTTTGCCGTTGGCTTCGAGACAACTGCTCCTGCCAATGCGCTGTCCGTTGTGCACGCAGAGAAGCTGGGAGTTTCCAACTACAGTATATTGGCTTCTCATGTGCTGGTTCCGCCGGCCATGGAGGCCATCCTCAGCGACAAAGAAAATAGAATTGACGCTTTCCTTGCGGCGGGCCATGTGTGCACAATCATGGGCATGGAAGAGTATTTCCCCATCGTAGAGAAGTACAAAGTGCCAGTGGTAGTCACCGGTTTTGAGCCTGTAGATCTTCTGCAGGGAATTCTGATGGCCGTCACACAACTCGAGAAGGGTGAGGCCAAAGTGGAGAATCAATACGCCAGGGTGGTACAGCGCGAAGGCAACAAACTCGCACAGCAAACCATCCAACAGGTGTTTGATGTCAGTGATAGAACCTGGAGAGGGATCGGCACCATACCCATGAGCGGGTATGAGGTGAAGGAGGACTACAAGCGCTTCAACGCCCGGTTGAAATTTAATCTCGATCTTGGTGAGGTGAAGGAAAATGCAGATTGCATAAGTGGAGCTATTATGAAGGGGCTGAAGAAGCCTTTTCAGTGTCCAAATTTCGGTACCCGGTGCAAGCCTGAGCATCCTCTCGGCGCTCCGATGGTGAGCAGTGAGGGTGCGTGTGCAGCATATTTTGCCTACGGCCGGAAGCCTGAGGAGACCGTTGTATGACTTCATTCACCAAATCCCTGCAGTTCAACTGTCCCATGCCGAAGCTGGACTTCGACATGATTACCATGGGACATGGCAGCGGAGGCTTGCTCACGCATCGGCTCCTGGAGTCCGGTGTCTTTGATCTTCTGAAAAATGATCAGCTGGATCAGCAGCACGATGGTGCGTTCCTTGAGACTTCAGGAAAACTGGCATTCACCACTGACAGCTATGTGATCTCGCCAGTCTTTTTTCCGGGAGGTGACATAGGAGAACTGGCAGTGAATGGCTCTGTCAATGACCTTGCCATGTGCGGAGCGATTCCCAAATATCTCTCCCTGGGGTTCATACTGGAAGAAGGTCTGAAGATGAGCGACTTCTGGGAAATACTGGTCTCCATCAAGGTTGCCTCAGAGAGGGCAGGAGTGAAGATTGTTACAGGCGATACGAAGGTGGTTGAAAAGGGGAAAGGGGACCAGATATTTATCAACACTTCAGGTATCGGAGAACTCCATCCGCAAGCCGCTATTCATCACAGCCGCATCAGACAGGGCGACAAGATTCTCCTGAGCGGCCCCATGGCCACACACGGCATGGCAATCTTATCGCGACGTAAAGGGCTGGAGTTTGAAACGACTATTGAAAGTGACACGCGATCGCTGAATCATACAGTAAGGCAATTATTGGATAAGCTGGGCCAGGATGTGCATTTCATGAGAGATCCTACCCGCGGTGGTGTGGCGACAGTGATGAATGAAGTGGCCGGACAAACGAAGCTTGGTGTGGATCTGGTTCAGAAGAGTATTCCGGTGCTGGAGCAGGTGGAAGGCGCATGTGAACTGCTGGGACTGGATCCGCTTTATGTCGCAAATGAAGGAATCTTCATAGCGGTTGTCGACGCTGCCCGTGCTGAAGAGGCGCTGGCTGTACTCCGGAGTGAACCGCACGGTAAGACCGCATCAGTTATCGGCGAAGTCACTACGTCGCATCCCGGGCAAGTGGTGCTGGCCAGCAAGATTGGCGGTCGAAGAGTAGTGAGCTACCTGACTGGAGAGCAGCTACCCAGGATTTGCTGACGCGTTGTGTCAGTACAGTCCCACCTTTCCCTTCACTGACTCAAACATCTTTTTTGATTCGAATGCAATTCCGTCTTTGATCACCCACTGGATTTTCCGGATGTTGGTGGCATCAGCAGACAGGTCGCCGTCAATCAGAATAAGGTCGGCCGACTTGCCTTTCTCGAGGCTGCCAGTTTCCTTGTCGCGATTCAAAAACCTTGCACCGTTAAGCGTGCAAAGCATGATGGCTTCAGGTAAAGTGAATCCTCCCTTGACCATCAGTTCCAGGGTCCACATGTTTCCGTAGCCGGCGATGATGCGTCCCGCACCGGTGGGATCGGTACCTACTACGACCTTACCACCCATTTGATGGAATTTCCTGATCCAGTAAAGTTCGTTCCTGAACATTCTTTGAGAAATGGAGTCCTTGCCAAGCCTTCTGTCATATCCGGCTTTTATGTTTTTTAGTACGTCGGGATGGATGGCCTCATCACCTCCGCCGGGTATCAACTCATATCCGGTAGTGGGAGTGAAGACTGCCGGTGTTGTGGTGATGGTGACTCCCTTGTCGATCAGCATTCGCATCAGTTTGTCCATGGCAGGATCGTCTTTGCCAAGCTTTTGAAGTCCGGTACTGGCCTTAAAGTAATCGCAGAGGTCCTCTAATCGCCGTTCGGCAAAGTCGCTCGATGCCATAAAGCCATGCTCAAGATTGTCAATCCCTATCTCCGCTGCCTCCTGGTAGCTCACCGAACACAGATGTCCTGTGACTTTCAGGCCTCTGGCGTGAGCATGCTGTACCACTTCTTTCAGATCCTGACGGCTGATGTGCATGTACACTTTAAATGAGGTGCAACCCTGATCTGCCCAGTAGTCTATTGTGGCACCGGGTGTCTGTTCCTTCGGCAGGATGGGGAGCTGAGGTATGGAGGTCTCACTCTGTCGTTCTATGAAAGGACCTGTAACGTCCATCTTGGGGCCTGCCATTTTGCCTTCCCTGATAAAGCGCTGGATGTTGAGATCGGTGTGAGGTGATACACTTCCGGCAGTGCGCATGGTGGTGACCCCGCCAGCCAGATACATGCGCGGGAATGTATTGGTCATGTTTACCACATTGAACTCGCCTTCGAAAGTCTTCGTATAGAAAATATGTTCATGCATCATGACAAACCCCGGCATGACCGTCTTACCGGTGCCATCCACGATATACATCTCTTTGGGTAAAGTGGTCTTTGCTGAAGGAGCAATTTGCGTGATGCGTCCCTGCTCAATCACTATGGTCATGTCCTTCTGAGCCGCGGTGCCACGACCATCCAAAAGCTGGACATGCGTAATGGCGTACTTATCTTTTTGCAGACTGACATAAGGCTTTACGTTTTCAGTGAAGTCCTGCGCCATGGCAGATATGGATGCCAGCAGGAAGATCATTGTTAAGCATGGGCTCATAGGGTGGAATTGTATCCTAAGGTACTGAAGGGGGAGTCAGCAAAAAAAATGGCGCCGATGTGGACGCCATTTCAACCTTACCCTACCCAAAAACTGTTACAAATTTCGCTTAACGAAACCCTTTTGTTACGGCTTTCTTGTTGCCTTCATCGGGAACGATCCGAATTGTCCCATGGTGATGGTGCCATTCATTTCATCACCCTTGATGATGCCCTTGCCTGAAATAGTGGAACTGTTGCCACCGAAATTGACTTCATAGCCCCAGGATATTTCATTTCCATTTACCGTCACTGTTGAAAGTTGGGTTTCACGGTTGTTGCGGCTGCTGATGACGCTGCCTGCGTACTTGTCGCCTTCCTTGCGGATGTTGAGTGTGCCGCCACCGCCCTGCGGTGAATCGACCGTATAGGACCAGCTGCCTTCAGCTATCACTACGGCATTGGGATCAAATCCCTCATCTTTCTTCTCACTCTTGTCATTCGTCTTGGCATTATTCTGCTGTGCATTGCGTGCACCGGCGCCCATTCCTGCACCTCCCTGGCGTTGACCACCGCCGCCCTGCTGCCCCATATCGCCTCCTCCCATGTCACCGCCGCCACCACCTTCTTTAAGGTCGTCGTTGCTAATAGATTTCTTGCGCCGTGGCTGATCGAAGCTCATTTTACCAATTCGGTAACTGAACGTGATCTTGAAGTTCATGTTGTGCAGTTCGTTCGTGCTGTTTTGCTGAACGACCGGAGAAACGGTATAACTTGGAATTCGCATTGCCGGAGTGAAGAATTGCTCGGCGCCGAATCCGATGCTTCCTTTCTTGTTGGGCAGGTCTTTCCGGATACTTAAACTGTAGATGTAGAAACTACCCTGAACACCCTGCAATTGCACCTGTCTGCCACGGTAGAAACTGAAGAACTGCAGTCCCCATCCCTTCGTTATATTGTAGCTTCCAAAGAAGCGGTAACCCACTACCCAACCCTGGTTGCTTGCTGTATACAGCGGATTAGGGTCGTTGTTTTTGAGAATGGCATAGTAAATATCGGCACCCCCGTTCAGTGACAGTTTGTTTGACACGTTAACATTGGCAAATATGCTACCGCCATATGCGTCTTCCTTACCGATGTTCTTATAAGTAGTAACTACGGTATCACCTTTTACGTTGCGAATCGGCTGAATCGCATTATCCGTATTCCGTACAAAAGTGGAGAACGTCAGATTGGTACTGTTAATGAAAGTGTTATACGACAACTCGTAATTGTTGGTGTACTCCGGCCCAAGGTTGGGGTTACCGATGGATGCATTGTATGGATTGGAGGCTTGATAATTCGGATTCAAAAACTGAATGGAAGGACGCTGAATGCGACGGTTGTAGGCGATCTTGACTGTTCCGGACTTCAGCTTCTTTGAAAGGTTGACACTGGGGACCAGCACGCCGTAGGAGGGAATGACCACGGGTGTTTTTTCCGTCGCAAAGTTGGCATTGATGGTAGTGTACTCATATCGGGATCCTGCCTTGAGGCTGTAGCCGGATTTTGAACTGTATGTGTAGGCGAGGTAGCCGGCAGTAATATTCTGGTTGTAATTGAATACGTTGGCCAGGCTGCTGTTGGCGATCGGGACATAAGTGCCCTCACCGACAGATGAGAAATATTTGTAGTCACTGGAGACATTCCTTGAAATATTCTTCCCGCCCACCTCAAGCAGCTGGTTGGTGCTGATGGGTGTCTGATAATCGGCCTGCACAGTAATTTCCTCATTAAAGCTCTTGTTCTCATTCATCAGGCGGCTGGCGGTAGTAAGGTCCGTCTGATTGAGAATGGAGTTGGTAAAGTCATTCGTGCGGTTGTTGCGGCTGTACAGCGTAAGAACACTGAACTCTCTCTGCGGTTTGGAGAAAGTGTGTGTGTAGTTCAGACTCGCATCTATATTGTTTGACAGGTCCTGTGTATTGACATTGCGGAGGCTGGTGCCGGTAAGTAAATCATTCTGATAGGTGCTGGTCAGCAGGTTATCCTGATAATTCCATCCATTGCGTGTACCAAACCGGATGCCACCGGTCAGTGAGTTGGTCTTATTGATGTCATAGTCAATGCCGGCGTTCAGGTTGCCGAACAAATCCTGACGGCGTGTGGCGGCATCCTGAATATTCAGCGTTTGTGCACCCGTGGTGGTATTCGTGGTCAACTGGCTGTTGGTGAACCGTCCGGTGACGTTGTAACCGCTTCTGCCAAATCCTCCCAACGAGATGCCAAGTTTTCCTTTACGGTAACCGCCATTGAGGCTGAGATTGGAGCCGCGGTAGCCGGTGCTTCCATCTATGTTCAAATTCATACCCTGAAGCGTATTTTTCTTGGTCACGATATTGATAATACCTGCCGAGCCTTCAGCGTCATACTTGGCAGAGGGCGAGGTGATCACTTCCACGGTCTTAATCTGATCAGCCGGAATTTGCTTCAACGCATCAGCCACGCTGGATGCAGTGATGGTGGAAGGCTTATTGTTGATAAGGACCTTGATATTCTGATTTCCACGAAGGGACACGTTGCCGTCCATGTCCACAGAAAGCATGGGCACGCGCTTCAGTACATCGGTGGCATCTCCTCCCTTGGCTGTATTGTCGTTTTCGGCATTATAAACGGTGCGATCAACCTTTTCTTCCACCAGGACTTTCTGCCCTTCCACCACTACAGCTTCCAATTGCTTGGACGTGGTGGCAAGCCCCTGGTTGCCGACATCGATGAAGTTCTTCTTGTCTGAAATGACAATGTCTTTAACCACTGTGTTCTCGTAGCCGATAAAAGAAATGATGAGGCGGTAGTTTCCGTTGGGTACTTTGACAATAGCGAATTTTCCTTTGTCGTCGCAAATGGCGCCGTCGATGGGTTTGTCGGAAGTGGGTCCGACCAGCGCAACTGTCGCAAATTCAACGGGCTGTTTGTTGTCATCGAGGACCGTTCCGATTATCCTGCCGTGTCCTTTGGGTGTGGTCTGATTAACCTGGCCAAAAGCCGTAATTCCAATGAATAAAAACAGTATGGCAATTATTCTCATATTCTCCTATCCGTTGCGTCGTTTAGACAAAAAGCGCTAACCCGTTATTCCCAAACGGGCAAGTATTTTATGCTGTCTCTAACTGATTTCTTGCGGCAGGGTTATCCCGTACAAACAGCAAATTGACCGCTTGACAGTTTGTCTTCGCAATAGGCCAGGTTAAAGGCCGGCAAAGATAGCAGAATGCCATTGCCGGCTCTTTTCGTCAGTTCAAAATGAATGTCTACCGGGGTCCGGGCGGACAATACTTTCTCAGGTATTCAGTGTAAAGCGTAGTCAAATGCTCGCTTGTTCCTTCTCCTTCCGAAATACCGTGACTCCGGTTGGGGTAGGCCATAAATTGGAACTGCTTATTATTTCGGATAAGTTCATTTAGCAGCATCTCGGCATTATTATAATGAACATTGTCGTCACCTGTTCCATGAATGTACAAGAGGTTGCCCTTCAGTTTGCCGGCATGAGTAACCGGAGAGCCGTCGAGTATATCCTGCAGATTTTCCTGAGGGAGTCCCATATAGCGCTCCTGATAAATGTTGTCATAGGTGAGTTGATTGGCAACTGCTGCGATCGCAATACCTGTTTTATAGATATCAGGGTACTGGAACAAGAGATTCAGTGTGGTTGATCCTCCGCCGCTCCAACCCCATACTGCTATGCGCTCCGGGTCGACGAACGACCACTTGAGTATTTCTTTTGCTGCCATGGCCTGGTCGCGGATATTCAATTGCCCGATCTTCCTGTATATACTCTTGCGCCATCTGCTTCCTTTCGGTCCAGGCGTCCCCCTTCCATCCATCGAGATGTAGAGGTATCCATCGTTGGCCATGTCGCCCCGATACATCCTGTTCCGGCCCACGCCAAAACGATCCAACACTGTCTGACTCGCCGGCTCTGTGTATACAAAGAACACTACCGGATATTTCTTTGATGGATCAAAGTTGGAAGGCTTCACCATCCAGCCATCCATTAGTACGTTGTCTTCCGTCTTGATCTGTATAAACTCTACAGGATGTGCGGGTTTCTTCTGGTTGCCTCTTGCCGCAGCAGATTCTTTTTCATTCAGTGGTTTGTTTTTGGTCAGGTCGATCCATTCTGAATAAGGGCTCGCGTTTGCACTTGAAAAAGAGTGCTGGGCATAACGTCCACTGGGAGAAATGGTGTAGTTGTGCCATCCATCTTCTCCTGCCGGCGTGACGCGTTCTGTCTTGCCGGGGTTATAGAGCCTTGCCTTATAAAGGTACTGCTGCGTGGCATTTGAGGGTGATGCAGTGAAGTAGACGATGCCGTTCTTTTGATCAATTCCCTTCAGGTCCATTACATCGAAATCACCTGCAGTCACAAGTATCTCTTTCTTTCCATCCAGCGATATTCTGTAAAGATGCCGCCAGCCGTCCTTTTCGCTCATCCAAAGGAACTCGGTATTGCCAGTGATCAACTCCACAAAATGAAGCTGCTCCTGGCCAGGGGACGTTTCGAACACATCTACCCACGCGCTGTCTTTTTCGGCATGGATCATGCGCGCATCGCCATTGAGGGCGTTGCACCAGAATAGCACACTTTCCTGTTGCTTACGGTCCAGCTGTTGAACCAGAATTTCGGAAGCAGAATTCCATTCCATCCTGGGCAGGAAATGTTCGGTCGGATTTCCCGGAAGTGCAAGCCACGTGATGGGTTCCCCGTTCAATCCTGTAACTCCAATGCGGGCAGCAGATGGCCGTTCACCTATCGTAGGGTATTCCACTGGAATAACACGTGAATGTGCCGAGTCTGTCATATTGAGCATATAATAGTCCCTGATGCCGCTGGCATCAATCTGCCAGAAGGCGATATGCTGACTGTCAGGGCTCCAGGAGAACCCATCTCGACAATTGAATTCCTCTTCATACACCCAATCGAAGGTTCCATAGATCAGTTTGCGATTGCCGTCTTTGGTCAGTGGTGTGATGACACCGCTTGCCAAGTCTTCCACGTAAAGGTTATGCTCGCTTACGTAGGCCACTTTGGTACCGTCGGGACTGAACTTTGCAAACATCAGACTGGAGGCAGGTCGTCCCTTGCCTATCTGGTTGAGTTTCTTTGTTTGCAGATCAAACACCCAATAATCACCACGGGTTTCCAGTCGCCACACCTTCCTGGAGTTGGTGTAAACAAGAAGCTTCTTTTCGTCTTTGGTAAAAGCAAAAGACTTGATCTCCATTGGTCCTTTCCCGTCAGGACTTAGTTCATTTCGTGAGACAACCATGGAGTTCACCCTGCCAGGCATTGTATAGCGATCGATGTCTCCGTTTTCTGCTTTGTAATATGAGTTCCCGTCTGAAGACCATACCAGCCTGTCGCCCTGTGCAAGGGAAAAGTGCAATACGCAGAAGAGCAAAAGGCAGGTAAGTATTGCTTTTTGAGGCCGTACAATCATAGCTCGTTTGTTTGGTGAATGATCTGTAAAGTTAGGATTGCTTCGGTCAGGACTGAAATATTGCCCTGATAATTTCGCGCACTGCATGCCGCTGCAGTCCTATCAGCGGGACCGGCGCACACTTCATCCTGCCACTCGTCAATTCTTTAGTACCTTTGCTCCTCCTTATTAATAATCAATCAATGAAATCATTTGAATCCCTGGGCTTATCCCGGGGACTGGTCGAGTCAGTCGAGTTACTTGGCTTCGAGACCCCTACGCCCATTCAGGAAAAGTCAATCCCGGTTTTACTGAAGGGGGACCGGGACTTTGTGGGATTGGCGCAGACGGGAACCGGAAAGACAGCGGCGTTTGGTTTGCCTCTATTGGATCTGGTGGATGACCAATCGAGATATACGCAGGCGCTGGTGTTGGCACCAACTCGCGAACTTGGCCTGCAGATCACAAGCGACCTCGAAAACTTTTCTGAAAAATTCAAGAAGTTCAATATTGTGGCCGTCTATGGAGGCGCTAGCATCAGCGAACAGATCCGGAAAGTAAAGCGCGGGGCCCATGTCATTGTGGCTACTCCTGGCAGGCTGATCGATCTTATCGATCGAAAGGCGGTAGACATTAGCGCCATTCGTTATGTGGTGCTCGACGAAGCGGATGAGATGCTCAACATGGGCTTCAAGGAGGACCTGGATAAGATTCTCTCATACACGCCTGATACAAAAATTACCTGGTTGTTTTCAGCTACCATGCCGAAGGAGGTGAAGGCCATCATGAAGAACTACATGGCCGACCCGTTTGAACTTACGGTAGGAGATAAGAATGCAGGCAATGTGAACATCGAACACCGTTATGTGCTGGTCCGGGAAAGAGACAAATATTCGGCGATCAAAAGAATTCTTGACTTTAATCCCGACATCTTTGGCCTGATCTTTTGCAGAACACGGATCGACACACAAAAGGTGGCCGAAATGCTGATGAAAGACGGTTATAACGCCGATGCATTGCATGGAGACCTGACCCAACAACAGCGCGACCGTGTCATGATGAAGTTCAGGGACAGGAGTCTTCAGATTTTGGTAGCTACAGATGTGGCAGCGCGCGGAATCGACGTAGAAAATATCACGCACGTCATTCATATGAACATGCCGGATGAAATGGAGTTCTACACCCATCGCAGCGGCCGTACAGCCAGGGCGGGAAAAAGCGGAATATCCATTGCACTGGTCAGTCGGGAAGAGTTAGGCAGGATGAAACAAATCGAGAAATCTCTCAAATCACCGTTCAAGCGGATGATGGTTCCTACTGGTCCTGAAGTCTGCCAGAAGCAACTGCTTGCGCTGATGCATAAGGTGAAGGAGGTAACGGTGAAGGAAGAGGAGATGGAGGCATTTCTCCCTGCGGTGTACGAAGAGTTGCACCATCTCACCAAGCCGGAGTTGATAAAACGATTTGCTGCTATTGAATTTAACCGGTTTCTCGACTATTACCGCAACGCGCCGGATCTGAATGCCCAGGATAGTGGTGAAGGGCAGGGATCCCGCTATATAACGGGCGCCAGGTTCTTTATCAATCTGGGCAAGATGGACGGATTTGAAAAGGCCGGTTTTCTGGATATGATTGAAGAAGTTACTGGCGTAGAGCGAAAAGAAATTGGCAAGATTGATTTGAAAGGAGCCTATTCCTTTTTTGAGGTGGAGAAAGAATTGGCTGAACAGGTATCGCGTGCTTTTGAAGGATTTGTATATCACGGCAGGGCAGTACGCGTTGAGATAACGGATGCCAAATCCGATGCGGCAGCATCCAAATCCAAATCACGCAAGAAACACTTCTCAATGAAGAAGGAGGGTCACCGCAAGTTCGGCGGGAAATCCTTTCACAGGAAGCGGTGGTGATCAGGCCTGCACTTTCTCCTCCGGCTGGATGGTGAAGGCGAGCAAATCCGTATGCCTGATGACTGTAATATCCACGAGGCCTAGAATATCCCTCCGAGTAAGTGCTCTGAACAGTTCCGGAAGCGTGTTGATCGTTTTACCATTGAACCCAACGATAATGTCACCCTCTTTCAGCGGTGACCGGCCAGCGGGTGATGAAGGCTCAATTCCGGTAATAAACAGACCTTTCTGGTTGCTCAGGTGATGGTGCCTCAGAATTTTGGTATGGATATTTACCTCCTGTAACATGCATCCCAGGTAGGCCTTAAACACCTTGCCGTTACGGATGAGCTGGTCGGCCACTTCCCTTGCGGTGTTGATATCAACAGAAAAGCTTATCCCTTGCGCCCCGTTGATGATCGCGGTATTTACACCCACAACGCTGCCATCGGTATCTATGAGCGGACCGCCGGAATTGCCGGGATTGAGGGCTGCATCGGACTGGATTACGTTCTCTATGACAGCACCTGTAGAGGTTCTCATCGTGCGGCCCAATGCACTTACTACCCCCGTAGTGACGGTATGCTGATAGCCTAATGGGTTGCCGAGGGCGATAACAAGCTGACCGATCTGAAGTAGCGAGGAGTCCCCCAGTTTGGCGGCTGAATATCCGTCTGAATAGATCTTTAGCATGGCAAGGTCAGTATCCGGATCCTGACCAATGCAGGTGGCTTCAATTTCATTTTCATTCAGGAGCGTGACCATGATTTTTTCGGCGTCCTTAACCACATGGCTATTGGTGAAAATGAAGCCATCAGTTGAAAAGATGAATCCTGACCCGGTACCGGCGTGCTTTGGGGTGCCTTTTACGTTTTTGAAGGTATCGATCCTGACAACAGCATTTTTCACCTTCGCCACCGCATCAACGATCATTTGAGAATATGAATCCATATGGAATATATTTTCCATTGGCTGTCTCAAATACCTTTCCATGACGTCATCCCCTGAAAAAATGGCGGTCCATAGGCAGGTGAAGAACTTATTTTTGTATTTTTTCCACACTAAAGGCTTTCTTCGGCATGGCAAAACTCAAGAATATTATCAAGCAGCTTTCCGAAAAGGACTATAATGCCATTTATGATTCCCTGGTCAACGGAAATGCCGAAAAGTCAGCTTACCTCCTGAAAGCCATGCGGGAACGCCAGCTATCGGAAGCCAAGGTGATGGTGGAGCTGGAGATCAACGCTAATGCCTACTACACCATGCGGTCCAGGCTGAGCCAGAAGATCGAAGAATACCTGGTCCAGCAGATGGAAAGTCCGCGGACGGACCTGCTTCGCAAAGTGGCGAACATCAATGAAGTATTTTTCACCAAGAAGAAGACCATCGCCATTGCCATGCTCAGAAAGCTTGAAAAGGAACTGATCGAGGCAGATCTGGTTGGGGAGCTCCCCACTATCTATAAACTATTGAAGAAACTGCACATCCATTCCCCGGATTACTTCACCTTCAGTCAGCTTTACAACCGTCATGTGGCTTACATGCTTGCAGTTGACAAGGCCGAGGATGTGCTTGCCGACTATTTCAAGAAGTACGGCAATTACTTTCTGTCCGGTGATGCTACGGAGAAGCTGAGCCTGGAACTCCTGACCCGGGAAATGCACAGCGTGTCCAATTTGTACGAATCGCACCGGCTCTATGTGTACAAGAGTTGTATCATCATATGGCACCGGCTGTTTGTGGACAAGGAAGAGAATCTTCAGCCGGATGAGGAGTCGATCGAGGATATCTTCAAAAGAGTGCAGGAGATATTCGAGCGATATAACCTGGATCCGGTCTACTATCACCTCAACCTGTTGTTCGAATTCCTGAAACTGGAGTACTACAATCATTACAAGGTTTATAAGCAGGCAGAACGCTATTATGAGGAAGTCAGCGATGCAGCCTCGAACCTGCTGATCAATTACCCGTACTACACATTTGCCGTTCAGTTCATGATCTCCAAAATGGAGCGTGCCCTACGGCTGGGCACGGAAGGTGAACTGTACGCAGAACAGGAAGAGTTATTCGCCGATTATGAGCCTGACGTAAACAACGTGCCGCAGCATGTTATATACACGGTCTACCGCGCGCTCTGCAGTTATTATGTAGGTCGCTATGATGAGACAGCCAAGTGGCTCAATACACTCATCAACGATGTGAGCCTCAAGAAATACCCGCAGGCGCAGATGGAAATCAAAGCCTTGCTTTGTCTGCAATATTGCCTTTTGAAAGATATTGATTTGTTTAACCAGTTGTCAAACAGTGTGCAGCGCAATATCCGCATGATCGGCAAGGATGCCTGTGAAAACGTGCTGACATTCCTGAAAATTCTGAAGATTGCCGTAAGCGAGGCCAAACGTGAAAAGCACAAGAAGATTTCGGCACTTATTCCGAAATTCAAGGCCATGAAAGTCGATTATTTTGCGCCGACCGGCCTGATCCGGATGGATGAGAAATTCATAGAACGTCTTATTGCACTGGAGATTCAGGGCGCCGTAACCGAAGATTAGAGATTAAGGGCCAGAATGCTTTCGTGAGTCAGGGGCTTGTTCAGGTACTGCTTCACGCTGAGGTATTTCTTGGAACGGTTGAAATCCTGTGGGTTGATGGAGGAAGTCAGCATGATAATCCTGCACTTCTTCTTCGTATTGCCTCCGAGCTTCTCGAATTCGTCAAGAAATTGAAAGCCGTCCATCAGGGGCATGTCAATGTCGAGAAAAATCAGATCCGGAAGGACCACATCTGCAACGTCCAGCTTTTCAATATTGCGGAGGAACTCGATTGCACTCCGTGCGCCCGTATGAACATAGATGTGTTCTGTGATAGAGGCAGATTCTATCATCTTCTGATTAATGAGATTGTCTATCTCATTGTCATCAATCAGCATTACAGAACGATATTTCCTGACAGGCATAGCAGCGTGAAGCCGAATTCTAAAAGTAGTTGATTCGACCGGAAATTCAAATTCCGTTGATTGGCGGAGTATTCATCATACGTCGAACTTAATGCCTTGTGCCAGCGGAAGATTTGTCCCAAAGTTGATGGTATTGGTTTGGCGGCGCATGTACACTTTCCAGGCATCCGATCCGGACTCCCTGCCTCCACCCGTTTCCTTTTCCCCGCCAAATGCACCTCCGATTTCAGCACCTGACGTTCCTATGTTTACGTTTGCAATTCCGCAGTCGCTTCCCCACGCGGAAAGGAATGCTTCCATTTCACGCAGATGCGTCGTCATGAGGGCTGAAGACAGTCCCTGCTTCACGCCGTTCTGAAGATCGATCGCCTCTTCCATTGAATCGTATTTGATCAGGTAAAGAATCGGAGCAAATGTTTCATGTTGGACAATGCGGAAGTTGTTCTTTACCTCTGCTATGGCCGGTTTAACATAGCAGCCTGACTCGTAGCCTTTGCCGGTGAGTATGCCGCCTGGCACGGCGAACTTTCCACCTTCCTTGCGAACCTGTTCAAGGGCATCCGTGTATAGCTTTACAGCATGCCGGTCGATCAGCGGCCCTACGTGGTTCGTTGTCTCCAGCGGGTTGCCAATCTTGAGCTGGGAATACGCTTTCTTGAGTTTGTCTTTTACGGTGTTATATACCTTCTTATGAACGATTAGTCTGCGGGTAGTAGTGCAGCGCTGACCGGCTGTACCAACGGCTCCGAAAAGGGCGCCGCGTATGGCAATGTCAAGGTCGGCGTGCTCGCTGATTATGATGGCATTGTTCCCGCCCAGTTCGAGGAGGGAGCGCCCAAGTCTTTCGGCCACCGTTTTGGCAACCGCTTTTCCCATGCGAACCGATCCTGTAGCAGAAATCAGCGCCACACGCTCATTGGCTGCCAGCCATTGGCCCACCTGGGCGTCTCCGTTAACAATGCACGAGACTCCTTCAGGCACGTTATTGCGCTTGAAAACCCTGGCAGCAATATGCTGGCAGGCGAGACTGCACAGGGGAGTTTTTTCGGAGGGCTTCCAAATGCAGGTGTCACCGCACACCCACGCAATCATGGCATTCCAGGACCACACTGCTACCGGGAAATTGAATGCCGATATGATTCCCACGACCCCCAGAGGATGGTATTGTTCATACATCCGGTGCATGGGGCGTTCCGAGTGCATGGTCAGTCCGTTTAATTGTCTGGACAGACCTACTGCCAGATCGCAGATGTCGATCATCTCCTGCACCTCACCCAGTCCTTCCTGATAGGATTTGCCCATTTCGTAGGAAACCAGCATGCCGAGGCTTTCCTTGGAGGTACGTAATTCCTCGCCAATCTGACGCACAATCTCCCCGCGCCTGGGTGCGGGAACTTTTCTCCACTGCAGGAAGGCCTCTGACGAAGCCTTGATTACTTTTTTGAAAGACTGCTCATCAGCACCCTGTACTGCGCCTATGAGTTTGCCGTCCACTGGCGAGAAAGATTGAAATTCTGTTCCTGATGAAGGTATCCATCGGGAGCCAGTTGATACACCCGGGTTGTTGAGTTGAATGCCAAAATCGCTTAATACCTTCTTGATTGTGATGGATGCCATGATATAGTTACTTGGGATTTTTTTATGATAATTGCTACCTACCAGTTCACACCGTACACGCTTTTATCGCCATTGCGATATTTGCCTTCCACCAGCATGCCTCCGGATTTATACTCCAGGATACGGTTCAGGTCTGTGACGTTGTCAACATTTACTTTGTCGATGTGGGTGATGATGAATCCTTCCTTCATGCCGGCCTGTTTCCATTTTCCGGTTGTGAGGTGGCGAACAAGCACACCGCCGTCGATGCTCAGCTTCACCAATTCAGTATAGGGAAGTTCTTCCAGGGTCGCCCCCTCGATGGTGTACTGCACTTCTTTCCGTGACATGGATTCAAGTCCATCATAATTTTTCAACCGCGCGTCGACGGATTTTTCAACGCCGGCTCTCCTGTAAGTTACTTTTACCTGATGGCCAGGGCGGTGTCGCGCAACGAGCTCCTGCAATTCCGATACATTGCCTACGGACTGCCCGTCGATACCTGTAATGACGTCACCTTCCAGGAGTCCCGATTGTTCCGCAGCACTATGCTCATTGATCCTACGGACCAGTATACCCCTGTATACATCCAGATGAAGATCTTCGGCCAGTTCTGCATTCACATCTTCGATCTGGATACCAAGCACGCCCCGCTGTACCTGCCCGAATTCAAGGAGGTCATCCATGACTTTTCTCACCAGGCTGACAGGAATGGCAAATGAATATCCCTGATAGCTTCCGGTCGCCGTGGCAATGGCAGAATTGATGCCGATGAGTTCACCCTTAAGGTTGACGAGGGCGCCTCCGCTATTACCCGGGTTCACCGCTGCATCAGTCTGAATGAATGACTCTACCTGAAGGTTATTTCTGTCGCGCAGGATGTCAATGTTGCGTGCTTTGGCGCTGACGATGCCTGCAGTGACCGTGGAGTTAAGATTGAAAGGATTTCCCACGGCAAGAACCCATTCGCCAGGAGCCAGGGCGTCAGAGTTGCCGTACACCACGAAGGGAAGATTTCTTGCTTTGATCTTGAGCAATGCCAGGTCTGTGCTGGGATCTTTACCGATCACTTTTGCAAAGAAATGTTCGTTGTCATTCAACTCCACTTCGATGTTGGTGGCGTCTTCGATGACATGATAGTTGGTTACAATGTAGCCATCGTCAGAAATAATGACACCGGAGCCCGAAGCGCGCGCCTGGGGGTGGAAGTAGTTTTCCAGCGGGTTGATGCTAAAGCTGCCTGATCCGTAAACCGTTTTGATATGCACAACAGCCGGGGTGGCCAATCGGGCAGCTGTCTCAAAATAGGGTGGGGCAGAACCACGGCGAAGAGAATCCTTTCCATTCCCGGCAAAAGTCAATAGCTGCCGTTCCTGAATGGACCTGTAGGAGGGCTGATTTTCAAAATAACGTATGGTGAGCAAAGCGCCAGAAACTGCTCCGATAAAAGCAGAAAGCACAACGGTAAGGAGGATGAGAAGGCGCTGCATCGACCCGAAAGTTAGGTCTTTTTGCAAAGATCAATGGGGTCATTTGAGACTGGTATTCAAAAAGCCTCTGTCGGCTAAAAAGAAAGGGCGCCTCCCCCGAGGCGCCCCCAACCTAACCCTACAACCCAAAACTTAGTTCACCTTGATAGTGGTCTTCAGTTCTTTCTTTTCGTCTTTAGGAATAACCAATTCCAGGATGCCATTATTGTATTTGGCATTGATTTTTGATGTATTGACGTTTTCAGGCAGTGAGAATGACCTGCTGAATGCGCCAAACTGGGTTTCGATACTGTGGTAATTGCGGTCTTTTTTCTCTTCGGAGAACTTGCGCTCTCCACTTACAGTCAGGAAGTTGTCTTTTACTTCAATGTTAAAATCTTCCTTGTTCAGGCCGGGTACGGCCAGCTGCAACTCGTAAGAATTCTCATTTTCAATGATATCAACCTTTGGCACAAATAAGCTTCCGCCGGAACGTGTCATGGAATCATTGAAAAAACGGTCAATCATGCTGCTGAATGAAGTCGGTACGAAATCATTAGCGTTGTAACGGATGATGCTCATAGTATTGTCTTTAAGGTTTAACATCAGTTTTAGTTTCTGACCACCCTATAAGAAAAACTATACCACGGCGAATTACAAGACAAAATGGCCTGAATCAGGCCCAAATGAATGACATTTAAGTCAATCTGACAGTAAATCTAAGCTAACCCCTTAATCTGCCCTGGGTTGATCAGGTATTGGGGGTCCAAGAGGGTCTTTTGACATGCCTCTGCGTGTGGCAATTCGTACCTGAAAAAGAATTTCATGGTGTGAATCTGACTATCATAAAAGGCTGCACTCTGCCGGGTGAAGTCGCCGGTCTGCAACCGGCCAAAGGCAGCAACAGCCAGTTTTAGCCACTGCCAGCCAATAATGCCGTAGCTGATCATCTCCATGAAGACGGTGGAATCTGAAAGCATCCGGTCAATGTCGGTCCTGGTAAACTGACCCAGGTGGCTCAGGACCGTATTTACCCTTTCCACTTCCTTGTCCAGCGCCTTGGCATAAGTTCGCAAGGGTTCGAGGGCGTAGGCCTGCCCTGCAACGGAAGTCATTTCGTTCAGCAGAATCTGCAGCGCTTTTCCTTTGTCCATCCAAACCTTTCTGCCCAGGAGATCAAGCGACTGGATCCCGGTAGTGCCTTCATAGATCGACATGATCTTCAGATCCCGGTAGTACTGCTCGGCAGGAAAGTCTACGGTATAGCCATAGCCGCCAAAAGTCTGAATGGCCAGAGCTGCCGCGCGGCTTCCCTGCTCCGAAGCGTAAGTTTTCATAACCGGCGTGAGCATTTCGAGCAACAGCCAACTATTGTGTTTCACTTCACTTTCAGCCGCATGGGCAAGGTCATACAGCTTGTTGCATTCCATGGCGAGGGACAGCGCGCCTTCCACAATTGCTTTTTGCGTAAGGAGCATGCGCTGCACATCGGGGTGGTTGATGATAAGTGTAGAAGGTTTTAGTGGATCCTTTTCACTGGCCAGGCGTCCCTGTGGCCGCTCTTTTGCATACTGAAGAGCAGCCTGATAAGCGGCCATAGCAACTGAAGCGGCAGTCTGCCCAACTCCGATTCTTGCTTCATTCATCATCTGAAACATGTACGCCAGGCCGTGGTGGGGTTCGCCCACCAGCCATCCAACGCATTTGTTCAGATCGCCAAAGACAAGGTGAGTAGTGGAATAGCCTTTCTGTCCCATCTTCTGGAAGTCCCCCGCGCAGAAGACATCATTGTCTCTGAGTGTGCCGTCCTCTTCAGGCCAGAGTTTTGGAATAATAAACAAGGAGATTCCTTTTGTGCCGGCCGGTGCACCGTCAATTCTGGCAAGTGTGAGGTGAACGAAGTTGTCGCATGCGCTGTGGTGGCCGCCGGAAATGAAGATCTTCTGTCCCTTGATCTGATAGAGACCATCGCCGAGGGGAGTGGCCTTGGTGGTAATATCTGAAAGTGCACTGCCTGCCTGGGGTTCTGTCAGCGCCATTGTGCCCTGCCACTTGCCATCGAAGATGGGAGGAACAAAGCGCCGGATCTGTGCCTCACTCCCGAAGCTGGTAATCAATGCGGCAGCGCCTGCCGACAAACTGAAGTATCCCTGGCTGCCGTTGTTCGCTGCCTGAAATATGTGATGGCCGGCGTTGAAGATCATCAGCGGAAGCTGCATGCCACCATGCTCAAAACTGGCAGAACCGTTGATCCATCCCTGGTCTGCCGCCTGGCGAATAATAGTCTTGAGTTGAGGATGGGTTACAACATTTCCATTTCCGTCATAGCGGGCTGGAGCAATATCCATGGCCTTCAGGTAAGGCGCCATGTCCCTGTCGGCCATTTGCTTGGCAGATTCCACCATCATCCAAACCTGTTCCCAATTGACGTGTGAAAAACGTTTCAGCTTGAAAAGCTCTTCAACAGGATGTACCTCCTGAAGGAGGAATTTCAGAAAGTCCATGTTGGTGTATTTCATCGGAGTTGGATCTTCTTGTTTCTGGTTCCTTGTAGCTCGTTCGCTTTAACAGATCTTAGCAGCGTTCATCTTGCAGTCCCGCCATCAATGGTCAGGCAAATGCCGCTTACAAACCTTGCTTCGTCCGATGCGAGATAAACATACCCATGAGCAATATCCGATGGTTCCCCCCAGAATCCGACCGGGATATGCGCAAGGCTGGCCTTTCTCACTTCTTCAGGCATGGCATCCGTCATGGCTGTTTTAATAAAACCAGGAGCGATGCAATTGGCAGTAATTCCATAACGTCCCAATTCCATGGCCCACACTTTGGTCATGCCAATGATGGCAGATTTGGTCGCGACGTAATTGGTCTGCCCATAGTTACCGCGGATGGCAACATTGGAGGATGCAGAAACAATCCTGCCATACTGCTGCTCCTTCATAATGGGAGCAACTGCCTGGGTACAGTTGAAAACGCCTGTAAGATTTACGGCGATGACATCATCCCATTCCTGCCGGGACATTTTAAGAAGCGTTCTGTCTTTTGTGATGCCGGCATTGTTGATGAGTATGTCGATGCGCCCGAAATACTTTCTTGCAGCTTCTGTAGCTTTCTGTACCTGATCGGAATCTGTCACGTTGACCTTGGAAAACGTGACGCGGTGTCCCTGTGCTTTAAGTCCCGCAGCGACCTCTTCACCCTTGTCCACAACATCCCACATGGCGATACTTGCCCCTTCTCGTGCAAAGGCCTGAACGGTTGCGAGCCCAATTCCATTGGCGCCACCGGTAATGATGGCTACTTTGTCTTTCAGTCTCATAAAGCGAAATCAGTGTTGAATGATCAATGTAATGCAAAGCAGGTCATGCCGCAAGAAGTTAAGCTTCCATTGCAACCTGAAAGGTTACATCAGCATGGAGATCAACTCACCGACATAGGCCGGCTTCTCTTCACCTTCAATCTCCATCCTGCATTCAAGGAAGAGTTTGCAGCCGCCTCCTGGCATGTCTTCCATATTGCTGATGCGGCCCGTCATGCGGATCCTGCTTCCGGATTTCACGGCTGCAGGAAATCTTGCCTTGTTCAATCCATAATTGATCGAGGTCTTCACCCCCTCAATGTGCAGCAATTCAAAGAAGAATTTGGAGGCGAGCGACATCGTCAGGTATCCATGGGCGATAGTTTTGCCGCCA
>JAFEAM010000038.1 GCA_018266395.1 Bacteroidota bacterium | reverse complement strand
TTGGTCTCGGAAGCATAGCGATCTGTAAGTTGCTGTTCCCTGATGTTCAGCCTTCTGCATTCTACGAGGGCATCCTCCTTGTTGCCGAGTTTGAGGTAATTCAGGGCCTTGTAATACAAAAGCAACAAGTGCTCGTGATCTTCCCCCTTGTAGGAGACGAAATTGGGATTGGTGAGATAGGAACCAACCTCATTGAGATAGTTGATACGGTAGTCCTCGCCATAGAGGTAGGCTTTCTCGAGATATTGATTGCTTTCCTCATAACGGCCCATCATAGAAAGCAAAAGCCCGTTGTTCACCTCATACAGAAACTGCCGTTTTCCGCTGCCCTCTGAGGAATGGCTTCTCAGGGTCTTCAATGCTTTCTCAAGGTCGCCCTTTTCAAACTCTTCATTGAAGGTGTAATTGGCCTGATAGTAGCTGGCACAGGAACCTAAACACCAGATTACCCACCATGCTAACAGAACCTTTTTCATAAGAGCAAGGCCCTGGTCTAATTACGGACGTACTTTTTGATTTCTTCCTGGCCGTACCAGATTCGCTTGTTGGTTTCCATGTCCGTAAGAAAGAGTGTAGTGGTGTAATTGACCACCCGCTTCTTCTGATAGGTATCAGTCTCCGATGTCATCTCTCCAAACAACATGAGATTGGCCCCCACTTCCTTCCCCCACTGGGCGACTGTTTTCGGATCTGCAAAATCCTGTTGTTCTGCCCTCTCCTGGCGCAGTTTGTCCCTGAATGCGTCTGACTCCACGAGGTCGGCCACATTTGAAGAATAGATAGCCATCTCCATTTTCTTGATATAGGCATCGGCATCTATGTGCTCGGTCGTCTTGTTGCGTATCTGACCAACGATAATTGCAGGCTTCCTGCCCAACTGTTTGGAATAATCCTTGAACGACTCGCTATTAAGGAGCTGACTGATCATTTTTTCTGCCACCAGACGCGAGTCAGAATCATTCCATCGGCCGCTGAGGTCAATCTGGGTTCCGGGATCAATTCTCGTTACCGATCTGGCGCAGCCCGCAAGCAGAAAGATGACCATGGCGACCAACGCTATTCGTGACATGAGATGATGCTTTTGCATAAATAAAGATCAAAATTCCTGCCAGGGTCACGCAGGCTCAGGCACCTTTCAGTTGCCGGATAACCTGCTGAGGATCTGATGAAGAGAATACCACATTGCCAGCCACCAGCACGTCTGCCCCGGCGTTCAGTAACGGAACCGCATTGTTGGCGTTCACGCCTCCGTCAATCTCAATCAACGCTGATGAACCATTTAAGGTTATAAGGTGCTTTAAATCCTTGATTTTCTGATAGGTATGCTCAATGAACTTCTGGCCACCGAAGCCCGGATTTACTGACATCAAGCAAACAAGATCTATTTCACGGATGATATTTTCCAGGTGGCTGACAGGGGTGTGAGGATTCACTGCAACACCTGCCTTTGCCCCCAAAGCCTTTATCTGCTGAATATTGCGGTGCAAATGAGGGCAGGCCTCTATATGAACCGAAATAGTGTCGGCACCAGCCTTCCGGAAAGCGTCCACCATTTTTTCGGGCTGGACAATCATGAGGTGAACATCGATAGGCTTGTTCGCATGCCTTTTCACAGACTCCAACACAGGAATTCCCATCGAGATATTCGGAACAAACACACCATCCATCACATCCACATGGATCCAGTCGGCTGCGCTTTGATTGATCATTTCAATTTCCCGCTGAAGGTTGGCAAAATCTGCGGCGAGGATGGAGGGGGCAACTATGGGTGGCATAACTTGACCACAAATTTAGCCAAAATTGGTTGCGCCGTTCCTACATTTTCAGAAACCGCATCACATTCACCTTCCCTGACACAGAAACTTTCAGCACATACAGGCCAGATGCGAGATTTGACAGTGGTATTTCCAGGGGATTGTTCTGCCAATCGGGCAACACACTGGTGTCCATGACTGTTCTTCCGGCGAGGTCCGTCATTACCAGTGACACCGGTTCGAGAGGCAGTGTTGCAAACCCGATGAAGACAGACCCTACGGATGGATTGGGGAAGAGGAAAATATCATCGTTGAGTTCTGATACGGTCATGTAATTTTTCACAGCCAAATAGTGAGGTATTCCATATCCAAGGCTGTTGTCTGGCTCGGCGCTTTTGGAGGCGGTGCTTCTGATAATCTGTACAAGTTGAGCAGGCTTCAAACCTGGATAGGCCTGCAGCAACCCTGCCGCCAGGCTTGCCACCAATGGCGACGCGAAGGAAGTGCCACTCGACAGTGCAATGCTTCCATCCTGGCGCATGATGGCGGCATTGCTTCCCAGGGCCATCACATCCGGCTTGATACGCCCATCGGCTGTTGGACCGAATGAGCTGAAGCTGGCCTTTGTCAGTGAAGCGGTAACTGCTCCGGTAGCCAGTATTCCGTCAACATCGGCCGGAGGAGTAATGTAATGCCAGGGCTTGGTGCCCTCGTTACCTGCGCTTACGCACACAATCATGCCCCTGTCCCGCGCGAACCCTGCAGCTTTGGAAACCACTGCCGACTTACCATCCAGGGAGGTGATGGCGTAATCCATATTGTAGTCATCAAAGAAGTTGTAACCCAGGGAGGCCTGTATGATATCTGCACCGGCACTGTCAGCCTTTTCCGCAGCAAACAGCCAGTTGAATTCCTCAATTCTGTATTCGGTGTTGTAGTCTTCTGTCACGAACAAGAGGTATGCAGCGGCATCTGCGCCTCCGACAAATCCCATACCGTTGTTCGCCGCCATCACGGAAAGCACTTCTGTTCCATGCGCATTGTACTGGTACACATTATTGGAATTATAGACATAGTCTTTGGTCATGATCATTCTTCCCTGATCAAAGATGGATTGAAATGGCTGTAGGGTATTGATGCCGGGAAATCCGGCGTCAAAGACGGCGATCATAATGCCGTTGCCCCGGAAACCTTCGATATGCATTTTATCAAGGCCCAGCATGTTCAATTGCACATCGGTACTGGTCTCTGTGGGAGTTGCAAGGCCATTTTTGGTTTTGCCCATTCTGCCGCCCAGCAACTGCTGATCTGGGGCAACCAATTCGGTCCTTTGAACGAATGGCAATGCGGCAATGGATGTGATTTGGGCTGGGGTAGCTTCAACCAATACTACGTTCATCCACCTGGATGTGAAGTAAGTCCGCGCCCCAGTTGCATGTACCTGGGAAACATAGGTTGAATTGACGGGCAAGTCTTCCGTTGAAACGGCAATTCCACTGTGTGTTCTCCGCTTGATTGACCTTTCCGAAAGAAAAGCCCCCGGTTGCTGCACACTATAAGGTGAGTTGTTCTTATCCTTGAAGTACACCACGTGACGGTCAGCCTGGGCGTGGAGGCGGATGCCTGTGAACCATACCGTTAAGAAGGCAATGGCCAGTCTACAAACTGCCATACGATGTAATAGTCTGTTTCAGGATATGGCCGCTATCCACAATCTGTTTGCCGATGCAACTGTCGTATTGTGTGCAATACTCCAGTACTGTCTCTTCATGGTACACCAACCCAACGGCACGGCCGTACACTGACTTTCTGATATCTTTTCCAGTTGTTTTGTCATCTTCATTACTCTCCAGCACAGTTACCGTATCATCGTATGCTATCCCCGTTCCATCGAAGCGTTTCATTAGTTGGATCGATGAATAATTATCGCAATGCCTGGTTCCATCACTGCATTTGTCAATACCTCCCAGGTTGTTCAAAGCATTTCCATCCCACGTCTTGCCTTCCGTCATGGGAAATGTCATCACCACATAAGATATGTTACCCTCCTGTATGACGGCCCTGAGGTCATTCTTCCGGAAAGACCAGGTATCCACTACAGACCACCCTGCACTTGCATCCGGACGCCGGGAACGGACCACCTTAAAAAGAATTTCACCTGACATGTGGACCGTATCAGTGACGGAAAGCATCAATTGATAAATGTCGTTTGTCTGCCCATTTACCTGCGAAATATTTGTTTCCGTTACATCATAGATCCAATAGGTGCCCACAGACAAGGGAAAGTACTCAGCGCCGCTAATAGCGGGACTGACCTCCCGGGATTGACAGGTAGTCAACAGGAACAAATAGAAAAGAAGTGCAGCGCTCCGTCCAGACATCCAAACTGATTTTCCAAAGTTATTTTTTCTTTTTGATATTTGGCCGTGCAACAGCGACCAATCCTTTATGTGAGTAACATCACCAATCTCGGAGACGCCCGGTATTGCGCCGGAATGGGCGTCGACTTACTTGGCTTCGTTGCGGACCCTTCTTCCCATGACTATGTCAGCCCTGCCCTTTATCAGGAAATCATGGGATGGGTAAGCGGGCCCGGTCGCGTTATCCAGATTGCATCCGCGGAAACTGCTGTTGCAGGCTATGACCCTGAGTACCTTCACGTCATCAGGGTTACCGATGCGGGTCAGTCAGAGTTGCCTTTCATGCTCGAAATGCCTTTTCAGGCATCCCCCAAGGATGGCCATTTCCGCATGAGCAGAAAACCATCCTATCTGCTTCTCACTGATCTTCCTGGTGATGCAACCCTTGTGCATCAGACACTGCAGAATTTCCCAAAAGAGATCAGGATCCTTATTAGCGTTCCGGACGGTGTGGAAGCGGATGACTGGTATCTTAAAACCGGTGCACATGGGCTTTACCTCAAGGGAAGCCGCGAAATTAGTCCGGGAATTAATGACTATGGCCGGCTGGCTGAAGTCCTCGAGAAGTTTGATTAGGATTTATTAATCACCGCCATATTTCTTCATCAGGTAAGCTACCGCTTTATCGGCGGTGGGCCGATAGTCCATCTCAACGACCTTCTTGCTGTCAAGCCATTCTTCTATCCTGTCCAGCCGTTTCCGTCGGAGGCGCTTGATTACCGGGACGCCCAGTTTTTTAAGTGCTGCTGCATTGCATTGTTGCTCATACTGATTCTTCATCGGAACCACAATGAGTTTCTTGTTCATAAAAAGGACTTCTGCCGGAGTTTCAAAACCGGCGCCACAGAGTACACCGGCGCTGGTCACCATGCTTTCAACAAAATCTTCACCGCTAACCGGGAACACCGATATGCGCCCCACATGGTAGGGTTTGCGGATGTGTTTGGAGAAGATGTGCCAACGTACCGACTTGAACTTCATGAGCCATCCGACCAGTTTCTTGTCGTCGTAGGCTGGAAGGTACACCGTGTAGTGATTGCCTTTTTCTATTTGTCGCTCGGCAATTGCCTTTCTGATTACGGGGGTGAAAATGTTCCGGTCGTAGACTTTGAAATGGAATCCAATATAATTCTCCACAGGCGCATAGTTGCGCAGCATCCATTCGCCAAAAGGGTCTGTCACCTTGGGTCTGGGACTCTTTTTTGAAAGCAGCGCCACCTGATGTCCGAGTCCAACTATTTTTACATCTCTCTTCTTTGCAGCCCAGGCCGTAATGGGTTCAAAGTCATTGACGATGAGGTCGTACTGGTCAACTGGAAATTCCTGCACTTCCCTGATGAAATCCCTGGAAGAGTTCTTGCTGAAGGTTTTGTAGAAATTGATTCCTCCCTTCTTTCCGAAATAGAAGCTCAACCCCTTCGAAGTGTACTTTACAGGATAGGGAAGCTCGACCTCTGCCTGTGCGCCGCTTACAAAAAGATCCACGGCGCCATATTGACGGAGCTCCGGGATAATGTCCACGGCACGGCTCAGGTGTCCGTTACCCGTTCCCTGGATGGCATACAGGATTTTCATTCAGATTTCTTTTCTTTTGACCCTTCTGAAAGGAATTCGTTAACAAGGTCTTCAAAGATTTCCTGATTGTCACGGTTGGTCTTGAGCCGCTTGGGGATCTTTACTGTCTTTGCCACCGGATCCTCCTCATACCGGTAGAGTTTCCAACCACCTCCTGCATATTCCAGAGCTGTAAGGTTCTCCACCCAGTCGCCTGAATTAAGATACCATACCTCACCTTTGGATGTGGCGATTGTTTTCATATCTGCATGATGAATATGTCCGCAAACCACAAAATCGTATCCCCTGGAAATCGCAATCTCTGCCGCTGTCTTCTCAAAGTCATTGATGAACTTCACGGCCCCTTTCACGCTGTCTTTAACCCGTTTGGACAACGAGATCTTGCCTATCCCCATCAGTCTTAACATCCAGTTTACGAAGCGGTTCAGAAGGATCAGCATATCATATCCAACGGCGCCCAACTTTGCCAGCCACTTGGAGTAGCGCATCGTCACGTCAAATACATCTCCATGGAAGATCCATACCTTCTTGCCCTGGAGCGTAATCACCTTTTTGTTTTCGATCTGAAATGAACCCAACCGGAAGCCGGCGAACTTTCTCAGCATCTCGTCATGGTTGCCCGTCAGGTAGATGATTTTGGTTCCCTTCGTCAGCAGCCCTGCCAGATACTTGACGATCTGCATATGGGATTTCGGCCAGTAACGCTTGCTGAACTGCCACATGTCAATGATGTCGCCGTTCAATACAATAGTCTTGGGCTTGATGGTCTTGAGGTAGCGGTACAGTTCTTCGGCATGACAGCCATAGGTCCCCAGGTGGATGTCTGAGAGAACGACTATTTCCAGTTCCCGCCTTTCGACTTTTCCCATTTTCTGAATGCAAAATTACCTCAAATTCAGATGGTTGCCTCCACCCTTCTGTTATGGCATTGTTAAGCCTCGTTCCGGAACCGAAAACGAAGATACTTGATGGTCTCCCCTTTTGAAGAAAACATCTCTTCGTACCGGGTCTTGATCTCAAAACACTCTGCGGCAAGTGAGGACTCGTAGAGTTTGTCTGTGGACTTCAGGTCCTCGATATCCTCCCGCTGCATCAGTTCCTCGAGGGTATAATTGAAGAGGCCGGTGTTATCCGTCTTGAGTCTCAGGAATCCGCCGGGCCGGAGGATGTTCTTGTACATGGCCATGAACCGGGGTGAAGTCAGCCTTCGCTTTATGTCGCGTTTCTTAGGACGGGGATCAGGGAAGGTGATCCAAATTTCATCAACCTCACCCGGCGCAAAGAAATTCTCGATCATCAGGATGTTGGTGCGGAGGAAAGCGATGTTCTGAAGCTTTTGTTCAGTGGCCAGCGTACTGCCTTTCCAGATGCGGTCGCCCTTGACGTCTACTCCAATGTAATTCCGCTCCGGGAATCTGGAAGCCAACGCCACCGAATACTCACCCCTGCCGCAAGCCAGTTCGATTGTAATGGGATGGTCATTCTTGAAATAGCGCACATTCCAGTTGCCCTTGATTTGATGATATAGCTCTTTGCCTGGCTCAAGTACATTCTCGCGTCCGGCAATAATTTCGAATCGTTTGAGTTTGCTTTTCAAAGTTCCTGACAATTACAAGCCGTTCAATTCTGCAACGACGAATGTACTTCCCCCGACAAATATGAGATCATCATTCGCTGCAGCTTTGGTAGCTGAGTTCAGTGCGTCATTTACGTCACGAATCACCTTACCCTTCAGGCCCGTTTCAGTTGCGAGCCGATACAATTTGTTTGCATCCATTGCCCTCGGTATTTTGGCTTGGCAAAAATAATAGTCCGCATCCTTAGGCAACAATTTGAATATTTCACTGAGGTCTTTATCGTTGACAGCACCCATCACAAAATGAAGGTGGCGATGCGGCGTGTGCCTTATCTGCTCAACAACTTCGCGAATACCGGCAGGATTGTGCCCTGTGTCGCAGATGGTGAGCGGCCGTTCACGCAGCGTTTGCCACCTCCCCTTGAGTCCGGTGAGCGGCACTACATTGTTCACTCCCTCCATGATAGCAGCATCATCAATATGAAGACCCATCGACCTTAGTTTCAGCACTGCAGCGAGTACACCCGGAATATTCTTTTTCTGATAATCACCCTTTAATCCAGGATGCAGTGGATACAACCAGGGTCGTCCATGAAGAAGAACTTCCCATTCATTTCCTCCAGGGTGTACTTCAATTTCATCACCGGCAAAAGTAATTTCAGCGTTTTCTTCTGCTGCCTTGCGACGGAACACTTCATCCACTTCATCCAGATGCTCGCTGATGACCACCGGTACTCCTGATTTTATTATTCCCGCTTTCTCGCCCGCTATTTTCGGCAATGTGTCCCCAAGAAACTCCTTGTGATCGAAGCTGATATTGGTAATGACGGACAACATGGGATGAATCACGTTCGTGGAATCCAGTCTTCCACCCATTCCCACTTCAATCACAGCAATATCCACTGCCTGCGTGGCGAAGTAGTCGAATGCCATGGCAACTGTAAGTTCAAAAAACGAAGGCTGGATGGAGTTTATGGCGGACCTGACCCGTTCAACAAAATCGATGACATATTGCTGATCCACTTCATGTCCATTCACCTTGATCCGCTCAGTGAATTCTTTCAGGTGCGGAGAGGTGTGCAACCCTGTTTTGTATCCTGCTGATTGAAGAATAGCTGCCAGCATATGGGAAGTACTTCCCTTCCCATTGGTGCCCGCAACATGTATCGAGCGGAACCTCCTTTGGGGATTGTCCAGAAAGTCGCAAAGCGCAATAGTGTTGGTCAGATCCTTCCTGTAGGCGGCCGCGCCTATGCGCTGAAACATAGGCAGGGCGCTGTATAGATAGTCAAGCGTCTGATTGTAGGTCATCCGGTACCAAATTAAGCAACAAAAAAACCGCCCAAAGAAGGCGGTCTTTAAAGTTATCTGAAGAACCAATAGTTACTTGCCGAGCTTAAACAACCTAAAGCCAGCTGACAACTGAAATACCTGATTCTTAATTGCACTGGCAGCTGCGCTGTTGTTAATATCCGAGACGCCCATGTTGTATCGTGCATCGATATTCAGGCCAAAAGGTAGATCCCAACCCGCCCCAAGCCCAACGCTGATGTCTGAGCCCTTCAACTGATTTTTAATATTACCTGAAGAAAGGTTTCCAAATGCATCATATACTGGTCCGGTGGCAGCAGTAAGGAATCCGAATTGTGGTCCGGCTTGAAGATTAAGCCCTCCAATTAGGTAAAGCTTAAGGATAACAGGTATGTTCATATAGCTGAAATTCGAATCAAAGTTCGATGTATTGATTTTCACTGTAGTTCCCTGCTGTGAATAAATCAGTTCAGGCTGGATGGCAATCTTGGTGAATTTAAATCGAACGTAGGCACCCGCATGATAGCCTGTCCGACTGTTGTAGGCTGCTGCAATACTGCTTGCATCAACGTTTGCGAAATTCAGCCCCCCCTTTATACCGATAGCTACCTCCGCCTGCCCGAAGGCAGCTCCTCCACACATTAAGAGCAAAGCGCTCAAAACTAGAATCCTGGTCTGTTTCATGTTGAATTGGTTTGTTAAACTGACTAAAACAAAAGTAATGCCTTAATTCCTGCCGAAAAATCAACCCAGGCCCAATTCAGGGTTTTTTCCTGTAATCGGGCGGTAAAAGGCCATCAACTTGTCCATGTCGGCGTCAAAATTATGGGTCAGATAGATGGGTTCGCCGATAATGACCTCTTTGCGCGCATAGTCAAAACCAACCGGTACCACCGGTACTCCTGCACCTTTGGCGATGTAGTAGAAACCCGTCCGCAGACGGTCAACCTTTTTACGCGTGCCTTCGGGCGCCATGGCCAAAATAAATTCTGAATGTCTGTTGAAGATCTTCACAACCTGGTCAACCATGTCCTCTGAAGTGGTCCGCTTGACGGGATGTCCGCCCAACATCCTGAAGAACCAGCCAAAAGGTGGTCTGAACAATTGACTCTTTCCCAGGAACTGGGCATTCCGAATGCGAAGCAGACTTCTCGCCGCCACACCTACTGGAAAGTCCCAGTTGCTGGTGTGCGGTGCCACTGCAATTACGAATTTCTTTATGTTGGGTACCCCACCAACGACCTTCCAGCCAATGATTTTGAAAATAAGAGCATACAAAGGGCGGAGCATGGTGTGGCTGACTTCTTACTTCTTTACTACACGATCCAGCAAGCCATCGTCAGCAAGGTGTGGCAGCGTAACGCGAAGGTCTTCATTGTGCGTCATGGCATTCCTTGCGGTTGCCAATGCACCAGGGTTACGCGCCCATGCTCTTCTGGCAATACCATTATTGACATCGTAACTCAGCATGCTCCTGATCTTCCGGTCGGTTTCCATTGAACCATCAAGCAACATGCCGAAACCCCCGTTGATCACTTCACCCCAGCCTACGCCTCCGCCGTTGTGCAGAGAGACCCAGGTGGCTCCGCGAAAGCTGTCGCCGATCACATTCTGTACAGCCATATCCGCAGTGTAGCGTGATCCGTCATAAATATTGGCGGTCTCCCGATACGGGCTGTCGGTACCAGACACATCATGATGGTCACGACCCAACACCACGGGCCCAATTTTTCCCTCCCGAACGGCCTTGTTAAATGCTTCGGCTATCATCTGCCTCCCGGTCGCATCTGCGTAAAGAATGCGGGCCTTTGAACCTACAACGAGCTGATTGGCCCTGGCTGCGTTGATCCAGTTCAGGTTATCTTCCAACTGTCCCGTGATTTCTTCCGGTGCATTCTTCAACAGCCCTGTAATCACCTCTGCTGCGAGTGCATCGGTCATATCCAGATCCTCCTCTTTCCCGCTGGTGCAAACCCAACGGAAAGGTCCAAAGCCATAATCGAAACACATGGGGCCCATGATGTCTTCGACATAAGAAGGATATGCGAAGCGCATCTTGTCATCGGAAAGTACATCGGCGCCGGCACGGGATGCTTCCAACAGGAATGCATTGCCGTAGTCAAAGAAATAAGTTCCCCGGTTGGTATGATGACGGATGGCGGTAGCCTGCCTGCGAAGGGATTCCTGAACATGACCCTTAAATGCATCAGGGTCACTGGCCATAAGTTTATTGGAATCTTCAAAACTCAGTGATACCGGATAGTAACCACCCGCCCACGGATTGTGCAACGAAGTCTGGTCCGATCCCAGGTCAATATTTATCTCTTCAAATGCAAAGCGCTCCCACACATCAACAATGTTGCCGAGGTAAGCGAGTGACACGGCTTCTTTGTCGCGCTTTGCTCTCGCCACGCGACGCGATAACTCACCAAGGTCGCTCGTCAACTCATCCACCCATCCCTGCTGATGTCTTTTGTGAGCAGCTTTGGGGTTGACTTCAGCAATGACGGAAACACATCCTGCAATCTTTCCCGCCTTCGGCTGAGCACCACTCATGCCGCCAAGACCCGATGAAAGGAACAGTTTTCCCTCCAGTCCCTCTCCACGTTTTGAGATCTTCCTGCCGGCGTTCAGCAGCGTAATGTTGGTGCCATGCACTATTCCCTGTGGACCGATATACATGTATGAGCCTGCAGTCATCTGGCCATACTGGGTCACTCCCAGCGCGTTGTAGCGTTCCCAATCGTCGGGCTTTGAATAATTCGGGATCATCATACCGTTTGTCACCACCACGCGGGGTGCCCCTTTGGATGATGGAAATAATCCCATCGGATGGCCCGAATACATGTGAAGTGTCTGCAGATCGGTCATGGTCGCCAGGTACTGCATGGTTAACCTGTATTGCGCCCAGTTCTGGAAGACGGCCCCGTTGCCGCCATAGGTGATCAGTTCATGCGGGTGTTGAGCAACAGCAGGATCCAGGTTATTCTGGATCATCAGCTGAATAGCGGCAGCCTGAACGGACTTGTGGGGATACTCGGATAAAGGGCGTGCAAATAACTCATATTCAGGTCTGTAACGGTACATGTAGATGCGACCGAAGCGGCTTAGCTCTTCATAGAATTCCGGAGCCAGCGTCTCGTGGTGCCTGGGGTGGAAGTATCTGAGGGCGTTCTTCAACGCCAGCTTCACCTCATCAGCAGAGAGGATTTCTTTCCTGCGGGGAGCATGGTTCGCAGATTCGTCGTAGGGCTTGGGGGCGGGAAGGTCTTCTCCCAGACCGGCCAGAATTTGATCCTGAAAAGAGAGATCTTGATCCATGTCAGACTAGCATTCCTTCAAAATGAGCGGGCGTAAAATTCTCTTTTACGAATTTGTACCCAATGTCGAAAATCTCCTTCGCCTTACCAATATCGAACGCACTGAATTTGTCAAGACCTGGAGGTTCCACCACCACATCACAGAGATGCTTGCTGACCAGCGTATTGGCACCGATCGCGATCAGCAAGGTTCGTTCAATAACCCCCTTTATGTTGGCCGGATCAAATGCAGGGCTGATGTGATTACAATGTGAGCCTATGATAAACTCACATTTGGAACGGATGGGGCGGACAGGAAGGTTGTCCATCAGGCCTCCATCCACATACAATGAACCATTATGGGGATAGGGGTTGAAGATGGCCGGTATGCTGCATGAAGAAATGACTGCCGCCACGAGATCACCTTCATTGAAATAGGTCACCTCTCCCTTCCTGATTTCAACGGCCGCAACAGTCAATGGAATGGCTAACCCTGAAAAGTCAGCGGGAAGATGCTTCTGCAGCAACTCCCTTAATCCATCCATGCGAAGAAGCCCTGACCATGCCCACGCAGGTCTCACAGACTTGAGCATGCTCACCTGAAGGATGATGTCAAGAATCTCGGATGGTGAATATCCCCTGGCGTAAAGTGCTCCAACAATTGATCCGGCACTTGTTCCAGATACCCGTTTGAACCGCAGCCCGTATTCCTCCAGCGCTTTCAACACGCCGATGTGCGCCACCCCTCTGACACCGCCTCCGGACAGAACCAGTCCTATCTCTTTCATTAATAAGTTATAACTTAGAGTTCGCTGAGTTTGAAGGTCCTGTCTGCGCGCACACCACGTTCGGTCATCTTCAGGCTGCAGCACTCGACGACAGGATCATGCTCAAAGAAAAGGATATAACCCTTTTCTGCTGCCTCTTTCAGAAAAGCCTCCTTCTCCTCCATCGTCAGCAGCGGCCGCGTGTCGTATCCCATTACATATGGAACAGGAATGTGGCTTACCGACGGAATCAGGTCGGCCATGTAACAAATGGTGTGTCCTTTATAAGGAATCATAGGCAGCATCATTTGATCGGTATGGCCGCACACGTAAAGTATATCAAACTGCGAAAATGGAGAAGGCATTTTGCGATCAATCATCTGCAGATGTCCGCTCTCCTTCATTGGATAAATATTTTCTTTAAGGAAGCTGGCCTTTTCACGTGCATTGGGAATGGTGGCCCAATTCCAGTGATCTTCATTGCTCCAGTACTGTGCATTCTGAAAGGTCAGCACCGGCTTTCCCTGATCATACCGAATGCCCCCTCCGCAATGGTCAAAATGCAGATGGGTAAGAAACATGTCGGTAAGGTCGCCCTCCGAAAATCCGGCTTTACGAATTGACGGGATCAGGGAGTCATTGCCATGCAGATAGTAGTAGCCCAGGAACTTTGCGTCCTGCTTGTCGCCAATGCCGTTGTCGATGAGAATCAGTCGATTCCCGTCCTCAACGAGGAGACAACGCATCGCCCAGGAACACAGATTATTTTCGTCCGGAGGGTTTGTCTTTTGCCAGATGGTTTTGGGAACTACGCCGAACATGGCGCCACCGTCGAGCTTGAAGAATCCGGTGTCAATTACGTGCAACTTCATATCGGCGAGTCTGCAGGGGAACTATTCTTTTACGACTCCCATGCTGCAGAACTTCTCGATACGCTGGCTGATCATGTCAGGAACTGAAAGCTTGCCAACTTCCGCCGTGGTCTCGAGGATCACACGCTTCACTTCATTTGCCATCCACTTGATATCCGTGTGCGCTCCGCCGAGCGGCTCTTTGATGATGCCGTCAATAAGTTTGAGGTCCTTCATGTCCTTTGCTGTCAGTCTGAGTACTTCTGCTGCCTGTTCTTTGTAGTCCCAACTCCTCCATAGAATAGAAGAGCAGGACTCCGGGGAAATCACTGAGTACCAGGTATTTTCCAGCATAAAGACCCTGTCGCCGATGGCAATGCCAAGCGCACCGCCCGAAGCTCCTTCTCCGATGATAATGCAGATGACTGGCACCGTCAACTTGAACATTTCCTTGAGGTTTCTTGCAATTGCCTCCCCTTGCCCACGCTCCTCGGCCTCGAGACCCGGAAAAGCGCCAGGCGTA
Source organism: Bacteroidota bacterium (assembly GCA_018266395.1). GTDB lineage: Bacteria > Bacteroidota > Bacteroidia > Cytophagales > Cyclobacteriaceae > ELB16-189. The sequence continues at coordinate 96,664 of JAFEAM010000038.1, read as the reverse complement.
TCGATGAAAGTCACAATCGGCTTGTTGAACTTCTCAGCGATCTTCATCAGGCGAAGCGCCTTGCGGTAGCCCTCGGGATTGGCCATGCCGAAGTTGCGCATCTGGCGCTGCTTGGTGTTGCGGCCTTTCTGCTGACCGATCAGCATGAATGTTTTTCCTTCAATGGTGCCCAGACCGCCAACCATGGCCTTGTCATCTGACACCCCGCGGTCCCCGTGCAACTCGATGAAGTCTGTCGTGATTTCGTAAATGTAATCCAGTGTGTAAGGACGATCCGGATGTCGTGACAGCTGAACCCTCTGCCAACCGGTGAGGTTTTCAAATGTTTCTTTCTTCAAGTCGACTATTTTTTTCTCCAGTGCCAGGATGGCCTGGGTTACTGATGCATCGCTGTCGTCGGCCAATTGCTTCATGTCCTGCAACTTATTCTCCAGCTCTGCTATCGGCTTCTCGAAATCCAGAAGATTCATTCTAAAAATGGATAATAGGGATCAAAATTAAGGAATTTTGACGATTGCACTCTCAGGCAGAAAAAGGATGGCGTCCTCACAAACTGTCCTATGCCCATCCAACACTTTGAATTTCACGGGACATCCGATCCTCCGTCAATAGCTGTATAACCACAGGTTGCGGGAAACAATCACACCAACACCCAATCAGCCAATCACCAATTGATAATAGTTATCTTTATCACGTGTCACCACGATCCTACACCTTTTATAACGGCGCCGCCATCATCTGTGGCATTTGGTTTATCCTCACAAGCTCTTTATGGGTCTATTTTGCCAACCTTGTAATTTCATTTCCGATTGGCTTGCTCGGCATGTATCTATGGAACCAGGGACGAATCCTCAATAAGGAAAATATCTGGAATAAGATCGCCCTTGGACTGCTGGTCATAGGATTCGTCCTGGCTTTTGTGGTCCTGGGTATTTTGATGTATAAGAATTAATAAGCATGCTTAAGGGATTTTATATCACAACGGGTCTTCTGTCCTTTGCCATGTGTTTGCAGGCACAACCTAAGACCTCCCCTCCTCCTGCATTACAATCCATCAGGATTGAGGATCTGCGAAAGGACATGGAGGATATGACTGGCGACCGGTTCAGGGGAAGAGGCGCAGGCACATTGGACGAACTGAACGCCGCAGTGTGGCAGGCCGACAAGTTCAGAGAGATCGGACTTCTGCCTGCCGGGGACAATGGAACTTACTTTCAGTTCTTCTCCCTCTGGAGAAACCGACCGGCCAGTTCGAGTTATTTGAAAGTAGGACAGCAAGAGTTAAAGCTTTGGAAAGATTATGCCATCGCACAAATGGCGCCTGGTCTGATCTCTGTACCTCTATTGTACGCGGGCCCTGCCAACAAGATGTCGGTGCAAGAATTGGATGTGAAGGGTAAAGCGGTAGTGATGGAGGCCTCACCTGACGGCATTGATACAAAGGTCTCACTTCCGTACTGGCGTTATTGGCGTTCCATGATGCTGAAGTACGGTGATGCCCTGGCAACCAAAGGTGCTGCGGCCATCATCTTCATAGCTGATGAAATGGGCGAGAGAAGCTGGGTTGAGGCGGTGGAAAATCTCAAGCAGGGATTGTTTGCCCTCCAGGGCATGCCCAACGCAAAGGTAACGACCACGGTGCCGGTGTTTTGGGTTCACGCGGGTTCACGCCAATTGCTCCAGGCCCCTGGTGCAAGCATTACTGCCCAGGTAATTATTGAGCGATTTGAATACCCTTCGGCAAACGTGATCGGCAAACTGGATGGAACGGATCCCTCCCTTCGCAAAGAATATGTACTCTTCAGCAGCCACCATGATGCGCATGGTATACGAAATGCGGTGGGACAGGATTCCATCTATAACGGTGCAGATGACAATGGCAGCGTCGGAGTCTCCATGCTGGCCATCGCCCGCGCCTTCAAAAGGAATCCGGCAAGAAGATCAGCGTTGTTTATTTCTCATGGGGCAGAAGAGCGCGGACTGCTTGGCTCAAGATGGTATGCCGCGCATCCCACAATCTCCCTCGACAATGTCGTGGCAGTGCTCAACGGTGACATGATTGGACGTAACCACCCGGACAGCGCAGCCGTTCTGGGAACCCAGCCGCCGCATCGAAACTCTCTTGATCTTACCCGCATGGCCATTGAGGCCAATCAGGAAGGACCTCGTTTCAAACTGGACACGCTTTGGGATAATCCTGCCCATAAGGAGTTCTGGTATTTCCGAAGCGATCATGTGCCATATGCCCGGCTGGGAATACCTGCCCTGATGTACACCACCCTCCTTCATCCGGACTACCATACCGTGATTGACGATGCTGCCCACATCAACTATGAGAAGTTGAAGAAAATGACGGAATGGATCTACAGAACAGGATGGAAGGCTGCCAATGCAGATAAACGACCCGACCGGGACCCTTCTTTCAAACCGGAACGCTGAACAACCCCTTATGAACATAGAATTCAAGGAAGTGACCCTTCCCGATTTTGGTTTGCCCGAAAAGATGCCGGTCATACCCGCCTCGGTATACTCTTCGAGACTCAATGCACTAAGGAATCGGATGAGAGACAGGAAACTGGACGTGCTGATCATTTATGGTGACAGGGAGCATAATGCCAATACAACTTACCTGACTGGATATGATCCGAGGTTTGAAGAAAGCATCCTCATTGTTCACAAGGAAGGTGATCCGATATTGCTTGTTGGCAATGAAGGATGGGGCTATGCTTCCCTTGTGAACGTTCCCATCCGTCGTGTTCTTTACCAATCGCTGAGTTTATTAGGACAGGACCGAAGCAGAAGCAAACGGCTTGACGTTCTCCTGGAGGAAGAAGGGATTAGCCGTTCCACTGCTGCGGGACTTGCCGGCTGGAAATACTTTTCCAAAGAAGAATTTGATTTGCCGGATACCCAGTTCGAAGTCCCTTCTTATCTCGCGGATGCAGCCAGGAGTACTGCTGGTACTGTTGTGAATGCATCGGATCTTTTCATGCATCCGGAGCATGGACTACGTATCATCAATGAGGCGGATCAGCTGGCACTCTTCGAGTTTGCCTCCTCCTTTACCTCAGAAGGACTCAGGAAAGTATTGTTTGGCATACGACCCGGAATGACGGAGTTGGAGGCCTGCACCCTGATGAATCTGAATGGCTTTCCGCTTAGTGCGCATCCCATGCTAAGCAGTGGCGCAAGAGCCGCCTATGGTTTGCCCAGTCCTTCCGATCATCAGCTGTCGGTTGGTGAACCCTTCACCATGGCCCTCGGATATTGGGGCGCACTGAATGCTCGCGCCGGCTGGTTCGTTGAGAATGAAAAGCAACTCCCACATGGCGTGTCTGATTACCTTGACAAACTTGCCATTCCCTACTTCAGGGCTATCGCACGGTGGTACAAAACAGTTGGACTGGATGTGACCGGCGGTGACCTCTATGATGTCATCCACCAGGAGATTGGTGATCCGTTCTTTGGCCTGGGTCTGAATCCCGGACATTACATCCACATCGACGAATGGGTAAGCTCACCTGTGTATGAAGGTTCTTCCATCAGGCTGAAATCAGGAATGGCCCTTCAAGTGGATGTCATTCCGGCTACTGGAAGTTCCTATCATACCATTAATATTGAAGATGGCATCGCTCTTGCCGATGATCATCTGCGTTCTGAAATTGCCCGTAAATACCCTCATGCATGGAGGCGTATTGAAGCAAGAAGAAAGTTCATGAGAGATTACATCGGCATTGCGTTGAAACCGGAAGTCCTTCCCTTCTCGAACATACCAGCCTATCTTCCGCCGTTTATTCTTAGCCCCTCGAGAGTGCTGACGCTGAAACAAAGGGCTGAATGAGCCGCATGTCAGGAATTAGCATTAGCTTCAACCCGCTAAATATCCTTATGGCTGAAAAAAATCAATTTACTGAAAGGCTGGAGCATGAGATGAGCAGGTTCGGACAGGTAAAGTCCTTCCCTGCCGGCTCCGTCATTCTAAGTGAAGCCAGCTATATCCAGGCCATACCGATCGTATTGAAAGGCAGCCTGCGGGTAATGCGCATGGATGAAGACGGACGCGAAATCCTGTTGTACTATATCCAGCCCGGCGAGAGTTGTATCATGTCATTCCTGGGCGGCCTGCACCAGGAGACCAGTAAGGTAAGGGCAATCGTGGAAGAGGATGCAGAGGTCCTCTTTATCCCGGTGGACAAGACCAGCGCCTGGCTGAAGGAATTCCCGGAATGGACGGACTACATCTTCAAGCTTTACCACAAGCGTTTTGAAGAGCTTCTGGAAGTTGTGAATGGCATCGTCTTCAAACGGCTTGACGAGCGGATTCTGCAGTTACTCAGGCAGAAATCTGATGTCCTGAAGTCGAAAGAGATCAAAATTACCCACCAGCAGCTGGCCCAGGAAGTGGGCAGCACACGGGAGGTGATATCCAGGATCGTCAAGACCATGGAGCAAAACGGCCTTCTCCAACTTTCCCGCAACAAAATTACCCTTAAGTGACATTAGTCACTTTCCGTAACAGGAGCATGGTGTAGGTTTGTCGAAATTAGACACCATGAAAAAGAACCTTGGATCTGCTGACCGCGTCATCCGTCTGGTGCTTGCGGTCCTTTTCGTTGTCCTTTACTTTACCGGAATTACTTCCGGAACACTGGGACTGGTATTGATCGTGTTGGGCGCTGTCTTTGCCCTCACCAGTTTTGTCAGCTTCTGCCCGATATATTATGCATTGGGTATCAGCTCAAATGGAAAGAAGGAAGATGCAGCTGGTAAAGCGTAACGGATTACTGGTGGCAGGCGTCCTGTTGGGCGCTGTGGGCGGATATCTTTATTGGAAACATGTGGGTTGCCTGACCGGCACCTGCCCCATTACATCCCATCCACTCAACTCTACAGCATATGGCGCCTTCATGGGCGGCCTGCTGGGGAGCATGTTCAAAAAGAAATAATAACCATAAAACAAATGTTTGATTCACTTAAAGAAATGTTAGGGCTTGGACCCTCTGTTGATTATCCCTCACTCGTAAAACAAGGAGCGATCATCCTCGATGTGCGCTCCAAAGGGGAATTTGCAGGAGGGCATATCAAAGGCGCAGTCAATATTCCCGTTGATCAGCTTAACGCGAACCTGCACCGGATTCCACATAAAGACAAAACCATTATCACCTGTTGCGCCTCCGGCATGCGCAGCGGTTCTGCCAAGAGGATACTTCAATCCAACGGCTACAAGAACGTGCACAACGGCGGAGGCTGGGCAGGCCTTCAATATAAAATCAAGTAACTATGGAACCGCACTTATATCACGTCGACATCTCGTGGAGCCATGACCGGCTGGGCATGATGTGCTCCCCCGAGTTGAAAGAGGCTCACACCCAAGCAGAAAATGAGGGATGCATCCAGGTGGCTACACCGCCCGAGTTTCCGAAAGGTATCCCGGGCATCTGGTCGCCCGAGCACCTGTTCACCGCTTCGGTCAGCAGCTGCCTCATGACGACATTTCTGGCAGTGGCAGAGAATTCCAAACTGGACTTTGTCAACTTCCAATGTTCATCGGATGGCAAACTCGAACAAGTGGATGGCAAGTTTCTGATGACAGAAATACTGCTGCGTCCGCGGGTTGTGATCAGGGATGAGAAAGACAGGGAGAAAGCGATCAGAATACTGCAGAAGTCAGAAGCCAACTGCCTTATCTCGAATTCGGTCAAATCCAAAGTAATCATGGAGCCTGTTATCGAAGTGCAGGCCATGACGGTAACTGCCTGACAAGGCATCCGGCTACCATTCAAGGCACAGGGCGTTCGTCCAACGGCGAAATCGACCTGTGCCATTATTTTTGGGTGTATTTTGGTATCCAGAATTACCCAACCAAAATCCATATGAAAGCCCTATTGATCGGTACCCTCCTGCTCACCGGCGGGATGTTGATGGCACAGTCCCCCGTTCAGGACAAAAGCGACGGGCAGGAACTGATTGATAATTTCTTCACTTACTACAAACAGCGCGGCCCTGAAATCGCGTTGAAATATGCGTTCAGTACCAACAAATGGATCAACAACGCTTCCGGAGACGAAACATTGAACATCAGCATGAGGTTGACCAAACTGGTGAGCACCATGGGTGACTACATCGGCTATGAGGAGATTCGGAGCAGCCGGGTAGGATCGCGATTGAGATTTGTAACATTCTTTGTTTACTATGAACGTGACCCGTTGCGTTTCATCATTGAACTCTACAAAACCAATTCCGGATGGGAAATCACCCATGTGGACTTTGATACCAAATTTGAGGAAGAAATCGAGGAGTCAATGAAGTTCAACGGCAGATAGCTGCCCTATCAGATTCCTGCAAGCAGGATGAACAAAACGGATAAGGGTGCGACAAAGCGGATAAGGAATCTCCACACGCTGAAATGAAGATCCGGTACATCCAGTTCTTCCTTCGCAGAGCCTGGCTGCAACATCCAACCAGCAATGATTGCCATCAGAATTCCACCAATGGGCATCATGAAGTTTGAGGCAAAGTAATCAATGATTCCAAAGATGGTCTTGCCTTGCAATGGCCTCACTAGTTCAAGCGGATAAAAATTACTCCACCAGTTGAAAGAAAATACGGTAAGCAGTCCGGTTAACCACAACAACAATCCAGTCAACGCTGTTGCCTTGCCCCTTCCCAGCCGTGTACTCTCCGCCAGGTGAGCTACGATGGATTCCAGCAACGATATAGAGGAAGTGAAGGCAGCGAAAAAAAGGAGCAAGAAGAAAGAAGCGCCAACGATGATTCCCCCGGGAATTTGATCAAAGGCAATGGGAAGTGTCATAAACAGCAAGCCCGGACCTTCTGTGGGTGAAAGGCCATATTGAAATACGATCGGGAAAATGGCTAGCCCGGCCAGGATAGAAGCAAAGCCGTCAGAAAATGAGATGATGGCTGCTGAAGAAAGTATCGAGGTCTCCCTTGACATGTAGGCACCATAGGTGAGCATGACTCCGACGCCAATCCCAAGAGAAAAGAACGACTGACCAAATGCAGCCAATACCACCTTTCCTGTGATCCGTGAGAAATCAGGCCTGAACAGAAAATCAAGACCAGCGGTAAACTCTGAAGTGAGAGCGGAATAGATCACCAGCATTACCAGTATAATGAACAACGCCGGCGTCATCCATCCCAGCGAACGCTCGAGGCCCGCCTGAACGCCTTTCGCCACCACCCAGATGTTCAGCCCAACAAAAATGAATTGGGTTAACATCAGGCGCCATGGATTGGATAGGAGGTTGTTGTAGTAAAGCACAGCAGTAGAAGCATCCAGACCTTTCAGATTTCCCATCAAAGTGGAAATAGTGTAATCCATAGTCATCCCGGCAATGACGCAATAGAAACTAAGCACAAGGAAGACTGTAATCATCGCCGCCCATCCGAAGTATTGCCAGTTCCTGCTGATACCATCCAGTTGCGCCAGGGTATGCATGGTACCCACCATACTCTTCCTTCCGCGCCGGCCAATCATCAATTCAGCAGCCAATATGGGAATCCCCATCACCATCAGGGAAAGCAGATAGATGAGTACAAACGCGCCGCCCCCATTTTCGCCCGCCAGGTAGGTGAACTTCCAAATGTTCGAAAGACCCACCGTGCTTCCGATGGAAGCAAGCAGAAACATGTACCGTGAAGACCACTGTGGGGACGTCGTTTCAGCCATGTGCTACAATTCCACACGGTTGAGATTATACCGCATGATCCTTCCATGAGGGCCTTCCTTCACGCGCTCGAGGTCAAAGACATCGCCTTCAGGTCCCTTACGCGTGCTTAGTACATTCCGGATAGCACTCAAATCGGATGGATCCAGTGCAAATGAAAATGTCTTGAGATTTTCGTCAAGATGGGTCGCTGTTCTGGCGCCGACAATAATGCCGGCCACGGCAGGTTGATCAAGAATATAACGCATGGCCACATTGGCAATTCCCACATTGTGCCTATCTGCGATACCCTTCAAGACAATAAGAAGTTCCTGAAATAAATCCCAGCCGCCAAAGTCATCGACGATGAGTTTGTACTTAACTAATGACCTGTTTGCAAATGGAGCTGACGGTTCAGCCTTGCCCAGCCAGTATTCACTCAGAAATCCTCCGCCGACTGTACCATAGCATAACATCCTCGGACCATGCTCCAGGCACAACTTGGTCAACTCCTTCTCAGGCCGATTGTCCAGCAGGGAATACTGTATTTGAAGCGTCTTCAAGGAAACACCGGATGACAATATGTCCCTTGTGCATTTCGTATTGAAATTCGTCGCAGAAACGTACCTGATCTTCCCCTCCTCACGGAGTTCATCAAGCCAATGTGCGGCCTCAAGCCAGCCTTCAATATCATAACTCCACCAACTGAATTGTACCATGTCCAGGCGATCCAGCCCCAACCGCTGCAACGAACGGTCAATCACTTTCACCACGTACGCCTTTGTGAGACCTGCAAGAGCATCGTAATCAGGAACGAATTTAGTGAGCACCTGAACCTCATTTAAGCGGCCACCACTGCTCTTGTGATGTCTTAAATATTTACCTATAACTTCCTCAACACCAGTATAAATATCAGCGCAATCAAATGTGGTAATTCCGGCTCTTACGAAAGCTGTCATGTCTCCAACCGGGTCGGACATCAGTCCTGTGCTGTGCCCTTCCGAAAGTTGCCATCCGCCTTTGATCATGCGCGAGATGGAGAAATCCGGGGTTAAACCAAACCGCTCGATCATTCCTTCCAGGCGTTATCCGGTGCTACAACCGTAGTGTCTGATCTTTTGAATGTTCTTTTGCCAGTCCTGCTGATCCTGAATCGCGCTCCGCAGTTGGGGTCGGGGCAGGCGATGATATGGTCGGTAGCCATCCAGTCCGACTCCTGCAACGGTCTTTGTTTTGGCGTCAGCAAAGGGAGCAATGCGGCAAGTGCATAAAGCGAGAAAGGGCGCTCGGTCCTGAAGTGTAGATTCTCCCCCCTCACTTCAAACGCATCGCCTACCTCGTGACTGCACACAAAAGGTCTGTCACCTTCTATGACCTCCACTTTGAGATCATAAAGGTCAAATTGTAGTTGGGACATAGACAAGAATAAGGAAAATCTGCAACTACTTCCTCACGAGCTTATCCCGCACTTCTCTCCATGTAACCAACTGTATCTTTTGTTCCTTCAGGAGATTCTTGCAGGTCTCGCTGTTGAAGAATTCAAAGTCCGCCTGACGCCAAGCAGCCCCATAGTCGGGATGGTCGGCAGTTATGGATTTCATTTCATCATTGTCAAAGGCGGAATGAAGAATGATCAGGTTGAGCCCCGGCTTGAGATTGCTGATTACGCCTTTGTAGAAGCCTGCCATCCCGGACTTGAAATCCTGCGGGTTGGCCATGAAGATGGCATCCACCTGGACGTCCTTGTCTGAAAGCAGCGGACTGATGTCCGTGCCAAAGGCCGCCTTGAACGCCGGCTGGTTGATCATAACCGGCACTTTGTATTCCCTTCCGAGATTAATCATCACTTTCAGATAATCCAGGCTGCCGTACAAGGTTCCCATATGCGAGTCGAAATGAGTAAAATCGATTCCTGCCTTTTTGGCCATCTCAATTTGCGCTTTCAGTTCGGTTTCCACCTCGGCAGGCTTCGCAGACCGATGAACGGAATCGACTGTACTGAACATATAACCTTTTTTGTTGAGCAGGCCAGGAACCTCATTGCGGCCGGCAACTGTAGACCACTTGTAGTACTTCCATTCACTTGTCAGTGTCAGGTGCAGCCCCAAATCGGCGTTCGGATGACTGGCGGCATAAGATGCGATCTCCGAAAACCATGGCGTGGGCACCATCATGCTTGCGGACGAAACTGAACCCGTTTTCATTGCCAGAATACTGGCCTCATTTTCAGAATGAGAAACACCGAGATCATCTGCGTGGATGATCAGCAACCGTGCATCCTTTGCATAGCCAAGCTTTTCCTGTATGGTACGGGTTTGCGCCTGCGACGCAAATACCATCATGCAGGCCATGCCTGCAAGAACGAGCCTTTTCATAACGTCTTGTTCAGGTTAGAATTATACGTGAATTTACCGCTTTATAAAATGAACTGCTAACTTGGAGAGTGGATCATTGACCACCGATTGCTGATTATTTGATTGTCATCTAAAGAGTACCTAATCATTTACATTACGTGACTTCACGCAGAAAATTCATCCGGAAAGCATTTGGCACCGCACTTGCCGGGTCCGCACTTCCAACCATCGCCTCCGCCTTTATTTCAAACCCAGGTAAATCCTTTGAACTCGAGGCCCCTCACTACCCCGGCAAAAACTACAGTCCGAACGACAAAGTCAACATCGCCGCGATTGGAACTGGCATCATGGGATTCCAGGATCTGGAAAGCGCTGTCAAGGTACCCGGTGTCAAACTTGTCGCGGCCTGCGACCTGTACAGCGGCCGGCTGGAACGGGTGAAAGAACTTTACGGGAAGGATCTCTTCACCACAAAAAATTACCAGGAAATACTGGACCGCAAAGACATTGACGCAGTGATAATTGCCACTTCTGATCACTGGCACGACCGCATCTCCATCGAGGCGATGAACAAAGGCAAACATGTCTACTGCGAAAAACCCATGGTGCACCACCTCGATGAAGGAGAGGCAGTAATCGCCACACAGAAGAAGACAGGCAAAGTGTTTCAGGTGGGCAGCCAGTGGGCCAGCTCCATCGTTTCTGAAAAGGCAAGGGAGGTCTATGAATCCGGAGTGATTGGCGAACTGATTCTGGTCGAGACATGGAATGACCGCCAGTCGCCCAACGGTGCCTGGCAATATGCCATCCCCACAGATGCAAACGCTGGAACGGTAGACTGGGACCACTTCCTCGGTGACGCCCCCAGGATTCCATACGACCCGGTGCGTTTCTTCCGTTGGCGCAATTACGTGGACTATGGCACGGGTATGGCCGGCGATCTGTTTGTTCATTTGTTCACTGCCATGCATACGGTGCTGAGTTCAAAGGGACCCCAGCGCGTTTATGCAACCGGTGGTCTTCGCTACTTCAAGGATGGGCGTGACGTGCCGGACGTAATGGCTGCATTGTATGACTACCCCGTTGGAGACAAACACCCGGCGTTCAATCTCCAGATGCGCGTCAACTTTGTTGACGGAAGCCATCATGGTCAGGCTGTGCGACTGGTGGGTTCAGAAGGCGTCATCGACCTGGGATGGGACACAGTCAAAGTGTCGCTTCATAAAATGCCGAAGAATCCGGGTTACGGAGGATGGGACTCATACGCAACCTTCAGTGCTGCACAACAAAAGGAATATGAGGCGTGGTACAAGGCCCACTTCCCTGAAGAAAAGCCAGCCATGATTTCAGAAGGAACTGAGTTCAGCGTGCCCAAAGGCTATAGCGCCGACCTGGATCATCATATAAACTTCTACGCAGGCATACGTGAGGGAAAACCCATAAGGGAAGATGCAGTTTTCGGAATGCGGGCAGCGGGACCGGCGTTGATCGCCAACAAGAGCTTCTTCGAAAAGAAGATCATCAATTGGGACCCCGAGAATGCGAAGCTAATTGCATGACATCATGAGCCATCCCCTCTCAGCAGAACAAATAAAAAACTACCATCGCGACGGGTATCTGCGGATAAATAACTTTTGCGGGAAGGAGGAAACGCACAAATTGCTTGCAACCGCGCTTCAGGATGATGCGATGAGGAAAAACGCCATCGACCTGAATGATCAGAACGGCCGCAAGACAAGGCTCTCCCTGTGGTTCACTCCGGGAAACGATGCATTCGGATACCTGACCCGCAGCGAGCGGATGGTCGGGGCCTGTGGTCAGTTGATGGACAGCGATGCGCCCGTCTGCCATTTCCATTCCAAGCTCATGCAGAAAGAGCCCCGTGTCGGCGGCGCCTGGGAATGGCACCAGGACTACGGATATTGGTACAAGAACCAGTTCATGTTTCCTGATCAGCTCATCAGCGTGATGGTGGCGCTCACTTCTGCCACCAAAGCCAACGGCTGCCTGCAAGTGATCAAGGGCTCACATAAAATGGGGCGCGTCAATCACGGGTTCGCCGGTGAACAAGTGGGCGCGGATATGGTGATGGTGAACAATGCGTTGAAGTCCATGGAACTGGTTTACTGTGAACTGAATCCGGGCGATGCGCTTTTCTTTCATCCGAATCTGATCCACAGGTCCGAAGCCAACTTGTCCGACAAACCGCGTTGGTCGATCATCTCCTGCTTCTGTTCTCAGAGCAATCTTGCCTACCAGGAAACATCAACCTCCTGGAATAAACCTGTTGACACGGTACCGGATGATGCAGTGCTGAACTGGAAAGCTGAGTCGCTATCCCGGGCGGACTTCCTTAGGAAAGAGAACGACCCCGCGCTTAAGAATACAGGGTGGGAAAAGTGATATGGGGAGTGGTGAGTAGTTAGACAACCTTTGGTGAATCCAGTAAAAAGCTGCCTTCTCCTGCAGAGGGACTCTGCGATGCAGATCCATTCATTTGAATAAAAAGTAGAATCGATTTACAGATACCTGTGAGGACACAGGCATCTGTACCCCTGGTAGAGTTCTCCATCGAACAAACAGGTCTGTGTCCTCACAGACTGTCTCCGATAATCCAAAACAATTTCTTTCCTAAGGCAGGTCCCATCAGTTGCCTTCCCCGCAGAGTCTCCTTCAGGGACTCTGCGATAGAGAAAACCTCCAAGGCCATCGCTCATTTAGAGAGTTACAAACGCAGAGTCCCCTCACGGGCGACTCTGCGAGGAAGCACTTCAAACCATGTCAATGCAACCCTTTTTACGGAATTGGGAAGACCTGACAGGGTTGGTTCTTTCACCTATCAAAAGTCATACTTGATGGCAATCTCCCTCATTGAAAGTCGATGACGACTGTTCTTTCTTTGATAAACTAAAGACAGTCCGCCATGAAATCGCTCACCGGCATTTTTATGCTCGCAGTGTTATTAACTGCCTGCAGCCAGCAAAGCAAAGAGAAACTGCAAGCCCTTGAAAAACAGAGATCCGACAGTCTGTTGCTCACTGAGGCTAAGAACATTTTCGATGTACTGCCGCCCCCAAATGAAATTACGCCAGCCAACGAACCTCTGATCAAATTGGGGCAAATGCTTTTCTATGACCCCAGGCTCTCCAGCAACGAAAAAATCAGCTGCAACTCATGTCATAACCTGGCGAGTTACGGGGTGGACAACAAGCCTACCAGCACAGGAGCATCCGGCGCCAAAGGCGACCGTAATTCCCCTACTGTATTTAACGCCGCCATCCACAACATGCAGTTCTGGGATGGCAGGGCACGCAACGTAGAGGAGCAGGCAGGCATGCCGATTCTCAATAAAGACGAGATGGCCATTCCTCATGAAGGCTTCCTTGTTCAAAGACTTGATAATGTTCCTGACTACAAAGAACTATTCAAAACGGCCTTCCCTGATAAGAAGCAGCCTGTAACCTATGAAAACGTGCAGAAGGCCATCGGCGCTTTTGAGCGCACGTTGCTCACCCCGTCAAGATTTGACAAGTTCATGATGGGAAATGCAGATGCACTCACGGATACGGAGAAGTCCGGGCTGAGACTTTTTATGAATACCGGCTGTACATCATGCCACAACGGCGTCGGAATTGGAGGAACGACCATGCAGAAGTTCGGGCTGGTTACCGATTACAGGACGCTCACCCACAGCAGGTACAATGACGAGGGCAGGAAGAATGTAACCCGTAATGAAAGGGACAAAGATGTATTCAAAGTGCAGGGCCTGAGAAATGTGGAGAAGACTTATCCCTATTTCCACGATGGAAGCATCACAAGCCTGGATACCACAGTAAAAATCATGAGCCAGGCACAATTGAACAAAAAACTGACTGACCAGCAGATTAAGGACATTGTAGCTTTCCTCAAATCACTGACCGGCGATATCCGAGTAGAGGCAAAGATCAATCCCTTTGCTGCGCGGATCAAATAGCAAATATTGAAGCAAGTATCCAGGTGCTACAAAAAGGCAGCACCTGGATTTTTTTTACAGGCTAGTTCCCTTTTAATCTCACTCCTTTCACTGGTCCACCGTGAAGAAACTTTTCCGGTGTCATCACGCCGTTTTGCTTGAATACCTCACCGTCCTTCATTACAAAGTCAACATTGCGCAGCACATCGATTTGTTCTACCGGATTTCCTTTCACAGCAATCAGATCTGCTGCCAAACCAACCTTGATGGGTCCGCGTGTCTTTTCTGTTTCACTGCATTTATAACCATTGATCGTCATGGCGCGGATGATATCCACATTGGGGACCTTGGCGGCCTTCCACGTTTCGATGAACTCAATCGCCACCTCTCCCCTCGTTTTACCTGGCACATAATAATCGGCGTCGGTTGAAAAAGTCAAGGGAACCTTGTTGTCATAGGCGTTCTTCAGCATGGTTACTGTCTGAGCATATCGCTCCGGTGTGGTGTGCTCCGGCAGGGTGATGGGCGTTTCTGTTCCGGCTCTCCATATTCCCTTCCTCGCCATCTCCTTGTGCAACTCATCGGTCATGCCGCTGTCATGGGCAATTGACCAGATGCCGGCCTCTATCGCCCGACGTGCGCCATCTACTGTCTGGCAGTGTCCTTCCACCCTGAATCCCGCCTTGGCAGACTCTGCAATCACCAGTTTGATATCATCTACTGAATAACCCCACGGCTTGCAGTCCACGCAAATCTTGATCACCCGAGCGCCATACAGCATATTCTGATGGATGGCCTTGACGATTTCGTCAGGAGTATCAGCATCGAGGTACTCGGGATATACCATGTTTTTTTCACCCATCTCTGGTGTGGGCCAGAATTGTCCGCCCATGCCACCGATGATGATTCCTGAATTGATGATCATCGGGCCAGGTATCCATCCCTGCTCTATCGCCTGACGCAATGCCACGTCGGCATAGTTACCATTGTTGCCCATGTCCCGGACGATCGTGAACCCTGAAGCCAGCATCTGCATGCCATTGGACGCAGCCTGTATCGCCCGCAAGGCTGTACTCTCTGTAATGTAGGTGAAGTAATAAAGATTGCGTTCGGGATCAATCTTATAGGTAAGCGCCAGGTGATTGTGCGCATCCACCAATCCCGGCATGACGGTCATGCCAGAGAGGTCGATAACCCTTGCACCTTTTGGTATTGAAACATTAGGCCCGATGGCAGTGAACTTTTCCTTCTCGATGAGGATAATCTGGTTGCTTGACAAAGTCCCCGTTTCCGGATCAAGGAGCTTGCCGGCTTTGATGGCTGTAACGCCTGTACTTTGTGCGAAGAGATTGACAGAATGCATCATCCATAGAAGGATGATCAGGTTTCGGATAGATTTGGTCGACATGGTCCTTTTTTCTCGAAACGTAAGAAAAAAAAGGTCCTGCCGGAAGGCGATCAGGGACGAACGGGATGAGGCTGACCAATACAAAATACCTATAAAGGGTAATGGACTGGATCAGGGATTCCAGAGTACATTTAGACACTGCTGGGAAAGGTCCGCAGAGTTCTAAGGTTTACAAGGTTTAGGTAAAGGGGTTAGTCGTCATGGCTAATCCCTTTCTTATTTTGTACTGGCAGTTCTTTGTCGATAATCTGTTATGCAGAATTCGTTGACGGCCATGGATAATCTCCATATATTGACTCACCCAGGTAAAGTGATTTGCTTTGGCCGACCAGTCTATGATTGAACCGATCAGATCTGCCCATTCGATTTTCCTGACTATAGCAATCATCCTGGCAAGTTCATTCGGCATTCCTTGTAAAGCGCAAAACGCAGACAGTGTACTTACCGTAAGGGAGCAATGCGATCTTTTCATCCTCTACCCCTATGTAGACATGCTCAAGGACCCAAACCGGTCATTGAACCTTGATATGGTGCGAGAACGTGATTCGTCCTTTCGTCCAGTCGGTCAGGATATCTATCCTACGCATCAGGACAAGGATGTTGACGGATACTGGCTTCGCTTTAGAGTAAATAATCTTTCAGGTGGCACGCTCAAGGATGTACTCTACTTCCACCCCAGCATTGATTCAATTCATGTATATCTGATTTTGCCTGATGGTAAAATACAATCCAGTTTGATCAGCAGCCTGATCGCCAGCAGCAAGCGCCCCCTGCATCTGAGCCAGGAACTCGCCCTTCCTGTGGATTTGCCAGCGGGCGAGACAACCTTCTACCTGTGTGTCGTAACCCGATCTCTCATCAGCAAACAGTTGGGCAATATCATTCTGAATCTGGCTGAAAGGGACACGTTTGTCAATTTCTTCCTGCGCATGCGTCATTATCACGGCATCGCATTGGGAATACTCATGGTTATGACAATATTCCACGTATTTGTTTTCATTTTCTTCCGCGGCAAGACCTACATGTACTTTTCCATTAACCTCGGCATCGTCGTCATTTATCTAGCGCTGCAAAAGTATTATCAGGCTGAGATCGCATGGCTTGAGCCGCTCTATTCAGCACTCCGGTATGTACACGATCCAGCCGGTTCGCTCGTAAGTCTGACGGTGCTCCTCTTCACCCAATCGTTTCTTCGTACGTATAAAGACGACCTGCTGATGCACCGTATCATGAACGGTGTCGCGGTGTTGCTGGTCATCAACACATTGCTTCTGTTCTTCCTTGTTGGTTTGTATGTCAATAATATCATCAGTATTTACCTGGGACTGCTGTCCACACTGCTGGTTACTATTGCCTCGCTCAGGAGCTTCCTCAAAGGCAATCGTTATGCATTGTATGTATTTTTCGGATATCTCCTCTTCCTCATGGTTCCCGTCGTTTATCTCATACCCATGCCGGGATACATGCACTACAAGAACAATGAGTCTGACTATCATTATTTCGCAGAGGCCATCCGGTGCCTCATCTTTGCCATTGGTATTGCAGATCAGTTCAACGGCGTACGGAAGGCCGGAATCCGCGCCGAAGAGGACAAGGAACGCCTTGAAGTTGAAAAGGCCGGTCAATTGCAATCCGAGCGGGAAAGAATATCAAGGGAACTCCACGACAACTTCGGCTCCAGGATTACGAACCTCGGGCTGGCGATGGGCCGTCTGGAACCCGGGCCAGCAAAGTCACAACGTATCACCGACCTGCAGGATCAGCTGGAGCAGGTGATGATCGAGCTCAGGAACACCATCTGGGTGATCGAGAAGAATGAGATCAGGGCGGACGACCTTGAAATGAAGATCCGCAACATGATATGGCAGTTCCAGAAGCCTAACGAACATATCCGTTTCGATTTTGCGATCACTGCAAATCCCGATCAGACCCTGACTGCTACCCAGGCCGTCAATATCCTGAGGGTGCTGCAGGAAGCCATTCACAACAGCATACGTCACGGCAAACCTGCAAACATCAATATCACGCTTCACATGGCCGATCATGAATGCATCCTCACCTGCGATGATGACGGGGTAGGCTTCAATGCGCAGGAACAACATGGGGCAGAGCATTTTGGACTCGTGAACATGAAGAAGCGCGCCGAGTTTATTGGCGGCAGCATTTCTTTCGCCCCTGTTAATGGCAAAGGTGCATCGGTACGCATGAGTTTTCCGGTAACGGGATGAGGGATGACAGAACTGGAGCCACCAGTCGTCTCTCATTACAGCGTTCCCTTCATTCTTGATGCCAGTTCCACTCCAAATTGGGAATATGTATTCACCTCAGTATCACTCATCATGGCACCCTTGCAGGAAAGTATCATCCCTTCAGTGCTGAAAAGCATTCCGAACTGCTTTGCCAGTGATTCATGGGTGAAGGCAGGCCGTCTTGTATCCCAGGTGGCAATGAATCTTGCAGTTTCATCGGAAAGAAACTTCCGCGATACTCCTTCGTAGTTGGTCAGAATCAAAAAGTCATCCAGGTTCGCCTTGTCAATCTTTGCAGAACCCTCCACGTTGACCAGTGGCTTGTATTGGGGACCAAAGTACCCCGTTACGTAAACATCAAGGAAGCCCTCTGCAGCCATATTGAGAATGTTGCCGAGGAATCCCTCTGAGTGCTTCATCGGATGTCTGGAGCTTTGATAACCTTCCGCCCGCATCAGCATCAGGAATTTGCCCACTGGAAATTTTACCGATGCCGATTCCCATCTTGTATTCTGTACAAGCCTCGCACCAGACCTCGTGGAATTCGATGATCGGATTCTCTCGTACACTGTCGACAACTTCCAAATGATGTCATTAATCCTGCCCGAGTATTCCTTTGACGGTACGGAATTTCCCTGCACCGAACCCGAATCGCTAAATCGCTCGATCACACTTCCCGCCTGCTTTCGCTTTCTATTGGCCCAGATGACAAAATAGACAATAGCGCCAAGAAACATGATGGTTCCCAGGTTACCTGACAACCATGCGGGGAGCTGAAGATCATTCATGGGGAATCTAATGCAGACCTAAGATAAGCCCTGAATCATGGCACACCAAATGATATGTCACATAATTCATTATCAACACATTATCTATGTTCAGCTCAATATATGGTTACCCTAAGCATAGGGAACACATTCATTGCAAAATGGACCTATTCCTTACACGAGAAATGTGCACTGCAAGATCACACTATCAGACTGGAAATCCGACAGGACCTTTATGACAACAATGACAACCACAGTATGAAGACGCTTGTGTTCACTATCATCAGTTGTGCATATTCCCTCACCTGTGTGGCCGTAGATGAACCCACTGTAAAAGTGATATCAGTCATCGACGGCAACACCATCGAGATACTGACCGGTGATGGAGACCGTTTTCCGCTATTGCTCAAAGGGATTGACAGCCCTGACTCAGGTCAAAGCCATGCGCTGGAGGCAAGGAAGTTTCTTGAGGATCTGATCCTGAACAAACAGGTAATCCTGACAGTCAGCGGCAAGGACCGCTATGGCAAGCGCATCGGTGAGGTACGTGCAGAAGGAATGACCGATCCCAGGGTCGAGCTGATCAGGGCCGGCCTTGCCTGGACAACTGAGTCCAACGACGAGTTCGAGGGGCTGAAAGAGCATGCCCGTGCGCAAGGACTCGGACTCTGGGAAGACGAGAACCCTACACCGCCATGGCTCTACCGGCGGCAGCAGTCGATGCTGATGGCAAAAGGGAGCTAGATCATTTGGTGATTGCTGCAGAGACACTGAGACGCAGAGTGACTTAACCGCAGAGGCAGGGAGGCGCGGGTTATTTGGTGATTGATTGGTTGATTGGTATTTGGTAACCTGAGATCTGAAATCTGAGATAATCTGAGATCTCAAATTACTTTGAATGTCGAACTTTGAACCTTGAACCCCGACGATAAATGTCGCGGCTAACCCCGACGATAAATCTTTGGGCTAACCCTGAACTGACAACTCAGAACTATTTTCTTTTAAACACTCTCGTCTCCCCCATCTGCGTAAACTTCAGGTCTCTGCCATCCGGTTTGATGGTGAAGTTAAGATGAGGATTTTTAAAGCTCCCATCGTCTAGTTTTGTCAGAGCCAAAGGCGATTGGCTTTGATAGGCCAGCGTCAACGATCCATTACTATCAGACAGCACCAGCCTCATGCCCTTGTCATCAAGGTACGTACCCGGGATGGACTTCAACTCGGTGGCCGTTATTTCCACCATCTTCTTGCCTCTCTCCAGATAAGCCGGCCACTGATACTCTGCAGCGATGGCTCTCAATATCTCATCCATAATGTCAACGCCCTGGTTGGAGTTCACCATAATCACGGCACCCTTTCCAATATGTCTGTATGCGACCAGCTCAGTTACAAAACCTTCGTCCCAGCCCCCGTGTCTGAATCTGGCACTGTCTCCTTTTTGCTCTAAGAAGAAGCCAATGCCAATATGCTCCGCCACCTTCTGTGGTGTGAGCATCTCTTCAATGGTTTCCTTCCTGAAAACAGATGATTCACCTTTCAACGACTTCTGCACTTCGATGGCAATCGTAGCCAATTCCGAAGGGTTGGTCCATAAACCTGCGGCAGCCATTTCCGGATAAACGTGATAATTACCCTTGATGGGCAGAGCTTTGTTTGGGTATCCGGTGGAAGCGATCGCCTCCAGACTGTCAGGAAGGGGTTGATTATAGGTGCTATGCTTCAGCTGCAAGGGCGCGAACAATTGAGCACGTGCTATTTCGGGCAATGTCTTCCCTGTCAGGTCCATAATTGTAAGTTGCGCAACCGTCGTGCCACCCCCTGAGTAGCGGAATGCAGTTCCCGGCATGATGTTCACTTTTACCGAATCTGTGTTCGAAGGACTTTCACCGCTAAGCAGTTGCGGAATGGTGGGAATCGGCTCACTCTTCAAATAGCCCGGGAATCCATGCACACTGAGACCTGCCGTATGACTCAATAGCATGCGGAGCGTGATAGAAGGTTGCCAGTTACCGGAGGCCGGGATCTTCCATGACTTGAGATATTCATTAACATCTTTATCGAGATCAACCATACCCTGCTCCTTCAACCGCATCACAGTCAGTGCAAACACAGGCTTGCTCACGGACCCGGCCTCGAAAAGCGTTTCAGTGTCAATAGAGTCACCCTTTTCGTTTCGAATGCCAAAGCCTCTGGCCCACTCGACCTTGCCTTCGTTAATGACTGCAATGCTAAGGCCTGGCGTTTGGTAGTATCGAAGCCGATCGGCGAGTGACGAACTTCTGTATACATTTCTGACTGTTGTAGCTGCCTGCAGATTGCCAGTGACACGCGCTATCCTGGCCTCAACCTCTGCACTATACCGCGGATTGTTCACACTGGATTCTTTCCTGCTGCAACTGGTTGTTACAATTAGAACGATGACAAATAATATTAGGGATCTCATATTTAATTGAAGGTTTACCGTGTTATCTATGATGCTGCGGAGGCGCTGAGTGACTTGACCGCTAAGGCGGGGAGGCGCAGATCATTTGGTGATTTGGTTGATTGCTCGATTTGGTAACGTGAGATTTGAAATCTGAGATCTGAAATTACCTTGAACCTTGAACTTTGAACTGAGAACCCTGAACCCTGAACTCCGCACTCTGACAATGAATGGCGGAGCTAACCCGGACCTTTAATCCTGCCGCGAGGAGGAAGAATGCGATATATAGTATTTGCGATTTGATGGCTGATGCTGTTTATGTCAGACTAAGGTAGCAATGAAAATTGCCATCCTCATAAACGGGCGAATTCGGGCATCTTGCTACAAGGAAAGCTGATGGCGCGGGGCGTAAAAGCATTGCCCAAAATGCGGTCACAATTTGGCCTTAAACAGTATCTATGCCTGAATAAGTAAATATTCTGATTATGAATGCGTTAGGTAGATCATTTGGTGCCCAGAGAGTCCTGAATTTTATCCTCGCAGGACCCAACCGGAGGCGTACACTGGATGACCTTACAAGCGAGTTTATCCAGTCCAAGCAAATGGCCCTCAGCGACCTCATGAATGCCCTTTATGAGTTGTTCAATGAACTGCCCTCTCCTATTAAGATACTTTGGCAGAATGGAGGGAATAGTTACGCGGCGTTGTGAAAATGGTAGACGGTAGACTGTGGGCGGTGTCCACCGCCAACCTTCCACAGTCCACTGATTTAGGGTCCGCCCTCTTTCAATTTTGCCTAAATTCATGGCGTTACTTAAGTGTCATGAATTACCACAGAAGAACATTCCTTCAAAAGACTGCCATGGCTGCCGGCGCACTGGCCGTGATCAACGACAGGACTGCCGCTGCCATCAATCACAATGCTGCCTCAACGACAGATCCGCTGGGTGTAAGGGGTGACTTCCCTGTCACGCAAAAACGCACCTACCTGAATGCAGCCTACACTGCTCCTGTACCCAGGCAAGTGGTAACCGCTTCTTGCGCGTTCGCGGAGGGAAAAGCAAATCTTCCCGGCTCCGTGGGCGACATGCTGAAGGAAACGGAAAAGGTCAGGCAACAATACGCGAGGCTGATAAATGCCTTGCCGGAAGAGATTGCTTTCCTGTCGTCGACATCTGAGGGTGAGAACATCGTGACCAATGGCATTGCGTGGAACAAGGGCGATAATGTGGTGACTGACGATCTTCATTATGAGACTGGATTTGTCATCTTCAGACACCTCCAGGAAACAAAGGGCGTTGAACTCCGGATTGTGAAGAACAAGAATGGAGGCATCGCCATGGAAGACTATGCCAGGATGGTGGACAAGAAGACAAGACTGCTTTCACTGTCATTTGTATCCAGCCTGAACGGGTTCAGACATGATCTGCGTGCACTTGCCAGCCTGGCACATGCCAATGGCGCTTACCTCTATGTTGACGGCATCCAGGGGGTCGGCGCATTTCCTTTGGATGTTCATTCCGCCGGGATCGACTTCATGTGTTCAGGAACCTACAAGTGGCTGCTCTCCAGTTACGGCGTCGCTCCCTTTTATGTACGGAAGGATTTGATAGAGCAGATTCCTCTGGATCGCTATGGATGGAAGCACATTGAAAAAGAATTGCCCGACGGTCGTTTCGAGCTCTCCCATCAGGCCAAAAGGTTTGAATATGCCACACTGCCTTTCCCGGAAGTTTATTCCCTGGGTGCAGGTCTTTCTTACCTGGAGAAGGTCGGTGTCGACAAGATAGGTCAACATATTCTTGGTCTTGCACGCCAACTCCGTCAGCGTATTGATGCGCAGGGCAAGCGCCTGTTCACCCCGATGGAAAATGAATCTCCCACCCTCACCTTCTACATTGAAGACCCGGCTTCGGCCAGGGCTGCATTCACAGCCGCGGTAATCGATGTGACTGTCCGCGACAAAGAAAAACAGGTGCGGGTTTCTCCGGCACTGTATAATACTGCCGATGAGGTGGAGAAGTTTTTGGAGGTGGTGGGGAAGTTAAAGTGAGAGATGTTTCGCGCGAAGGCGCAAAGCTCGCGGTTTTTTTGTTCCGGGTTCAGGGCTTAGAGTTCCGAGCATGCCCCGACATTTATCGTAGGGGTTCTGAGTTCCGGGTTAGCCCCGACCGACTTCCTGCGTCGGGGTTAGCCCGATGTGCCGGATGACATGAAAGCCAAAATGAAGTCTATTATCGGGCATCCGAATATGCTTTACGTTGAAAAGGAAAAGTGATTTGTAATTTTATCGTGTAACATATCTTCAAGGTTTAGTTATATATCATTGGGGATTCGGTGATGTCATTGCTCATTGCATTACAGAATGAAATTAAACAGATAACCTGAAATCATGATGCATGTAGCAACCACGCTGAAGAAGATGAGTACCAGCCTGGTGGTCATTACCTTTCGAAGCAGCGTTGCCTCCGGGATAGAAAGCCCAACTACTGCCATCATAAATGCCAGTGAGGTGCCGATGGGAATTCCCTTTGCTACCATTACCTGGATGACGGGAATAATGCCTGCGGCATTGGCGTACATGGGCACACCCAGTAACACGGCCAGTGGTACAGCATACCAGGTATCATTGCCAATATATTCTTCAAAAAACCCTTCCGGCACGTACCCGTGCATGGCAGCCCCTATTGCAATGCCCATTAATACATAAACAACAACACCTTTTACAATTCCCAAAGCTTCCCTGATGATGACAGGCAAGCGGCCCATGAACGATACCTTTCCCATTTCAAAATCAGCCTGCTCAGCCTTGGCCTGTTCCCATACCTTGCGAACCCAATCCGTAAGCATCGGCTCCAGTTTCATTCTGCCCAAAATCATTCCGCTGATTACCCCCAGCAATATTCCACTGATGACGTAAACGATTGTAGCTTTAAACCCGAAAGTCCCCAGAAACACAGCCACTGCCACTTCATTCACCAAGGGTGATGTAATCAAAAAAGCAAATGTAACCCCAAGTGGAATGCCCCCCTTTACAAATCCAATGAACAGCGGGACCGATGAACAGGAACAAAACGGTGTAATTGCTCCAAAAGTCGACGCCATTAGGTACTGGGTTCCATAAAGCTTGTTACGGGAAAGAAAATTTCGGATTCTGTCAATCGGAAAATAGGAATTCACGATTCCCATCAGAATCGTAATCAGGAAAAGCAGTATGAGTATCTTGGCGGTATCGTAGACGAAGAAAGTTAACGCCTGCCCCAGGTGACTTTCTGCTGATACGCCCAACACTGAAAAGATCAGCCAATCGGAAAAACGCTGAAGTAGGTTGAACACACTAGTTCAATAGTCTTTTGATTTCGTCCAAAGCAGGAACCCTGCCGCTTATTCTTATTTGCTCGTCAATCACAACAACAGGCGTGGTGAGTATATTGTACTTCATCATTCCCTCAAGGTCTTCAATTTTTGTTACCTCAGCCTGAACGCCGCTTTGTTCAATTGCTTTTTTCACTACTTCGTAGGTAGCCTTGCATTTCGCACAACCAGGCCCAAGTATCTTGATCGATGTCATATGACTTTCTTTTATATCGTAATATTACGATAACTATTTATCGTTTTCGGTGACCATCGTCACCAGGAGGCAATGATTTCCGGCAGTAATTAAGCTGGCTGGCCGACAAAACTCTTGATTTCTTCGACGGTTTGTTTCGCGCTTCTTCCTACACCAATCAGGGTGGCCGAGGCAAAGCCCGTCCAGTTGCCGTACCCAACAAACCAAAGACCGTCAACGTGGTTCGACTTTGTACCTGTAGTATCTGCTTTTCCGTCCTCCATGATCACATTAAGCGATTCAAGATGTTTTAGAACAGGCCTGAACCCGGTGCAGAATATAACCACATCAATCTTCTCTTCGTGGCCATTGGCCCAAATAACAGAGTCTTCAGTAAATCGCTTAAAGGGTCTGCCGCTCCTTAACACTCTGCGGGCTCTTGCATCCTTGACAGAGTCAACCATGACAATGTCTCCTAATGAGGGCGGCTTGTACTGTTTGCCGGCTTTTTGCGCTTCATACATCTGGGTTGCAGCGTCAAAAAGGAATCTCCCATCTACATGATCCGGAAGAAAGCGAGGTTCCTTTTGTGCAATCCAGATGGTGCCAGTTACTCGGGACACTTCAGCAAGTATCTGTGCACCGGAATTACCTTCACCGACGATAGCAACACGCTGCCCCTCAAATTCCTCCGGGGAATAGTATTGACTCGAATGCAGAATCCTGCCCTTGAAAACATCCATCCCTTCGAATACCGGCATGTATGGATTAGCAAACGTACCGGTGGCGCTCACCACAGACCTCGCATGATAGGTTCCGTCCGAAGTCTGCAGAATAAATTCTCCTTGTCCTTTCCTCACGCTTTCAACCTGAACAGGCCGCCTTACTTGAAGTCCGTATCTCACCTCATAGGATTTCAGATATTCAATCGTAACATTCCGTGAAGGATAATAATCACTTCCACCCGTCATGATCATCCCGGGCAAAGAGCTCCATTGAGCAGGTGAGAAAAGGCGCAAAGACTTCCAGCCGTGTAACCATGCACCACCAGATTCACGCTGATTATCCAGAATGACATATGTAAGGCCCGACCGTCTGAGGTAGTAAGCGATCGCCAAACCACTCTGACCGCCACCTATAACAATTACGTCAAATCTGTTCTCCATTACTGTGCTTTGGCATACATCTTCCCCTGAAACCAGAAGGCCAGGTTCACCAGAAGAATAAGTGAAGGCACCTCAATAAGCGGCCCTATAACCCCGGCAAATGCCTGTCCCGAATTGATTCCAAATACACCAACTGCCACCGCTATGGCCAACTCAAAATTGTTTCCGGTGGCCGTAAAAGACACCGAGGTGTTTTCCTCATAGTTTGCACCAAGCCGTTTGGCAAGAACAAAGCTGAGAACGAAAATTATGATAAAGTAGATCACGAGTGGAACAGCAATGCGCAGGACATCAAGCGGAATGTCGACTATCATTTTACCTTTAAAGCTGAACATGATTACAATCGTAAAAAGCAATGCGATCAAAGTAAGCGGGCTGATTTTCGGAACAACATGCTGAACATACCATTCTTCGCCCCTGGTCTTCCTGAAGAAGTACCGTGTCAGGAAGCCGGCAATAAACGGAACTCCCAGATACAGAAACACGCTTTCAGCAACGTCGCTCATACTCACGTCGACCACGGAACCCTCTACTCCAAAATAAGGAGGTAAGACTGTAATGAAGAGCCAGGCAAATACACTGTAGAACAATACCTGGAAGATGCTATTGACTGCAACCAGTCCGGCTGCATATTCCTTATCGCCTTTGGCGAGGTCATTCCACACCAGCACCATTGCGATGCATCGGGCGAGACCGATCAGAATAAGTCCGACCATGTAGTCCGGTTTGTCGCGGAGGAAGGTGATCGCCAGCAAAAACATCAGCATGGGGCCGACAATCCAGTTCAGTATGAGCGATAAACTTATAACCTTCAAATTGCTGAATACCTTTCCCAGATGTTCATATCGTACTTTGGCCAGAGGCGGGTACATCATGATAATGAGCCCTGCAGCAATCAACAGGTTGGTGGTGCCCACCTGAAAGTGCCTCATGAATTGTTCCACAGAAAAGAAGTTGCCTAAGGCAACACCAATTACCATCGCCAGGAAAATCCATAACGTGAGGTATCGGTCAAGGAATCCAAGTTGTTTTTGATTATTCATGTTGCTCAGGTGTTTACTCGGGAGAAGGCAAAAAGGATTTCGCGGCCTATTTCGTGCACACGCTCAGCATACTTCACCGCTTCAAGTGGTGTGCCATCAAAGTGCTTTGGATCATCGTATGTGAGAGCAATACGTGTAGCTGCGCCCAAAACCAACGGGCAGTTTTCATCAGCATGAGAGCAAGTCATTATTGCTGCAAAGTCCTTGTTGTGGTTAAAAGGGTCATCATATTTCTTTGAAAATGAAATTACAGGCTCAGCACCCGAGGCAAAGCGAACTTCATATACAGGATTTTCACCTTCCTCTTTCATTACAATGGAAAACCCGGCCTCCTGCATAGCCTTCACTGCCCGGGAATTAAACGCAGTAGCCTCTGTACCCCCGGAGTAGCACATCACATTGGGAATATTGTAATAGTGTGCGGCAGCCTGTGCCCATATTTGGGCCAGGTGACTTCTGCGCGAGTTATGTGTACAGATGAAATTGAGGTACACCCTCTTATGCAAGAGCACCTTTTCCTTAATAAATCGGGTCAATTCACCAAGCAATTGTCTTCGCTCCGGCGAAATCAGATCAAATTCTGCGGTAAGTTGCGACACTGTAGAATTCAACGCGGGCAAGAGGGGCTGTGGCATTAGGGCTATTGTTATATTGTAATATTACGTTACGTTGGGTCAAAAAAATCAGCAGCAATCGTTCTTTGATGCAAATTTGGAGAACAGGTTGATGAAGATGTCCCTGGCATCTTCCCAAACCTTTTCGTCAATACAGTAATTGACTTTGGGGCCTTCAACCTCGCCCTTGATGATTCCGATTTGCTTGAGTTCCTTAAGATGCTGCGTGATGGTGGACTGTGAAAGAGGCAATACATCCACCAGATCGTTGCAGATGCAAGTTTGGTTGCTCAGAAGGTATTCGATGATAGCCACACGTGCCGGATGGTTAAATGCCTTGGCCAGCGTTGCTATCCTGTTCTGCCGTTTTTTAAAGAGTTCCGATTTGGTTATCCCCATAGCATCGTAATAACGCAATATTACGATAAAGGATCGGCAGATGTCAAGGAGATTCAAATTTATTTGATGACCACTCACCTCTCACCTCTCACCTCTCACCTCTCACCTCTCACCTCTCACTCCTCACCACTTCACCTTCCCCTGCATATACTCCGACAACGCTGCCTGGAATACATTGCGGTGGCCCTTGAGTTTGCGTTGATAGGAAGCTTTCAACTTGGGATCTTTAAGGACTCGCTTGGCGTAGTATACGGCATCCTGGAATTTGCTCATGCGATCCATCTGAAGTTTGGATGACTTCTTCCGCCTGCGTGGCGGAAGGGCGGTGAATATCCGGTTCCCGTTGGCATCGACCGTGACAACCACTCGCTTTGCGGTCATCGCGCTGTTCTGACCCGCAGGCAAGCGCTTATATTTGGGCCTTTCTCCTGTACTTCTGGGCATATTGTTGAATCTCTATTGCTAACCCAACCTCTAATTCCTGTTTTTCGGGCCGTTTTATTATCACTTTCCTATCACATCCCTATCCTCAGCAAGGCAACACCTATCCTGAGCAAGGCAACTTGAATAACTTTTTCGCTGCCTCTTCGCTCGTTCTTCGCTCCTTGTTCGCTCGATTTTCGCTGGGTTTTCGCTCGAAATTCCACCTAATATAGCACGGAATTTCATGGCGCATGCCGGAAATGGCATTAGAAATCAGATGAACGTAATAACGCAAATAGTGCGCAGAAAGCAACAGATTTCAGAAAAAAAATTTCTGGTCATCCCGACGGATTATGCAGACTTATTTTACAGGATGATCAGTGTCTTCAGGATGGCATCACGCAGACGCCCGCTCACTTTCGCTTGACCGGCGTAACCCGGCCATTTTTTTACAACTCTATTGATCCGATCTATGATGGCATCGGGTTTCTTGATGCTCATGTTCCTTGCAACTTCAAGGAAGTCATTAACAGTGATATCTTTTCTTTTTCCGTTGACGCTCAGTGACTGCTGGCTCACCCATTCGCTGCCTGGCCGGTAGGCATGGCACATGTCGAAGGCCGGCGCAAGTCGCCAGGTACCAGACCTGTCCATGATAAACGAAAAGTTCTTCGTGTGGTCATCGCAGTTTCGTGCCAGCACATTGAACACCATGCGCCTGAACAATTCCTCTGCCTGCGGATAGGGCAAACGGAGCTGACGCATGGTCTGAAAAAGCTGTTCATAGCTGTAGGACTGTATGTCGTTAAAATCAAAGTGCTGTAGTGCACAAAAGCTCTGCACATGAAGTTTCTCCTTGCCGCCAGGTCTGTCAAATCTTCTGGTCATGAAGTGAGCTCTCCCATTTTCTTCAAGCAACCGTGATTCCATCATCTCGATTCCGCAGTCTTTTGTCATCAGGTGATAAGCCATTTCCACCCGCCCGTATCCAAGTGTCACCCCCAATTGGTTGTCATTAACACCGTCAAACTTGATCAGCCACTGTGAGAAACCCTTTGGGGCATCGGCCTGTCCGGAACGGACTTCACCACTGGCTGGATTATAGGCAATGATGGCTTTCGCCCTTGCTCCTCCCGCAGAGGTTCCGATCCGGAGAATGTCCATCAATGCTTTCTCTTCATGTGCAGAGAGATCTGCTTTAAACCTCTGTCTGCCAGTAAGGATGTTGGACGCCATATCGATCAAACTATCCAGTTCGACGGTAGTGGATACGTTCTTTCCCTTTAGCAAAGCAGGTTCAAATTCCAGAGCACCCATCCCACGTTTGCCGATATAGCACAACATTTCCACCGGATTAAGACTGTTGGCAGGACGGCCGTTACGTGCGAGCCATACATTGATCAGCGCACTTCCGTACTTGTCGGGCAGCACATCTGCCAGCAATCCCGGCAGTCCTTTGAAGCTGGTATTCATCAGCTCAGGAAAGGAAAAAATGGCTTGGCCTGATTCAACCGGCATTTTGAGTGGCGCTACGTTCAAACCTCCCATGGTGAATGAAGGCTCAAACTCAAAAGATGCAACTCCGCTTGCAGCATCCCATGCCACCGCTCCCACTCTTTTGCCCCAGAGATGAACGTATGCCGTGGTGATCATTACCAATCGGAAGATTTATCCTTTTTGGAATCTCTTTGACCCGGCCTTTTTGGGGGCCTTGCCCGTTGTCGTCTGGACTGTTCAAGTCTGGCTAGTTCCAGCGGACTTATTTGCCGGGCATGTGCGGCAAATGGGCTGAGCAGGTGGAACAGCTGAAGGCTTCTCAGTATGCGAACAAAAGTTGACATGGTACCCCCGGTGCCTTTTTCTATACGCACCAGGGTCATCCTTTTGATGCCGGATGCCGTGGCTACCTCGTCCTGCGTTTTATTCTGCCGGAGCCGGGTTTCCCTTATGAATGCGCCCAGGGATTGCAATACCGCTGCATCGCTCATTTCATAGGTAATGGTGTCCATTTTTTAGATCATTATGGCCATTTAGTGCCTATAATGATATAAATATAGATCATTTGATGGGCAATTGCTAATTCCAGATTAACCATAGCGATGATCCTTAGCTGTGACACTCCATTTCATGGCCAGGGTCATTCCGGTGTTAGCTCATCAAAAGAAAACCCTGAAGCCTCCGTTGAAAATGAACCCATCAACGGGTGAATAGATTTCCCTGAACTGGGGATTCTGAATGGTGCCGGTGTGCATCGGCTCAAAGCAAGTCGGTCTTGAATTTGGATGCCAGAACTCTGTTCTCAATACTAACTACTAATTTCTAATTAGTAGTTTCAGCATTGCACTTTTCAAAGAAGGTATAATCCACTCCGGGGAAGTTATTGCGGTAAGTGAATTGTACTATATTGAGCATCTGCTGCCGGGAGTAATCGCCCGCAAAACTTTCCTTCTTCGCTTTGATTGCTGATCGAAGCTCATCACCCAGCATTTCACTTTTCTGTTTGTAAACCCTGTATTGGGCATCGATCAGCTTTTTATCAGTTCCAGGTGGGTATGCATTCTGCGCGAACCGTCTGAAGTAGGGATCAGCGTGCCGTTCATAGATGGAGAGAATGGAGTTGGCTCCTTCCAGCCATTTTGATGTAGCATCCTGGGCATTGACCAGGGTGGACAGAAAAATAACCAAGAGTAGTGGGAGGACTCTGACTTTCATAGGAGTACAACCTCGTTAAATGTGGAAGTCCGCTTACCAGAAGTAGCTTTCCTGCCCATTAAAAAAATACACAGCAGCAACAACAACTGCAACGAGGGCAAGGACTGCGATGAGGGTGCGATTCTTAGAATTCAAATCCATTACTTCTATGTTTGGAAACCAATTTCCGCACCATAAA
Source organism: Bacteroidota bacterium (assembly GCA_018266395.1). Taxonomy (GTDB): domain Bacteria; phylum Bacteroidota; class Bacteroidia; order Cytophagales; family Cyclobacteriaceae; genus ELB16-189. Next base: position 65,757 of record JAFEAM010000038.1, on the reverse strand, counting down.
AAAGTAAGTCAATACCTAAATAGAAGTATGCTTTGTCGCTTTTTCTAAAGCGTTTCTTAATCCAATCCCATTGATAAATCTTCGGGCCTGTACTTAGAAAGAACGTCGATGAAGTAAGTCAATTCATTCTGTTAGCGTTGGCGTCAACCACGCGGACCTTTTGCTTTTAATTCCTGTGCAATCCATGCATTGATCTTCTTCTCCAGCAGCACGAGTGGAAGGCTGCCAGAATTCAATACCTGGGTGTGAAAGGCCTTGATGGAGAATTTGTCCCCCAGCGCGGCCTCTGCCCTTGTACGCAGTTCCCTGATCTTAATTTGTCCCACTTTGTAGCACAAGGCAGCGCCTGGTGTAGCCATATAACGCTCTACCTCAACGGTGATCTTGTCTTCCGATTCCGCTTCATTATCCAGGGAATACTGAATGGCTTCTTCGCGTGTCCACCCTTTGGCGTGGATACCCGTCTCCAGCACCAACCGGATGGCCCGGTGCATCTCCATGCTCAACATGCCGAAATATTGGTAGGGATCTTCATACATGCCGAGTTCTTTGCCCAGAGACTCTGCGTATAGCGCCCATCCCTCTACAAAGACGCTGATACTTTCAGGATGGAGGAATTCAGGCAGTTCATCATTTTCCTGCTGCAGCGTGAGCTGGTAGTAGTGTCCGGGGATGGCTTCGTGCAGGAACAGCGATTCGTCAGCGAAGGTGTTGTAGTGTTTCACATCTGGGATGGGAACATAGAAGATACCGGGACGCGATCCGTCCTTGTTACCCGGTAGAAACTCAGCGCTGGCAGATGCTTCACGGAACGATTCTGTACGTCGTACTTCAAAGGGTCCTTTCGGCTTCATCTCAAACAGATCGCCCAATCTCAGGTTGATCCGGTCCCTGATGGCGTAGAAATTGGCAATCACTTCCTCGGGCTTTTTGAAAGGCATTAATTTCTGATTGGTCCTGACATGATCAAAAAAGGCCCGGAGGTCCCCATTGAATCCCACCTGCTTCTTCACCGTCTCCATTTCACCGCGGATACGCTCTACTTCTCTCTTCCCTAACTGATGAATTTCCTCAGGCGTCATATTGGTCGTCGTGAAGTATTTGATCAGGTACTGGAAGGCCTCAGGCCCATGTGGAACTGCCCCGATACCGGAGGATTCACGTCCAGCTGGAAGGTAAGTGGTCACAAGAAAGTCCTGCAGCATTTTGTAGTGTGGAATGATCTTCTCTTTCACCATGGCGGTAAACGCAGCGGTAAGCCTCTCCTTTTCTGTTGGTGAAAAGTCTGCAGGCATTAGTTTGACCGGGCCGTAGAACAAATGCTCCGTGACCGGTTTCTTCACAAAGTCATCCAGCTGGGGAATCATCCGCTTGATCAGGATTTTGGGCAGAACAATACCCTGAGCCATTCCTTGTCTCATCTTTACGACAGCGGTATCCAGGAAAGGCACGAATGCATCCACCCTTTTGAGCCAGTCGTTGTAGTCTTTTACTGTCTTGAACGGATGGAGTCCGGTGCCACCCGCCATCTGGGAGAAATACAGGTGCAAGGATTGAATCTGAATCAAAGGCATCAGCTCGAAGTTCGGCATGTCGTACATCGGCGAGGAGATCGTGACCAGCGGATTGGTCAGTCCCTCCAGCTTGAGCAGACAGTCCCACTTCATCACACCCAGACTCATCCACTGCGACGGAGTGACTTGTGTTGAATCATATTTTCCGATTTCTCCGAGAAACCGGTTGTAGTTCTCGATGAGGTCTTTCTGGTACGGTTTGGAAATGTAGTTTGCCACCTGGTCGTTGTATTCATAATAACCGGCTTTGGTAGCTTCGATGGGATTGATCCTCTTCTTGAAGTTGTAGTACTCACGGAACAAACTGTCAACGGGCCTGACGGCGGCTGACTGCTTCTTCTCGGAGCATGAAATCAGAATAGAGCTGATGGAAATCAGAAAGAGGAATCGGAAGGATAGTTTCATAGAAAATATGATTGACGCGAAGATGAGAAAAAATGGGTTCAAGACGGAATAATGGTGGAGTCAAAATAAAGGATATCTAAGGAAGTTCGCTTGACTGCAACAGTAGACAGTTTTCCCAGCAACACTAGGCATGTTCGAGGCGGTAATGCCGTCACGACAATTAAGACTCAACAAAAAGAACTAAATTTGGATTATGAACTGGCAAGAATATATAGTATCGGATAAAGAAGTTCTTTTAGGCAAACCGACAATCAAGGGGACCAGAATTTCTGTTGAGCATATCGTTGGACTACTGGCTCAAGGGTGGACAGAACATGAGGTTTTGGAAAATTTCCCGCGACTCACAAAAGAATCACTCCAAGCCGTGTTCTCTTATATACAGGACTGTATTAACGATGGACTTTTATTTACACCGACCAAAGAGACGGCTTGACTGATTCATGAAATTATTAGCTAACGAAAACTTCCCACTAACGAGTATTCTTAATTGAGGAGCAAAGGTTTCGACATAATTCAATAGGGATCGACAATCCAGGTAATATCTCTTTCCTCATACTAAAACGCCTAACGCACTACGCTCTACGCAATACCCACATTTTCTAAAAAGAAAATAAGGTCACCTCACAAAGTTCCCCTTGCATGGCATTCGTTTTTTATCTAAACTGAATTAAATTTAATTACTAGCTCCACTTGGCAGTCACCGCCTTTCATACCTACAGAAAAGATAACTGGTGGCTGCGCCCTTTGCTTATCTTCTCCGGACTCACCGCCTTTATTATCTATACGACCTGGGCGGCATTTCAAGGCGATCATTATACGTTTGGTCCCTACCTCTCGCCTTTTTATTCTCCTGAAATTTTCGGCAGTTCACCCCATGCTTGGTTCGGTCCCCAACCTTCCTGGTGGCCGGCCATCATCCCTTTCTCTCCTGCATTTATCATCCTGGCAGGACCGGCAGGGATGCGCTTCACGTGTTACTACTACCGCGGATCATATTACAAAGCTTTCTGGGCGGATCCACCAGCGTGTACGGTCACGGAACCGCGCAAGACTTACAAGGGGGAGCATTCGTTCCCTTTGATCATGCAGAATATTCACCGTTACTTTTTTTATCCGGCAGCCGCGTTTGTTATCATCCTGGCCTATGATGCATACAAAGCGATGTGGTTTACTGATGTCGCAGGAGAAACTCATTTTGGCATGGGAATCGGCACGCTGGTGCTGGCAGCAAACGCCACCCTCTTGGGATGCTACACCTTCGGATGTCATTCGTTCAGGCATTTGGTCGGAGGGATTCGTGACCAGCTGTCAAAGTCGCCCATCCGGAAAATATCGTATGACTGTGTGAGCTGTCTGAACCGCAAACACAGCAACTGGGCCTGGCTCAGCCTCTTCTGTGTGCTTTTCGCCGATATCTATGTGCGTTTGTGTTCAATGGGAGTCTGGACCGACTTGAGAATATTCTGATGGAAGGATACACAACCGTTAAACACGATGTCCTCGTCATTGGCTCTGGCGGCGCCGGACTGCGTGCAGCCATTGAAGCCTCCGCGTTGGGTGTTTCGGTTGGAATGGTTTGCCGTTCGCTCCTGGGCAAAGCACACACCGTAATGGCGGAAGGCGGTGTTGCAGCAGCCCTCGCCAATGTCGATGACCGCGACAGCTGGAAAGTTCATTTTGCTGACACCATGCGTGGCGGCCAATACCTAAATAACTGGCGCATGGCGGAGATCCATGCGAAGGAATCTCCTGATCGCGTGAAAGAACTTGAAGCCTGGGGGGCAGTGTTCGACCGCACTGACGACGGAAGAATCCTTCAGCGGAATTTCGGAGGACACAGATACCCGCGCCTCGCCCACGTCGGCGATAGAACAGGGCTGGAGATGATCCGCACATTGCAAGATCATGGAATTCACCAGGGGATCGAAATCTACCAGGAGTTCACCATCATCCGTCTCCTCACCTATTCAGGAAAAATTACTGGAGCAATTGGCTATGACCGGGAAAAAGGGCTCTTCAAAGTATTCGAATCGAAAGCGGTGATCATTGCCACTGGCGGCATGGGTCGCATCTACAAGATCTCCAGCAACAGCTGGGATTGTACGGGTGGAGGCATTTCTCTCGCCTATCACGCCGGCGCCGAACTCATTGACATGGAATTCGTGCAATTCCATCCTACCGGCATGGTGTGGCCGCCAAGTGTACGTGGCCTTTTGATCACTGAAGGTGTTCGCGGCGAAGGAGGTGTATTGCGCAACAACAAAGGCCGCCGCTTTATGTTCGACGATATCCCTGAAAACTACAAGAACCAGACCTCGATGGATGAAGAAGAAGGCTGGCGCTACACGCAGGGAGACAAGAATGCCAGGCGTCCTCCTGAATTGCTGACGCGGGACCATGTGGCTCGGTGCATCATGCGCGAAATCCGGGAAGGTCGTGGTTCGCCTCATGGAGGTGTATTTCTTGATATCGCCTGGATCAAGGAGAAAATCTCGAATGCACCGGAGCACATCAGGAAAAAACTTCCCAGCATGTACCATCAGTTCAAGGAACTGGCTGGCGTAGACATCACGAAGGAGCCCATGGAAGTGGGGCCCACTACGCATTATATTATGGGCGGTGTCAAAGTCAATGCGGATACGCAAATGACGAGTGTATCCGGGTTATTTGCTGCCGGCGAATGTGCAGCCGGACTCCATGGTGCAAACAGGCTCGGCGGTAATTCACTCTCTGACCTGCTGGTTTTTGGGAAACGTGCCGGCGAGTTTGCGGCAAAGTATGCCAAAGAGAATACCATTCCGTCAGCAAGTGTGGACCAGATTCAAAGGATAATTGAGGAATCCCTGGCCCCCTTCAATCGTTCTGGCAGCGGACAAAACGCTTTTCAGATCCAGTCGCAGATGCAGGACTTCATGCAGGAACTGGTGGGTATTGTGAGAAACGAAAAAGATCTGAATGCAGCCCTCGATAAGATCGAAGCGCTTAAGAAACAAGTTGAACAGGTCTCCTGTGACGGCAACCGTGGATATAACCCAGGATGGCATACAGCCATCGAACTGCCACACATGGTGACAGTAGCCGAGGCGATCACGCGTGCAGCCATCGACCGCAAGGAAAGCCGGGGCGGACATTTCAGGGAAGATTTTCCCGACAAGAGCGAAGAATTCGGAAACGTCAACATCAGCATCAAAAAAGATGCTGCTGGGAATATGAAGATGGAACGGGTGCAGAAGGAAAAGATGAGGGAGGATTTGAAGCAGATAATCGAAGAGATGAAATAGTTTAGGTTCATTGTTACTTGAGAATAACCAAAAAGGATGACCAAAGTAACATTTAAGATCTGGCGGTCGAATGGATCTCCTGGTGACGGGAAGTTTCAGGATTATGAAACAGACATTACCGAGGGGATGGTGGTGCTCGATGCCGTTCACCAGATCCAGGCGGAAAGCGCCAGCGACCTGGCAGTGCGATGGAACTGCAAGGCAGGGAAATGTGGATCATGTTCCGCAGAAATCAACGGAAGACCCAGACTCATGTGCATGACGCGCATGGGCGACATGCCAGAGGGCAAGCCCGTGATGATCCAGCCGATGAAATCTTTCCCTGTCATCCGCGACCTCGTTACGGACGTGTCAGTCAATTTCAGGACGAAGAAAAAGATCAAAAAATTCAAACCGCGTCCTCCCGATGCTCCAGACGGAACGTGGAGGATGGCACAAAGCGACATAGACCGGGTGCAGGAGTTCAGGAAGTGTATAGAATGTTTCCTGTGCCAGGACGTCTGCCATGTTCTTCGTGAGCACAACCTGCATGAAGAGTTTGTCGGGCCTCGTCATCTGGTATACACGGCAGCATTGGAAATGCATCCACTCGATGTGGAAGACCGACGTGGCGACCTCAAGGATGAAGGCGGTATCGGCTTTTGCAACATCACCAAATGCTGTACTACCGTTTGCCCGGAAAACATCACGATAACGGACAACGCCATAATTCCTCTGAAAGAGCGGGTGGTGGACAAATATTATGACCCGATTATGAGATTTTTTCGGATATTTAAATAGATACTCTTCGATATGAGCACTAGTGAGACAAATAAGAAGGTTTTCTCCCTGAAGCCACTCGCCAGGGAAGCCGTTGAAAGCGCGCTCAACAAAGCCGAGCACTACCGCCTGTTGAATCAACCTAAACTGGCCGAAAGCATCTGTCTCGACATTTTGGATGTAGATGCCAATAACCAGAAAGCTTCTATCGTACTGTTGCTTGCACTCACGGATCAATTCGGCTCGGCGCCTAACGCGGCCAAACAAGCTCAGGAAATTGCCAACAAACTGAAAGACGATTACAGCCGGCTTTATTATACCGGCATTGTCCATGAACGACAAGGCTCCGTGGCGCTTGCATCAGCCGTACACGGTTCCGATTATGATGCGTACGAGTGGTATCTCGAGGCCATGGATTATTATGAGAAAGCGAGCACATTGGCTCCTTCCGGGAACAACGATCCTGTTCTGCGATGGAATACTTGTGCACGCACCATCATGCAATTCAACCTGGAGGAGCGCCCCTCCGATGCTCCGCATCCGATTTTGGAGTGATCAGAATTTTGAGTTGCTGGTAAACGAATCTTCTTGGCATCGGTGACCAACTGGGCACGGTGATTGTTTCCTGCCCGCCCTCGGTTGGACTTCTTGCCAAATAGCACCCACCCCGCCCTCGTTGGCTTCTTGTCGAATTGCACCCACGCCGCCCTTGTTGGTTTCCAGAACCAACAAGCCTACGCACTATCAAGTCTCTCCCCCTTCATACCCATCCACTTGGGAGCGCCTGTCAAGTCGCTCACAGTTCCCAGGCGCCTCAAAAAAGTGACGGCCAAAAATTAGGTATATTTGGATATGGATTTGATGACTTTAATAAGAGAAAGGTATACCGACTTTGTTGAACTATGTCGTTCTCACAAAGTCGACAAAATCTATGCCTTTGGGTCATCGATCACTGACCATTTTGACTCTGAAAAAAGCGACATCGACATTGTTGTTAAGGTGGACATTGACGACCCTATTGACCGGGGAGAAGCACTTCTTTCGTTATGGGACAAACTTGAAGGACTTTTCAAGTGGAAGGTAGACTTATTGACTGAGGACTCAATTCGAAATCCCTATCTGAAGGCAAATATTGATCGGACAAAAAAGTTGATTTATGACAGAGAAGGAGAAAACGTTTTTGTCTGACATCATAAACTCAATTGAACTAATTGAGACTTTTACAAGAGATTTAAAATCATTCGCTGACTACGAGAAAGATCTCAAACAAAAGGAGCTGTCGAAAGACATTTAGGTATTACAGGAGAAGCAGTCAATAAATTTTTAAAAGAATCAGGCTCAAATGAACGCGTCTCAGATAATCAGTCTGAGAAATCGGTTGATCCACTCTTACGACAATGTTGACGACTCTATTATCTGGTACACGACATTTGAGACCTCTAAAAGAGGAAGCCAAGAAAAGTAATTGAGTGAGGGCCTCCGCCCTCGTTGATCTTCTCGACAAATAGCACCCACCCTGCCCTTGCCCTAGTTGGTTTCCCTGACTGCCGTCAGGCAGGCAGAACCAACTAGCCTACGTGCCATCAAGTCGCACGTACTCATTGCCCATCGATTGGATTGGGATTACCTTCTGGTATGTGCAATCCTATAGTCACCTTATAATTTGTAAATTAGTTTCTTAGCAACACCCGGTATGTTGCGATCCTGCGAGTATGCGCATGGGACGTTATCGGTTATTGCTAACTTTCAAAACACGGGAGAATCGAGTAAATTGAACAATGAATTATTGAAATTATGAGTACCAAAGAAGCATTCCATAAGCTGATAGACCATATTGAAAATGAAGAAACCTTAAAGGGCTATTTTGAACTGATACAAAGACTGAATAAGAACCAGACTGGGGGGCTTTGGGACTCCTTAAGTTCTGAGGAAAAGGATGAACTTTTGATTTCATATGCGGAAAGTTCTGACCCAAAGAATTTAATTAGCCACGAGGAAGTTAGAGGACAGCATGACAAATGGCTAAGAAAATAGTTTGGACAAGAAGGGCCAACAACAAGTTCAACAAAATCATTGATTATTTGGAGCAAGAATGGGGGCCGAATGTTACCCAAAACTTCGTCAGGAAGACTTACGACATAATCGATTTAATTTCAGACCAACCTGAATTGGGAACCTTAGAAAACCATGAAAGAAAAATTCGGGGTTTCTTGCTGACAAAACACAACCGACTTTTTTTACAGAGTTACTGACGAAGAAATCATTCTTCTGAATTTCTTTGACACCAGATCAGGACCCAAGCGAAAAGGATTTTTAACTTGAGCACTATTAATATCATAGAGATAATCCAATTTGTGATCAAGAGTCTTCTACGCTGGCGGATTATTTATCAATCGCTCCTATACTGCAAAAGTCATATGCACTCCGCCCGTTGGTCTCCCTTCCAAATAGCAGCCGCTCCCCCCTTGGCTGCTGGAACCGACAAGCCTATTCACAATCAAGTCGCACGCATTCATTATCCATCGATGGAATTAGGATTACCTTCTGATATGTGCAATCCTCCAGTCACCGCTTAATTTGTAAATTAGTTCCCTAGCAACACCCGGCATGTGCGAGGCCGCGAACCAGTCGCGCCTGGCATTCTCCGGACGCCATCCGGAGAATACCAAACTCCCACACCGCAACGTCATACTAATTATCAACGATCATAAAATCAAATCCCATGAACAATCAAAAAATCACCCCCTGTCTCTGGGTTGAAAAGGATGCCAACGCGGTTACTGAATACTATTTGTCCATATTTAAAGACGGCAGACTTAAAGACTATCGTCTATTTGAAAATACACCAAATGCTGACGGTGCTGGCAATGATGGCAGTTTTGAAACTGCTGTAATGGAACTTGCAGGAGTGGAATTTTCCATTCTCGCTGCGGGACCCATGTTTAAATTCAATGAAGCATTGTCACTCGTGATAAATTGTAAAGACCAGGACGAGGTTGATTACTATTGGGAAGCGCTTACTTCCAATGGAGGGCAAGAAGGACCTTGTGGGTGGTGCAAAGACAAGTACGGCTTGTCATGGCAAGTTGTGCCAGTTGAATATTTTGACTTGATACACAGTAGCGATCCAAAAGTCAGAGAAAGAGCAATGAGAAACACATTTAAGCAAAAGAAATTGATACTGTCGGAACTTAAATGAATTCAGTGGCCAACCCCCTGCAGAGTCCCCTCACGGGAGACTCCGCGAGGAAGGGATGCACCAAATCGAGTAACGACAACTAAGAATAGTCTACAAGACTTGCTGATACTATTACCCATTAACCTTCCGCCCTCGGTGGTCTTCCCGCCAAATGGCACCCGCGCCGCCCTTGGTTGGTTTGCCTGACTGCCGTCAGGCAGGCAGAACCAACAAGCCCGCGGATTATCGAGTCGCACGCATTCATTGTCATTCCGGTGGGATTAGAATTCTCAATTCAGGCATTTGAAGTCCTACGTGCCTGGTCTAATTCGTAGATTAGCATTGCAGCCACGCGGAACTGAGCAATCGTTCGACACAAAAGAGTTTCAGACAAATGAATACAAATGTTTATAAAATTGGCTTTCGTGCCGGAATAATAGCATTCGCTGCAAATGCATTGTTCATAATAGCTCAGTCTTTGCAACTCTTGAGACTATTAAGCTATCCGTACGATGAAATTCTTATCTACGGGTTCTCTCTTTGCATAGTTCTGCCCTTCATAATTGAAATACTTGCCTTGCATTATGTAACCGAAAACGATAACAAATTCTGGAGCCATGCGGCGCTGATTTTCACCGTTATGTATGCTGTGTTCGTTTCCGCCAACTATGTTGTTCAGCTGGCCACGGTGATACCCATGAACCTCAAAGGCGAAATAGATAAAGTTGCAGTGCTGGTTCAATACCCACATTCCATGTTCTGGGACTTTGATGCTGTAGGTTATATCTGCATGGGGTTGGCATCTGCATTTGTATTACCACTATTTAAAAGGCAAGGATTTGATAAATGGGTGCGGATTGCATTTTTGGCAAATGCCCTGGTAACGCCCCTTATTGCCTTTGTTTATTTCTATCCTGATTTTTCTGAAACCATCCTGCTTTTAGCCATTCCATGGACGATAACTGCACCCCTGATGATGTTGTTTCTTGCGTTATGGTTTAAAAAGACTGAGGCCTTTAAAGGAAGTATATACAGCAAATAAAATATTTACCGCGCGCCCTCGTTGGTCTTATTGCGAAATAGCACCCATCCCGTCCATCCCTCCTTTTCTTGGTCTTTGAACCACCAAGCCTACGCACTGTCAACTCTCACCTCCATCATTACCCATCCGCTTGGGGCGCCTATTTCCTGCAGACACTCGAAGTCTCTGAATAATTAATAGTCATGCAACTCAACGACAATTCAAAACATCAAACACCACAAGTTATTTTTGAACACTTCTCTGTGACATTAAGTGCCAAACAAAGTGGTTCGAGAAAACAATTTAAAAAGTAAACTGTTGAATTAATTTCAACCGTTTATATTACGAGTATACATGAAGCGAAAGCTGCACTTTTGGACCCCTCTACCCAGGAAACGTTTTCGAATTTTTCAAACAATGTAAGCCTCTACTGTGATCAAGAAATAAATCTAATCTAAAGTTAACCCCAAATCTTCTCCCACCTTCTATGCATCTAAAGACAATCTTAACCCCCCGATTTTCTATAACGGTAATATTATGTTTCATGTCCTCATTCCTTGCTGGGCAAAAAATGCCCATATCAGGATCAGTCATAGATGCTGACAATTATAATGCTTTGTCAGACGCTGTAATTACGTTAACCGGGCCTGGTGGAGTTAGGACTACGAGTCCTGGAGCTGCAGGTACTTTTGAATTCAAAAGATGTCCTGAAGGTGATTACACCATTAAAGTGGAACTAGATGGGTACAAGACTTACGAGAAAGCTTTTCGATCTCCAATGTCAACGCAGGACATAATTGACATCGTTAGTATCCGATTAAAAAACCTCAAAAGCCGAAAAAGAACAAGAACCGTTGATTATACACGGTATGATGAATTAATGAGAAGCCTAAGCTACAGTCCTGCTCATGCAAAATTATTGTTGGAAGAAGTAAATAAGACATTCACGCCGGAAGACGAAGAGTATTATGCTGCCTATAAGTATGCCGGGGCGGCATTGGCCAAGTCTGATCTGATCGGATCCATCAGTTGTTTTGAAACGGCCATTGAAGCGAGGAGAAGATATTTCCCATTTGTCACAAGGTTTTTCTACCAGCTATATCCTGAGAAAACCGCAAATATGGATATCACAAATTTAGCAACCTCATATGCTCAACATGGTCTCCTTAACAGCGCCATACGGTTGTTGGAAGTAAACAAGGACATGGCCAGGGATCCAATGTCAAGAGCCACATATCTATGCTCACTGGGAACATTTTACAACCTTAATGATGAACCCGAAAAAGCTATCGAAGCGGTGATGCCGGTAGCGGAGATTTTGAAATCAGGGCAAAAGCTCACCGAAAATGATTCTGCGTGGCACAAGATTTATAAAGTGGACAAAGACGATCCAAAATGGCTTCAGAAACAGCAGTCGAAGCAAAAGGAGGCATTTGAGAAAACGTTGAAGCCAATCGAGTCAAACACAGAGAATATAATGAAGGTTCTGGCTGAGTGGCAATATGTCTATGTTCTGGCCACGGCTTATTTTAGGCAATATGACTTTGAAAAAGCCTTACCCTATCTGGTTGAATATCAAAACCTGAACAAGGAGAAAGATAAATTACTGGGGAATACCTTAAAACACACCATTGCCAAGACACCCGTTTATCTTCCAGATTCAGTAAAACAGTTGATTAAGGAAAGCGAAGAATTTCGATCGTTGGTGGAAAGTGAGTTTTCAGAGTCATCAGCATATGTGATTTCACTTATGAAGTTGGGTCGGAAAAATGAGGCATTGCAAGCGTCCATTGGCTTCCATGACAAGGCTATTTATTATCATCTCAACAAGGAGTTTGGCATGTCCCAGCAATCTTATGCTGATCTGTCAGATAAACTCCGGACATTTTCGGAGTCCAAGCACTTCGGTAAGGCAGTTGTCAATCTTGAGCAACGGCAAAATGATGATTACGTGAAGCTGCTTTGTGCCTCTGGCAAATTCAAAGAAGCTAATGAAAAAATACTAGGCGATCTTCGTTCCAAAGAGCAAGATCTTGAGCGTTATTTTATTTCCTTTTCTGAAGGCCAGCGGAAAGAGTTCATGAAGGATTTCAACAAATCCCTGCACCTATACTATTCCATGCTGCTTTCATTTGCGGATCAGGATCAAGCCAGAGTACTTGAGGTATTAAACAAATCACTTCAAACCAAAGGGCTTATTCTCGACATTACGCGCAGCCAAACATCAATTCTTCAATCTGTGACCGATACTCTAGTGATCGCGCAGTTGGCACGGCTCAAAGATTACCGCGACAAACAAGCCGCATTTACGCAGCAGATTCAGCAGGCAATGACTCCTGCTCTAACTGATTCCATCAACCGCTATGCCGTGATTACCGATGAGCTTCAGCGGAAGGTCAATGAAAAACTTGGGATTGCTACAACCCTGATTCAGCCGGTAAGCTGGCAGAAAATTCAGGCTGTACTGAAGACTAATGAAGCCCTGGTGGAAATCGTTCGTATAGAACGCGAAAACTTCATGTTCGATAAGCCTGTTCCGCAATACTGGGCTTTTGTCATCAAGGGTGGCACCTCTTCCCCTGCTGCACTGTATTTAGGTGAAGGTGATGATTTTGAATTGCGCAGCTTGAAACGCTATCAAAACCTGATCCGATCGCAATCGGATGATAACGATAGCTATAATGTCTACTGGAAGCAGATAAGCGATGCCGTAGGCAAAAGTCGTGTATATCTAAGCAGCGACGGTGTATACAACATGATCAACCCTTTGACCCTGAGGAATCCGACAACCGGGAAGTTTTTGTTCGAAGAAACGGACCTTGTGCGCATTTCCACCGGACGGGATTTGTTGAAGAAGAAATTGGCAGCCCTGCCGATCACTTCGGTGGCCTTGTTGGGCAACCCGGACTTTCTAATGAATAGAAAGAACAGCGTTAATAAAATTGAATTGAAGTCATTCGATCTGGAAGAGGTTGCTTCGGCAGGCAGTGGTACGCGTGCCGGCTTTTCAGCTTTACCCGGAACCAAACAAGAAGTCGATGTAATAGCACAATTAGCAGGTAACAAAAAAGTAAATATCCAAAGACTAGAAGGCCCAGAGGCCACCGAAGCCAAAGTAAAACAGCTGAAGAACCCAGGTGTATTGCATATCGCTACCCATGGCACTTTCGACAACCGCAAAATGGTTGACTCGTACTTACAGTCGAAACTGATTTTGGCAGGCGCAGGTGATCAAGACTTTTTCACTCTGGCCGACTATAAGCAATACGAGGACGGATTCTTAACAGCATATGAGGTGACACAGCTTCAATTGCCCAAAACGCAGCTGGTAGTGCTGTCTGCCTGTGATACCGGATTAGGCGAAGTGCAGGCTGGAGAAGGTGTTTTTGGTTTGCAACGAGCCTTTCAACTTGCCGGCGCGAAGAGCGTATTGGGGTCATTGTGGAAAATCAGCGATGAGGCAACGGTGAACTATATGGAATCCTTTTACAATTCCTATTTTGGAGGGGCTACTGTGCAGCAAGCTTATAATTTTGCAATGACTAAGACCAAAGCAATGTTTCCTCATCCTTACTTTTGGGGAGCATTTGTGTTGAATTCCGAGAACTAGTAGCGATCAGTAGTGGCCTTAACGGATTTTTGAATTAGCGGCTGAAGTGTGGGCATAGCAACACTCGCGTCCTTAATAACTTTGACTCTTTATGCAGCCTACGGTTTCATAAGCCCACTCTCTTCTTTAGTCTTCTATACAGGTCTGTCGCGCCTCAATAGTCCCCCTATTGAAAGAACAATGGACAGAATTGAAGTAACTCCAAGTGCGATAGTAGTCCATACAAAAACGTATCCGACGATGGTGGCTGAAACTTGCGATGCAAGTCCGGCACCCTTCATGTGAACAATGGGCACTGCCAGTCCCAATAATGAGGCCAGAAGTATGATAATGTACCCCCCTTTATGGTCGGTAAGAACCAGTGTTCCATATAACCATAATGCGAGGATCGGCAAGATGATAAGGTTTGAAGTGCCCCCTTTCTCAAAGCCATAGATAATATCGCCTGTGACATGAACAGACGTAAAGAGTATTGAAAGCAGCGATGAGATGACTAAGAGGTTATTCTTTTTCATGTTATATCACATTACTTTCACCGGCAAAGCTTGTCAGAATCCAGATCTTATCTCGTTCGCGACTTATATGATTAAAGATACCATCGGGAATGGGAGATAAAAAACGACCCCTGTGAAGACCGCAATTGCGATCCTGCCTTGTTCCATTTCAGAAGTTTCTATAGTGACTTGTGTTTTGGTTGAAGGGAAGCGCGACACATTTATGACTTGACCCCTACCTTGACCCGGAAACAAAGAAGCCCTCAATTGAGGGCTCATTGCTAAATTATTGGCGGTCCGGACGGGACTCGAACCCGCGACCTCCTGCGTGACAGGCAGGCATTCTAACCAGCTGAACTACCGGACCGTTTTTCTCAATAATTTCTACTTGGCTTTGGCATTCCCGGAGGTCCCGACCTACCGTCGGGATAACCAGCTGAACTACCGGACCGTTTTTCTTAATAATTTCTACTTGGCTTTGGCATTCCCGAAGGTCCCGACCGACCGTCGGGATAACCAGCTGAAACGAACCTTTCCCTTGTTCCGAGGCAGGACCTCCGCAACAAGGGTGCAAAGATAAGTCTTGAACGGTTTAATCCAAATGCCTGCCAGAATCAGGAATTGCGGTCGCCCCGGACTCGCTCAGAAATGATAACTTCGTATTCCTACACACAATGACCATGAAACTCAATAGCATTCTGATAATCGCACTTTTCCTCCCCTTGCGCCTGCTTGGGCAGACTCCCGAAAAGTTGGACACGGTTACGATAGCCACCATCAAAAACGAAGGCTTCAACCGTTCACAGGTGATGCATACCCTCAGCATGATCACCGATGTTTATGGTCCACGACTGACCAATTCACCCGGGTACCGGAAAGCTGCCGAATATGCAAAGGCCACCCTTGAGTCATGGGGACTTCAGAATGTACATTTTGACGACTGGGGTGAGGACTTTGGAAAGGGCTGGTACCTCAAAAAATTCAGCTTACAGGAATTGGAGCCTGTTTATACCCCCCTCGTTGCCTATGCAAAGGCCTGGAGTCCGGGGCTGAAAGGACCGGTTACTGCTGAGGTCGTTTATCTGGATGCCAAAACAGTTGAAGAGGTTGCGAAATATGCCGGAAAGCTGAAAGGCAAGCTTGTGCTCTTCTCACCGCCTACTCCCGTCAGTCCGGGTTTTAAAGCTGATGCAAAACGGTTCAACGACAGCACCCTCCTCGTCATGTCCAATGCCGCTCCGGAAGGAAACCAGGACGGCTTCCGTTTCAACATGGAGGGTCAGAAACTCAATTACGCCAAGTGGGATCTCTGTATGAAGGAAGGTGCCCTTGCCGTGTTGGAAGCGAGTCCATCCTCCCGGCTGGAAGATGGTACCATCGCTGTACAAGGGGCAACTGTTCCTTATCGTCCCGAAGTGAGTTTTGAAAAGCGGATACGCGTTTATGCGGCCGATGCTCCCAAAATTCTTCCACAGGTGGTTGTCGCGGACGAACATTATAACCGCATGGTAAGGCAAATCCAAAACGGGAACCTTGTGAAGCTCGAACTGACCCTGGAGACAGAGTTCACACCAGCCGAACATGGGTTCAACATCATCGGCGAGATTCCAGGTACGGACCTGAAAGACGAAGTCGTCATGATCGGGGCGCACTTCGACTCCTGGCACGGCGGTACCGGCGCTACTGACAACGGTGCAGGATCTGCGGTCATGATGGAGGCGATGCGCATCATTAAGGCAATCGGCAAAAATCCCCGGAGAACGATCCGTATTGCGCTATGGGGTGGCGAAGAGCAGGGACTACTGGGATCAAGGTCGTATGTCAAGCGGACTTTCGGAGAACGCCTGGACAAAACCAGACCTTACGACTCCATTGCACTGAAACCGCAGGCGTCCAAATTCTCGGTGTACTTCAATATGGACAACGGAACTGGTCGCTATCGGGGTGTCTATCTGCAGGGCAATGAGGCTGCGCGCCCAGTTTTACGCAATTGGTTGGTTCCTTTTGCAAAACTGGGAGCTTCCACCCTGACGATCGAAAACACCGGCGGAACGGACCATCTTTCATTTGATGCCATCGGGCTACCAGGGTTCCAGTTCATCCAGGATCCGATCGAATATTCCACGCGAACCCACCACACGACCATGGATGTGTATGACAAGGCGATCGAGGGGGATTTGAAAAACAATGCAGTGATTACCGCTTCCTTTGCCTGGATTGCCGCCAACCGCGATGGGCTCTTTCCGAGAAAAGGGAACGGTACAATCAGTGTCAAATCGGACCGCTGACCCCGACGATAAATGTCGGGGCTCGCCCGACGATGAATGTCGGGGCTAACCTCGACGATAAATTTCGGGCTCACCTGAAATCTGAAATTTGAAATCTGAATTTACTAACCCATGTCGCAAAAAGAATACTACCTCATCCTCCCTCTCCTGTTGTACGGACTCGGCATCACGGACCTGATCAACTCATGGCGCTCCTTTCTGAAACCGGATCAGCGCTACCTGCCCTATACCCTGACGTCCATCCTTTTACTGGACACTTCTTTCTGGAACTTCTATCAACTCTTCGATTGGGTCAGTGAAGACCACTTCAGCAGTTACCTGGTTTATATGAAGATTCTTGCCGCTCCGCTGGTGTTCCTGGTCGTCGTGGCCATCTTTACCCCGGAAGAAAGCACGGCCAGTCTCAAGGATTATTTCCACCAGAACATGCGGCCTGTATTCGCACTTCTCGCCCTGTTCATCTTTCTCCACTTCACGCTCGACCCCCATGAATACGTATGGCAGAGACTCGGCGCCATTGCCCTGTTGCTGGCGATCTCTATCACACGCAAGACGTGGTTAATCTATTTGTTGCTGGGGTTCAGGGTGGTGACGTTGATGATGGCGGGGGGATAGTTTCAGATTTCAGATTTCAGATTTCAAGTTACGAGGCGTGCCCTGACATTTATCGTCGAGGTTAGCCCCGACATTCATCGTCGGGAGTGACAGTTGCGGTTTTCAATAATTATGAGGTATGCCTGTTGCGGGATTCAGGCATGGGTCAGCGGTTGGTTGTGCGATCTTGGATTACCAAACATAAAAACCATGACACAGCCCCAATCCTTTTTTAAGATCCTTCTCATTTTGCTACCCCTTTGCCTTTGCTCCTGCTACAGTCACAAGGCGCTCATGCTTTCAGGCACGCAATCCCAATTTCAGGAGGCGCTCAAGCCTGGTAAAGTCTACAGGCTGAAACTCAAAGATGGCAGAACCAGGGAGCAGAAACTGTTAGAACTAACTTACAAGGAATTCCGTGGTGAGACATTGCCATACCGATTTCCCGAGAAAGTACAACTCGATTCCATAGCCTCCGCAGAACGGCGAAAACTAAATGGACTGGCAATAGGATCGATAGTGGTGGGTACTGGTATTGCTATCATCACCGTAATAGGATTATTTGCGATGCCGACGAGTATGGGCGGAATGATGTTTAAGTAGTTCCGGGAAGTAAGGTTTCCAGTTCAAAGTTCAATGTTCAAGGCGTGTCCCGACAATTATCGCCGGGGTTCAAGGACGCACTTAGATTTCAAATTTCAGATATTTCAGATCTCAGATAATCTCAGATCTCAAAATCATTTCATTCCATACTCTAGCACCATGAATGTTCCGGGAACGATCTTGGGACGGGGATTCGGATTCTCGGCAGTGGCGGCAGGAGTCTCTCCATACTGCGCAGTGGATACAAACAAGTGATGAGTGACGGGATCAAGCGCTATGGTTCTGGCACCCACCGCGGTCTCAATGGTCTGGATGACTTTGAACTCATTTGGCGAAACCTCCTTAACTACCGTAATAGTTCCTTCGCCGTTGGAGCTGAATGCCATTTTCAATTCAGGATCAAACGCGGCGCCATCGACACGCTTGCCAATGGGAACCTGTGCGATGATTTTCCCCGATTTCGAATCGACCACCATCATCATCCCATTATGACAAACACTGAAGAGGCGGTTGTTCTTCATGTCCAATGCCAGCCCTGTCGGCTCCTCACAAGGCGAAAGCTTCCAGCGATCTTTCATCACCAGCGTGCGGGCGTCAAATGAAACTATTTCGCTGGCATCTTCAAGGTTCACAAAGATGGTGCCCTTCTCATCGGTTGCACCTGCCTCCAGCGCTGTTCCGCCGAGGTCAACTGTTCCCACTACTTTACCGTTTTCAATATCAATGGCAGTGGCGGTTACGTCGCTGTGATTAAAAGTAAATACTCGTTTTGAAAAGCTGTCGTAGAGCAAGGCATCCGGATTCTTTCCGGTAGGTACCTCAACTATTGGCTTAAGTGTTTTCAGGTCGAAGATGGTGGCAGAATTGCTGCGGCCATTGGTCGTAATGCCGCGTCCCGATGAAGGAACGGCAATCACACCGTGCACCCCTTGCAGTCCGGGGATGACGCCTTTCTTCTCGTACGTCTTGGCATCAAGCACCTCCACTTGTGTACTGTGAGAAATGTAGAGCGTACTGCTCTTCGAATCAACACTCAGGTAATCCCATCCTCCTTCTCCGCCAATTACGGTCTTCTTGATAAGGTGGAAACTCTCTTGTGCCCATGACACTTGTGCAAGGAACAAAGCACCGATAAAGAACAACTGTTTCCTTTCCATTTACAATTGGGTTAAAATTTTGTTGGCCTCGGGCAGCTCTCGCTGGTCCTCTGGCGTACGCGTGTGGAAATAAGGACTCAATTCTGTGGAAAATCTGGAGAGAAAGCTAAACTAGATAGCCTATGCAGCAAATCCCTGCTTCTTCTTCAGTCTTTCTACAGAATTGGTAAACACCTTGAGGCGATGAAAATTAACGCTCTTCTCCTGGTCGTCTTGGCCTTCCTGGCGGGGTGCAACCCTCGAAATCCATACACCCGATCCTATGTGTCGGACAGGGTGAAACGTCAGACGGAGTTTGAAATGACGCAGCAAAAGCCGGCCGGTAAGTTTGAATTACCGCCTGGCGCCAGCCTGGCTGACGGGATCACGGAGGATGAAGCGGTGACCATTGCACTCTGGAATAATGAACAATTCCAGGCAGATCTGGCTGCGATATCCTTTGCGGCAGCTGATGTGAAGGATGCCGGAATCATTCCCAATCCACTTCTCCAGTACCTGTCACCCAACGGCGGCATAGTAGCACAGGCTTATATGTATTTCTACCTGGATCAGCTCTGGCAAAGGCCACACCGCATTGCCGCCGCCAAACGCGATGCGGCCAAGGTGGCTGAAAACATGGTGCAGCGAAGCTTCACTCTTATCCGGGACGTGCAGGTGGCCTATGCGGACCTCTCGCTGGCGCGCATTCGTTCAAAGATCCTCGCGGAGAGTGCCCAAATACGAATGCAAATGAGCTACCTCGCCTCATCGCGCCTGAGAAACGGCGATATCAGCGAGCTTGAAGCCATAACGGCAAGGATGGATTCCGCCAACGCCATTGACCTCCTGATGAGGGTGCAGCAGGATACGAGCGTATTTAAATACAGGTTCAATACACTGCTGGGGCTCCCCACCGATACTACCATCCATCTTTCTAAGTCAGAACCTGTTATGAATCACAATGTAACGAGGGAGGAGCTTTTGGACATCGCATTCAGCAATCAGCCTGAACTTGTCGCATCTCGTAATGCCATAGAAGCCGCAGGACACAGGCTTGGCTGGGAACGCTCCAGAATTGCAGTGTTGACAGCGGTACTTAATGGTCAGAACTTTGCCGGTACGCCATCCGCTGAAAAGCCTATTCCACAAACGTATGATCTCGGGATTCGCACAGAGATACCCATCTTCAGCTGGAACCAGGGAAGGATTTCGAGGGCCAAGGCCGAAATAGAACAGGCTTCGCATAACTATATAGCGCTGCGGCAGCGGGTGGCCCTGACGGTTTCCGAAGCCTACGCTCGCTATGAACTTGCCGTGAATTCGTACCAATTATGGAACAAAACTGTAATCCCCGGCCTGGAACAGGCTGCTTCATTGTCTATCAATAGTTATGGAACCGGGGACATCTCGTACCTGCCGGTTTTGGAGGCTAACCGCCAACTACTGGATGCTAAGCTAAAGCAAGCGGAGGCGTCAGCAGAACTCCGGCGGTCCGTAAGTCAAATGAACTATTCACTTGGAAAACGAATACTAAATCAGCAGAAATGAAAAGAACCATCCTGATCATAGTCGTCTTGTCGCTTGTTCTGGGATCAGCATGTTCACAAAAAAGCGACACCAAGAAGACACCGCCATCTTCAATAGAGAATCCGGTTAAGGAATCACAACTTACTACAATAAAGCTGACCGAAAGTGCTGTTCAGCGCCTTGGGATAAAAACGCAGGCGCTCGAAGAAAGGGAATCCAATCGAACCAGGACCTACAGCGGGGAGGTCACAGCGGTACCGGGCCAGTCTATGACGATGACCGCGCCGGTTTCAGGAACAATTCTTGGGCTGCCGGATGGCAAGCTACCATTGGCCGGCTCGCCGGTGAGGAAAGGACAAGTCCTTTATCGACTTCTGATCCTCCCATCTGAAAAGGATCTCATGAGTGCGCAGGAAGATGTTAAGCTTCGACAAGTCCAGTTTGAAGTAGCCACAGAAAAGCTCAAAAGAGCTCAACAACTTTATAAGGACAAGGCCGGCAGTTTGCGCGCCTTGCAGGATGCTGAGGCAGAGCTCGCCAATATTTCTGCAGGACTGCGCGTAGCGGAGGCACGCGTCGAGCTCATGAAAGGGAACTCGGGCAACAATGTTTCAGAGAAACTATCTACGTTAAACATCGAATCAGCCGTGACTGGATTCATACAAAGAGTATATGCATCACCCTCACAGGTAGTTTCAGCCAACGCACCGGTCATGGATGTTTCAGCGCTGAGCCCTTTGTGGGTACGCGTGCCGGTTTACGCCGGTGACCTCACGCTTGTAGACAGCAAGCAGCCAGCCCACGTGCGGAATCTTTCAGATTTCAATGGGTCGAAGGGCGATCGTGAAGCGATGCCAGTGAATGGCCCCCAGACAGCCGACCCGCTCAGCAGTTCAGCCGACTTCTTCTACGAGATCACAAACCAGGATGGTTTATTTCGTCCAGGGCAAAGAGTAAGCGTAACCCTTTCAATCAAGTCACAGCAGAAGGCCCTTGAGATTCCATTCTCCGCCATCGTATATGACATATACGGAGGTACCTGGGTATATGAAATGGCAAACGCCGAGACATTTATTCGCAGGCGGGTCGAAGTGACTGACGTGGACGGTGGCATTGCCTTGTTGCGCCGGGGCCCTGCACCAGGAACCATGATTGTCACGGAAGGCACCGCAGAATTATTCGGGACTGAATTCGGAGGGGCTAAATAATGCGCTGGATCGTCTCAACATCCTTACGACTTCGCCTGGTCATTGTGGTCCTGATGGGAATCCTCATGATTGCAGGTTCCGCAGTACTCAAGAACAGTGCCTTTGACGTTTTTCCTGAATTCGCGCCTCCATATGTAGAAGTTCAGGTTGAAGCACCCGGTTTGTCTACAGCTGAAGTTGAAGCACTGATTGCCGTGCCAATTGAAAACTCCCTTAATGGCACTCCTTTTTCCACCAGACTCCGTTCCAAGTCAGTTCTCGGTCTCGCCTCAATTATTGTGCATTTTGAGAGCGGCACCGATGTCATCCGGGCAAGGCAACTTGTCCAGGAACGCATTGCACGCGTTACCCCCCAGCTACCCGCAGTGGCTCGTCCGCCGGTGATGCTGACACCTCTCTCTTCCACCAGCCGTGTGATGAAGATTGGTGTTACCTCAAAGACGCTTTCACAAATGGACATGACCACACTGGTGCGCTGGACGGCGCGACCACGGATGATGGCCGTACCTGGTGTCGCGAATGTGGCCATTTGGGGACAACGGGACCGGCAGCTGCAAGTAAGGGTTAACCCTGAGCGGCTCTTCGCCAACAACATCAAACTCAACCAGGTAATTACTGCGGTACGCGATGCAACTGCCTTGCTCGGCGGTGGGTTTATTGATATGCCCAACCAGAGGATGGCAGTTTCCAATGTGCCCGACATCTACACGGCAGCTGATCTCGCCAATATCGCCATCAAAGTTGGAAATGGTGCCCCTATCAGGCTGGGCGACCTGGCGGAGGTTACGGAAGGTTTCCCCGCACCCATAGGCGATGCCATCATCAACGACGGTCCAGGTCTTCTCCTGATAGTAGAAAAGCAACCACAGGCCAATACGCTGGAAGTAACCCGGAACGTAGAAAAGGTGATTGAAGATCTGAAGCCGGGAATGAAGGAACTTGAATTTGACTCCACCATCTTCAGACCGGCGACGTTCATAGAAATGTCGATCCAAAACCTTAACAGGGCTTTGCTCCTGGGCTGTGTTCTCGTTATTCTTATTTTGTTTTTCTTTCTAAAAGACTGGCGAACAGCACTCATCAGCGTGTTGGCGATTCCTATCTCTTTGATCGTAGCGGCACTGGTATTGCATTACAGAGGAGGAACCCTGGATACAATGGTGCTGGCCGGCCTCGTGCTGGCGCTTGGCGAAGTGGTGGATGATGCCATCATCGATGTGGAAAACATCGTACGGCGGCTTCGTCTCAATAGTCTGCTGCCAAAAGCCGAAAAGCACTTCAAGGTGGTACTGAAGGCATCCATGGAGGTGAGGAGCGCAGTCGTTTATGGAAGTATAATTGTGGCCCTTGTTCTCATGCCGGTTTTTTTCCTTCCGGGCCTTTCGGGATCGTTTTTCAGACCGCTGGCTTTGTCCTACATGCTGGCCATCCTTGCCTCACTTTTTGTTGCACTCACGTTCACCCCCGCATTGTCACTGATGATTCTCCCGAAGCGATACTCAGGCAATGAGGCCTTGGGGGACCCTCCCCTTGTACACTGGCTGAAAATCAGGTATGAGAAATTACTCTCGGGGATTTTAGAATCAAGGAACCCGTTGCGTTTGCCCCTCATCTTTACAGTCATTGTTCTTTTGACTTTTCCATTCCTCGGAGAGGAATTTCTCCCACACTTCAAAGAATATGATTTCCTTATGCACTGGGTGGAGAAACCCGGCACATCACTCGAGGCCATGGATCGAATTACGATACGAGCCAGCAATGAGTTGCGTTCTATCCCCGGAGTCAGAAATTTTGGTTCCCATATCGGGCGTGCCGAAGTGGCCGATGAAGTGGTGGGACCCAACTTCACGGAACTGTGGATCAGTATTGATCCGAAAGTAAACTATGATGAAACGGTGAACAAGGTTCAGGAGGTGGTTGATGGATATCCCGGACTTTATCGCGATTTGCTCACTTACCTTCGGGAGAGAGTCAAGGAAGTACTCACCGGCACAAGTGCCAGCATAGTCGTACGAATTTTTGGATCGGACCTGGATGTGCTGCAGTCCAAGGCATGGCAGGTGGGTGATTCACTTGCACATGTGGAGGGCGTGTCTGATCTGAAAGTCCAGCCCATGATCCTGGTACCTCAAATTGAAGTGAAGTTCAAGCCTGAAGCGGCAGCGCAATTCGGTCTGACCGCAGGAGATGTGCGCCGAACGGTCAATACCGTCATCAATGGCACCAAGGTGGGTGAAATCTATGAGGATCAGAAAATATTTGATGTTGTGGTGTGGGGAAACCAAAATGAGAGAACCAACATTGAGACCGTGAGGAACCTGCTGATTGACATTCCCTCTGGAGGAAGAGTTCCGGTGAAGGATGTCGCCGACGTCTATATTGCACCCACGCCCAACGAAATCACACGCGAATCCTCTTCCCGAAGAATCGATGTCACCTGCAATACCAAAGGAAGAGCGCTAGGCACAGTAGCCAGAGACATTGAGTCCAAACTTAAGAACATCACCTTTGACAAGGGCTACCATCCGGAGGTATTAGGTGAATACGCCGAGCGTCAATCCTCACAGAACAGGCTGAACCTTCTTGCACTGCTGTCCCTGGTGGGCATATTTCTCATATTGTATGCAGACTTTGATTCGATCAGAACTTCATTGCTTATTATCGTGAGTCTTCCATTTGCTCTCTCCGGGTGCATCGTCAGCGCATGGCTTGGCGGTGGAGTGTTGTCCCTTGGGTCATTGGTGGGATTTGTTACGGTATTGGGCGTTGCAACCCGGAACGCCATTATGCTCATCAGCCATTACAGACACCTGGAAACACAGGAAGGGGAAGTATTCGGGATCAAGATGGTGATTAGGGGCGCACTCGAACGTATGGCGCCTATACTCATGACTGCATCTGCCGCCATCCTGGCCTTGCTGCCTATCATAGTTTCCGGAAATGAGCCGGGCCAGGAGATCGAATTTCCGATGGCCGTAGTGATTACCGCAGGCATCATTACCTCGACGCTTATGAATTTGCTTTATCTCCCTTTAGTCTATCTAAAGTTTGGCAGACCGGTTCATTCCGCTGATATGTAGACGGATTGAAAAATAGGACCAACCCACAATTACTCAGATTTAAAACAGTATCTGGGGGTTTATTTGCCTGTAAACAAAATAAACAACAATATGAAAAACCTATTGATCCAGTCAGCGCTGCTGCTTATCGTAAGTCAGTCATTTGCGCAACAGATGAAGGATGGAGATGTCCCTGTTGCAGTGAGACAGGCGTTTAGCCAGAAATTTCCAAAGGCGAAGGAGGTTAAGTGGTCAAAAGAAAGCAACACAGAGTACGAAGCTGAGTTCAAAGGCGAGTCTGCCAATCAATCTTCCAACTTTGATTCAAGTGGAAAATGGCTTATTACTGAAACGGAGATTTCAACAAAGAGCTTACCCACGGCAGTTCAGGCCACTCTGAAGAGGGAATTTTCCGGCTACAAGATTGAAGAATCCGAATTGGCTCAGACGCCTGACCGGGGAACCTTTTACGAACTTGAACTTGAACTTGAGAAGGGCCAGGAAGCCATTGTTGCACAAATTGATGCCAATGGGAAAACACTTAAGACTGAGAAGTCAAAGGAGTCAGGTGAGAAGAAAGATTAGTGATGGTACCCGTCACCTTTGCTGAATCTCATTCAGGAATTCGTTAAAATGCAGAAATAATCACATTCTGAATCCTGCATGAAGGTTCTTGTAATTGAGGATGAAAAAGACCTCCTGCTGGGCATCCAGAGTGCCCTCTGGCAAGAGGGTTATGTTTGTGAGGCCGCTCAAAGGATGTCGGAGGCAAGCGAAAAAGTAGGACTTTATGACTATGACTGTATCTTGCTCGATCTTAATCTGCCTGACGGCAACGGCCTAAAAATACTTGAAGAACTCAAACAGAAAGGCAAGACCGATGGAATCATCATTCTTACGGCAAGGAATTCACCAGAGGACAAGGTGGCCGGATTGAACCTGGGTGCGGACGATTACCTGGCCAAACCGTTCTACATGCCCGAGCTAATAGCACGGGTTTCGGCCATTATCAGAAGGAAGAAATTTGATGGAAGTAACATTGTCACTTTCAATGAGATCACCATCAATCTGCCTGGCAAACTGGTTTCAGTAAACAATAAAGCCATCGAACTCACGCCCATGGAATTCTCCCTCTTGGCATTCCTTCTTGCCAACAAGAACCGCGTCGTGTCTAAGAATGCTATTGCAGAGCATTTGTCCGGTGATAACGCGGATCTTCTTGATCGATATGACTTCATTTATACCCATGTGAAGAATTTGAAGAAGAAACTGACCGAAGCCGGTAGCAGGGATTACGTGAAAAGCGTTTACGGATTGGGGTACAAATTCACCACATGAGGTTACTGCAAGTCAGTCTTCGCGGGTCGCTCCTGTTCTCGCTCATGATGATCCTGGTGAGCATCCCCGTATCTTTCTTTACCATCCGAGCACTACTAAACGAGGAGGTGGATGAGTCCATTGCGGCCCAGGCAGATCAATTTATTCAACATATCCAGAGCTTTGAATATCTGGATGACCTCGAGACTGACCTGAAGGTTCTGGATAAGCTGTCTTCGAACATCCACATTACTCCGTCTATTGGGGTTGTGCATACCAACTACCGCACCCTGAATCTCTATGACAGTGTTGACCACGAGAACAAACCCTTCAGGAGATTCGAGACGGGCGTCATAATCAAGGGTAAACCTTACAAGCTTATAGTCCGGATGTCACTTCTCGAAACCAATGACCTGGTCAAAGCGATTGGCTTGGTTCAGTTGGCTGTATCCGTCATACTCGTATTGGGCTTACTCTTCTGGAATCGTTTTCTTTCCCGAAGGCTTTGGAAACCATTCTATAAGACCCTTGAGCAGCTTAAAGCGTACGAGCTAGACAAGAATGAGACAGTGATGACAGAAGAGTCCAATATCACAGAGTTCAACGATCTCAACAAAACGGTAAGCCATCTGGCCGCCCGGAATCATGAGGTGTTTACCCAGCAAAAGGAGTTTATAGAAAACGCATCCCATGAACTTCAAACACCTATCGCCATCTTTCAAAGCAAACTTGACACGCTGATGCAAAGCCCGAACATGACGCAACTCGAGGCGGATACCATCATGGAACTGGAATCAACGGCCCAGCGCATGGCGAAGCTGAACAAGAATCTCCTGTTGCTCAGCAGGATCGACAACGAACAATTTCTGAGCAAGGAGGAAATAGAATTGTCAGAACTGATCCAAAATCAGGTTAGGATTCTGACTCCATTCGCGGGGCCTGCCGGAATCAGGATTAGTACCCGACTTGAAAAACTCACAATCATTACCAACCGGACCCTGCTGGAAGTACTCATGACCAATCTGCTGCACAACGCGATTCGTCATAGTCCCAGGGACTCCGATATCACCCTTGAACTTGAGGGAAGCAAATTGCATGTTGCCAATACGGGTCAGGGAAAGGCACTGGATCTGGACAAGATCACCCGCCGATTCAAAAAGGAAAGTGAAGACCATAACAGCACCGGTCTGGGGCTGGCTATAGTCAGGAAGATTTGCGATAACAGCCATTATGAGCTTTCATACGACTTCAAGGACGCAAAGCACGTCTTCACTGTGGATTTTCAAGCATAAGCAGAGACTTTTTCCCGTCATCTGAAAAAATCACTATTTGATCTTCATCGTCTTCATCTCCTCGACTGCCAGTTCGATCTTGTGACAGATTTCTTCGGCAAGAGCGGGTACAACCTCTACTTCCCCCTTGCGAAGCAAGTCTTCGGCATGGGCTGCCTGTTTGCGGGTGTTCTCCAGCCCTATCATGATAAGAGAAGATTTTACACGGTGAATGGCTTCGACTGCCCTGGACCAGTTGCTGTCATTCACGGCAGATCGGATTTCTTCCACGTCTTTCGGCAGGTTGGTGATCAACGAGTCAAGCATAGTCCTGACAAAGCCTTTGTCATTCTGTGATGCCTCCTGCAAATACTTTAGGTTCACCAACCCTTTCGTCGTATTCGCCATTGGAGCTGATGCTGGTACTGCAACTTGTCCTGCAGGAACATACTTCCGGATACCTTCGTACAATTGCTCTGGTGTAAATGGCTTCAGCACACAGGCATCCATTCCCGATTGCAGACACTTTTCAATGTCTTTCCTGGCAGCGTGTGCAGTAAGTCCAACAATGGGTATGGAACGGAGGGGCTCCACTGATCTCCTGATTTGCTGGGTGGCCTCATATCCGTCCATCACGGGCATCTGCACATCCATCAGGATAAGATTATAGTTGCCGGTCAAAATCTTTTCAAGGGCCACCTTTCCGTTCTCTGCATGATCCACCGAACTGTCCCAACGCTTCAAGATTGCGCTGGCATATAAGCGGTTGATTTCATTGTCTTCAACAAGGAGGACTTTCAACTGAGGCAGGTGAGGGATCACGGCTGGCTTACCTGCCTTTCCGGTACTCTTCGTTAGCTTCCGCGACAGGCGGAATGGCAGCGTGACGGTGAACACCGAACCTTTGTTTACTTTGGATGAAACATGGATGGTACCCTTCTGGCTTTCCACCAGCTGACGTGCAATGGTAAGTCCCAGGCCGGTGCCTCCGTATTGCCTTGTTATGGTGGCATCGGCCTGACTGAAGCTTTCGAAAATGGTGGTCAGTTTGCTCTCCGGTATGCCGATGCCGGAATCCTCAACTTCGAAGCGGATGTGATATTGGTCTTTCACCTTCTGTTGCAGACCGCATCGAATGGTAATCCCTCCTTTGTGGGTAAACTTGATGGCGTTGCTGATGAGGTTGGTGATAATCTGGCTCACCCTTACCGGGTCGCCTATGAATTGCCTGTTTGCCTCCGGTGCAAGTTCCAGGCACAGACTGAGTCCTTTTGTCTTCGCCTGCAATTGGTAGGTGTCCATCAGGCCGTTGAGCAACTCCTGCATACTGAAGTCGATCTTCTCAAAATGAATCTTACCCGATTCAATGGAAGCGAGATCCAGAATATCGTTGATGATCACCTTGAGGTTTTCGGCGGCACCACGGATTGCAGCCAGGTAGGTGTGATGCTCAGCGGGGCTGATCTCCTGGTCCAGAAGGGTTGTCATCCCTGCGATTCCGTTGATGGGTGTTCTGATCTCGTGACTGATGTTGGCAAGGAAGAGATCCTTGGCCTTCTGCGCTTGGATCAGCTCCATCGCAACCTTCTTTCTTTGCGTGATGTCACGGCAGTCAAGGATCAGTCCCTCCATGCCGGCCTTCTGCCTGAGGTTGACGGCGTTGAACTCAAAGTCTTTGGATTTTCCGTCTCGGTCTAGCACCTGAAATTCCACACCTTGAGTGAAAGCACTCTTGCATGCCTGCCGGAATCTTTTCTTAAAGGAAGCGCGGGAGGACGACGGAAGCAGGTCAATGAAATGTTTTCCATTGAGACTCCCCTTCTTATAGCCCAGCTGCTTCACGGCAGCATTATGATACAGAATGAGGCCATCATAGTCCACGACAAATACCAGGTCAGACCCGTCGTCAACAACAGCCTTGTAGAAGGCCCCTTTGGCGACGTAAGATTTTAATGATTTCATATGCCGGCAGCCTCCATTTCCTTGAGGTAGCGGTAGATGGAAGACTTGCTGATGTCGAGTCGCCTGGCCACTTCCATCACATTGTTGTCATACTTGTTAAGATAGGAACGAATGATCCGGTAGATCATTTCCTGAAGCGGCCGTTCCACTTCGGTGTTGAATGCATTCTCCGGCAGCTGGGCAAAGGTGATGTCCTGTGAGCGCACTTCCGCATTCTCGGCCATCACGGCAGCAAGCTCCATCACGGACTTCAGTTCACGCACGTTGCCCGGGTAGTGATAAGTAAGCAGCTTCGTCTGCGCCTCCTCTGAAATCCTGAACCTGTTCAGCTGGTTTTCCTTCGAAAACTTGTCCAGGAAATACTTCGCCAGCAGAAGGATGTCCTTATCCCTTTCCCTCAAAGCAGGCAGGTGTATTTTTAATCCCAGTAGGCGGTAATAAAGGTCTTTGCGGAAGCGTCCCTGTTGCACATCCTCTTCCATGTTGCGGTGAGTGGCCACCAGTATGCGCACATCCAGTTTGATGATTTCGTTTCCTCCCACCCTGGTCATCTCTCGTTCCTGAAGCACCCGCAGGAGTTTAGCCTGCAGGTTGATATCCATTTCGCCGATCTCATCGATGAGCAAGGTGCCGCCATTGGCTTCTTCAAATCTTCCGATCCTTCGGGTGTGTGCACCGGTGAAGGCACCTTTCTCATGCCCGAACAGTTCGCTCTCCACCAGGTCCTTGGGAATAGCCGCGATATTGATCGCGACAAACGGTTTTGATTTGCGTTCCGAATTGTAATGGATGGCTTTTGCCACAAGTTCCTTGCCAGTACCTGTTTCACCGGTGACGGTGACCGTGATGTTGGCTTTGGCTGCTTTCTCCATCATCTGGAATACCTTCCTTATGGCTGGACTGCTTCCGATGATGATCTTTCCGAATTCGTATTTCTCGGAAATCTCCTTCTTCAGCCTTCCGATTTCCCGGATGAGGGAATGCCGGTTGAGGGCGTTGTTTATGGAAGTTAGAATGCGATCCTTGGCATCCTTGTCCTTGCTGATATAGTCGTAAGCTCCCGACTTGAGCAATTCTACGGCAGTACCGATCTTATCCTGGGCGGAAATGATGATAACGGGCAGGTCCGGATCGAATTCACGGATCTCTTTCAGTACACGCTCTCCGGGCATGTCGGGGAGTGAATAATCAAGCGTGACGATTGCAGGTTGGCGGTGCAGCTGGTCGAGGAATGCCTTGCCTGTGGAGAAGACTTCCACTTCGAAGTCAGGGTTGAGGCCCAGCACATACTTCATGAAGTTGGTATAAACCGGATCATCCTCCACTACAAAGATTCGGACTATCTCCTGATCCTGTTCTGCCATTTATGCGTCGTTCAATTGTTTCCAATTTATGCAAACAAATAGAAAAAGTTATGCGGCGGCCTTGATGTCCACGCAGAGAAATATCCGCGGAAGGGTTACCACCGAAAGGTGACGTAAACTCCGCTCCTTCAGGGCGTGCCGGTAGAAAACCTTGCCCCTTCAGGGCAATGACAAACCGTGCCAAGCATATTCCTCCAATACGGCATTAGGCGTGTTCCATTATATGCCGATGGGTGTTGAGCAGTTAAGAACACATGCCTATCAGGAAATCAAAGTTTCTAATATTCCCAGTGAGAATCACCGTAGGTAAGACAAAGGAATAAAAAAGGGGCTATCTCAACTTTGAGACAGCCCCCACACTTTAGCATGCTGAAGATACAGCGTTGTTCAGGAAGCGATGGCCCTAAGCACACTTTCATCCCGGTGCGGCACAAGTACCGTTGGGGTCAGGGCCGGCATGCGCTTTGATTGTTGATCCGCTTCGGCTGCCTTGACGATCCTGATACCTTTTTTGATGGTGGTCTCAGAAACGCCGTGCTTCACGGACAAGGTTCTCACAGCTCCCCTGTAGCTCATACCCTCCTTGCGGTGGTTAGAATACTCCTTGAAGTATTCGATGTAGGCCAGCATGGTGGTGCTCACTATTCTGTTTTTCACCAGGTAACTGATCACCCCATTCTCATAAAGTTCCAGAAGCGTTGTCATATGGTTTTTGACGTTTATGACAACTATATAGAAAATGGGATGCC
The DNA here is from genome assembly GCA_018266395.1 of Bacteroidota bacterium. Taxonomy (GTDB): domain Bacteria; phylum Bacteroidota; class Bacteroidia; order Cytophagales; family Cyclobacteriaceae; genus ELB16-189. The sequence continues at coordinate 34,357 of JAFEAM010000038.1, read as the reverse complement.
AATGCTAAATCAGGCCAATTTGGGGCATTTTTGGGTGTCCCAAGTACCAAATTGGGAAGATTGGAGGCAAAATGGGAAAAAGGTGCTGGCGCGACCCGCTAGGGTTGTCTGACCTCATCCACCTGATTTGCTATAACCCTTGAACCCCGCCAGGATTTTGATTCACACCTGTGGTATTATGAGACGTTGATACCCTACCTAAACGGATTCAACCGTCTAATTCATGATTGCTGATTACCAATGGATGATACTTCTAAATTCAGAATTCATCTGTTCAATATTCAACATTCACCTTGTAGCCAGCTCCCAGTAGTCATTCTCATACCGGTACCTTATACCCATTGTGGTACGTGGCATTGATGAATGGGTTCGCCGATGCCTCATTGAATTTCCCCTGTGCTGCATTCCAGCTCACCTTGGATCCGGTTTTGTATGAGGTGTTTCCCATCTGGCAAACGGTAGCCACGTGAACGCCGGCTTGAATGGGGCAATGAAGATCTGCCATCTTCCTGGACTTCACGACCTCAATGAAATTCTTCGTGTGAAGGTCCAGGCCATTGCCCTTGTTGCGCTGGATGGGGAGCGGCTCCACCCTGCCACGTTCGTCCAGAACTTCCCAGCCTCCTCGATCCAAAACCAGCGTGCCGTTATTACCAATGTAGCTGATACCATGATCGCGTTTGTATGGACCGAGGTCGATCCCCTGCGCATGTTCCCAGATCATGTTGTAGTTGTCAAATTCATAAATGGCCGCCAGCGTGTCCGGTGTCTCTTCCGGCCCGTCAGGATTGGCGAACTTCCCCCCGGTAGCCACCACCGACTTTGGGTATTTGGCATTCATACCGAGCAGGGCATAGTCGATGAGGTGAACGCCCCAGTCTGTCATGAGCCCTCCCGCATAATCCCAGAACCAACGGAAGCTGAAGTGAAAGCGGTTGGGGTTGAACGGCCGCTTGGTTGCGGGGCCAAGCCACATATCGTAGTGCACTCCTGCGGGAACCGGGGCATCCAGCTTCTTCTCTATGTTACTCATCCATCCCTGGTAGGCCCAGGCCTTGACGGTACGGATGTTGCCCAGTTTTCCTGTCTTCAGGTATTCAAGCGCGTCGACCATATGAGGCTGACTGCGCTGCCACTGCCCTACCTGAACGGCGCGGTTATATTTTTCTTGGGCAGCAGCCATGGCGTTGCACTCCTGAATGGAATTGCCGACCGGCTTTTCTACATAAACATCTTTTCCGGCCTGGCAGGCTTCGACCATCTGCAGACAATGCCAGTGGTCCGGTGTTCCGATCACCACTACATCGATATCTTTATTCTCGAGCAGCTTTCGGTAGTCCACATAAGTAGTCACTTGTGTTCCGTTCTTGGCCAATTCGTACTTGCGGTAGTTGAGGACATTTTCGTCCACATCGCAGATGGCGACGGGCACTGTATCAGGGAGCTTCAGCAATGATGTGAAATCGGCCCACCCCATGCCATTGACACCGATGACCCCCACACCAATTTTCCCATTGGCCGAAAAGGACGTCCGTTGTTTCGCAATAAGTTCCAGCGGTACGGAAGATACAAGTCCCAGGCCTGCCAAAGCGAGGGATGAGTTTCTGAGAAATTCTCTGCGATCACCTTTCATGACGATTATTCATTTAGTGCATTCCAAGATCGCGGAAATAGTCAGGATTCCCAACGGACTTTTGATACGCGTTGGCAGGATCACAGACGGCATTTTCATTTTACGTGGATTAACCTAATTTTGATAAGGGGGAGTCTATCATGGTCCTGGGCGCGAAATCTGGTGTGTGTTGGTTGGTGATGTGTGCAGCCATAAGCGTGAATACAGCATTCCCCCAGAACAAATCCTCGCATTCAGCAGAATACTATCTCGAAAAAGGCGAGGCAGCACTTGCCCGGCAGGAGTATGTCACTGCCCACGCGCATCTGAATGAATGCCTGCGTATCAACCCCAAGTTGGCTGAAGCATATCGCGTCCGCGCTATTGTAAGGGAACATCTGGGTGAAAAAGCCAGGGCACTTACCGACTACAACATCTACATGGATTTGCAGCCGCTGGATGCAGAAGCGCTATTCAGCCGCGCGGCACTCAGGTATGAAGAGGGTCAGTACGCTTTGGCCAAGGAGGATTTCTTAAAAGTTCTCAAACTCCCACATGGTGCCACCAACACGGTTTACTACAGCCAGGAAAAGTACGGGGAGGGCAAGAATATGATCTTCACGGCACAGACCAACAACCGCGATCATATCTACAATTACCTGGGGATGTCGGAGACTAAACTGAAGAAGTACGATGCCGCCATTGCCTGGCTTGATTCAGCCATCAAGATCGCGCCCGACAATCCTTCGTACTGGATCAACCGTGGCATTGCCAGGGCAGCTGTGGCCGACAAGGAAGGAGCTAAAAGCGACTATGAACAGGCATTGAAAATTGATCCGGCTAACAGCCTCGCCATACACAACCTCGCCACATTGAAAGCAAACCTGGGCGAAGCGGACGCATCTGAGGCCCTGCTGTCTGAAGCCATTGCGCGAAACAATAAACTTCCATACCCAAGGGCCGAGCGTGCCTACCAGCGACTGGAAAAGAATGACCTGCCAGGCGCACTGGAGGATTATAATGAATTGGTCAAACTGGAACCACAAGACGACGAGAACTACCTTAACCGCGGGATAGTCAAAGAAAAGATGAAAGACATTCACGGAGCACTGCTGGACTACAGCAAAGCCATTCAGTTAAATGACAAGAACCACAAGGCATGGCTGTGCCGGGGCAATGCATTATCCAAAACAGGCAGAGTTAAAGAGGCAGTGGAAGACTATTCTGTGGCTATTAATCTTGATCCTGGATATGGACTCGCACACTATAACAGGGCCATAGCCTATAACAGTCTGGGGATGAGAAAAGAGGCTTGCGCAGATATTCAGGCCAGCGAAAAACTCGGCGTGAAGCCGGATCCCAAGATCAAGTCTAAAGTTTGCCAGTAGCAGACATTACAAATCAGGCCTTAGTTTAACAAACACAGGTTCACGGTACATCTGGTCGCGTGTGAGCTGAGCGAAACTGATTTCGGCAACGAGGGAAGGCTCAAGCCATGTCGTAATTTTCTCATCTACTACCTTGCCACCCTTCATTGCTGGTTGGGATGCATTCTTCTGCTTCTTCAGCATGGAGAGAATTTCCTTCATCATACTGTCGTCGAAACCTGTACCAACCTTGCCGCGGTAATGGAGTTCATGGCCCATTTTCTCTGCAATTTGCAGTGCACCGAAAGTGGACTGCCGGTTTCCTTTGCCTTCGGTATAACCCACGATATAGCAATCAGAAGTCTGGCGCACCTTGATTTTAAGCCAGCCATCGGTGCGGCGACCAGGGTAGTATTTACTGTCCGATCTCTTCGCCATAATCCCTTCCAGGCCATGCTCCTTCGCGGCCTCGAACAGTGAAGCGCCGTCTTCTATGATCTCACTGACGCGATAGTTGGAGTCTGTTTTGATGGCATCTTTAAGCCATTCCTTTCGCCTGGCCAACGGCTCATTTACGAGGGGTCTTCCGTCCAGGTAAAGACAATCAAATACATAACAATATGCAGGACTGGCCTTGCTTTGCTTCTGAACATTGGTCTCTCCTGTGCTCATCAACCGGTGTATGACTTTCTTGAAATCCGGCCGGCCTGCTTTATCCAGACACACAATCTCGGCGTCAAACAAACCGCAGGTCGCGCGGAAAGCCTTGTCGCCTGCCTGGAGTTCAGGGAACTGTGCCGTGATGTCATTGTTGTTCCTGCTGCGGATCTTCACCTGGCCGTCTTCGAGTGTGATCATGGCGCGGATACCATCCCACTTCACTTCATAGAGGTATTCCTTGCCCTTGGGTACCGAACTCATGCTGTCGGCAAGCATGGGTTCGATCATATCATGGAGATAGTTCACCTGAGGGGTATCCACCCTTTCCAGCAGCCACCCTTTCTCTTTGATTTTGTAAATGCGGTATTCACCATTTACCTCCTTGCTGTTCAGTCGGAAATAGAATCCATCCTTCTTGTCCTTGGTGATCTGATATTTCCCCAATGCATAGATCCACATATCTCCGCCGCCGTATTGACCCTTGGGTATCTTTCCATCGAAGGTCAGGTATTTCATGGGGTGATCTTCAGTCTGAACGGCGAGCCTCTTCACCCCAGGATGAGGAGGCAGTCCCCTGGGTACTGCCCATGATTTCAGTACACCATCCTGTTCGAGGCGAAGGTCATAATGAAGATGAGAAGCATGGTGGCGGTGCACGACGAAGCTGCTGCCCGTGCCGTCTGCAACCCGGGCTTCCGGTTCTGAGGTTTTTGAAAAATCTCTTTTCTTCTCGTAGGATTCCAACTGCTCTGGCGTCTTCCGCTTACGCGAAACCGGCAGCTCCTTGGCAATCACTTTCTTCCTGTGGTTGTGAAGGTCGACGGCGTAAGCATCTATACCTTCCCAGGCATCACCGTCCCGAAGGACCTTATCAAGAGCATTATGAATATTGTGCTCTTTCGGGCTTTTCAGATGCTCAAGCTCATCCCATTTTAGCGGCATGGAAACAGGAGCGCCTACCCTGCCCCTCAGGCTGTAAGGCGAAACAATACTCTGACCACTGCGGATGCGGTATATGTCGATCAGGATTCTCCCTTTCCTCGCCTCCTTTTTGATGTGCAGTGTGGTCTCTGACTGATGACTGTCCACAAATGGCTGCGCGATAAGTTGCGCTGTCTCAAATACGGTGTGGAAGTCATGGCGTGTCTCGATCGGGCAGCAGATATGAATACCCTTGCCGCCGGTGGTCTTGGCAAACGCCGTGTACCCGAACTGCTCAATGTGACGACGCAGTTCGAATGCGATGGGAACCACCTTGGTGAAATCGAATCCTTCAGGGGGATCGAGATCGAACACCATGTAGTCAGGGTTTTCAAAGTTGGGTTTCCGGCTATGAAGCTGATGCAGTTCAAGCGAGGCCAGGTTGGCCAGCCAGACTAGTGTGGCAGGTTCTGTGGCGATGATGTAGTCTTTCTTCTCCTCTTTGCCCAGCTTTGCGAATTCAATCCAATCAGGGGCCCAATCCGGCCGGTTCTTCTGATAGAACATCTCACCGTGAATGCCATCCGGGAAACGGATTAGCGTAAGCGCACGTCCTTTTACATGGTTAAGCAAGGTCGGCGCGATCTTGAGATAGTACTCGATGACTTCAGCTTTGACAATGTGGTCTTCGGGGAAGAGGACTTTATCAAGGTTGGACAGCTCAACCTTGTGCTTGCCGATGGTCACCCATTGTGTATTCTTCTTGCTCATTCAGACCGACGCGTCAGTCCACATGTTTGGGTACTTTCTTCTTGAGGTAAATGATACCAATCACAAACGTGATGGCTGCCACGATAATCGGATACCAGAGTCCTACGAGCGGATCCTTGCTGATGCCGGAAAGCCACACGGCGATAAAAGGCGTCAGTCCGCCAAATACACCATTACCGATGTGATAAGGCAACGACATGGAGGTATAACGAATCCGGGTGGGGAACATTTCCACAAGGAATGCCGCGATGGGGCCATAAGCCATGGTTACGAATACCACCTGCACGAATACCCAAATCGTCATCCAGATGAATCCTTCTTTGGCCAGTACGGTTTCCCGTTTGGCGGGAACTAGTGTCTTTCCATCCCGGTCCTCTTTCAAGACTTCATTCACCTGCGTTCCATCTGTAAAGAAATAATGATTGGTGATGGTGACCTCGGATGACCCTGCCGTGGTGGTCCTGGAGATGTTCTTTGCTTCAGGGATTTCAACCTTGGCGTTCAGGTCACCCAATTTGAGCATCTCCCGATAGATAGGCCGATAACCAATCACGCCAAGCAAAATTCCGAACATCATGATGTACTTCCTTCCCGCCCGGTCTGAGAGGTGGCCAAAGAAAACAAACAATGGCGTTGCCACCAGCAACGCGATGGAGACGATCTGATAGGATTGTACAAATTCAATGTTACAGGTCTTCTGTATAAACGTAAGCGCATAAAACTGACCTGTGTACCATACGACACCCTGACCGGCGGTTGCGCCAAAAAGAGCCAGTAATACGAGCTTCAGATTTTCTTTCTTGCCAAAACTCTCCTTAAGCGGATTTGCAGACGTCTTCCCTTCAGCCTTGATTTTCGCGAAGAGCGGACTCTCCTGCATCTTCATTCGGATATAAATGGAAACTGCCACGAGGAAAGCGGACAGCAGGAAGGGAATGCGCCACCCCCACTCATTGAATACGCTTACCCCCATGGATTGCCTCACGGTCAGGATTACACCCAATGAAACAAAGAATCCCAGCGTTGCCGTAGTCTGGATGAAGCTGGTATAATAACCCCGCCTATCGTCGGGGGAATGTTCTGCCACATAGGTAGCTGCGCCTCCATATTCACCGCCAAGTGCGAGACCCTGCACCAGCCGCAGCAAAAGCACCAGGACAGGCGCTGCCAGACCGATCTGTTCGTAGCCAGGCACTAACCCAATTGCGCAAGTAGACCCGCCCATCAGGATAAGGGTGACAAGGAATGTGTACTTCCTGCCAACCAGGTCTCCTAGTCTTCCAAAGAATACCGCACCGAACGGCCTCACGATAAAGCCCGCTGCAAATGTGGCCAACGTGGAGAGGAAGGCAGCAGTAGGATTGGTTTTGGGGAAGAACTGTTCCGACAGGATGGTCGCGAGACTTCCGAAGATGAAGAAGTCGTACCATTCGATCAGGGTGCCGACAGACGAAGCGGTGATGACAAACCAAAGACTCTTTTTCTCCTGGTCCGGGTGATGCTTGCTCATAGGTTTAAGTTCACCCTTGAAAGATAAGATTTTGAATCAAAAGAAAACCTCCTGTGCTATACGATAGGTATTCGCGTGTGCCTCTATGATGTCTTTGAAGTCCCTGGAATACCCTCCTCCCATGCTGGCCACCACAGGAACCTTCCCCTCACGGGCGATGCGGAATACCATTTCATCCCTCCGTTTGCAACCCTGCCTGCTCACGCGTAGGCGGCCCAACTGATCGGTATCCAGTATATCCACACCCGACTGATAGAAGATGAAGTCAGGCCGTACGCGCTCCATCAGTGTGTTAAGATTTGACTCCAGAATGGACAGGTAGAGCGCATCTGATGTTCCGTCGGCCAATCCGATATCAAGGTCTGATGATTCCTTCTTCAGGGGATAGTTGTTGGCGCCATGCATGCTGAAGGTAAATACTGCCGGCTCATTGCTGAAGATGCTGGCAGTGCCATTGCCCTGGTGTACATCCAGATCAACGACGAGAATCTTGCCCGCCAGTTTGTGGTCCAGCAGATGTCGGGCCCCCAGGGCTATGTCATTCAAGAGGCAGAATCCTTCACCTCTGCCCACAAACGCATGATGGGTGCCGCCGGCTATGTTCATGGCCACGCCATATTGGAGGGCATATTCTGTGCACATGACCGTTCCTCCGCAGATAAGCTTCTCCCGGTTGACGAGGTCTTCGCTAAGCGGAAAGCCTGTACGTCTTGTTTCCTGGGCGGTAAGCGAAAGGGACTTCAGCCGGCTCCAGTAATCTTTGTCGTGTACCTGATGAATCTGATCATCTGTCAGCGCTACCGGCTCAAAGAAGTTTTCTGAATGGAGAGTGCCCTCATGAAGAAGCTGCTGGGGAAGTACTTCATACTTGCTCATCGGAAAACGGTGATGAGGCGGCAGCGGAAGTACGTAAGCCGGTGACCATGCAACCTTCAGCATGGGTGATTAGTGCTGGTGCTCTCCTTCTTCCTTATGCCATGCTTCAGTGATATGATGGAATTTCTCATGGAGTGCTTCGAGATCTTTGGAAAGAACACTGTCAGGTGCATTTTGGTTTACTTCATCTGCAAATGCCCTTGCAGAATTGCGAAGGTCCTCCAACTGCTTGCGCACATCATCGTTGTTGACCTTTTCGGGAAGTTCCGCAGATGCAAATGCTGCGGCACCCTTGGCCAGTTCTTCAGCCCCAGCCTTGGCCGGCTCCAGGTTGGCAGAATCCTTAAACGGGTGAAAGGCTTCTGCCATCAGCATGTGAAAGGTGTCCATGGCGACCCATTCATCAGTATCGGCAGGTTCCTTGTGCCTGGTTGAGCAGGCAGACAGAATAATAAGTCCGATGAGAAATGCGTAGTTGAAATATTTCATAATTAAGGCAGGTGTTAAGAGTGAATGGCTAAACGGAATGTTCGATTACGAGTTGCCCTTCCGCATGCGGTATTTTCTCCGTGTTTCGAGTCCATGGACCAGTTTCTTCAGCAAATCGAAATGAAGGGCAAGATAGAATGCAATGGTCATCGACCAAATCACGGCAATATTGAAATAGAAAGTATCGTAAATCCTTCCACCAAAGTGTTTGATTGGCGAATAAAACGGCGCTCTGAAGTCTAAAAAATTATCCGGGAAAAGATCTTCCAGATAGATGATATCATACTTCTGAACAAGGTGGCCTTCATGGCTTACAATACGTGTAGGGCTCTTTTTGTTTTCCACCCAATCGTCAACGGCCTCGTTTTCATATTGAAGCTTCATTTTGGACCAGGCCGCCGCCTTCTCAGGTGTGCTTGCCCGGTTACCATTGATGGTGTCCAACTGTTGGACTGCGCGATTCTCACGCCTTTCATAAAATTGCCTCAGTCGCAACACAAAGGAGTCAGTCCTCTGCAATACCGCCTCATTTAGTTTACCAGGTCTGAGGTTGTCTACATCAGGAAAGTGTGAGGCACCCAGGATTTGCAGCTCCTTACCAATCTCATTTCTTAGAATGTTAGTCGCATCCACCACTCCTTCATGACTGGGGTCATTCCAATGGCCCCGGTTAAGTCTCAGATAGGAAACCCTTGTGTTCAGCTGACTGATGAGATAGCGTCGTTTAAAGCTGGAGATATTTCTCATTTGTTCGTAGGGATACAGTTGCTTCCGGTAGGGATTGTCCTTGAACTGAGTTACCATGAAGGCTTCGAAAGCCCAGCGGGATACCATAACTTCTCCCATTACCGGAATTGAATTAGGCTTTCCTACTTTGGGATTAAACTGATCGAACGGAATCACCACGCCACTCATCAGCAACTGCGGAATCACCAGCACAGGAATCAGGATGTATATCGCAACTGCCGAATCAAATGCTGATGAAATATTTAATCCCAACACATTGGCGAAACAGGCGCAGGAGAACAATATCCACCAATAACGCAGCTCAGTAAACGGTATTTCCAGTACAAGACTTCCGACCATAATAAAAGTGATGGTCTGGATGGCGGAAATGGAAAACAAGATGATAATCTTGGAAATCAGGTAGCTACTGCGGCTCAAATGGAGGAACTGCTCACGCTTCAGGATCTTTCGGTCCCTGAAGACTTCCTCTGCACTGATGATGAGTCCTACGAACAGGGCCACCACAACACTCATGAAGAAGTACACAGGGATATTGGCGTTCTTGAAAAAGGTATAAGTGTAGGATCCGTCCTCTGGTATCTCGTTGTACTTTACAAAGTATGCGATGAACAAGGCCAGTATGGGTGCCAGCAGGAAGGTGAAGGCCATGTACTGACGGTTGGCCACTTTCGACAACATGTCCCTGTTGATGAACACCAGCAACTGACTCACCCAATTGGGAATCTTTTGGGTGACCGGCAGCGGTGTGGTCACTTCCTCCACACGCTGGATCTTCTGGCGTTTCTTGAAATACTGGTACCATTGTCCGGGAGAGATCTTTCTCGTGTTGGTGAATCGACCGAACTCGTTCACAACGCGGGTCTCTATAATATTGAATATCTGTTCCGGGTTGATGTTGCCGCATTCAGGGCATGCGCCCGGCGACTTGGAGGCCGCGTTGACAATGTCCTGGAAGTAATTGACCGATTCGACCGGGTTGCCGTAATAGATCTGGAAGCCGCCCACATCCAGGATGATGAGGGTATCAAACATCTTGAAGATGTCGGAGGACGGCTGGTGGATCACCACAAAAATCATTTTGCCTCTCAAGGCAAGTTCCTTGAGCAGGTCCATTATATTTTCAGAATCTCTCGACGAAAGGCCGGAGGTGGGTTCATCCACAAAAAGTATGGTAGGCTCCCGCAACAGTTCCAGACCGATATTGAGGCGCTTCCGTTGGCCACCGCTGATTGTCTTTTCGAGAGGTGATCCCACCTTCAGGTTCTTTGTCTCTGCAAGCCCAAGGCTTACCAGGACTTTCTCAACACGCTCTACCAACTCCGCATGCGTCTTGTTGCCAAAACACAGCCGTGCCGCGAAGTACAGGTTTTCGAAAACTGTCAGATCTTCCATCAGCAGGTCATCCTGCGGGATGAATCCGATAATCCCTTCCACTTTTTCAGGATGCACGTGGATGTCCACGCCATTGATCAGGACCCTTCCACTGGAAGGTTTTTCTGCACCATTCAGTACATTGAGAAGCGTGGATTTCCCTGAACCGCTTGCGCCCATCAATCCAATAAGCTTTCCGCCCCTCTCCGAAATCGTCACATTCTGAAGCCCTGCCCTTCCGGTCTTAAAGTGGTAGAAGAGATGTTCGGCAACGAAGCTGATATCCGTATCAGACTCCTTTGTCAGGAAACGCGATACCACATCGCTATAATAGATGGGCTCAATTTTGCTGCCACGTATGGTAGACCCGGTTGGGAAGATATCCACCTTGCGGCTTTTCAGCGGTTGACTGTTGAGGAACAGGGATGATATCCCAAGGTACTTGATGAAGTAGGTCTCAATGTCAGGCAGGCGAAGGATGGCGAGCAGGCCCGTCATGTTTTTTTGGATGATCCGGGGACCTTCATGTTCGAATTCACCGAACCCCTCATCGATAATGAGGATATTCTTCAGGTTTAGGTCTTCCACATCCTGCCCGATCACAAACATGCGCAACGCCTGCAGGTCTTTCAGGGGTATTTTCAGCGCTTCCCCTATATAGAAGATGAGATTACCCTGTCGCTCTGAAATCTGCCCATCTGCAAAGACCAGCTCAATGATCTTAACCACCAGCACCACCTTCTGCTGCATGGTGAGGGCCTGGTTCACCTTCTTGGCGATCTGCATGATCCTGGCCCAGTCATCTACAAACTCGATGGTCTCCTCGTCCACGTTGGTCAGCTGGGTTGATTCAAGCCTGGCATTGGCTTTTACGAATTCGTCGAAAAGGTTGAGGTAATACCGAATCGATTCCTGGTTGAGGTGCAGGGAAAGAAAGTCCTTGATGTTGGTACGCTCGTCCTCAGTGATGCGCTCTTTGGCAACGATGGCAAAAAGCTGGACAATAGCCTTCAGTAGTTCCTCACTCATGAACGATCAATAAGCCTTAAAGTAAACAAAATTGTTGTCGCCCTGCCCAGCCGGAAGGGGATTTTACATTCTTCCATTTCTCACTGAATTGTCATTTATTTGCCACTCAACACCACCCTATGAAAGCATTCCTCCCCGCCCTTCTTATACTGATTTTGGCGCAAAAGGTTGACGCACAGAACTCTATTCTTTGGGAAGTCAGCGGAAACGGTCTCGAATCGCCCTCGTACCTGATGGGCACCCTGAAGTTTATCGGCGAAAAGCAGTTTTACGTTCCCAAAGAGGCAAAGGAAGCCATGCAGAAATGCAGAATCTTCGCCATCGAAGACCAGGTTGACCATAAGGCCCAGATGGAGCTCAACAAGGCCATTTACTTCCCGAAGGGGAAATCGCTGGCAACTGAAATGTCTGCCGAAGACTATAATAAGGTTGCTGGGTTCTTTCAATCGGAATTCAAGATTGCGAGGAGCACCTTTGACCATGACTATGCCAGGATCATCCCCCTTGCCCTTTCCATCAGTATGACCCGCATGGCCCTTGGACAAGAGGTGAAGTATTATGACATCGAACTGCTGCAACTGGCCAAGGATCTGAAACTTAAGACCTACAGCCTGGAACCTATCAAGAGGGAGGCGGAGGCCATCCAGGCCTTTCCCATGAAAGACCAGGTTACTGCCCTCCTGCACAGTGTCGACAATTTTGAAACCCAAAAGGCTGAGTACCGTAAGATTGAATTTGCCTACCTCCGGGGCGACCTCAACGCGGTCTTCGATTATTCATTGCACCCTACGGAAGACAATCCTGTATTCATCAACGAGTTCTATTACAAGCGCAATGAAGAGTGGCTCTCCAAAATTGACAAGATGATGCACGACAAGCAGTCGTTTATAGCTGTGGGTGTTTCCCACCTGGAAGGTGAAAAGGGGCTGCTTAAACTTCTCGAACAAATGGGCTACACGCTGAAGGCGATCACCCTGACGCATTGATTCTTATCCGATCCTGCTGTTGACCATTTCGCTGAGGATCAGAAGGCCCTCACGGAGAACTTCATCCTTCAATTTGGAGAGGTCATCTGTACTCAAACCCTCCTTCGATCCGATCTTGGTATCCAGATTTGTGTTGGCAGATTTTTCCTTCTCCGCTTCGTCCATCTCCTTCTTTCTCTTGACCTCATTAAGGGATATGCGGGTCTCCTTCAGGTTTTTCCTTACGCCCTCCATCTCTCCCGCATATTTCTTAAGGGATGGGTCGAATTGCAGCCTCTCCTGGTAGTTCTTATTGATGCTGGCTACCAGTTTGTCATTTACATCCGTTGTCGACTGATAATCTGCCTTCCTTATCACATCCCATGGCAATGCGCTTGGGCTTGCACTTTCACCAAACTGCTCAGGTGAGAGCGCTGAGGGAAGCTGTACGTCGGGAGTAACACCTTTGTGCTGGGTACTGCTGCCTGTTACGCGATAAAACTTCTGGAAGGTGAGCTTGAGCTCGCCCACTTTGTCACTGTCCTTGATAAAACGATCAAGATCGATCACTGTCTGCACAGTTCCTTTTCCGTATGTTGACTCACCCACGACAAGTCCCCTGTGATAATCCTGGATCGCGCCGGCAAAGATTTCAGATGCCGATGCACTGAAGCGGTTGGTGAGAACCACCAGAGGACCGTTGTATTCTATCTGCTTGTCTTCGTCGAGTCCCACTTGTACACGATCGTCTGAGCTCTTCACCTGCACCACGGGGCCATCCTTTATGAACAGCCCGGTTAGGTCGATAGCTTCCGCCAGGGAACCGCCGCCGTTGTTGCGAAGGTCCATGACTATACCATTCACACCTTCCGTCTGTAATTCCTCAATCAGCTTCTTTACGTCCCTTGTCGTGCTCCTGTAATTCTTGTCTCCTTTCTGGTAGGCATCGAAATCCATATAGAAGCTGGGAAGGGTGATGACTCCCAGTTTCATGTTCTTTCCATTGGTAGAATAGCTGATCACCTTCTTTTTTGCAGCGAGGTCCTCCAGTTTGACTTTCTCCCTTACAAAAGAGAGAACTATGGGCGGGCCATTAACTCCTGTTGCCGCAGGCAGTACCTGAAGCCGAACGATGGTCCCCTTGGGACCTTTAATCAGTTTTACTACTTCATCAATCCTCCAGCCCACGACATCCACCATCTCACCTTCTATGCCCTGAGCGACACCAGAAATCAGATCATTGGGATGCAGTTGCTTGGATTTATCTGCAGGTCCGCCCGGAATGATCTCCACCACCTTTGTGTAGTCATTTTCAGTCTGAAGCCTGGCCCCTATTCCTTCGAGCGAAAGGGTCATGCTTTGTTTGAACAAGTCGGTAGCCTTTGGCGACAGGTAATTGGTATGCGGATCGTAGGCTTCCGTGATGCAGTTCATGTAATAGCTGAACACATCCTCGCTGTTCAGTTGGTCGTATGTTTTTAAAAGGCGCTCGAAGCGCTTCTTCAGCACATCGGTGATTTCTTCCTGTTTCTTACCGGTGAGTTTGAGGCTCAGGGCCTGGCTCTTCACTGCCTTGCGCCAGATGTCATCGAGCTCTTCCTTCGATTTGGCCCAGGGAAGATGGTCGCGATCCGTTTCATAATATTCGTCAACTGTAAAGTCGAAGTTCTGAGGCACCAGACGGGTGATCACATCTTTAAGGCGGGAACGGTAGCGTTCCTGGAAACGCGCGTAAATCTCAAATGCCGGAGTGACATTCTCTACCTTGCACAGGTCATCAATGCGATAACGGTATTGCTCAAAGTCTTTAAGATCCGCAGCAGTGAAATACATCTTGCTGTTGTCCAGTTCTTCAAAGTAGCGGTCAAATACCACTGAAGACAATGAGTCATTAAACCTGATCTTGCGGTAGTGATTATTATCCAGCAGGTAGGTGATGATCCTGGCCTCCTTGCCAAAAACAGGTTTGGCGGCAATGCGCGTTGTATCAAGACCGGCAGCCCATATCCACCCTGCCGACAATAGCAACCATAGTGTCAGTCCCGATGCCCGCTTCACCATCTGTATGTTTTATTGAATGATCTGATTACCTACTAACAATTTGAATGCCATCATTGGGGATTCTTGTCCGAATCAAAATTCTCCAGGAATTTCTTTGCCTGCTCCACAGAGGGGAATTCGTAGAACTTCTTCCCGCTGAGGATGGAGTGGATTTCAATTCTAATCATATCCACATTTTTGGTATTGCGCTGCTTGCTCATTTCCTTGAGTTCCTTGTAGTCGTCGGACTCCTTTCTGGAAACGATAAAGGCGGTAGCTCTTACATTCTTGCAGTAAGAGCAACGATAGTGCTTGAGAATCTCCTTGGGTGAGCCGTCTTCATTCACCTGGGCCACTTCTTCCTTCACCACCCTCATGGTGTAGAAGCCGCAATTATTGCAGCGGAGTGCCGTCAGGTGGCCTTGATATTTTTCTATTTTGACTTCGTTCGTTTTCTCATCAATCCACACATCATAATCGACTGAGAAAATGTTCTCTTCCGCCTGGCGTCCCAGATCCAGATGAACATCCTCCTCTTCTTCAGACAGCAATCGCATCTTGTTGCCCGTCTTGGGGTTGATCCGGGGCATGTAGCGCCATTTCTTTAACTTTTCATTCAGCCTGGTGGGATAGTAAAATTCCAAAATAAGGCCGGACACATATGCCACCAGTGTTGCACCCGCTATGCCGAAGAACAGCCGGACAAAAAACCAGACACCAATTGTATTGAGTCGGTTGGCTGGATCAGAGCCGTACAAATTGATGAAAAGGCCTACGCCCACACCGATGGCTGTGAATGCCAACTTGTACCATTTGATCTCATTTAAATTGATATAGTCATATTTCTCCTTGAAGTCCTTGATGACGGAAACACGAAAGTTATGGACCAGGAAAATTATAACACCGACACTGCAAGCCAGGATACCGCCAATAATCATGGCCACGTACCACACTTGTAAAAAAGTACCGCTATCGCTCATGAACCTAATAGTCTATTTGATGTATGTATATGGAAAGCATGCAAAAGACAAAAATAAGGAAATCCACCGAAAATCAGCCCTTCGGGGCTTTTGCCCCCAGGATTGAATTCAGGTCGGCCGGCGAATACCCGACAGACTTTATGGTCTTGTTGTCGGACTTCCGGTAAACCAGCCATCGGTCTCCTTCCTGCACATAATAGCACTCCGTACCATCCTTTTTCAGGTAGAAATCCACGGTGGCTTTTGCCTCTTCCTCCGATTTGCAGGCCTTGCTCATATTGGAACGCTGCACCTCCTCAAAAAGTATTTTAAACTTATCGGCAAGGCCAAATTCCAGCACGGCTCCGGAAAGCACGTACTGTATATCACATAGCGCATCAGCCACGGCGACAATATCCTGATCCTGGATGGATGCTTCAAGCTCTTTCAATTCTTCAGCTATCAGCTCGACGCGAAGGCGGCAACGCTTCTCATCGGGCAAGCCGGGTGAAGGCAATATGGGATGTTTGAAGGTGCGATGGAATTCTGCTACCATCTCCAATGACTCCGGTTGTTTCATAGACACTTATATGCGTCGAAAGAAAAACAATTACCTCACGAGTTCAAAGGCTGCATCGGGCAATAAAGTTCCCCCCTTGCATTTTACCCCGGATCAGGGTTTGAGTGCCTATATTTGCGCACTTATTCAGACTTCTTCCATGAGAAAGAATTTTGTCCAGGAACTCCGATGGAGGGGAATGGTTCATGATATCACACCAGGAGCTGAAGAACAGCTCCAGAAGGAAGTAACGGCGGGCTACATTGGGTTTGATCCTACGGCCGACTCCCTGCATATCGGCAATCTTGTTCAAATCATGACCCTGGTCCATTTCCAGCGCTGTGGGCACAAGCCGGTAGCGCTGGTGGGCGGAGCGACGGGTATGGTTGGTGATCCATCGGGAAAGGCCGCGGAACGGAATCTTCTCTCTGAAGATATCCTGCGCCACAATGAGTCCTGCGTCAAAAAGCAGTTGGAGAAGTTTCTTGATTTCTCTGGTGGAGTCTCTGGCGCTGAGATGGTTAACAACTATGACTGGTTCAAGAACTTTAGATTCCTTGATTTCATCCGGGAAGTTGGTAAGCACATTACAGTCAACTACATGATGGCCAAAGACTCGGTACAAAAGCGACTGGAGACTGGATTGTCTTTTACCGAATTCAGCTATCAACTGGTGCAGGGGTATGACTACTACTGGCTTTTCAAACATAAGGGCTGCCGTATTCAAATGGGTGGATCAGACCAGTGGGGTAATATTGTCACGGGCACGGAACTTATAAGACGGATGGAAGGCGGCGAGGCCTATGCACTTACCACTCCGCTTATCACCAAAGCCGACGGCACCAAATTTGGAAAGACCGAACAAGGCAATGTGTGGCTGGATCCCAATCGCACCAGCCCCTATCGTTTTTTCCAGTATTGGCTAAATGCTTCTGATGAGGATGCCATGAACTTTATCAGGATCTTTACTGAACTGCCGCAGGAAGAAATAACAGACCTTGTCTCCAAACACCTGCAGGCGCCGCACTTGCGGGCCTTGCAGCATGAGCTGGCAAAGCTGATAACCATAAGGGTACATTCTGCAGATGAGTATCAAGCTGCCTTGCAGGCGTCGCAGATCCTTTTCGGTAATTCGGTAACAGAAGACCTTCGCCGGCTCGATGAAGCAACTCTGCTGGCGGTGTTCGATGGTGTCCCCCAGGTCAATATTTCCCGTTCGTCGCTTGAGGCTGCATCCAACATAACCGATCTTTTGTCAGAAGTCACCAAGGGAGGAATTTTTCCATCCAAGGGTGAAGCAAGAAAGATGATTCAGGGTGGCGGCGTCAGTGTAAACAAGGCCAGGATAGAAAACCCGCATGAAAAGCCAGCGTTTGAGCTTCTTCATAACCGGTACCTCCTTGTGCAAAAGGGCAAAAAGAACTACTTCCTTATCAGCGTTGTTGATTAGGCCATGACCTGGAGTGAGGTATTTCAATCGACACGGCACAGGTGGGCCCTGGCCTTCTGTGTTGTTATGGCACTCGTGACGTTCCTGTATATGCCAACCTATTATCAGGAGGTCATCCAACCGAAGCCGGGTACCTATCCCTGGGATCCTTTACTTGCCCGTCTTACTCCCCTGGACTGGTCTGTTCCGATTTTCATTATCCTCTACTTATCGGTTATCCAGACCCTGGGAATGTCATACCGCAAGCCTTCCATTTTGCTTTCCGGTCTCACTACTTATTGTGCCGTCAATCTCCTCAGAATGGCAACCATGTATACCATTACTTTTGAGCCACCCCAGGATATGATTCTGCTGATTGATCCCATTGCATCCTTTATTGTCTATCCTGACAACACTTTTGCCAAAGATCTTTTTTTCTCAGGCCACGTTAGTACGATGATGGTGCTATTACTGGTAGAAGAGAATCCCTGGGCGAGCAGGCTGAAGGCAGCGGGAACCTTCCTCGTTGGACTTTTTCTGGCATGGCAGCATGTGCATTATACCCTGGACCTGGTGGTGGCACCATTTGTGACCTACGGGCTTTATCGCATCATTAGTACGTGGCTGGAGCCCCTGCCGATCACAGAGGCCGACCTTGGCATCCGTTCGCCAGCCAAAAACCCACTTGGCCGCTGAAAATTGGGCTATTGTGCCCAGAATATTAAGAATTCAAGAAAATTAAGGTAATTTGCGACTTCGTTAAGACTTAACCCAACGGATAAAACATGCAAGAGCAGGCAATTATTGAGTCGGAATCTAAGGCCGCCCTTAATTATCCATACTTCACGCTTGGCACCCATCTAACTCAGGAACAAAAGGAGTTCTTTGAGACCTACGGTTTTCTTCATTTCAAAAAATTTGTATCCCGTGAAACGATCCAGGAAATGCTCCGTGAATCTGAAAGGATTCAGGACGAATGGATCAGGGAGGGACGTAAGATGGTCAACGGGGTGCCTATCAAGTATGGCACTGACGTAGATGGCAAACCGATTGTCCAGCGGTTCGCCTTTCTTAATCAATTCGGCAAGGTCTTCAATGACTTCCTTAAAGATCCGCGTCTTGCGGCACTCTTCGAACTGATCGGAGCGGCTGACGCCCGCATCGGGGAGAACGAAAAAGATGGTCTTGTCTTCAACCACTATGTGAATTGCACAGAAAGCAATTACAGTCAGTTGGGTTGGCATACCGATGCCCTCCGCGACATTTTTTACGGCAACAAGATCATGCCAATGCTGAATGTGGGGTTACATATGGATTATTCATCTTCTGACAATGGAGGATTGAGGATTCTTCCCGGCACTCATAACAAAGGCATTGGAACGCTTCTCTTCAAGAAGATATACTTCCTCAGTCACAAACCGGACAAAGAGGAGATTGGATTGTCAGTAGAACCCGGAGACTTGACTGTGCACGATGGCCGCTTGTGGCATCGCGTAGCCCAGTCTCCATACGTCGGTGCAAAAAGCCGCCGCAGGGTTATGTATGTTCCCATTATCACGGGAAAATTTCAGCCACGAAATGAAGAGAGCAAACCCCTCTTCTATCAACGGCTGATGTCGATTACCAATAAATAGTATGGCTTATGCCCTGATCACGGGCGCCAGCGGTGGTATCGGCTGGTCGCTCGCGAAAGAACTTGCCTCCCGCAAGCACGATGTGCTGTTGGTGGCACGATCAGCAGAAAAGCTGCGGGAGAATGCCCTCTACCTGACCGAGAAGTTTAGCGTGAAGGCTGATTTCCTGCCCACAGATTTGTCTGCCCCGGGCTCAGCCGAAAATGTCATCTCCTGGGTGGAGAAGAAAGATTACCCCGTCGACATACTGGTCAACAATGCCGGCTTCGGGTTGTGGGGAAATCTGGCTGATATGAGTTCGGAAGAATTACAGCAGATGATGCAGCTTAACATGCTGACTTTGGTCAACTTATGTAAGGCTGCCATACCTTTACTCAAACAGCATAATAAGTCATATATACTGAATGTGGGTAGCACTGCTGCTTACCAGGCCATTCCCACGCTCACCACCTATGCGGCAACGAAGGCATTTGTTCTGCTGTTCTCGAGGGGACTCAGACATGAGTTAATGGGATCTTCAATTTCTGTTTCATGCCTTAATCCCGGCACTACTACAACCGGTTTTATTGACAGGGCGCATATGATGGATTCAATCCGGAAGAAGTCAGAACGTGTAACCATGGACCCTGCAGTTGTTGCCCGGATCGGTGTAAATGGCATGTTTGCAGGGAAAGCTGAAATTATTCCGGGTGCCCTAAACTGGATCAGCGCCAAGCTGGCCGAACTGATGCCGAAATCCGTGCCGGAGAAGATTGCCCACAGCCTGTATAAGGGTTAACCTATCGGGTGCGCAGAACAAATACGATTCTACCCTTAGAGCGTTCTGGCGCTTTACCGGGAGAAGACTTCACAAGTGAATTCTTCCGGATCATATCTTTGAGAGCCTGTTCTGCCTTTGGACTTAAGCTTCTTTCAATAGTTGTAATGCCCGTGATTTCGCCTTCCTCATCGCATTCAATCTCAAAAACCACCTTGCCGTTTTCATTGTCAGGCAGGTCAGGAATCTGGGGTTGGTCTGCCCACGCCCACCCGGCCATCTGAAGATCCATGCCATTGCCACCTCCGCCACCTCCGGGTGTTCCGTAAAGAGCCTTCGCATCAACCTTTCCCTGCTCACTCCCCTTGTCACCGACAGCCTTCTTGTCGTCCCCCTGATTCCCTGGCTCTCCTTTGGCCACTGCAGCGACCTCCTTCTTGTTATCGGTCTTGTTGTCCTTTACACTCTCTTTGGCAGCGACGGCTTTGGTATCATCTTTAACTACCTTTTGCTCTTTCTGTTCCTTCTTCTGCTCTTTCAGTTTTACCGGGCTCTCAATTTTGGAAACAGCCTGTTCTTCAACTGCCGCCTCTTTTGTGTTTTCTTCCGATACCTGTTCAGCCGGCTGCTCCTTTGGTTCCTGGGTTTGCTCGGCAGAAGTTTCGACGGGTTTGTCTTCCCCTGTCGCATTATTTCCCACTGGAGTCTGGGGCTGCACGTCCCCCGAACCTTGATCATCCAACCCAAAGTTCAGTTCTATGCCATACTCAGGCAGAGGTGGATTGGGTGCACGCCAGGCAACCATGAAGAACAACAGAAGAAAAACGGCAGCATGGATTCCTACGGAAGTGATCCATCCGATCCTGTTGTTTCTTTTCTCAAGGTCCTTCTCGCTCATACACCACAGTTATTTGGGCTTGGTCGCAATGGTCACCCTGGCCTCCAGTGATGTTGCAATTCCTGCCACGTATACAAGTTCCTCAGTTGGAACGGATTTGTCGATGTGCAAAACCACCACCCCCTTGGGAGTAGTCAACTTCCGTTTCAGTTCGCCGCTAAGTGTGTTGCGCGTCACCTTCTTGTCATTCACAAAATACTGAAGATCACGGGTTACTGTCACCGAGACCTTCTGAACCTCAATGGTGCTTGCGGCACTGGAAGGCAGATTAACCGGCAAGCCTGATGGCGTTACAAACGAAGAGGTTAGCATGAAAAAAATAAGCAGCAGGAAGATCAAGTCCGTCATGGAGGCCATGCTGAATGCGACTTCTACCTTATTGCGAGACTGGAGATTCATGACTTTTTCAACGAGGTTCCTGGAGCAGATCGATGAACTCAATGGACGAGTATTCCATCTTATGGACCACCTTGGAAACCCTTGTTACGAGATAGTTATAAGCCAGGTAGGCCATAATACCCACTATCAATCCGGCAACAGTGGTAATCATGGCCGTGTAAATGCCTGAGGAAAGCAGTTTGGGGCTGACCGATCCCTCCTCCTGGGCAATGGCTATAAATGCCTCCACCATACCAATCACCGTCCCGAGAAAGCCCATCATGGGAGCAGCCCCTGACACAGTCGCCAGTATCGACAAGTTCTTTTCAAGTTTGAACAGCTCAATCTTGGCCACATTTTCGATGGAAGCCTCAATATTCTTGAGGGGACTTCCGATGCGTGAGACACCCTTTTCAATCATCCGGGAAATGGGGCTGTCGAACTGGCTGCAGATCAGCTTGGCTCCGCTGATATCCCCTTTGAGAACCAATTCTTTTATCCTCCCAATAAAAGCATCGGGGCTCTGGTTGGCTTTGTTGATGGTCAATACCCTTTCAACAAAAATGTAGATGGCCACAATAGAGCTTAATAAAATGGGGATCATCATGAACCCGCCCTTTACGGCGAGATCGATTACCGATAGGGCCTCGTCGGAAGAAGACGCAGGAGATGTAACAATTTGTGCAATCACCATAGTTCAAAAAAATAATGTCAGGCCTGAGAAAAAGTAACAAGAATCAGACCACTAAATTCTAAAAGCGCACCACCCACACGCTCTTGCCGTAATCCGCCTTGGCAGCATCGGCATTGTTTTGAGCGAGGGCAAACGTATCAAAATCTGCAATGGACAGCCGGTAGAATTTCTTGCCTCCGAAGGGCGGAATGATCTTGGTGCTCACTCCTTTTTCACTCAGCTTTTTGGCATAATCCATCAGTAGGTCATCATCAATGTCACTGGATACCACAACATAATAACGACGCGTTGCCGCAGATAGTGTTTCAATTGTCCCGACGGCAGGCTTGGCATTGGCCAATTCCTCCAATCTCTTCCTTTCAGCCTCTTCTTTCTCTTTGGCAATTCTCTCCTCTTCAGCTTTCTTTTTTAATGCTGCATCCTTTGCCAACTGCTCTATTTTGGCCTTCTCAGCAGCTTCATTTCTGGGCTTGATGACATACAAATAGATCAAACCGCCTGCCAGCAATACAACAAGAACAATCACCAGACCAAGAATGACGGGGGCCCCTGACTTGGTTTCCTCCTCCTGGTTCGGATTATAGGAATATCCGGAAGTCTTAGTGTCCTCCGCAACACCGGAAGTCTCTTGCATGGTTACAGGTTCTGTAGCACTCTGCTCCGGAGCGGGCTCCGAGTATTCCTTTTTCTCCTCGAGGGGTTTGTAATCCAGATCAGGCAGTCCGAAGTTGTCTTCAGAGTTGTCCTCTTTCTTTGGCTGGTCCTCGTCTTGTTGATCCATGACGCTTAGGGGTTTAACAAAATTAAAGCAAAAATCTCAATAATTACCATACTCAGCACTACTGGAAGCCCCAACTGACACCACCGAGCATCTGAAATCCTCTTGCCGGATAGCTCATATAGAGCGGATATTTCTGACCCAATATGTTGTCAAGGTGGAGAAATACTGAAAACTGTTTTGACACAAAATACCGCCCGTGCACCATCAGATCAAACGCAGGATCGAGGGTAACTACGCCCCCAGAAACTGCGGGATCGAATGCCCTCATTCCTCCCTGCGCAACCAACCCGGCATCAACCATGATCTTGCCATATGCATTGTAGCGACCTGTCATGCGCACCTTATAAGTGGGACGATGCCAGGCTTCTGTAAGTGTTTCTGTCTGATAAGAATAGTAATCTCCGCGGATCGAGAACTTGAGCACCTCCGAATACTCATACCCCAGCTCGCCAAACGGGTTGATACGCCGGGTGTTGGTGTCATACGTGGTGCTGAACTTATTAGTCATTACTGGCACCAATTGTCCTGAGCCATTTACCGTCGATTCAATATTCAGGTAGTAGTAATAGTTCTTCAGCGTGGCCATCCCCACACCAGCGGCGTAGGTAAAGCGATCCCCCAGCGTGCCTTTAACTCCTGCAGAAAAGTCAAGTGCACGGTTTGTGTGGTAGATATCAATGTTGGGGTTGATCCACATATTCTCAGCGGACAATGTGTGAAGATCAACCTTGTCGATATCACCGGTAATATTTCCAAACAAGGTGACGGCATCGGAAACAGTATAGTCCGCCTTAATGTTGGGATAGAAATGGAGTTGCTTGGAGCCCTGATAGGTATCTGTTTGCCAGGCAATATTGGCACCAACAGTCAATTGAAGTGCCTCCAGAGGAGAAAACTGATATGCCGGACGAACATGCAGAAGATTCCGGGAGGTCGCCTTTCCGACTGCATCCTGCCGGTTGATGAGGATATAATCTCCTGATATGATTAGCTTCCCGCCTCCCAGTTTTGCATCTGTTGAGGCTTGTAGGGTCAGTTCGCCTTCGTTGGCAGCGTAATGATCCTGAAGATAGGAATATCGGACCCCTGTCTGATAGTTAAAGTCCCCTTTTCTGGTATTTTCCACTCCTGCCTGTACGTCGAGCTGATCGTACACTTGCCTGATATTGTCTTTATTTGTTTCCGGCACAGGAGTATATCCAAAGAAATAACCGGCTCGACGTGAGTAAGCAGCCTGACCGGAAAGCGTTATATCTTTCCACATCCTTTTGCCAAAGAGGTCCACATTGGTCTGCGAACTGCCGGAGAAATCATCATTGACCGGACCTCTGCCATAACTTCTATGAAAGAGATGCGCCCCCAGCATACCGTTGCGGTTTCTTCTCGTGGTGACAGCCGCTTCGCCAAACAATGAGGCATAGTTGCCGAATCCTCCGCTTAAGTAATTCCCATAGCTCCTTGAAATGTCTTCCTGTTTTAACTTCAGCGGGCGGAGTACAGGTTGGTAGGGAGCGGGCTGCAGTTTGAAACCCTTCAACTCGTCATACGTGATGGCCGGTTCGATCGGCTCGAATGGCCTCGGCGGCACCTTTTCGAAGTTCCGGTTGGCTTTGGGAAGGGTGATCTTTTTGGTTTTCACAATTTCGATCTCCACATCCCTGATCTCCCCTTCTCCCTCCTTCTCCCACGTCTCCTGTGCCCAGGAAAGGACGGGAACCATCACAAAAAGACATGCCATGAAAGCAGCGGCTCTAAATTTGATATTGTCAATGGTCATCTTCCGGTGGTGTCTGCTTTCTCCATTTCTCTTTTCTTCACTTCCTCCTCGTCGATTTTTTGAAGTTTTTCTTTGGCTGCAACCCTGATCGTTTCGAGCGGGAACTTGTCTATCAACGACTGCAATGTGGCCCTGGCCTGGAAAGTCTCGCCGGTGGCGATGAAATTATCCGCCAACAGCAAAAAGGATTTGCCAACCCATTCAGGGTAAGCACTGAACTCAGTATTCAGTGCCAGAAGGGTTTCATAGCATTGTTTGTGATCCTTGCCCAGGAAAAATATTTCTGCCAGAAGATATTTGGCCTCGGCCCCGTATTCATCACGTGCCGCATTGAGGGTGGCCAGGAAATGATCTTTGGCAGAATCGTTGTCACCCCTGGCCATCGCATTCTTTCCCATGTAAAGCATGGCTTTGTTTTGTGCACTGACATTTACACTGCCTTGCTCGATAATCTTTGCAGCGTAGATATCTGATGAGTCATACTTTGCAACCAGGAAGTAGCACTCCATCAACCCGTTGAAGGCTGTAAACGATTCTTTCTTGTTTGCCGATATCACCGACAGCCGCTGGTAGGCTTTTATAGCCTGCTCCAGGTTTCCATTTTTTGACTCCAGTTCACCTATTCTGGCCACCACTTTATTGTAAAACTGAAATGAGGTTTCTGCTTCAATGGCGTGATAAGCGGCTCCTGCCCTGGCAAAGTCCTTCAGCCGGTAATAACTTTCTGCCTCGTAGTAACGTGCCTCGGTCATAAAGACACTTTCGGGGTAATCCCTTTCAAAGCGACCAAGGTTGTCGATCGCCTTTGCATAATTCTGATTGAAGTACAGGTTCTTAGCTGTCTCAAACTCTACCGATTCGATGCCTTTTGCATCCGGGTTTGCCTGCTTGAAAATGTAGAGATACTGATCAAATTCATCAGACCGACCTGCAAGATTCAAAGACTCCTGTAATGGCAACAACAAGTCTCTCGATGCCGGGTGGCCGGCAAAGTCCTTTATCACCGTTATATAATCGTCGGAAGTCTGTGCGTAATTTTTCAGGTTGTAATAAGCGGCTGCGCGCCTGGTGTAGGCATACGGGAGCAGGCGGTTGGACTTCGATTCTTTTATCAGCCTCGTGTAATAAGAAACGGCCGCAGCGTAGTGACTCTGCTCGAATTCAATCTGGCCCAATTGAAAGATTGCATCGTCGGCATAACGGGAATCCTTAATTGCCACAACTTTCTCAAACTCAGCGGCCGCGGCTCTGTACTCCTTCTGAATGCTCAATATAAGACCGGATTGCAATTCTGCGTAATCAGTGTCCGGTGAACCGGCCAGCACTACTTTCCTGTAATAAGTCAAGGCTTCACCAAATGATTTCTGGGCGTACAGACAATCGGCGTAACGTAGCTGTCCATCAGTGTAGTTGGGCATGGAGGGCGTTGCCCTATTCACGAAGATTTTGAAACTGAGTGCCGCCGGTTCGTATTCCTGCTGGTTATAGTGAGCGTAACCAAGACCATAACGGGTATCTCGTATGATGGCGGCATCCGGACCCACAAATGCCAATGCCTTTTCATAAAGTGGCACGGCCAGTTCATATTTTCTTCCGATAGAATACGCCTCCGCGCTCCAGTAGGCTGCTTCAGCTGCCCACCTGTTATCAAGCGGATAATCAAGTGACTTCTCCAACATTTCAACAGCTGCTGCGTACTCTTCCCGGTTGTAGAGTTCCTGTCCTTTGAGCAAAGTTGCCTTTTGATATGCCCTATCCACCGCCGGTGTGCGGTGGGCCAGTGACTGAATGTATTCGATCGCCTTGTTGTAATTATTTGCGTTGATATAGGCCTGGGACAACAGTTCCTTAATCTCCTGGGTGTGAACAGACTGCGGATATGACTTAAGAACTCCTTCGAATCCGGCGATTGCCTCGTCGGATTTTCCGAGGTCATAGTTCAGCTTGGAAGACAGGAAGGCGCTCTCCTCCTTTATACCCGGATGCGTCGCGTTGCGCTGGGCAAATACCAGGGCGGTCAGTGCCAGCGGCTTCTCCTTCTTGTTGAGATGGGCCAGACCTGTATAATAGGAAGCGGCTGCCCCAAGAGAATCTGCCGCCTGGGCAACTTGCTCAAGGAATCTGATTGCCTTGTCATAGTTCTTTGTGAAATACCCTGCCATTCCGGCGCGGTACATCACGTTGCGGTCAGACTTCCCAACCCCCATTTCAAAACAGGATTCATACAACGGGAGGGCATCAGCATAGCGGCCCTTCCTTGACAGAACTTCGGCTTCCAGCAGGGAAATTTCACCTTCAGCCATCAGCCCCTCGCGATCATGAACCGAGGAAGCATACCGAAGCAACTCGTCGTCCTGGTTTAACCGGTAGTAGGCATTGCAAATGAGTACCGGGACAACTGTTGCATAGGATTCATTAGCCTCAGCCCGTTTCAGGTCCTGAAGCGCGTTGTTAAAGTCTCCCTCGGACAATTCAATGTAGCCTGCATAGTAGCTGGCAGCAGGGCCATAGGGACCCGCCTGAACCTTAATAGCATTGAACTGGTCCAATGCCTCCAATAGCTTCTTCTGGCTGAATAAAGAATAACCCCACCTGAACCGACCGGTACCCTGCTGGGCAGAACTCAAGGATCCAAATCTGACTTTTGCATAATAGGTGGAAGCCTTGGCGTAGTCTTTTGCCTGGTAGAAGTAATTGGCAAGGTCATAACTGGCCATAGCAGCCATAGGATGCGACGGATAGTTACCCATGAAATCCAGAATCATTTTTTCGCCCTGCGCATGGTAGAGCGAGAGTGCACAAAACGCCCTGTAATAAGTTGCATCCGGAATTCTGATATCCTGGTTCGGAGCGGAGGCCAGGAATTGATTGAAGCGAGTCATGGCCGCTCCATACTCCTGGTGTGACAAGAGATCAAGCCCAGTTTGAAATAGACGCTCCGGCGCAAGTTGCGACAAAGACTCCTGCGCCTTAAGAGCAGACGGAACCAATAATATCAGGACAAGAAAGACATAGGTCCTCTTCATGTCAGGTTTTCTTCAAAACTTTCTGTTCGGTCTTTTATTGCCGAAAGAGTTTAAAAATTTCCAAGATCTGCCAAAAAATAGGTGAAGCAGATAATCCAAAATTAATGAATCTTATGAAATCACCATCATGGTGCGGTGTGAAGAATGCGAATGACCAGTTCCTTCAATATTTCTGCATCTTCCTCTGACCCTGACCTGACACCTTTCAACCGAAGATCGAATTCACTCAGCAAAGTCAAGACCTCCATAATTCGATCACGCGAATAATAGCGTAAAGCTGCGCTATACTCCCTTGCGATGAATGTGCTGATTTTGAGTGTGTTAGCAATCTCTTTTTCACTTGAACCATTATAGCTCGCCTGTAACAATCTCGAAAAATAATTGAACAGAAAAGCCACCATCATGATTGGTGGATTCTTTCGCGTATTGGACCCAAAGTAATTCATGATCCTGAAGGCTCTGGGAACATCCTGGGTTACCAATGCTTTCTGGAGCTCGAAGACATTGAACTCCCTGCTTATCCCCACTGTGCGTATCACATCCTCCATTGTGATCGGCAGATTTTCCATCCGGCCAATCAGCAGTTTGTCAATTTCATTTGCCAGTCTGCTCAGGTCATTGCCCACATATTCGGCCAGACCGGCGGCTGCATCAGGCATGATCGACTGATTTTTCGACCTGACATATTCTTCAATAAAACCGGGAAGCTGGTTGTCATAGGTCTTCTTAAAGGTTGCTGAAACCGTGAGCTGTTCCACTTTCTTGCCCAATTCCTTTCTTTTATCCAGCGACTTGTGTTTGTGACAAAGCAGCAAAAGGGTTGAAGGCACCGGCTTACTGAAATAATCAAGCAAAAGCTTTTGCCCTGTATCCTTGGACAAATCGGGAATGTCCTGGGCCTCCTTAACGATCACGACCTGTCTTTCGGCCATCATTGGATATCTTCGGGCATGTGTGAGGATGGTCGCAACAGGTGATTCCTTGCCATAAAGTACCACCTGGTTGAATCCCCTTTCTGATTCCTCGAGGACATGCTCCTCGATGAAAGAACATATCATGTCGACATAATACGTCTCCTCACCTTGCAAGACATAAACGGGTGCATATTTTCGTGCCTTCAGGCTGGTAAGAATTTCTTTGGCCGTTGCGTCCATTACACTCTTTTCTTTTTCCTCAGATCAATAGCTGTATACATTCCCACGATTGCGCCAGAAAGGTGTGACTCCCATGACACACCCGGAAAAAGCGGAAGGATTCCGTAGAACAGTCCACCGTACAGAACCAGTACAACCAGGGAAATCACCAAAGACCAAAATTCCTTTCTCAAGAATCCAAAGAAAATCAAAAAGGAAGACAAACCATAAATGAGCCCGCTGGCCCCGATATGGTAGGACACCCTTGGACTCAACAGCCATACCAGGATGTTGGTAATGAAATAACATCGAAAAAAGACAACACCACCGATACGCTCATAGAAGAAGAAAATCATTGAACCCAGGAAAAGCAGCGGGATGCTGTTTGAAATCAAATGAGAAAGGCTGCCATGGATCAACGGTGCAAAGAATATACCCGGGATACCTTCCAAAGTCCGGGGCTTAATCCCCAACCAGCCTAAATCGATCTGCGCAAAGAACTCAATACTGAAAACCAGCCACATCAGAAAGAGGAGCCGAAAGGGGACCACCGAGCTGCCGAAAAAGGAGCTTGGGCCGGGGCTCATCCCGCAGCTGTCGGATTTTTGATCATTGGAAGGGTCATCAAGCTTTCCTCCTCTTCGGCCACCGATTTGATGCCCAAAATACCACCTGAGGACTCGGCGATCTTTTCTGCTATATACCGGAGCGCCTTGTAATAATCTGATGAAAATCCCTTGCCTAATTTCGGAAGGACCCTGTTCAAGCGGGCCAACTCGTCCGAAATTGCCTTTGTACGGACTTCAGGTTTATGCGGAAGGCTTTCAAGGAGGATTTTCAGCTTATCCTCAAAATCCGTAGATACTTCCTCGAAAAGCTCGGTCAAGGCTGCATTACCCTGTTTGCGCTTCTTCCTCGATAATTCAACTGCACCTCTCACTTCTTTCTTGTCTATTTCATTATCGGCACCTGCAATCAGAAGGCATACCAGAAGAGGCGCCTTCAGTATTAATTCTTTTTCAGATGAATCAAGTTTATCTAACTCCTTATTCATAATTATACCTAGTTCCGGTTCATGACCACCAGTTTACGATGCACAACCGATTGACCAGGGCCTGTCAGTTCAACAAAATAGATACCATTGGCAAGTTCGCTTACGGGGATTTGTCGTTCATTGTTGACCATATCGTTGAAGTCGCCGGACAGCACTGTAATGCCCCGCTGGTCGATTAATCTCCAGGTATAGCCTTCCACCGGGTTTCCATCAGGAACTGACAGGTAGAAAGATCCATTAGCCGGATTCGGATACATGGCTATTCCGTTAAGCGTAGTTGGTGCCAACACCTGAGGCTCGAGCCCCACAACGACGGCTCCCTGCAGTGTGGGTGCCGGTATCACAGCGCTTTGGTAGATCTCCTTTGTATTCTTGTCCTGCACGAATCCGACCAATGTCAACTGGGAAGGATTGGTAATGGGTACATCTATCTTCACATTGTTCTGCTGCTTCACCAACACATCACCTTTTTTAAGCGGGATCGTAATAGTCAAGCCGTCAGGTCCCATCAATTGCTTCCTGACCACATTCTTGAAAGTGCCAGTCTGATTTTCCATCAAAGTTACCTGGGCTACCAACGGTCCTGGCATATCCTGACGCGCTGTCATGGTGAGCACTACCGTTACTTCATTGTTCACTCCCGTCGGGATAGTTGTTAATTGCAGATCAAACGCGGGATCAACCAGGGCCCTCCGGTCAATTTCAACCTTATTAATGTCTGTGTACTTACCCTTGAACTTGACGCCATCGACAATACCATCCATGATCGTTGACGGCGGTTGCGACACGCCAAAGAGCAATGCGCGGGCAGCAGGATCAGTGGGATTATCCTTATTAAGTGCATCCGCCGTAGGATAGTTGATATGATACTGAAGATGGTTGAAATCTGTTTCGCCCTGGCGGGTGGCAATCTGATTTGCATACAGATTATTGATCCATGTGTCACCATCTACACTCGCCTGGAGATTTGAATTGGTGAAGTGCTCTACCAGGACATTGCGCTGTTTGTTTCCTACATAGACATTATCGAATGCAAATCCATCGAAGTTGGTTCCGGATGGGTTATCGGCATTGCTCGCAAAAGCAAAGCGAATCCTCACCTGGCTCCTGCTGGCCAATGGTATGGTATCAAGGTTGAACTTACCGGTTATCCACTTGCCCGTTTTTCCTGACCATCCAAATGCACCAACCTGACCGCCAGGGTTACTGATGACCGGGTTGTTGGGATCATACCAGTTTATACCCTCTCTCGGTACGCCTACATTCGCCCAGGAAGTACCTCCATTAACAGAATATTGCAGCACGGCGCCGTCAAATCCAAGTTGAGAATCACACCAGTAGTCAAATGATATCATTGGCCGCTTCAGGTTGGTGAGATTGAAGCATGGCCCGTTTACAAATGAATTCTCGCTGTTGTAATACGTATTCGTATTCGCGCCAGTCCACCAGGCTTTTGCTCCTCCTGCTGCGGAGTTGATCGTTGCGCCTGAAGGCGTTGTCCAAATCCAGCTTATGCCCGATCCTGCAGTTTTTGTTTCGGCAATCCAGCCGCCCGCACTTGCCTCAAAGGTCTCGACATAAGCGCTGGAGGCAAGTGGTGTTACGGTTGAATAAGGCAAAATGAAGACTTGCTTCTGAAGTGAGTTGTTGCATCCGTCATTGGTGTCAACTGTCAGTTTCGATGTATAAGTGCCGAAGGCCACGTATTTGTGAGATGGATTCTTGAAGGTACCGGAGGTCCTTCCTCCGTTGGTTCCAAGCGGCACTGAGGAACCAGCCGCACCGGTTAAGATATCTCCATCGCCAAAGTCCCATGTATAGGTTTGAATCACACTGACGGTACCTGGATTGGTCTGATCCACGAATTTGGTGCTGTCGTTGTTACAGATGGCTGACCAGTCGTAGCCGACAGTGGGAACGTCACCAACCCGAATGCTCTTTGTTGCGGTACTTCTGCAGCCCTGGGCAGTTGTCACATCCATGGCTATCGTATATATGCCTGAGAAGGAATAGACATGGCTGGGATTCTGCAGGTTGCTGAAAGATCCGTCATTGAAATCCCATTTCCAGAATGCCGTGGTAGTCGGGAATGGTGTGGAAGGCACTGTTGAAGTGTCGGTGAAATTGATTGCACTGGCGATACAGGAGTTCGCAACAGAAATACCGGCCACGGGAGAAGCAAATATTTTCACATTCCTGGACTTGAATGTAACAGCATTGAGTGCATTCTTGTAGGTATAGGTAATCGTATAGTTATCAGACTTCAGCCCGGTCGTTTGGATGTAATACTCCGGACCAATCTTAACAATGGTCATCGTATTGGCGGCATTATAGAATCCTGTGGAGGCCGTGAATTGAGTTTCCGGAGGGAAGCCAGTGCTTGCAGCAGGGAAGCCATTCAGTTTGACCAATCCCAATTCAGCGCATAGTTCAAATTCATTGGAAGCATTTACAGTTGCTCCTTGTATGGCGAAGTCGATAATCGTGACAGGGTTGATAACCACCTCCTGCTCATTGAAGTTTGTGCAGCTATTTGCATCCGTAAAAGTATACCGGATGTAATTCGGACCCAAGGTTGCAGCCGATGGGTCAAAATTTACGCGGTCAACCACGCTCACGTAGGTACTACCAATCACTGAAGTGACAGGCGAGATTGTGAAAATACCCCCAACCTGATTACCCGTCAGAACTATTGGAAGCTGATTCTCTGCCATTTGAGGGGGAGCACCGCTGGGCAATCCAGTAAATACGACAGTAGGTAACTTATTGATCTTCAACTGCATTTGATCGGTTACTGATGCGCAGGGGCCGGCACCGTCAGGGTCATTGGCAGTTAGTGTCAGGGCGATCAAAGTGTTGATTTCCGCGGGGTTGCTGAAGAAGTAATCTGAAGTGGCACTTGCAGCATTGGAGAAACTACCTGCCCCTCCGGTCCAGTTCACACCGTTTGGCGCATAGGTAATACCACCCTGTAGCGTGATGCTCGGTGTGTCCTCACAAAGAGCAAGATCCGGTCCCGCTGTAATCTGCGCCTTGGGATTGACAGTGACGGTGATTGTAAATACAGCGCCAGCACAACCGTTAGTACCAGTGACATTAACGGTGTAGGTGACCACCTGAGGAACAAATGAAGTATTTACGAGCACATCGGAAATACTCGACGTAGTCTGAGCAAACGTGCTTTCTCCGGATATACTGGGGTTGTCTGCGGCCACCCATATGAATGTGGATGGCAGGTTATTGCCCAGCGTGTTGACGTTCGTCTGCAGATTGTAATTAACCGGCGAACCGCTGCAAATGTCGGGAGCGGTTGCTGTGACACCTACGGGTTCAGGATTGACATTGATGGTAATCTGGAAGGTTGCACCTACGCAGCCATTCACACCGGTGGGCGTCACCGTATACAACACTGTTTGAGGAACATTGGTCACATTTACCAGTATATCATTAATGAATGATCCTGATTGGGGAGTGGTGCTCTCTCCTCCTACCAAACCATTGGGTGCTGCGACCCAGCTATAAGTGCTTCCGACATTATTACCCAGGATGGCCACATTGTTAATGAGGTTGTAGTTTGATGAAACGTTGCTGCAGGTAGTTACAGTCTGATTGACTCCCACAGGCGTCGATTTCACGGTTACGGTTAAGGTGAATACATCGCCTGTACAACCGCTTACGGACCCTGTTGGCGTTACCTGGTAAACTACATTTTGGGTAACACTGGACACGTTCAGCAACAAATCATTAATAACAGATCCTGACTGGGGAGTAAGGCTCTCCCCTGTTACAGATGGGTTATCAATCGCCACCCAGCTAAAGGTAGACACCATCGCGTTACCGCCCGATCCTGTTATATTGACATTGCTGTTCTGAAGATCATAACCAACAACTGTATTCCCACAAATGGTCCTTGTGTCATTCCATCCGCGGGGCTCAGGCTTAATGGGTACCGTTACGGCAAATACATCCCCAAGGCAGCCTAATGTACTCACTGGGGTCACTGTATAAACTACATTGACAGTTCCGAGTGTGATATTATTCCAGCTATCATCTGCCAACTCCCCGCTCAATTTGCCGGTGCCAGCACTTACCGTACCACCACTTTGTGACAACCCGTTACTGTTGGTGGTGATGTTATATGTGGCAGCGCCGGCTACTGTGAAATTGTAACCTATGGCAACATCGCTACAAACCCCGGATGTTGTGACTGGTGCCGTGGTGGCTGGCTCTGGGTTGACAGTTACCGTGATTGTGAACGGAGCCCCAACACAGCCTGAAGCGCTAATGGGTGTAATGGTATACACAACATTAACGGGGCCCCCGGTTGTATTCGTCCATGCGTCATCTGTCAACTCTGCCGGTCCCTTGCCTGTTCCCGCAGAAACGGTGCCCGCGCTTTGGGTAAGTCCATTGGGGTTAGTCGCAATTGTAAAGCTTGCGGCCGGTGCGCTGCCTGAAGTTGTGGTGATCGTTGCAGCCGGACCCACTGCTACATCACTGCAGACAGTTGGTGTAGCCGGGATACCAACCGGAGCCGGGTTCACCGTGATGGTGAAGGTTTTTGAAAGTCCTGTGCAAGTTGGTGTGGGGCCTGTCTGCGGTGTTACTGTGATTGTTCCGACCGACGGGACATTTCCGTTGTTTACTGCTGTAAATGCGGCAATACTATTGGTTCCGTTAATTGCCAACCCTATTGAAGGATTGTCATTAGTCCAATAATAAGTGACCCCTGCCACGGCACCCGTGAAAGTCACTGCTGTAGAAAGATCACCATTGCAAAGTACCTGGCTGGCCACTGCGTTCACATCCGGCGTCGGGTTTACCGTGATGGTGAATACCTGTGATGTGCCTGTGCATGTTAATCCCGCATTTGTATTGGTCGGTGTTATGGTGATCGTCGCCGTAACCGGTGCACTGCCA
>JAFEAM010000037.1 GCA_018266395.1 Bacteroidota bacterium | reverse complement strand
CTGGATGGTAAAAATGAATACTAAGAAACCACTACTAAATAATACAACCATGTTTCAATCAGGATCAACGTACCAATTTGACCTGCCCACGCGACATACAAAGTCGATCATCAAGGTGATCGGCGTAGGTGGCGGCGGCAGCAATGCGGTGAATCACATGTACAGGCTCGGCATCAAGGATGTTGAGTTTATTGTGTGCAATACTGACCTGCAGGCGCTCAACAGCAGTCCTGTGCCTGTCAAGCTGCAAATCGGCAGCAACCTGACCGAAGGACTGGGATGCGGCGCCAACCCTGAAGTAGGACGAGCGGCTGCGATGGAAAGCAAGGATCAAATCCGCGACTTCCTGGCAGGGACCAAAATGCTGTTTGTAACGGCTGGGATGGGCGGCGGTACCGGTACAGGAGCAGCTCCCATCATTGCCAAAATAGCCAAGGAGATGGGCATTCTTACGGTGGGAATTGTCACCATGCCTTTCTCGTTTGAGGGAAGAAAGAAAATTGCACAGGCTCAGGCAGGTCTCGAGGCAATGCGTGCCGGATGCGATACGGTGCTGGCCATTCTCAATGATCAGCTCCGTGAAATGTTTGGCAATTTGTCCATCAGCCAGGCCTTTGCCGAAGCGGATGGTGTACTGACCACCGCTGCCAAGGGCATTGCTGAGATCATCACATTGGCCGGATACGTCAACGTGGACTTCCAGGATGTGCGCACGGTGATGCTGAATGCCGGTGCTGCTGTGATGGGTTCGGCCCAGACGAGCGGAGAAGACCGCGCCGTAAGAGCTGCTCAACAGGCGCTTGCCTCGCCCTTGCTGGACAACAAAGACATCATGGGAGCCAAGAAGATCCTCCTGTCTATCATTAGCGGCGAGGAAGCAGAACTCCAGATGGATGAGCTCAGCACCATAACGGAATATATTCAGGAGCAGGCCGGTGATGATTGTGAGGTTATTTTCGGTCACGGTGTAGATCCTGCGCTGGGCGATAATATCAGGGTTACTGTCATCGCAACGGGATTCGCCAGCGATGGACGCCCTGTGACGCCAAGAAAAACGGAAGAGAAGAAAGTTCTGGATCTGGACAAAAGTGAAAAACCTCAGGAGGTGATCGACAATTCCGTGAATGAACGTCACTACGAAGTCGAATTGAAGATTTCGGATGAGCCAGTCTTTGTGGATCCGATTCATGATGAGCCGGTTTTTGATGATCTGACGGAGGAATTTGTTCCGGTTCCAATCCCCACAAGGGTGGAAGAGAGACCCACGATACCCGTAGTTGAAGAGATGCCCCTCGTAAATGAAGAGCCAAAACTTCCAAAGGAGGAGATAAAGCCTCCGGTAAAGAAAAATGAGGAGAAGGCGGGGCGCAAGGAAGAGAGGACGAAGCGAGAAGAAACTCCTTTGGAGGAGCGTCATTATACACTGAGCCTGTTTGATCAGGAGCAGGCAACTGGTAGAATGGATTTGCGCGAGGAGGAGGAAGAAGAGGAAGATGATCTTGCGCCCTTTCGTGCGACTGAGGACGAATTCAATGTAGGAAAGGAAATTTCAGCTGATCAGGTGATTAATGAAGAAGGGCTTATGGAAGCAAGAAAGACCAAGGAGCGACTTGAGCAGCAGGCCAAGGACCGCCGCGAAAAACTGAAGTCTGCCAAAAAGCAGGAGATGAGCAAGGAGGAGTTCAATGAAAAGTGGACGCTTCCGGCATACCTGCGGCGCGGGGTGAAAATGGACAACGTCCCCCATTCGTCGGAACGGTTCATCTCACGCTACAATCTTAATGACGACAACAATCTGCTGGGGAATAACAAGTTCCTGCATGATAATGTTGACTGATGCTGGTATACCCTGCTGATCTGAATTCATGGTTGTAATGGCAAAGGCTCTTTCTCTGTTTGATGAATGCCTCAATCCTGGCAGGGAATGGGCTTTGCCCAAGACATGGCATATCCGGCACGACTGGTCATTTACTCCATTCGTAGTGGTTGTTGGTTGTAAATATTTTTTGCCGGTGCCGGTATGCCTTCTTTTTGACCTGGACCCTTTGAAGTAGTCCGATATTTTTTACTACGCCAGGTCGAATGTTTTTTTAAACTGAGCCGCCTCGATACGACGAGGCGGCTTTTTTATTTGGTGGCAGGTTTTGTGGGTTGTACCCGAACAAATGCTACGGTAACTCCAGTTCGAATGCGTAGTACCTCCAACCCGGTTCATCCAGGTAAAGACCATTGGTGATGAGTTCGGTACCGTCGCGCTCGTAGACCACATCACTGAATAGATCTTTCAGTGTGCATTGACGGCGGATAAGTTCCGGAAGCGGAACCTTGAGAAAGCACTGGCTTTGTGAAGAGGAATAATTGACAATGACGAGAAAGCCGGGTTTGCCGTTCCCAACCCAGAGAAATGACAGGTAGTTCTCAAAGCCTCTATTGCCGTCTGATACGGGGACGGTCTCAAGGAGCTGCCAATTTCCATCACGGAATGTTTCCTCCTTTAGAACCTCAAGCAGCCTCGTGTAGAACGTAAATAATGCCTGGTCGACGTGTTCCTTCGGTGCCCTCACCAGGTGTGGTGATATCCGTTTTCTTCTTCCTTCCAGTTGACCTTGATGGAAGAACCGCAGCCCGGGGCAGAAGTATGTGATGACGGCGGCCGCTTTTGATTGTTCAGTCAGAAAAGTCGCGGCGGCTCTTGGCTCATCATGGTTCTCCATGAATCTTGCTGAATGATTCTGGTAATCCGGCGCTGCCAGAAAATGTTCTCGAACGGGTTTACCATGACCTTCCTTTAGCCGGTCATAAAGCTTTTTGTCATAGGTGTAGTCGAATCCCTGCTGTTGAAGTGTCCATTCCAGGTCCCAGTAAACTTCAGCCATGAAAATAAAGCCAGGATGCTTTTCTTTCACCTGCTGGGTAGCCACAGGCCAGAAATCCTGCGGCCTTCTGCCCCAGGTTCTTTGAAATACGTCCGGAAGCAGCAACATGGCCATGTCGCATCGCACACCATCACATTGACCTGAAATGCGGAGCAGTTCATGTAGCATGGCTTCCTGGCATGCAGGATTGGAATAGTCGAGTTGCAAGGTGTCGGGCCAGCCTTCAAAGTATGGATCACGACCATAGGCCTTGATGATATCCTGCCCCTTGCTCTTTACTTTGACAAAGTTCTTCGGAGCCTTAGCCAGATCTTCCTCACTTCCGGACACAAAATATTCAGGATGGTCCTGCAGCCAGGGGTGGTCAAGCGCCATATGATTGGGAACAAAATCCAGCATGAGTTTAAGCCCCCGTGCCCGGAGGCGTTCACGAAACCTTGTAAGTGCTGCACTGCCGCCCACGGAGGCATGGACCTCGTAATTCGTGATGGCAAAACCTGAACCTTCGATGTCCTCCATCTTCAAATCAGGCAGGGTGTGTTGGAATTCTTCCAGCCATCCAGGATTGGATCTCGACACGGCTTTTGCTGCTTCTCCTGTTTGCCATACGCTGAGCATCCAGATCCATTCGTAGCCCATGCCCGCAAGCCGGTCAATTTCTGCGTCTGGAATGTCATCCAAAGTGGCTTTCTTGTTTAGTGACTCCGAGAGTTCTGTTAGCAAGACGCGGGTATTGATTTGATACAGTAGGGGATAATGTGGATCAGACATAAAAAGGGAATTGGACTTTGAGTAAGAATCATTTTTAATTGCTCATTCGCTGCTGGAGTTCGATGACTGGTTCGTTGGAGACACGGATAATGCCTCCGCCGCGGTTGGCACTCTTGTCAAGATCAACAATCAGAACAATAAGAGCAGAATAGGCAAACGCTAGAATGATGGAAAGTGGCCAGTTGGATTTTCCGCCCATGCCGAACAGGTAACCAAAGCCCATCATGGCAAAGCAGGTGAGCAAGTACAACGCAAGCCACATGGCATCGGGCAGTTCATTGATAAGGCCGACCGTCACGCGCCTGTTGTTGATGTTAATTATTTCCCCAACGGTTCCGGAGAACAAGCCAAAATAAGGCACCGATGAGGGCGGTGCTTGAGCCATCTCGTCTACTATGCTCCACATGTGTTTCCTCAATTCTGCAGAAGCAGCGAGAATTTCGTCTTTCCGTTCAGGGTGCTGGCCTATTTCTACCCTGAGATCCACATAGGTGCGAAGGTCTTTTCTCATGTTTGTCTTATAAGGTTCCGGGAGAAAGTCTGTTCTCAGGTAAGCGGCCTCAAGTGTATTCACCTCCTCCATCAGGAAATTCTTCCGGGCTTCAAATCGTGACATGGAGAGCCCGAAAGTGAATGCCAGTATGAAAGCCAGAAGTCCCAGTAATGATCCTACACCAGTGTTTATAGGAGGCTGGGCATCTGTGTTGCCGTTCCTTGTTCTGTAAACGGCAACCTGAAAACCTGCCCGGATCGACAGGATCACCAGCAATACAGTTCCGACATAATAGGCCCAAAGAGGCAGCGAAAAGAGGAGTATAATGGAGTTCATAGCTGTGAGAAAATATCCTCTTCCCTGGTAAAACAGGGAAGAGGATCATGGTCATCAGAGACTTGATAGAGCAAACAACTTATACGAGTTCTTTCTCGCGTTTCGTGCGTTTCTTAGCGGGCTTCGCGTTTACATCGACGACAGCCGCTTCTTTGCCTAATTCCTTCATTTGACTGGAGTCTGAAGTGGCAAACAAATGCTGCAGTCGGGCAATGATGCCGGTCCATCCTGTCTGATGGCTCGCACCCAATCCCATGCCTGAATCGCCGTGGAAATACTCATAGAAGAGGATGTTGTCCTTCCAATAAGGGTCCTTCTGGAATTTCTCAGCCTGGCCGTTCACTGGTCTCTCACCCTGCTTGTTGGTGAGGAAGATGTTGGTTAACCGTTTGGAGAGTTCCTCGGCAACCTGATAAAGATTCATCATCTTTCCTGAACCGGTGGGGCATTCAACTTTGAAATCATCTCCATAGTAAGCATAGTATTGCAGCAATGCCCGGATGATCAATCCGTTTACCGGCATCCAGATCGGACCGCGCCAGTTCGAGTTGCCGCCAAACATGCCGCTGTCGGATTCGCCAGGGAGATAACCTACACCATAGCCGGTGCTGCCGGCCCAAAAGACAAACGGATTCTTTTCGTGGAACTTGGACATGGCTCTGATTCCATAAGGACTCAGGAATTCGTTTTCGTCCAGCATCTTATTGAGCACTTTCTTCAGTTTATCTTCGGAAAGGATGGATGCCAGCCTCCGGCCTTTCAGGCCTTCCTTCTTAGGATCATGAATGTTGGTGAACAATTCCTTCTTGGCTTCAAGGAACCAGTCGAATCTTTCCTTCAGCTCCGGATATTTCTTCAGCAACTGGCCGTCAAATGAGGTAACGGCACACAGCGGCAGAAGACCTACCATCGACCTGACTTTGAGTCGTTTGGCGGAACCATCGGGCAGCCTCAGCACATCATAGAAGAACCCGTCTTCTTCATCCCACATACCTGTGTCACTGCCGAGATGCACCATGGAAGAAGCGATCCAGAGGAAGTGCTCTACAAATTTAATGGCCATGTCGCTGTAGGTCGGATCTTCGTTGGCAAGTTCTGTTGCAATCTCCAGCATGTTCTGGCTGAAGAGCGCCATCCAGGCTGTGCCGTCGGCCTGATCGAGGTATCCTCCTGTAGGTAGAGGCGCACTTCTGTCAAATACACCGATATTGTCAAGACCAAGGAAGCCGCCCTCAAATACGTTGCGGCCTGTCCTGTCTTTACGGTTTACCCACCATGTGAAGTTGAGAAGAAGCTTCTGGAATGTTTTCTTCAGCCATTCGACATCACCTTTTCCGGTGGTCATTTTTTCCAGCCGATAGGTGAAAATGGTGGACCAGGCGTGTACAGGAGGGTTCACATCACCGAAGTTCCATTCATAAGCCGGAATTTGTCCGTTCGGGTGCATGTACTGCTCTTTGAGCATGAGGCTCAGCTGGTCTTTGCCGAACTGAGGGTCCACCAATGTGAGCGCGAGCACGTGAAACGCCAGGTCCCACGCTGCATACCATGGGTACTCCCACTTGTCGGGCATTGAGATGATGTCTCCATTGAACAGGTGATGCCAGTGATCGTTTCTTGGCGGTGTTTTACGGTCGGCTCTATATGGACTTGAGCCGCGTTCCTCCAGCCACTTGGCAACATCGTAGTGGAAAAATTGTTTGCTCCACAGCATCCCTGCCAGCGCCTGCCGCATCACATTGGCCTGGTCTTTGGTCAAGGAAGCCGGAATAATTTCCTTATAGAAAGTATCAGCCTCTTTCGTTCTGGTTTCGAATACCTCATCAAAGTGTTTGCCGATAGGTCCGCCTCCGTACGTTGAGAGATTCTCCGGACCAGTTGTACAAAGCCTCAGTTTTATAACTTCGGATGATTTCGGTTTGACCGTTACCTCATACCTTGCCGATACTTTGGTTCCCACGCCTTCAGGATTGATCGCATCCTTGTTCCCTTGCGTCAGGTAATTATTGATTCCATCTTTCACATAGGGTGACAGATTGGGCTTTTTGAAGATGCGCTCGTTATTGGTCTCATTTTCAGTGAACAGAAATTCGGGCTTGCCGTCGGTGTACAGATACATTGAGCCTTTGCTGTCTTTTGCGAGAACGCCTGGCACTTTCCCTTTCAGCAGCTTCAGTTCGGGTTTTACCGCTTTGGCATCACTCGACCAGGTGTTCCGGAACCATAGGGTTGGGAGTACATCCAGTAAAGCTGCCTCGGCACCGCGGTTGTGTACAGTGATTTTCACCAGAATATCTTCAGGTGATTCTTTGGCATATTCAACAAATACATCAAAGTATTTATCATCATTGAAGATACCGGTATCGAGAAGCTCGTATTCGCCCTCATTACGTCCCCTCGACTTACTGGTCTGAACCAGGTTGTCATACGGGAAGGCATTCTGGGGATACTTGTAGAGGTACTTCATGTAGGAGTGGGTAGGTGTACTGTCCAGGTAGAAGTAATACTCCTTGACGTCTTCTCCGTGGTTGCTCTCTGAATTGGTTAAGCCAAACAAGCGCTCCTTGACAATGGGGTCCTTTTTATTCCACAGGGCAAGTGCGAAACATAATTTCAGCTTTTCGTCGCCTATTCCTGCCAACCCGTCTTCGCCCCAGCGATAGGCTCTTGACCGTGCCTGGTCATGAGAAAAGTAGTTCCAGGCGTCTCCGTTATCGCTGTAATCTTCTCTGACAGTGCCCCACTGTCTTTCACTCAGATAGGGTCCCCATTTCTTCCAGGGGGCCTTGGGCCCGCTTTCCTGAAGCCGTACCAATTCGTTGTTCATACGCGTGATTTTATTTGATGAGGTGTACTTAATTTAGTGAAATCCCAAAACAATTCCTTGCATGGATGCCTGACCGACCATGGCCATGAAGGGCCGTGAAAGTTAAGGTGATAACATAGCCCCTAAGAATGACCGTAGATCAGGCTGCCTCTGATTAAAATCATGTAACTTGTATCCACACTAAGACTCCTACCCATGAAGAGAATTGTATTGATTTCACTACCAATGGGTCTTCTTTTGATAGGATGTGAAGGACTTGTTCCTGAAGATCCTCAAAGCCTTCTGATCCCAACCTTGCACCGGTCTGAAATCGTAGGATTCCTCGCCGGTTTAGGAACAACATTCGCAGCTCTGCCCGACTTGATGGCCATGCTGCGCCGACGTTCATCAGAAGGAATGAACCCCCGTATGGCAGGCATAATGGGCATTTTCCAGATACTATGGGTATACTATGGACTGCTGATCGTCTCCCGCCCTGTAATTCTTTGGAACTTAGTTGCCATCGTAATCAACGCGCTCACCGTTACAGCCTATTTCAGGTTCAAGAAGAAGCAGTCCTGAGATTATTTTGATCCGTTACGCAGCACCTGGTAATGTACGAACAACTTTTCAGCAGTATCCGCGACAGGGTTCGACTTGCAGACAATGAAGCAGAAGAAATAAAGCGATTCTTTGTCCCAAAGAAGATCCGCAAAAGACAGTTCCTGCTGAATGCAGGGGAAGTGTGCCGTTATATCGCATTTGTTGAGAAGGGAATGCTCCGCTCTTTCAGCGTAGATCTGCAGGGACATGAACAGGTTGTGTCATTTGCCTGTGAAGGATGGTGGATTTCGGACCTCAGCAGTTTTCTTAGCGGCGATGAGGCCGTGTACAACATTGAGGCACTGGAAGATTCCGAGCTCTTGCTCCTCACCACCGAGTCCATGGAAGAAATGTTGAATCACATCCACGGCATGGAGCGGTATTTCCGTCTTCTGATGCAAAATCACATTGTAAGCCTTCAACGACGTTTGGTTGCTTCATTGAATTACTCTGCGGAAGACAAGTATCGAAAGCTGTTGGAAATAAATCCCGACATTATCTCCCGGGCTCCTCTTCAGCATATTGCCTCCTACCTGGGCGTCACACCCGAAACACTAAGCCGCATACGCAAGCAGGTATCCAGGAAGCCCTGAGTTTTCTTGATCTGGATCAAGTCCGAAATTATCTGAAATCAAGGCGTGCCCGCTACGGCCACCATAGCTTTGTGTCATCAAACACAGAGAATAGTGACTACGCCAATCACCATAGCTATTGTAGGAGCCACCCGGCCGAAGGGAATTGCGTTAGCGCGTGAACTTGCCAGGAACCGGTGCAGGTTGGTGCTCATGTCGGATGATCAGTCTGCCTTAAGCGACATTAACCGGAAGTTGGCAGGCTTTGCTGCGGAAATCCTGACCCAGGATTGCGCAAAAGAGGCCTGCTGGGAGGCGGAAGTGATCATTCTCGCAGTCAACGAGACAGACGCGCTCACGGTGGCCAGAAAAATCAAAGAGGTGGCGACCGGCAAGACTATTATCTATGTCCCCGATCACCGGCAGGCTGAGGGTACGTCCTTATCAGACAAACTGGCTGGGATCATGCCCTTTAGCAGAATAGTGGAGACAGAAAGTCCATCGACAGCTGCAGAATGGGCCAGCGCTGGTCGAGACCAAAACCAAGATCATTATCAAGTACAACTTTAAACAAATAAATATGGAAACCGCAACAGCAACCAAGACCAAATGGACTATTGATCCAACACACAGTGAAATTCTCTTCAAGGTAAAACACCTCATGATCACCAATGTGAAGGGTGAATTCAGAAAATTCAATGCCGAGGTGCTTGGCGAAGACTTTACGAAGGCCTCCATCACAGCAATGATTGACGCATCTTCTGTCTTTACCAATGATGAAACCCGTGATGGCCACTTGAAGAGTGCCGACTTTTTCGAAGTGGAGAAATACCCTTCCATTACCTTCAAAGGGACCTCATTAAAAAAGATCGATGAAGAACGGCATGAACTGAAAGGCATCCTCACCATAAAGGGTGTGAGTAAGGAAGTTACGATGGCGGTTGACTTCGGCGGCATCAACAAAGATCCATGGGGCAACACCAAGGCCGGCTTCTCCCTGTCAGGCAAAATCAACAGGAAGGATTTTGGACTGAACTGGAATGCGGCGCTTGAGACGGGCGGCGTGCTGGTGAGCGATGAGGTAACGGTCAGTGCTGAAGTTCAGTTTGTAAAGCAGTCAGCCTGACCCGGACATTCCGGACATGAATCGCAAAGAGTTTCTGTTGTCCCTGGCTACATCAACCATTTGGGGAATGAATATGAAAACTAAGTCACTGAATCAATTGACGGCGTCCCTGGACAGCACCGACACCATGCCGGTGCTGTTTCTGGGGCACGGCAGTCCCATGAACGCCATCGAGGAGAACGAGTTTGTCGCCGGATTCAGAAGGACTGCAGACGGAATCCCCAAACCACAGGCTATTCTTTGCGTTTCTGCTCATTGGGAGACCAGAGGAACTTACGTCACAGCCATGGAGCATCCGCAAACGATCCATGACTTTGGCGGATTCCCGAGGGAACTGTATCAGGTACAATACCCTGCGCCGGGTAGTCAGGAACTGGCGACGACAACAAAAGAATTGATAAAAAGGACAGAAGTGGGAC
This sequence comes from Bacteroidota bacterium, assembly GCA_018266395.1. GTDB lineage: Bacteria > Bacteroidota > Bacteroidia > Cytophagales > Cyclobacteriaceae > ELB16-189. The sequence continues at coordinate 21,112 of JAFEAM010000037.1, read as the reverse complement.
TGGATCATCAATGGGGGTTGGACCACGGGGCGTGGAGTGTAATCAAGCACTTATATCCTAAAGCAGATGTCCCTGTCATCCAGATGAGCCTTGATCGTGGGCGAGATGCCCGGTATCATTATGAGATGGCCAGTGAACTGTCTTCCCTTCGAAACAAGGGCGTCCTCATCATTGGCAGCGGAAATATGGTGCATAACCTGAGATTGCTGGCCTGGGATAAACTGAATACTGATGGTTTTGCCTACGACTGGGCGCTGGAGGCTGGGAGCAAAATGAAGCAGTTTATCATCAACGGGGATCATGACGCGCTCATACGTTATGACCAACAAGGCACAGCTTTTCGTCAGGCTGTTCCTACACCCGAGCACTATTTACCACTTTTATACGTTCTGGCTCTGAAGGGGAAGAACGACATGCTGTCCCTGTTCAATGATAAGGCCGTGGCCGGTTCGTTGACCATGACATCAGTGAAAGTTGGTTAAGGGTACGAATTGAAGAATGGATGTGGGTATGATAAAGGAACAAAAAATCGAAGTAAGGCCGGCATTGCACTATCTGGTGCGTGAGCCGCTGAACGCAATAGAGAAACCTCCTGTGCTGATTCTCTTGCACGGGGTGGGTAGCAATGAGCGGGATCTTTTCTCGGTTGCCGGCAAGCTTCCGGAAGATTTTCTTGTTCTTTCGCTGAGAGGTCCGTACCGGATAGGACCCCAACGCTATGCCTGGTACCAGGTTGATTTCAAATCCGGCAAACCTGCTATCACACATGACCAGGAAGCCGCAAGCCGGGAACTGCTGATGAATTTCATAGAAGAAATGGGCGAACGTCATCAATTTGATCCGCAACGGATATTCATTGGCGGTTTCAGCCAGGGCGCCATCATGTCGCTAAGCCTCGGGCTGATTCACCCCGAGCTGTTCAAAGGAATCGTAGCGATCAGCGGACGGTTGCCGGAAGAATTGAGAGCGGAATTTGCCCCTTCAAATGAGTTGTCCGGATTGAAAGTATTTGTGGCCCATGGCACCCATGATCGTGTGTTAACAATTGACTATGCCAGGAAGTTGCGATCATTCCTGAACGGCTTCGGAGTAAGCAGCTTTTACAAGGAGTACAATGCAGGACATGGCATAAGCGGAGAGATGCTTCAGGATCTGAACGAATGGCTTAATAAGGCGATCGCACTTTAGTCCCGTGATGCCGGGTACATCCCTTGCACAGAAACGCAAGATCTTAGACTTTTCTAACCCGGCAATTGACGATCTTTGAGGGACCGTCAATATTTAAATTGCCGGAATTGGAGGTAATGAAATCTGTCTGGTCCAGTATTGTCAGGTTGTCACTCAACGGAATTAAAAGAGGAGAGCACATCTCATCCTATGTGCTGGCCAAGGGACATCGCGAACTACTGATTACAATCAGGGGATTTTTTAAGGATGTGATATTCATAACGCTTGGCATCTTCTCTGCGTCTTTTGGATTCAAAGGATTTCTCCTCACCAACCGGTTTATCGACGGCGGCGCTACCGGGATTTCCCTGCTCATAAGGGCCTTGACCAACTTCCCGCTTCATTATCTGATCGTGTTAGTGAACATACCTTTCATGCTGCTCGCCTATTACGTGATCGGCAGACAGTTCGCCATCAAAACAATTTTGGCGATTTCAGGTCTCGCGCTTTGCCTGGCGAATGTCAATTTTCCCAATGTTACAAATGACAATCTTCTCGTTGCGGTGTTCGGCGGGTTCTTCCTGGGTTCAGGCATCGGCATGGCCGTAAGAGGAGGTGCAGTGATCGATGGTACGGAAGTGCTGGCCATCTTTCTGAGCCGCAAGCTTGGGACGACCATCGGGGATATTATCATCATGATCAACATCCTGATTTTCTCAGCGGCAGCATGGTTACTGGGAGTAGAGATCGCCTTGTACTCCATGATCACTTACCTCGCGGCTTCGAAGTCACTGGATTTCATTGTCGAGGGGATTGATGAATACATTGGTGTAACAATCGTATCCTCCCACAGCGAGGAGATCAGGCAAATGATTATCAATGTGATGGGACGCGGCGTTACCGTTTACTCCGGCAAAAGAGGATATGGAAAGAGGGGAGAAACAAAGGATGTTGATGTTATCTATACCGTGATCACCCGGCTGGAATTGAACAAACTCAATACCGAGATAGAGAAAATAGAGCCCAATGCATTCGTTGTAATGAACAGCATCAAGGACACGAAGGGGGGAATGATCAAGAAGAGGCCGCTAAAGTAGAAAGTCCGATTGGTATCAACGAGGGTTTACAATCCCTTCTTGGACAAAAACTCATTCAGTTCTTTCAGCTTGTCAGTGTTGATAATATCCACACCAGCTCCAAGCAATTCTTCCCAAGCCAGCTCATTTTCCGGGATGGCCCAGAGACGCAGCTTTTTGCCTTCGGCATGCACGCGATGTGCCAGATCGCGTATACGCTGGAGGTCGTGGGGACTTGGTTTCTGGTGCCCGCTCCAGTTACTCCAGTTTTTGAAATGATCACTGATCACCGGCATATCCTCTGTTGAATATCCTTTACCGAGATCTTCAGGTCGCCCGTCAAAAGCCAAACCTTTGGTTTCGCTTGTTCCAATTTTATCAAGTGGCCGGTTGCCAGAAACGAAAATGCGAACCGGACATGATTTGTCGCGGCATCGAAGCCTGGGATATTGACCAAGCAGAGCGTTAACCACCTCATACGTGGTCTTTGCATCTGTTTTCAGGTCGATCATGAGATAGAAGGGCCGATCATAGTTCTGAAAGATCTTGCCATTTCTGGCAACAAAGCTGTCCAAAGGATGGAAATAGAGCTGCTCCAGTGAGCGGGAATCTTTTCCCGGCTTGTTGTGTGAGACCAGCAGTTGTCCATTGGTAAAATGAACATCAGCCTCCACGGACGTGAAGCCATTGTTAAGCGCGTCGAACAATGGTCTTACATGTTCATAGTCATTGTGCGCGTGAGCATTGGGGTGGGGTGTCTGCGCGCGTATGAGCACAGGCAGAAATAATAACAGAAGAAGATACCTTACGGGGAACATCTGATAGTGACCTCAAGGTAAGTGCAACGCAGTGGGTGTGCAAGTGCATCAATTAGAATTCAACCCGGGCAACCCGATGCTATCCGGACTTAGCCCGCGACCAGAAATATCATGGCGCCGGCCATATAGCCAATCAAGGCAAGGAAACTTATATTCTTTACGTACCAGATGAAGTCGAGTCGTTCCATTCCCATCACAGCCACTCCGGCAGCTGAACCAATCACCAGTAAACTGCCTCCTGTCCCGGCGCAATAGGCCAGGTATTCCCAAATCATGTGATCCATCGGGTACAAGTCAAGGGAATACATTCCCATGCATGCTGCCACGAGGGGGACGTTATCCACTATGGAAGACACTACCCCGATAAGCGTAATAATAATACGGTTGTCCCCGAGTGTATCATTCAGGTATTCTGCAAAGTGGTGCAGGGTGCGCATAGACTCAAGTGCACTGACAGCCAAAAGAATTCCCATGAAGAACAAGACACTTGGGACATCCACCCTTGACAGTGCCGAAGCGACTGAATAACGCTTTTTGGAAAATTCATCCAGATCGGGATTTATCAATTCGGAAATTACCCACAGCACACCAAGACCCAGCAGTATTCCCATGTAAGGAGGAAGGTGGGTGATAGTCTTGAATACAGGTACAAAGACGAGGGCCCCCACGCCAACAAAAAGCATGATCTTGCCGCCTTTTACATATTCCATATCGACTCCATCTTGTCCTATGGTGATCCTGGGTTCCAGATTACCTTTCATTTTCATGGTAAGATACAGAAGCGGGACCATCAGGCATACGATGCTCGGCAGCAAGAGGCCCTTTACAATTTCAAGAGAGGAAATATTGCCATTGATCCAAAGCATGGTGGTCGTCACATCTCCGATGGGTGACCAGGCACCGCCGGCGTTCGCGGCAATAATGATCATTCCGGCAAACATCATGCGTTGCTTTTCGTCCTGTACGAGTTTCCGGGTGAGTGACACCATCACGATGGCCGTTGTCAGGTTGTCGAGCACTGCTGACAGGAAAAATGTTACCCAGGAAACGATCCAAAGGAGTTTTCTGATATTGAGTGTCTTAATGTGATCAGTAATAAACCTGAAGCCGTGATGGGCATCAATCAGTTCAACGATTGTCATGGCACCCAGAAGAAAAAACAGGATCCCGGAGATTTGACTCAGGCTGTGGGAGAGTTCCTGGTTAAGGAATGCGTGAAAAATGTCCATTGAATCCCCTGACGAATGACCGGCTGCGAATGCGGTAAAATGTTCGCTGTTTTTAAATGCGACTGATGGGAATCCCGCAGAAAACAATCCCCAGCAAAGTGCGCCAGTTATAAGCGCACTTGCCGTCTTGTTGATCTTGACCGGGTGTTCAAAGGCGATGAGCAAATAACCTATAACGAAAATGATGAGTATGACGGGTTCCATGAGTAAGGAGCTGGTTGTAGGGTGGAAATATACAGTTCTGGTTCTTTTCAGCTTTTGGTTATTTGTTAGAAAATCCTAATTCAGTTTTACTGGATGTTTTATCCATGTCCAATTTCATTATTCTACTTTAAGGTGCTATTTGCTATGGTTTTTTCTGTTTAAGGTGAAAAGCCCCGATTAGGCCCGGGGCTTTTCTTTTTACAATCCAAGTGGAGCTGCGAAGAGCTATGGCTTACCGAGTGATTCCCAGGATGATGAAATTTCCATTATTGTCCTGATAGCGGATGCTGGAAATAGTTTTTTGTGTTATCAACCATCCTTTTGCATGTGAAATATGTCAACGGCAATTTTCGTCCTTATGAGCCAATCCTTTAACTTTGATTTATAAAAATGGTGATGGAGTTCGCCCGGAACCGTTCTGAATTCATTCAGATCTGATAACTCCTGTTCAAAATAACTTTGACTGTTATGAGCAGGATTTTTTTGCTGGTTGGCATTGGGGGATTTCTTGGAAGCGTTGTTCGCTACTATTCTCAGCAGTTTCTTGCAAAATCAATTCCGTCTGTTCTGCCTTACGGAACACTGGCAGTCAATATCATTGGCTGCTTTATTATCGGCATCATCTATGGGTTGTCCAGCCGGGGGAATGTCCTTTCACCCGACTGGCGCATATTCCTGGCCACGGGTTTCTGTGGCGGGTTCACGACGTTTTCCGCCTTCTCATATGAAAGCATCAGCCTGATGCAGGATGGCGAATACCTTTATCTTTCGATCTATATCACCGCAAGCGTTTTGTTTGGTCTTGCCGCCACCTACCTGGGTATATTATTAATCAAATCAATTTGACCATGCAGCTCGAACGTGACTCCAAATTGCTCCGGATATTCATTGGCGAACTCGACAAGTCGCATGGCAAGCCTCTGTATGAAGCACTTGTGCTCGCAGCCAAGAAGAATAACATTGCAGGTGCCACTGTAGTACGGGGCATTCTTTCATACGGTGCTAGCAGTCGCATACACTCGGCCAAATTGCTAGATCTCTCATTTGACCTGCCCATTGTGGTGGAAATCGTGGATCATAATGACAAGGTGGAGGCATTCCTTGAAGTAGCCAACAAGTTGATAGAAGAAGCTGGTTGTGGCGCCCTGATCACGATGGAGAAAGCCGAAGTGATCTATTACAAATCCAGAAAACAGTAACCCTGTATTGCCAGCCGAAAGAAAGCAGGTTAAGTTTCCTGAATTTCAATAAGGACTGCCTGATGGTTTTGGGTACCTTGCTTAACACGAATCACTATGTCACGAAGAACCATCCTTATCACTTTTCCCATTCTGTTGATACTGGCCGCATATTTTCTCGGCCCTGAGCCAGACAGGCCTGTATGGAACATGGATATGCCCAATGTGCCACAGGAACCGGCCGCACTGGAGCGCTATGTGGCCTCACAGGAAGCAAAACATAAACTGAAGCCGGACAATGAGGCAAGGATTGTCTGGTTTGATTCCACAAAACGGCAAACCGAGTACAGCGTGGTGTATATCCATGGATTTTCTGCAAGTCAGAAGGAGGGCGATCCTGTGCATTTGAATTTTGCACGCAAGTTTGGTTGCAACCTCTACCTGGCCCGGATGGCCGATCACGGCATCGATACTACTGAACAGCTGCTGAACTTCACGCCAGATCGCTGGTGGGCAAGCTCAAAGGAGGCCCTCGCTATCGGCAAAGCCATCGGCAAAAAAGTGATTGTAATGAGCACCTCTACAGGAGGCACAATGGCCCTGATTCTGGCAGCAACCTATCCGAATGATGTGCATGCCATGATTAACATGTCCCCCAACATTGCCATCAATGACCCCAGCGCATGGATGCTGAATGATCCCTGGGGATTGCAATTGGCCAGGCTTGTAATCGGCGGAAAGAGCAGGGCGTTTCCGAAGGACTCCTTGAAAGATGCTTACTGGAATAATCCTTACCGCCTCGAATCAGTTGTGCAGTTGGAAGAACTTGTCGAGGATAAGATGAGCAAGTCAACCTTTGAAAAAGTCAGGTGCCCTTCGCTGACTCTATACTATTATAAGAATGAGCAAGAGCAGGACCCGACGGTCAGGGTAAACGCCATGAAGGAAATGAATCAACAACTTGCCACACCTGATAACCTAAAGGTTATGGTGGCCATTCCGGGAGCCGGTGGACATGTACTGGGATCATCTATTGTCTCCAAGGACATTGAAAGCGTTTCGAAAGCTGTTGATCAGTTTGCGGTAGATAAACTTGGAATGCGCCCGCTCAATGAGTGATGCGTTGGAGGTAAGCTTTGGCCCGTTCAAGATCTTCTGGTGTATCGATGCATAAGCCTTCCTCGGCATCGGTCTCCACCGTTTTGATGCGATAGCCATTTTCAATCCAACGCAACTGCTCCAGGGATTCAGCCTTCTCAAGAGGAGACATGGGCAGCCTGGTTATTTTCTCCAGTATCTCCGACCGGTAGGCATACAACCCCATGTGACGGTAGAACTTCGTTTTGGTAAGCCACTCCGACTGCTCTGACTTTTGTACATAGGGAATGGGGGATCGGCTGAAGTACATCGCTTCCTTCTTGGAGTTGAGGACGACCTTTGCCTCACCGGCAGAGAGGAGTTGCTCAAGGGTGCTTATCTCCTGAATCAGCGTTGCCAATTCTGTCTTTTCATCCAGCGATTGACACAGCAGATCAATCTGATGGGGGTCAATGAATGGTTCATCGCCCTGAACATTGACCACAAAATCATACTTTTCCGTTTGCTGTGCGAGTGCTTCCATGCAGCGGTCCGTTCCGCTGGGGTGGTCGGCAGAAGTCATGCAGACGTCACCACCGAAGCCTTTAACATGATCGTATATTTTCTGATGGTCTGTAGCCACCACCACATGATTCAGCCGTTTGGATTTTTGACACTGAAGATAGACACGCTGCACCATGGACTTCCCCAGCAAGTCTGCCAAAGGTTTGCCAGGGAACCGAGTGGACGCGAAGCGGGCGGGGATAACTCCCAGAATTTTCATGCGGCGGCTTTCTTGACGCGTAAGGTAGAACCTTCTGTGCTGATCACCTCGACACGCTCGTCTTTTTCAACATATTCGCCACGCGTGAAGGCATCGTAAATATTCCCATCAATCATGACTTTGCCACTGGGGCGCAGCACTGTGTACGCGGTGCCGGACTTTCCGGTCATGGACGATTCATTGAAATTGGAAGTGTATCCCTCCTGCGTGGGTTGCGTGTCGGTAAGTGCAATGCGGCGGAAGACACGGGTCTGTGTGAGCCTGGCTCCGCCGAAGAAAAGAAGAAGCGCCCCGGCAGAAAGCCCTCCAAGGGTTGCCATGCTGGCCGTGATGATGTCGCCGAGTGGAACATAATCAAAGTTGAAGAAGTCATTGTTCAGCATGATGAGGATGAGCGACCCTACAGTCAAGGCGATACCCGTGATACCGGTAATGCCAAATCCAGGAACCACAAAAATCTCCAGAATGATCAGGGTTAGCCCGGCAAAAAGTGCGAGAATCTCCCAGTATTCTGCAAGACCATTGAGGTAGTAGGGGACCAGGTAGAGAACAAGAGCAGTAATGGCAGCGAAGAGGGGGAAGCCAATGCCAGGGGTTTGCAGTTCGAAATAAATTCCTCCGATGATCACCAGGATGAGCAGTCCGCTGATGAAGGGGTTCAGAAAGAAGGCAATGATTTTTTCGGTAGCTCCCAGTTTAAAACGATCTATATCGTATTGCTCAATGTGATTTCGTTTGAGAATTTCTTCAATGGATTCCACTTTGGCTTCACAAAACCCGTATTGAATGGCCTCAGAGGTGGTGAACGTGATCACCTTGCCTGCCTGCTTGATGCTGTCGATAACCACCTTTTCGTCCACCATCCCTTCCGCAATGCGGGGATCACGGTGTTTCTCTTCTGCGGTGGATCGCATGATGGACCGCATATAGGACTGGTATTTGTCGGGCGCTGCCTGGCCGCCTGCACCTTCCACAACTGTCGCTGCGCCGATGGTGGCACCAGGTGACATGTAAATGCTGTCGCATGCAATGGAAATCAGCGCACCGGCCGATGCGGCATCCGAATTAATGTAAACCCATAAGGGCTTTTTGAAATCCATGAGGAGATCCACAATCTCCTTCGCATCTGTAAGAACTCCCCCATAGGTATCCATTTCAATGATTACTATGTCGGCATTGGTCTCTTTTGCATGATCGAGGGAGAGTTGCACGTAACGCAGCATGCGAGGATCAATCTCCTGCTTGATCTCCATTACCATCACCCTGGTGCGGGACTGCGCAAGAGGTCCGACGGTAGGAAGGAGGAAAAGACTCAACAGCAATACATTTTTCATACCCTCAAAATTACATCCCTTAATCCGGATTTTTGGCATTGTACAGGATGGATATCCGGCATCCCGTGCCGTTTTATTTTGTAATTTCGTAGATACATTTTTTGGATATGCTTGAATTTATTTTTGTCGCATCCATGTTAGTGTCACCAGGCGATTCCCTTCGCATGGAAACAATCAATGGAAAGCAGTATGTCGTCTACCAGGTAGGAGAAAAAGAGACCCTTTACGGGATTGCCCGGAAATACGGGGCCACCCTCCAGCAGGTTTTGGAGGCCAACCCATCGGCAGACTCAGGTCTGGAAGTGGGACAGATTCTCAAAATCCCATATACGCCCCGCGTAAAGGCGCACCAACCCACGCAGACTTCCGAAGGGGTAATTCACAAAGTGGCTCCCAAGGAGACTTTGTTTTCGATTGCAAGGCAATACAGCGTAACAGTTGATGAAATCAGAGCCTGGAATAACCTCAAGGAAGGAGCAGGATTGGCAGTGGGGCAGGAGATAATCATCAAGAATAAAAAGAAGGAGACTGTGGCAGAAGTAAAACCCGTTGAGAAGACACAAATAAGTGCTGCGAAGACGCATACGGTTCAACCAAAAGAAACGTTGTATTCCATATCCAAACAGTATGGCATGACCGTGGATCAGCTCAGGGAATGGAACAACATCCAGGGCAATGAACTCAAAGTTGGTCAGGTGCTCTCTGTTGCTGCCCCTGCTGTAGCGGCCGGCGCGGTCGCAGTAGTTGGAGGCAATACACCCGTTCAGCAAACCAGTGCCGCCAAAGAAGCAACCAAGGAGATCAAAATTTCAGAAACCGTTACGGGTACCAACGAGATTCATGAGAAGGGTATGGCTGCACTCATTGAAGGATCTGAAAGCAACAGAAAATATCTGGCCCAGCACAAGACCATTGCGGCAGGAACCATTCTCAAAGTGCGCAACCTGGAAAGCAACCAGGAGGTATTCGTCCGCATTACCGGACCATCTGCGACGGTGGATGACCCTGTCATGATACGGCTTTCAAGATCTGCAATGGACAGATTGGGGGGGACGGAAGGATCATCATTCAAGGTTGAACTCATTTACTATAAATAGTTACATGAGAGCAGCGGCAGTCTTACTTACGCTGATTTCATTCTGTGAGCTGCCAGCGCAAAACCTGGTATTGAATCCCAGCTTCGAGGAGCATTTCAGGTGCCCGAATAATTTCAACACGAGCAGCCGGGAGTTTTCACTTCCGGGATGGCGCTCCGCCACGACCGGAACACCGGATTATTTCCATCAATGCAGTTGGGGTGATTGTGACGTGCCTTTCAACTGGGCAGGGGAATCCAATGCACACACAGGCCTTGGCTATGTGGGCGTTTATCTTTGGAACCGCCCCACTGTCAAGACCAACACCAAGCCTCGCAGCTACAGGGAATATATACAAGGCGAGTTGAAGGACCCGATGATCAAAGGAAAACGATACCAGGTGGAATTCTACTACAAGCTGGCATCGTATTCGGTGTACTCCGTGGACCGGATAGGCCTCTTGCTTACCGACAGCACGGTGGAATACAAAGGGGATGAGGTCATTCAGGATCACCCTCAACTGTCTGTCATTAGAGAGGAGCCAATAAACAAAGCAGGGTGGGAGCTCGCTTCCATGGAGTATGTGGCAAAGGGCGGAGAGCAGTATCTCATCATAGGCAACTTTTTCGACAACATGACCACACAGTTCATGCAACTAGATAACCGGAAAGGTAAGAGTCCGATGTTATCCGGAAGCGCCTACTTCTATATTGACGATGTTTCAGTGGTGCTCCTGGATCCCGATCCAGTGGTGGCAGAGACGCCCAAAGAGCTGATCTGGCCTGAAGGCGGAGAGGTGAAGGAAGACGAGACGTACGTATTGAAGCACATTCAGTTTGAGTTTGATAAGTACGTTCTTCTGCCTGTCTCCTTTCCTGAGCTGGACCGGCTGGTGCGGATACTAACACAGAAGCCTGAGTGGAAAGCAGAGCTAAGCGGGCATTCCGATGATGTGGGAAGCGATGACTACAATCTGGAATTGTCAAAGAACCGGGCAAACAGTGTCGGGAAATACCTCGAGTCCAAAGGCATCGCCACAGACCGCCTGATCATCAGAGGTTACGGGAAGAAACAGCCGCTGGTGGTGTCCAAGAACGATTCGGCCAGATCCCTCAACAGGAGAGTGGAAGTCCGGTTTGTAAAGTGAGTGCTGCAAGCAAATCCAGAATGAACCGGGAGGAATTGCGCGCTTTCCTCGACGAGAAGGCAGATCGTTTTAACTGGCCAGGCTTCATCGAACATGACCCGGTTAGCATTCCACATTTGTTTTCGGCAAAGCAGGACATCGAGATCGCCGGACTGTTCGCCGCCACAATTGCCTGGGGACAACGGATCACCATACTCAACAACAGCCGGTGGCTGATGGAGCGCATGGATCATGCTCCGGGTCAGTTTGTAATGGATTATACTGCCGCTGATCTTGACAAGCTGAAAACTTTCCGACACAGGACATTCAACTTCACGGACCTGAGTTATTTCCTACGGTTCCTCCGACATCACTACGACAGCCACGACTCCCTTGAGGACTTGTTCGTGCCGCCTCCCGGATCAGAAACAATAGAACAGGGATTGGTAGAGTTTCACAATCAATTCTTTTCATTGAAGGGCGCCCCTCAACGCACACGTAAGCATGTGGCCACGCCTGTGCGGAAATCTGCCTGCAAGCGTCTCAACATGTTCCTTCGCTGGATGGTGCGCAACGATGGCAGGGGCGTAGACTTTGGAATATGGAAACAGATCCGCCCCCGGCAGTTGGTTTGTCCTTGTGATCTGCATGTGGAGCGGGTGGCGCGCAAGTTGGGACTGCTGAGGAGAAAAAACCTCGACTGGCAGGCGGCGCTGGAGCTGACTGCGCAACTGCGTCGTTTCGATCCCGAAGATCCTGTGAAATATGATTTTGCCCTCTTTGGGCTGGGGGTTGAGGAGGAATTTTAGGTGAATGTTGAATTTTGAAGCGGCTGCTGGCTATTAGCTTCTGGCGTCTGGCTAAATTCCGGAAGGTTATGCATTCATATCAAGTTGAGCGTTTGAGTTCCGCAGGGAACATCCTTAGTACGCCAGCCAGTAGCCAGTAGCTAGCAGCCAGAAGCTAAACACCACCCAATCACCCAATGACCATATGACTCGCTCTTCGCAGCCTGTCGTTGATTGCCCTTCCCAGCCCCACATCAGGAACGAATTCTGCCAGGACAACATCCACATCGGCATGATCAAAAGCCCGCAGCATGCCAAAAAGATTTCTGGCGCCTTCATTCAGATCGCCTGTTGCTGACAAGACATGTATGGGTTGTGCTTTGAAACTGATCGCTTTCTTCCGGTAAAGCAGCACACCGGGCTTTGATGGCTTCAGCCGAGTGTACAACTCTTCCACATCACCGGCAAATACCTTTCGTTTCGGTGCATAGTGCGACTGAAGCTGTCCTGGTGCCTGGGGCTGTGATGAAGAGAACGCTGTTACGATCACGGGTCCGATGATGTCCTGAATCTCTTCAATGCTCACACCCCCCATCCTGTAGATCACCGGCTTGCCATCTTCCCACCCCACGATGGTCGACTCGATGCCGACATGACACGGGCCTCCGTCCAGTATGTAGGGGATCCTGTCACCAAGTTGTTCCTGTACGTGTTGAGGTGTTGTGGGACTTACATAGCCAAATGGATTTGCACTGGGGGCGGCGAGCGGAAATCCAATGCGGTTCAGCAGTTTCCGGGTGAGAGCATGATCGGGGCAACGGATGCCCACGCGATCAAGTCCTGCTGTGACAATGTCCGGAATGATCTCCTTCTTTGGCAGCAGCAGGGTCAGAGGACCGGGCCAAAAGTGTTCCGCCAGTTCACGCGCCTGGCTGTTGATGCCTTCTGCAAAATTCCTGGCATCCGAAAGTGAAGCGATATGTACGATCAGCGGATCAAAGGTCGGTCGATTTTTAACGGTGAATATCCTTGTCACGGCCTCGGGATTCAATGCGTTCCCGGCAAGTCCGTACACCGTTTCAGTTGGAATGGATACCAGTTCCCCGCGATTCAGAAGATCTACGGCTTTATCAATGTCGGTACCGATGATGGCCATGCTGCAAAATTATGTATTGGCCCGTTGTTATCAGCAATCAGGGATCAGAAATGGATAATCACCTGAGTTTTTCCCGCAACCTCAGAAGTGCGGCCTCATTATTATACCTTTCAAGTTCCTTCAAAGCGATCCATTTTACATCGTGCGACTCTTCGCTTACCACGATTGGTTCAGACAGGGTTGCTCTCATCACATAACGGATATCATAATGATCATGCGCAGGAAAATCCTTCCGCTCAGGAATGCGGTGGATATCCAAGTCGTAAATCTCCTCGTGCAGCAACATCAGGTTCTTAAGTCCCGTTTCCTCGTTGGCCTCCCGCAAGGCCGTTTGAACTACATCGGGATCTCCGTCGCAGTGGCCTCCGGGTTGCAGCCAACGGTTGAGTTTGGCATGGTGGACCAGCACCGTTTGGGTCAAGTCTTCTGAAACAATAAAAGATGATCCGGTAATGTGCCCGGGGAGATGGGTTCGCTGAAAGGCGCCAGGATGCTGAAGCAGTGCCCTGAACCGGTCGATGGTTGGTTTCTCCTCAGGATAGCGATCCAGGTACTTCCGGAGTTCTTCCTCCAGCGGGAAGCTCATTCAATGATAATGGTGACTTTGTTGAACTTGTTCTCCTCCAGTTTTCCGGTGGCCTCGCCCTTTCCTGCATTGTCTTTGTCTCCCTTACGAGCCAGCACGAAATAAGGGATGGCCTTCAGATTCTTGAATTTCACTACACCCTTGGCGTCGGTCTTGCCTTCAGCTGCAGGATTTTTTTCGGCGAGATAATCTGCCTCTGTCTCAAAGAGTTTCACCGACACATCTCCGGCAGTATTTCCCAGTTCATCCCGAACGGTAACAGTAAGTGAAGTCTTGATTAATTGAGCATAGCTTACAAGCGCAACAAGAAATAAAAGAGATAAGGATAATGCAGTTTTTTTCATGGTGCAGAATTAATCTCTGCATAATTACAAAAATTACTCCAAACGCCGATCATGAAACTTGAAACCCCGACGATAAATGTCGGGGTGAGCCGGAACTCGGAACCTTGAACTTTGAACACTTTGAACCTTGGGCACCTGAAACCTGAACTATTTTAACAATACCACCCCACCGCGTTTCTCCTGCACCCCTCGCTCCGGATGGAACGAGCTGACATATTTTACCACATATGCGTAGGCGCCGCCTGGCAGCAATTGTCCGTTGTTCTGAAGGTCTCCCTTCCATCTGAAGAACCGATCGCTGGATGTAAAGACCAGATCACCCCACCGGTTATAAATAAATATCGAGAAGGAATTGTCCTGGATGAAAGAAGTCAGCACCCAGAATTCCGAGTTCTTATAGGCAGGATCCAAAGGATTGGATACGGGACTTCCTGGTCTGAAGGCATTGGGCGCATCAATGCGTGGCAGGCATTCGTTGAGTACCTCAATTTCATCCGGCGCCACACAACCAAATGAGTTGGTCAGATCAACGCGGTACTTACCCTGGCTCGTGGCGGTATAAACTCGTTGAGTGTAATTAATGGTAAGTTCATTCTTGAACCAGTTGTAACCGGTGAATAGTCCAGGGTCAAGATCAACCTGGTTGGTTTTCGGGTCGGTGTTTTCCGGGTCGTTGCAAATGATCACACGGTTCCCCAATTGTCCGACCGGGAGCGGGGCGCGGGTAACCGCGAGCTGCGACGTAGCCTTGCAGGTGCCTTTGGAAACATCCACTTTGTAGGTGCCAACATCGGTCTGGCTTGTCGTGGATTTTGTCTCACCCGTGATTACGGTTGCGTTCTTGTACCATGTAAACGTAACACCGGTGGCTGCTGTGGTGGCTGTCAGCGTAAAAGGCTTGCCGTCATCGCATGCAGGTGTGGCAGACAATGTGGCATCTACAACACCATTAACGGAGACAGTCTTGGGATTAGACTTGTAGGCACAGCCATTCAGCGTGTTGAATAACTCTGTTTGATAGGAGGCCAGGTTTTCACTGAGACCAAGCGAGATATTTTGACCGAGAAGAGCAGGCTGGAAAGTGCCGCCCTTATACCAACGATAAGTGTAATTCCCGCTTGGTGATGCAGTCAAAATCACCGATGGCTGGCAAGGGTCGGATTGCGTGAAATCCGGAGTGGGGTTGTCAAGCACTACAGTTGTAGACTGCGTGTTGGGGCAAACGCCAGGACCGCTTCCGGTGACTGTGTAGGTAAATTGTCCCTGACCCGAGACGGTAATGGTAGGCCCGTTGGTAGGACCAACAATGCCAGGTCCGGACCACGAGTAATTCGTTGCACCGCCTGCTGCTGTCAGGGTAGGAGGAGTGCTGCATACGCCAGGCGTAACAGTAACGTTCACGGGAGCATTGGGCGTCACGGCAAAGTTGTTGATGCTGGTGATGCACCCAACGTTGTCGGTGAGTTGGATGGTATAGGTTCCGGCCGAGAGAGGAGTGGACATATTGAAGGGGCTCGGTCCGGCAGCGGAAGCCAGGGCAGTAGCAACACCGGTGCCATTGTTAGTGGCCTGGTATTGTACGGGGAAAGTCAGCGATGTGGTAATCTGCACAGTTTCAGGATCGCAGAAAGTGATCGGCACAGCAGTCGCAGATCCAGGTGGCGCGCTGGACAATCCAAAAGACTGAGAAATTGTACATCCTGAAACCTGATCACTCACAACGCCTGAATAGACTCCGGCGGGGAGGGTGTTGAAGGTCACTGTTTTCGGCGCAGTCTGGTCAATAGCCTGCTGGTTGAACGCACCCGGACCGGTCAGGAAGTACGAGTAGGGACCTGTAGCAGGAGTAGTGGTTACCAACGTGAGGGTTATGGTACCGTCCGTGCCATTGCATGTGGTTGGGTTGGTTCCACCTAGTGTGAAAGATGGAGAAGCCACTACAGTGAAGGTGGCTTGATCTGTGGCCGTACAAGTAGTGATGGGATCGGTAACAATGACTTTATAGGTGAACACTCCCGGCAGTGTAGTATCCAGTGGTCTGCTTTGGGAACTCGTTGCACTTCCGCCATTCACGGTCCACGCAAATGTGGCGCCGGGATTCTGCGCATTGAGTGCAAGGGTAAAAGAATTCTGACATAACGTCTGATCCGGACCAATATCCACTTGCGGCTGATTGTCTGCAACAAGGGATTGGCCATTGGATGTGCAGCCATTTGAGTCGGTGATCGTAACGGTAACTATGGATTGAACGCTAACGACGATCGTTTGTGTTGTCTGCCCGGTGGACCACAGATAACTCAGTCCAGGAAGATTGCCGGTATTGGCGTTAAGAGTTACAGGCCCGGTACACAATGCTCCTGCTCCGGGGATGGTTGGTTTTGCCGGAGGGGGAACGATGGTTATTGGCTTCACCAGAGTCGTATCCAGTCCGCATCGATTTGTAACTCTCAGCGTGACATTATACTTACCTGCTGCGGCATAGGTATGCTGCGTGGTTCCCTGATTGTCACTTCCGCCATCACCAAAGAACCACAACATCTGGTCAATCGCATCAGTTGGTGTGCCGTTGAATTTTGTCGGTGAGCCGAGGCATATTCCACTGATGTCGGCAGATGGTCCGCCGAAAGCATTATTTTCTTCATGGATGAAATTGGGAAGACCCAGCTTGCTTTTCGTCCCTGCTGCCAGCGTAAATCCACTGAAGTTGATAACAGACAATTTGGTGGTATCATCAGTAGCCTGAATCGTTCCCAGAACGCCGCTGTCGTTAATGGCAATGTAAAGTTGATTGTCGGGACCGATCTGTATTTCTCCCAGTTCTGCATTTTGCGGCACCCGTTGCTTAAAATGTGGATGGCCAATGGAGTCTATTGAATACTCGAACACCTCTGAGGGTGACGGTGTTCCTTTGACGGTTGCGAACAGTTTATTTCCACCGGGCGAAAACTCGACACCGTACACATTGCCTGTAGGTTCCTTCAGGTCGATCTTCCTATAGCTGGTGATCTTGCCGGTAGAGTCATTCAAATGAAAGAGTTCGACAAAGTTTCCGATGCCGGGCTCTGATAATGCCACTGCGAGCTGGTTCTTGGGGCCGAGTTTCATGTACCCTTCACCCTGTGCCTGGCTCGAAAAGCTGTGGTCTGATCCGATGGCCGTTAACACCGGATCACCGATGCCTGCATTGGAGATAGGGTATGCCCGGAAGGTATTGTTGCCGTACTCGTGAATGATGATCCATTTTCCGTTGGCGGTAATCCGTTCGGTACTTTTAGCAAACAGCGGCTGTGCCTGCTGGACCACCGCCCCCAGACCGTTGTTTTGCTTCAGATCAAACAAAGACCACTCTACCATATTGGCAGATGTGCCATTGATCGCCTGGTTGGTAAATATGTAATACAGCGTTTCGTCGCCAGGAACAGGCACGATGATGGAGGATTGCGATGCCAGTGGGTCTCCTCCAATGCCTGTGGCGATCAGTGCGTCAGTCTTATCGTATACTTTGTCACCATCGGTATAGAAGATGGCTTTGCCGTTCCGGTCACACACCACTGCACATCCTTCCGGTGCGTCCATAGCGCTGTTGCTGAGAGCTTTCGGCGGATTGGGTGTGAAGTCGATGCCGGCATGCGTACCGAAATACCATACATTCTTGCGCTGATCCTGGAGTTTATATTCTTTGACGTTTACACCAGCATAGGTAGAACATCCGGATGCATCTTTTACCACCACATAATAATATCCAGCAGAATCCGGAGTGAGGGTCGGCCCCGTATCTCCATTCGACCAGGTATAGGAGGTAGGCGTTCCTCCTGTAACACTGGCTTTCACTGAAAACTGTTTGGGTTTGGATTGGCCCCGCTTCGGCGGGAATTCAGGCCTGCATGCCGTTGTGTCCTGCACGAGGTTGAGAATGAGCGCAAAAGGATTAATGGTTACGGCCTGTGTGGTCTTGGCGGAGTCACCGTTGTAGTAGGCAGTAAGCGTGACATTGAATGAAGAGGGTCTTCCATATTTATGGATCGGACCCCAGGCCACCGTGTCTTTGCCATCTCCGAAATCCCATTTCAGTTTATCCGCTCCGGGTTGCACGTCAGGAAAGAATGCCGTGTTGTTATTCTGACAGTTGCCTGCGAAAGTGAAGCTCACCGTAAGGTTGATTTTTGCCTTGGGTGAAAATGCTGGGAATTGCGTACCGGCGAGATCGGTCGAAGTGAGCTGCGCCGTCTTGTATTTTACCTCGGAAGCGATGGTATCCGTCTTTGAAAACTTGCCCAGTAAAATGGGTCCGCCACTGACTGCCTGGTAGAGATGGTAGATGCTGCTGTCGGGTGCCATTTGTACACCATAACTTCTGAAAACTGGTGACGGGAGTACAGAGTTGAGTGTGGTGCTGGGGTTTTGATAATCGTATTGGAGGAGGTCGGCCTGAACGCCCGGCTCACCGTAGTGCGATAAATACAAGTAGTCCCCCGCGACGGACCACTCAATATCGTATATAGATTGCCCGGTTGTGGTGGGAAGACCGGAATTGAAAATAAACCGGTCGAACGTGATGGCACCGGTTGTGTTGTTGAAATCAAGTATGATGGCATCTGTACTCGGGTCTTGTGCCGAAACAGCTATCTTTTTCTTCCCTGCATGATAGGCGAGGTTGGCCGCGGTGGTTGGAATGCTGGTCGCCGCTACACTGGTATGAGTATAAGTGCCGGTATAGCTCGCAGCATTGATGAGGGTTGCAGTAAACGTGGTCGAACTTACCTGTTGTGTGATGAGCCAGAAGTCTGTGCCGTTGGAGTGCGGGATGATGACCATGCCTTCCGCGCGATTGGTGAGTCCTATGGCAGTATTTTTGGATTCGATGTCCCCCAATGCAGGAGCGGGGAACAACGCGTTTCCAAAAAGTCCCATGTCCACGACGCTCACAGAAACAGTTCCGCCTGCATTGAAGTTTGCTGTGTTGGTAAAGACGAAGTACTTGTTGTTTTGTCCGGGTACGGCGCAGATGACAACCGGCTGATTGGCGGAGGAATTGGCCGTCAGACCGAGTCCCTGGGGCATTCGCAGATGGGAGGCGTCATAGACATTGGCGCCATCCGTATAAAAGAGGAGATTTGCGTTTCCAGGATCAGAGGCCGTGGCGCTGCCTCCCGTTGAAAAAGGTATTGCCTTCGATACCATGGTAGCCACACGGCTCGTTCTGTTGAAACGGATGGCCTGGGTGGAACTGCCGAAGTACCAGTTGTAACGCTCGAAGTTCTGCGAAAATCCGCTGAGCGAAAGAAAGCCAAAGAATAGAATGAACAGGAGTTTTCGCAACCGAAAAGAGATCATCAGCCAACAAAGATGAACAGGACTAACATTCATCAAATTCTTTTGAAACTTAAAACGATCACGGTCCACGAAAGTATATAATTTGACTGAATTTGTCGTTAAATAGTCGACTGAGGCTTACTTTTACAAGACTTCCAAATAGGTTTACTTTGCTCAGATGAGGCAACGCTGTTACCCCACCCTGGTGTACAACATCCTTCCGATGGTGTGTGTGTTGATGCTGTTACAGGTACCTTCGGTAACTGCCCAGGATCCACAGTTCTCCCAATTCTATGCTGCGCCGCTGTACCTCAATCCTGCATTTGCAGGTTCGACTCAGCAGGGCAGGGTAGGACTCAACTACCGCAACCAGTGGCCGGCTATCGATGCTAATTTTACGACGATGTCGGCCTATGCCGACTTTTACCTTGAGGATAAGAACAGCGGAATTGGCGCCATCATCACAAGAGACTATGTGGGCATTCTCGGTTTGCAGTCCATCAGCTTTGCAGCGCAGTATGCCTATCAATTGAGGATCACGAAGGATCTTTCCTTTCGTCCCGGCGTGCAGGTCGGCATATTCAACCGCTCACTGAATTTTGACAAGCTCACCTTTGGAGACCAGTTCGATCCCTCCACAGGACAAATTGTGAAGGGAACCGCTGAATCGCTTAACACCGGACAAAGTATTTTCTTCCCGGATCTTTCTTTTGGCGGTCTGCTTTTCTCGAAGAATGCATGGCTCGGCATTGCAGCCTTTCATCTCACACAACCGAATCAGTCCCTGCTGGGTTCAAAAGATATTCTTTATACAAAGTATTCTTTTCATGGCGGGTATAAGTTTTACTTCCGCCCCGGAACACTGGGCACCGGCGTGTTTGCCCGACCGCGCGAAAGGAGTCTTGCACCGGTGGCGCAATATCGCATGCAGGGAGAATCCAGTCAGGCTGATGTAGGTTTGTATTATACCTTCGAGCCGCTGATCATCGGTACATGGTACCGTGGAATTCCTTTCAAGACAGTAAATGGTGTGGCCAACAACGAGTCTATTGTGTTGCTCGTGGGACTCACGCTCAAGGGAGAGAAAGATATTCTCAACATCGGGTACAGTTACGACTATACCATTTCCAAACTGGGACCCGGAAGCGGTGGTGCGCATGAGTTCAGTCTCGTTTACTCCTGGCCCATCCGCAATCCACGCAAACCCCCGAAGGATAAGCTGATTATTCCATGCCCGGACTTTTAGTCATTTGGTGATTTGGTGATTGGTTGGTTTGGTGATTTACGCCAGGACCGGTCCCAGCCGGATCGAAGGTTAATAGCATCGCATGCGGAATCCCTTTTATCGACTCTGTAAGGGTCGCGGTTTCGTCATTCATCATTCTAAATAATTCTAAATTGGACATTCATTATTGAAGACATCTTGACGGCGGCTGGCTGCAGGCGCTTGGCTTCTGGCTGGTGTGATTCCGATGTGATTTACTTTTTTGATTGAGGGGTGTTAATCCAAATGAAAAATGCAATTGTCCTCTTGTCTCACTTTGTTTTTAACATAGAAGGGGTGACATCATTTGCATGTCGCGCTTGAGATAAATAATATGCCACCCCTTCGGGGTTTCACTCTCAAGTGTAGTGCTCGTTTTCTATAATAATATCAACCCTTCGGGTTTTGTTGAACTCTGTTGATGTCTATTGCCATTATTGGAGCTGGGAACTGATACCATCGCTGGCCTATAAATATTCTATTACTGATGGCTTCAATATTCGAATTGAAGGTGCATTAATCCCAGGGGTGACATCATTTACATGTCGCGCTTGAGATAAATAATATGCCGGGGCTGTCTCAAAAGTGAGAT
>JAFEAM010000036.1:23205-30447 GCA_018266395.1 Bacteroidota bacterium | reverse complement strand
GTTTTTAACATAGAAGGGGTGACACAAGGCAAATCTTGTCTAGTCCTGGTTATATATTTTTCAAATAATGCCACCCCTTCGGGGTTCCTTTCGCAATGATCAAACTCGGTTCTATAATAATGTCAACCCTTCGGGTTTTGTTGACATCTGTACTAGCTACGCAAAGAAATTTAGACCACGGGAATCCCGATATGTCAAACTGTCATGCAGATAACGTGTGTCATCAACTTTGAGACACCAGCAAGCCGCCAGCGGCCAATATCCAGCCTGCCATTTTCTTCAGACTCACCCCTCTCACCACGAGCAGCTCGCTATACACCCGCTATAGACCCGGCATAGACCCGCTATAGACATTTTATAGACGTTTTATAGACGTTGTATAGGCGCGCTATAGGATGTGTTTTTTATGTGTTTTGATTGTGTTCGACAATTCTTCAGACGAAGAGGCCACGAGATATAGACCGCTATAGACTACCCTGCTGCTCCTGTCAGGTCTTGTGTCAGGTTCTGCCAAATCCGGCCAATTCCGGCCAGATCCGGCCAAATCCGGCCAATGCGTCAACCAGGTTTTTCACATTTGCACCATGCATCGCTGAAAGGTAACGCAGGTTACGTTGCGGAATATCACCACAGGAGATGTGAAATTTGAAATCGATAACATGAAATTAAACAGCATTCGCCAGAAGCCAGTAGCCAGAACCCAGCAGCCGTTCTCAATACGCTCCCTCGTTCCAGCGCAACTCGTTCCGTACCTGAGTTACCGTGGTGCCTTTGCCGATGTGAATCATTTCAATCCCCGCCATGTCGGCAAAATCACGAAGGTGTTCAGCCGAAAGATTCTGGCTGTAGCAGGTGTGATGTGCGCCGCCGGCATAGATCCAGGATGCGCAGCCGGTGGCCATATCTGGCAGTGGTTTCCAGAGCACTCTGGCCACCGGAAGTTTGGGCAACGGCTGTTCCGGCTTCACCGCTTCCACATCATTCACGATCAGCCTGAAACGGTTGCCAAGATCAATCATGGATGCATTCAATGCAGGGCCCTCCTGCACGTTGAACACCAGGCGGACAGGATCCTCCTTGCCGCCAATGCTGAGCGGGTGAATCTCGCAAGAGGGTTTGCCATCGGCGATGGAGGGACAAATCTCCAGCATGTGTGCACCCAATACCTGGTGGTTGCCATCAGCAAAATGGTAGGTGTAATCTTCCATGAAGGAATTTCCACCCGGAAGACCGGTAGCCATTACCTTCATGGCCCGCACCAGCGCAGCCGTCTTCCAGTCTCCTTCCGCGCCAAACCCAAAACCATCAGCCATCAGGCGCTGAACGCCGATACCCGGCAACTGTGTAAGCCCGTGAAGGTCTTCGAAGGTGTCAGTAAATCCTTTGAATCCTCCCTGCACCAGAAAGGCCCGGAGCCCTGTTTCAATCCGCGCTGCTTCAACCAGGGATGCCCGCTTTGTTCCACGCTTCTGCAAGTCCGGAACCAGTCCATACAAGTCTTCATATTGCTGAACCGTGCGGTTTACATCGTCATCTGGCACCGACTGGATCACTTTCACGAGGTCCCCTACACCGTAGCCGTTCACTGCATACCCGAACTTGATTTCAGCTTCCACCTTGTCGCCCTCCGTTACCGCCACATTCCGCATGTTGTCGCCGAACCGGCAGAACTTTGCACCCTGCCAGTCATTCCACGCGCAGGCTGCCCTCAGCCACATGGCGATTCCTGCCACCGCGTTAGCATCCTTCCAGTGCCCCACCACCACTTTGCGATTGATCCGCATCCGGGACATGATGAATCCGAACTCCCTGTCACCGTGAGCAGACTGATTCAGATTCATGAAGTCCATATCGATACCTGACCACGGAATCTCTTTATTGAACTGCGTGTGGAAGTGAAGCAATGGTTTGGTCAAAAGCTTTAGCCCGCCGATCCACATTTTGGCGGGGGAAAAAGTGTGCATCCATGCAATAATACCCACACAATGGGGTGATGCACTTGCCTCTCTGCAAAGACCAAGAATTTCTTCGGGAGTCTTTGCTACAGGCTTGAACACAATCCTGACCGGCATGGAGGGTTGAGCGCCCAACTCCTTTGAAATCATTTCGGAATTTCTTGCCACTTCCTTCAGGGTGGCTTCTCCATACAGATGCTGACTTCCTGTAACAAACCAGGCTTCGAGATTTCGGGTGTTAATCATGGTTATACTCATTCAATAAGAAACTGTCTTCCGTCGCTATCACGCTCACATCTCATTTCTGTCCGTAATAAGCTTGAGGGCCATGCTTCCGCTCAAAGTGCTTTTTGATTAAAGCTTTCTTCAGCATGGGAGCCTTAGGGTTGATTTGTTTGGTGATATATGCCATCCTGGCGATTTCTTCCAGCACAGCCGCATTGTAAACGGCTTTTGATGCCGATTTGCCCCATGCAAATGGAGCATGGTTACCGACGAGCATCATCTCCACTTCGCGGTAGTCCAGTTTCTTCTTCGTAAATAGTTGAAGAATCTGGTTGCCGGTTTCGATTTCATAGTCACCCCTGATCATCTTATCACTCATCGGGGGCGCACAAGGCACCGGTACGGTCAGATGATCTGCGTGGGTGGTGCCGTATATGGGAATGTCTTTCTGTGACTGTGCCCATGCGGTGGCATAAGTTGAATGGGTATGAACAATGGCGCCAAGTTCTTTCCAGTTCCTGTAGAGCACGGCATGTGTTGCCGTATCAGACGAGGGCCTGAGGTCGCCATCTACGACTTTTCCGTCATAGCCAACAACAACCATACTGTCTGCGCTTAACTCTTCATAGGGAACCCCGCTGGGTTTGATGGCAAATACTTTTTGCTTTGGGTCGGCGACGCTGACATTTCCAAAAGTAAAAATGACAAGACCAAGTTCAGGCAGTCTCATGTTGCTTTCAAAAGCCTCCTGGCGAATACGATCAAAGTCCATAAGCATTGATAGGTTTACGCTTGTGCGGATTTAAATCCTTCCAGCAGTTTGCCGAACTCCTGGAAGCTTTTGTATTTGGCTTCGTAGTAGTCCGTAATGGCTGAATCCGGGTGGTAGGAAACATCAAATCCCTGCCCCATCGCCTGCATCGCTTCCTCCACCTTGGGATAGATTCCAGCAGCAGTGGCGGCAAACATGGCGGCGCCTGCGGCACAAGTCTGTTCGGACTTGTGAATACGCAATGGCATATTCATGACATTCGCCATCATCTGCATGACATAGGGTGACTTCTTTGCCACACCCCCCAGCCCGATGAGACCTTTCACCGGAATTCCTTCCTGACGGAAGCGGTCCACTATGGCCCTGGCCCCGAAGCATGTGGACTCTGCCAATGCCCTGAATACTTCCGGAGCACCCGAGGCCAGATTCAGGCCGGCGATGCCTGCCTTCAATTCCTGGTTTGCATCAGGGGTTCGCCTGCCGTTCAGCCAATCCATGGCAAGTTCACCGCCGGTATTACCGCCGCGTTTTTGTGCATGGGACGACAAGGCTGGAATAATCATGGCTCTCATCTCAACGAACAGTCTTTCCGCCATCGAATGATCAATCAGCGTAGACTCCTTCAGCAGGTGCTCGAGCGGCCAGGAGAGCAGATCCTTGAACCAGGCGTAGGTGTCTCCGAAAGCTGACTGCCCCGCCTCCATCCCGATCATACCGGGAATGACAGAGCCGTCCACCTGTCCGCATATTCCTCTGACAAGAATTTCATTCACCTCATGCCTTGGAGCCACGAGCATGTCACATGTAGATGTACCCATGACTTTACTGAGATGATAAGGTTCGATTTGTCCGCCGACGGCCCCCATGTGTGCATCAAATGCGCCCACACCTACCACTACGCCTGTAGTGAGGTTCAGGCGTGAGGCCCATTCAGCACACAAATAACCGGCAGGGCGGTCGGCAGTCTCTGCATGCATGAAGAGTCGCGATGTGAATCCCTTCAATGCAGGATCCAGGGTAGCGAAGAAATCATCCGGTGGAAGACCGCCAAACTCTTTTGCCCACAAGGCCTTGTGTCCTGCGGAGCACACCCCGCGCGTCATCTGATGCACATCCTTGCCTCCTGTAAGCATAAAAGGGATCCAATCGCAATGCTCCACCCAGGAGTAACAAGCGTGCCTGACATGTTCGTCACTTCTGAGTACATGCAGAAGCTTTGCCCAAAACCATTCTGACGAATATATCCCGCCTACATATTTCAGATAATCAACTTTGAACTTGCGGGCATGCTCATTGATCTCAGCCGCCTCGCGGGTGGAAGTGTGATCCTTCCACAGCACAAACATGGCATTCGGGTTCTTCTCAAAACCGTGATGCAGTGAAAGTGGTTTGCCGGACTGATCCACAGCCACCGGCGTAGAACCGGTTGTATCTACCGACATGGCCCTGATATTCTTTCTTACCGTTTCGCCAGCAGAATCCAGACAGCGCTTGACGGAAGTCTCCAAACCCTCCACGTAATCGAGCGGGTGCTGACGAAACATGTTCTTCGATGGATCACAATAGAGTCCGTCGCGCCAGCGGGGATAGAAATAAAGAGACGAAGCAACTTCCTCTCCGTTCTGTGCATCGACGATAACGGAACGGACAGAATCCGTGCCGTAGTCAATACCGATAACAAATGAAGGCGTCATAGGGTTAATGGTGGAATAATGCGCTGGGTGCGGTCGTGGTTTCGCCGGTTCAGGGTATGGAAATAAGCTCCTTTCTTGGACTGAGTCCGTTCTTTTTCCTTCTGTCGAATCAACAGAGAGCTTGAAAGCATTTTACGGCTGAAGTTTCGCTTATCGAATTTCCGTCCGTAGAGACTTTCGTACAGCGCCTGCACCTGCGGCAGGGTGAATCGGTCGGGAAGCAACTCAAACAGGACTGGTTCGCTGGACGCTCTCTGCATCAACTTCTGACGGGCCAGTTCAACCATATGGTTGTGATCGAAAACAAGTGCGGGCACCTCATTCAGTGAAAACCATTCCGGGTGAAAGTTCTCACTCAACTGTTTCTCATAGCGATGAATATCGATTAATGCGTAGAACGCGACAGACAATGTCCGCTCTACCGGGTCACGGCGGGGATCGCTGAAAACGCTGAGTTGTTCCATGTAAACACCTTTCAATCCTGTCAGCTGCTGGAGGATTCTGTTGGCCGCGTCTTCAAGACTCTCCTTCGGCTGGAGGAATCCGCCCATCAGGCTCCATTTTCCTTTTTCGGGCTCAAACCCGCGATGCACCAGGAGCAGCCTGATCTCCGATCCATCAAAGCCGAATATGATGCAATCGATAGCCACCAGGTACCGGTGTTCATGGGTATAGCGTGGGGCTGACTTCTTCATTGCTTGATAATGCGGCAACCGAACACTCTTCCGGCTGTTTTCCCGGGATGCCCCTGGATCTTGACCGTCACGCGCGACTTGCCTTTTAGCAACTCTGTCGGAATCGGATACAGCACATCGAAGAACCTACCTGCGGTTCCGCCCTTCAACTCCTGTGTTCCTACCTTCACATCATCAACGAGCAAGTCAAATCCACGATTGGCATCATCGCTGATGTAGGTACACAACAGGTTGCTGGGCGTGTCGGCAAGCACCGTCATTGTGAAAGAAAAGAACCCGCCATTTCGCGCTTCCCGTCCCATTCTGCCGAGCGCATCACTGACATAGCTCTTTTCACTGGCGACGAGGTTGTGGTCGCGTTCCGGCTGCATCTCTCCGATTCGAATGATATCGATGGTCTTTTCCTCCACCTCAGCCTGGTGTTTTCTTTCAGCCTGGTATTCCTGTTCCCGGCGCTCCCAGTCTTCAGGGGTAAAGAAATCCCAGTACACATTATAGTATTCCCTGAATGTCCGATAGAATGGTATCAGCCGGACGCTGGCTGGCTTGCTGACGGTAGTTTCAAACGTAAGCGGTTGATTGTCGACCGGATGAGCCCAGTTGTTAACATTGCGGTCGCTGGTGAGCAACACCGTGGTGCCAAAGATTGGATCGGGCATTTGCTCCCCGAGCTGTCCTGCCATCACTACCGGACCATAGAGCAATGCCACGCGGTTAGGATTATCGGGCATGCTTTCGGAATAAAGCTGCATCGGAGTGGTAACCTCCAGAACATCCTTTGAATTCCAGGTGCGGTCAACAGCCCAGTAGCCATCAGATCCTTTCACTGCCTGCAATGGCTTGCTGTTGATCGCTAGAGAAAGATTGCCGGTTGCCCAACGTGGCTGACGGATTTTGAGCACAAAGTGTACAGGCTTTTTCGTTTCAATCGAGAAACGAATCTTCTCGCTTTCCGGAAAAGACGACTCCTGCTTAAGGGTCACTGATTTTTCCCTCCAGGTAAGAACAGAGGGGATGAACAGGTTAACCAGGAGACTGCCATCGTTCCCTTCATAGTAGATTCCCTCCGTGTACTTGGAATGATTTTCCATACCACTGCCCACGCAACATGTGAACGTGTTGAATTGGTCACTGAACTGCTTTTGCGTACCCATGCGCAGCGGTACGAAGTAACACATCATGCCGCTTTCAGGATTCTGCGATGCGAGGATATGGTTGTACAAAGCCCGTTCATAGTAGTCAGCAGTCGATGCTTCCGGCTGCCAGGAGAAAAGGAAGCGGGTAAGCTTTAACATGTTGTAGGTGTTGCAGGTCTCGCAGGTATTATCGCTCAACCGGTTGTTCAGCTGGTCTGGCGGGCCCAGGTATTCATAATTGCTGTTGCCTCCGATCACATAGCTGTGATGGTGAACCATGGTGTCCCAGAAGAATGAGGCGATGGTCTTATCGGATTCAGCTGAAGTCAAATCATAGCGCCGGGCACATCCGATTGCCTTCGGCACGTTCGTATTCGAGTGCTTTCCCTGCAGAGCATCAATCTTTTTCTCCAGTTGTCCCAGTACAAATTGATCATGGAATTTATACGACAGATCGAGATATTTCTTATTACCCGTAAGTTCATAGATGTGAACCAGCACATCGTTCATTCCGCCATATTCACACCTGCGCATCAGCTCCAACTGATCGTCATTGAGATCCTTGAGGATGTTCCCAGTCCAGTCGGCCAACTTTGTAACGATGGTCAGCGCCTGGGCATTGTCGCAATACAGATAAGCATCGGTCAGTCCCGCCATCACTTTGTGAACCGTATACCATGGCGACCATCCTCCGTTCAGGTCAAAGCCCGCCGTCTTGATAATACCATGCTGGACTTTCCAGAAAATGGAGTCCTCTTTGGGTAT
>JAFEAM010000036.1:0-23157 GCA_018266395.1 Bacteroidota bacterium | reverse complement strand
ATGTAGTCGACGCGCGACTTGAACTCCTTATCTCCTGTGGAGGCATACATCATGGAGCACGCCGACAGGTAATGTCCAAGCGTATGACCGGAAAGGCCTTCACTTTCCCAGCCGCCGTACACGTCACCTTTGGTAGGCAGACCGGCATTAAGATAGAAGCGATGCAGCAAACGGTTGGGTTCGACGCTCAACAGGTAGGCCGCGTCCTTGTTCATTGCATTCTTGAACGGACTTCCATCCAGAAGCCGCACATCCTGCAGATTGAATCCCCACGCCTGGATAGAGGCAGATGGCTTTACTTTGATTTTGGAATTGGACTTCTCCGGAAAATAGGATTGCGCTGTTGATGATCCGTTAACCAGGACCACAACTACCGAAAGGAGAATGCACAAGCGCCTCATCAGTAATTCACTTTTATGTCCTTGATCTTTTTGGGCAGCCAGACCTGCATGGGGTTCTGACCCCGGTTACACCAGGAGTAGTAAGGAATGGCCGTGATGGTCTTGGTCTGGGTGCTTACGGATTGACCATCAGGAGAAACCATTATCACAGGCGACTGGAACTTGATGGTCACCACGCCTCCGAGAAGATTCTTGTCAAAGTTGGTCTGGAAGGAAGTCTGATCCGGCACGATAAAGTCCCAGGCCTTGCCATTGTTATCTGCACCCTCTACGCAGTACACGAGAGGTCCGCGCTGCAACGCGATTCGCTCCTCATCCTGTTTCACTTCTGCCCGGGCAACAATCCGTTTCACCTCCATGAGTAGAGTCAATTCCACCTTGTCATCTTTTTTCCATTCACGATCGATGACTGCGTAACCCTTGTCCATGGTATAGGTTGCAGGTTTACCATTGACCAGCAGGGTGAAGTTTTGAGAGGCCTTGTCCTGGAAGTTGTACAATTCGCCGGGGGCAGGTTCTGCGTTCACCCATGACGGGATTCTCAAGTGCAGTGCAAACTTTACTTTCTTTGCCGGGGCGAGTGTGAATTTGACATTACCCTCCCACGGGTAATTCGTCTGCGTGGATATCGGTACATCCGTCTTGCCCATCTTTACGGTAGTCTGACTTCCGATAAACAGATGCACCCACAGTCCGTTGTCGGAGGCACCATATATATAGTCTCCGACTGAGGCCACAAGTCGGGCCACGTTGGCAGGGCAGCATGCAGTACCGAACCATTCTCTCCTGAAATGCTGACCCTTGGAAGCGAGCGGATTCCCGTAGAAGAAATGATCACCGCTCAGGGACAATCCATCGCGGGCACCGTTGTACAGACTTCGTTCCAACACGTCGATGAACTTGCTGTCACCAGTGAGAAGATTCATGCGCTGGTTCCAGAACACCATTCCAACGGAAGCACAGGTTTCACAGTAGGCCTGTTCATTGGGAAGGTCATAATCATTACTGAAGCCCTCATTGTTGCCGGACGAGCCGATGCCACCGGTCAGGTACATGTTTCTGTAAACCACATCTTCCCAGACCGTATTCATTGCTTTCATGTAGCCTTCATCGCCCGTAAGCGCCGCCACGTCTGCAGCGCCGGTGTAGAGATACATGGCGCGCACAGCATGACCTGTGATTTCCTTCTGGTCACGCACGGGAACGGCATCCTGCGCATAGGCAGTGTCCTTCCATTCCGTCCATGTGTACCCACGGGCATACTTGTGTCCGCGCTCTTCCAGAAGCCAGTGGGCCAGGTTGAGGTATTTCTTGTCGCCTGTAACGCGATAAAGTTTTACCAATGCGAGTTCCAGTTCCTGGTGGCCTGTAACCCAATGGCGTTTGCCGGGACCAAACAGGGAATCAAAGTGATCGGCAAAGCGGATCGCTACATCCAGCAGTTTTCTCTTATTTGTAGCATTGTAATAGGCTACTGCTGCTTCGATCAGGTGGCCGCCGTTGTAATCCTCGTGCATAGACATGTCGGTCCAGCGTTCGTTCATACGGCCAAGCGTGTAGTATGTATTGATGTATCCATCAGGTTGTTGAGCCGCAGCGATCTTGTCGATCCATTCATCCGCCTTCTTTTCCAACGCTGCGTCGGGGTGGTTCTTTAACGAATAGGCGATCGCTTCGAGTGCTTTGTACACATCCGAGTCATCGTAGAAGATACCCTCATGCTTTTCATTCTTATTGCGCGCCACCTTCTCGAAGTTCCGGATGCGCGGCGTCTTCACTTCCGTCTGGTAGATGCATGCCTGCAGTGTTGTGGTGGCCACCTGGTCCATGGTCGGCTTCCAGAAGCCGTCATTGATGCTCACCTGCGCGAATCCCACCGGCTCAAATTTGCGGGTTGGCGTCTGGGCACTAGCCAGGAAGGTGCAGAATAGAAAAAGTACTGTCAGTCTTCTCATGATTTAAACTTTGGTCTTGATAATGATTTGCGTAAATGAATGAGCTGGGAACGTGTACTGAAGATTCTCGCCGCTCAGGGAGACTTCTTTGGCAACCGTCTTCACTTTTTGTTCTTTCTCGTTGTTGACGTCTTCCAGCCTGGCACCGTTCACTTCTGAAACAGATGCCTTGGAATTCCACTTGCCGTGCTGAAGTGAGATTGAAGTTTCGATGGCTTTGTCCTTATGCCTGTTCACCACATTCACAATCAACTCACCTTTCCTTGAATTGTATATGGAAGTCACATCAAGGTATGGAACACGGGTAAAGTCGCCTGCATCGTATCGGTCACAATCCACGAAAGTGTCCAGGGCAGTGCCTTTGCAGTTGGCTGCGAAGAGCTGCAAGGGGTAGTAGATCGGCTGAAGCCACAACTGGCCGTCAGTAACCATCATCGGAGCGATGACATTGACGAGTTGGGCCATGTTGGCCATCTTCACGATATGCGAATTGCGGACAAACACATTCAGGTAGCCGGCAACAACCAGGGCATCTTGAAGATTATACTTTTCTTCCAGCTTCTGCTCATTCCATGCGCGATACCATACATTATACTCGTCGAAGGCAATGTAGATTGGTTTCTTCATCCGGTACTTACTGCGCACTTCGTTGATTATACCCTCTGTAATCCTGATGTTGTTCTCCACTCCCACGGTCACCGCCATGAATTTGTTATGATCCGCGTCGCGGTTACCAGAATAATGATGCAATGAGATATAGTCGATGTAGTCATGCATGTAATTGAGTACGGTCCTGTCCCACTCAGCCCAGTCGCGAACGTAGTTGCTGGAGCCGGAGGCGATGAGCTTGATGCTGTCGTCCGACCATTTCATGAGCTTCGCCGCTTCCAATGCGTATTTGCTGTAGTCCTCCGCACTGCGATGACCCATTTGCCATTCTCCATCTACTTCGTTGCCCAATCCCCAGTACTTGACTTTGTAAGCTTCAGGGTGACCATTCCTGGCACGGAGGTCAGAGAAATATAGGCCTGGTTTTCCATTGCAGTACTCCACCCAATTGCGGGCTTCGTCCCACGTACCAGTGCCCATGTTTACACATATATAGGGTTCGGCACCGGTGGCTTTTGTGAACTTCAACCACTCATCCGTACCGACAGCGTTAGGCTCGATGTCGCCCCAGGCAAGGTCTTTGCGATGAGGTCGCTGATCGACTGGACCGATGCCATCCTGCCAATGGTAGCCAGAAACAAAGTTGCCGCCGGGCCAGCGGATAATGCTGACACCAAGGTTTCTTGTTGCATCAATGACGTCCTTCCTGAAACCATCGGCATTGGCCTGGGGAGATTTGGGGTCATAGATGCCGCCGTAAATGCAACGGCCCAGGTGCTCAGTAAAATTGCCATACAGCATTGGGTCTATGTCACCTGTCCGGCGCTCGATGTCGACTTTGATTCGTGCTTTCAGCGGCTGAGCGTGAATTCCGTTCAGGGCGAAATACGCCATGAGCAAACAGAGGTAGCGTTTCTTCATTATTGGGAGGATTGGAGAGTCAATATAGAATTAATTGTACACACGACACTTAAAAATTACACTCCCGGGATACGGGGCCGGCTCCACGCCAAGGAACGGTGGACGACCAAGCATTTAACTGCATATATTGTATTGAAATAGAGGAAAAGTGAAATCCATCCTGTTTACGCGAATTGCCATGGTGATTGCAGTCATACAGTATGCAGTGCATACCTTAGTATTCCTCAGGGCACGACCCCGGCATGATGCCGATGAAGTAAACCTGGTAGAGATGATGAAATCATTGCAGTGGAATTTTGGGGGATCAGAAAGAAGCTATTGGGACTTCTACTTTGGCTATGGCATGGTCGCCATTTTGATGGGATTGCTGGAGATTCTTGTCTTGTGGTTCCTTTCGGGGCTTCTGGGCAGGAATACCAGGGAGGCTTTGCCTTTCCTCCTGATTATGGTTGTGATCAATGTCTTCCATATCCTGATCACACTAAAATTCTTTTTTATACTGCCTGCCACCTTTGATGCTGCAGTCACATTCTCCTTACTGTTGGCTTACCTGGCAGCAAGAAAGGAAACGGTGTCAGGCTCACAGAAACAGTCTTGATCTCCGTCGAAGGGTAAAATATTGTCAGTCTTCATTCCTTTCCCCGGGTAACGATTATCTTGCAGGCCGGTTCGGATGTATTGAATTATTCTATGAGGAATTTCCCATTTATTGTTGTTGGTCTACTCGCATTGATCCTTTTCTCCTGTAACAGAACGAAAGAATCGAAATCAAGCACTAAGACTCAGGAGAGTGCCAATACAGTGGGCGGCTACGAGATAGACGGTGATTCCCTCCTTCTGCCTGAATTACAGTTCGAGATTAAATTAAGTGACAAGGCTGTCGCTAAATTGAAGAAGGACCATGAGTCCATTATTGTCCAGGCCTATTTGAGTGGGATACCCACGTCTGACACGAAGGTACAGCCTGATGAAATGGGTGAACTCAACCTGGGCTCGGCCCACGTCGAACTTTATAGTCCGGGCGTAGCCACCTTTGAAAATACCAAAATCTCCAGGGCAGCCTTTGAGTCGCTGCAGGAAAAGGACTTCCAGGTATTGATCAATGTATTCAGCGGAAGGCGATCATCGGAGATGAACCTGCTGGATTGTGAGATCGTTCAGGAGCCCATCAGCAAAGTCAGGGGCAAGAAGTTAGTGATTCGGGGCAAGCTGATTGCGGAGTGAGTTTGGTTTTTCCGAAAGCAAAAGATTAACCATATTTGCAGCCCTTCCGGGATGCGGAAGTATTTGCCAAAGTGGCGGAATTGGTAGACGCGCACGACTCAAAATCGTGTTCCTTCGGGAGTGAGGGTTCGATTCCCTCCTTTGGTACAAAGCTTCGGATTAAACCGGAGCTTTTTTGTTATGTGGTATGTCTATGTTTTAAAAAGCAAGGCAAGCGGTAAGTTTTATGTTGGAATGAGCGAGGAAATAGAACGGCGACTTGCGGAGCACAATTCCGGCAAATCAAAGTTCACATCCGGTCACATGCCGTGGGAACTGGTGTATTTTGAGCAACAGCAGGGTTCAGTTTCTGCGCGAAAGCGGGAAAAGTATTTTAAAACAGCCGCAGGCAAGAAATTTTTAAAAAGGAAGTTGGGTGAGGGTTCCCTGCCCGACTGACGTCGGTCAGGCGGGGATTCCCTCCTTTGGTACGATAAAGTAGAAAAAGCCTGGAAGCAGTTTTCAATACTGAAGACTCTTTTCCGGGCTTTTTCACTTTATCGTCCTGAAGCGATCGAACGGCGACGCGACCGTCAGGTCTGCCAGATCAACCGGGCACGCTTTGTTACAGATCGGGGCACCCTACCTCCATTTTACCCTAAGAATTTTAGACTTAGATTGAATACCAGTTTCCAACCGGTATTCCGTTGAAAATCAAATTCGTTCTTTCCGCCATTTGCCTGTCTGCTCTTCTGTGTAACTGCAATAGTCCAGACCAGAAGCAAACTCAAGCTCACAAGATCCGCATCATACTGGATACGGATACGAACAACGAGCTGGACGACCAGCACGCCTTGGCCTACATGCTGTTCAACCAGGCGACCTTCCGGATT
This sequence comes from Bacteroidota bacterium, assembly GCA_018266395.1. Classification (GTDB taxonomy): domain Bacteria; phylum Bacteroidota; class Bacteroidia; order Cytophagales; family Cyclobacteriaceae; genus ELB16-189. Next base: position 17,175 of record JAFEAM010000036.1, on the reverse strand, counting down.
GAAGCCATCACCATCAACACTACTTCGAGCGGCGGTAATATTGAAGCACAATATTCAGAGGCCAGGCGTGTACTTCAATTGTGTGATGCCGACACCCTGCAGGTGTACAAAGGTGCCGATGGCGCTTTCGCTGACATCCTACCCCACATAGACGCTTCCGAATATGACGGCAAGGCGGCGGTGGATATCATCATTGAAAAAGCGAAACAACCTGCAACGGAAAAACTCGTCCTGCTGGCCATTGGCAAACTGACCAATCCGGCTCTTGCAATCGCAAAGGACTCTACCATCGCCTCACACATCAGGCTGGTGTGGCTGGGTTCCAACTACCCCGAACCCGGGGAACACAACCAGGACAATGATACCATTGCCATGAACTTCCTGCTAAACCATAACGTAGACTTTGAAATGGTGACAGTTCGCTATGGAAAACAATCCGGGACCGATGCAGTCAGTATTACGCAAGAGGAGATTCACAAAAGGATGAAGGGGCTTGGTCCTCACATTAGTGCGCCGGTTGCCGGTCGATCGGGAGGAATCTTCTCTTGTTTCGGGGATTATTCGATAGATCTATTTGAGCACATCGACCATAAGGGACCCGGCTCATCACGCCCGTTGTTTGACATGGCCGCCGTGGCCATCGTAAAGGATCCAGCCTGGGCGCACCCTCGGGAGCACCCTGCGCCTTTATTCACACATGGAGCCTGGATCGAAAGGCCGCAAAATCCCAGGAGTATCATCATTTGGGAGAACTTCATTCGCGATGCAATAGTGGAAGACCTCTTCAAAAGTCTGGGACAGCGGTAAAGGTGAAACAGCAACAAATATCTCTCATAACTATTTTACATACATTTACGTATATAATACCACGATGAAGGGAACCAATCTTGGTGAATTTGAGGAACTAGTCCTGTTGACCATTGCAGCCATGGTTGAGGATGCTTACAGCGTTGCCATTTGCGATGATCTGGAGAAGCGTACCGGACGGTCTGTTAAGTTAGGTGTAGTTCATGCAGTGCTGAATCGCCTGGAAGAGAAGGGGCTGGCCAAAAGTAAACTGGGTGAATCGACACACACCCGTGGCGGAAAGAGGAAGCGCTACTATACGATCACCAATGCGGGAAAGGCGGCACTGCTCAAGGCGAAGGAATTGCGCGACCAGTACTGGAGCATGATTACTCCACTTTCGCTCAAACGCATTTGATGGAACCCCGGAAGCCGATATTGCCACCCCGATGGGCCACTCGTCTGCTCAGTTGGTACTGCAAGCCTGAACTGCTCGAAGACCTGGAGGGAGATCTTTTGGAATACTTTCAAAGAAACCTGTCGACAAAGGGAACCCTACGTGCCAAATCAATTTACATTCTCGATGCAATCAAGTTCTTCCGGCTTTATACCATCCGCAAACCTGAATTACTCCATCTGTTAATCAACTGGATTATGCTGGGCAGTTACATCAAGACCTCCGGGCGCAACATCGTGCGCAACAAACTGTTCTCCGCCATCAATATAGTCGGACTTGCCGTGAGCATGTCAGTTGGGCTTATCCTGATCAGCGTCATCTCCGATACGCTTTCCTATGACCGGTTCAATGTCCATCACTCGAATATCTACCGCATTGTGTCACGGTATGAGTATCTGGGAAACAAGGATGACGATTACATGGCAACTACTTCTCCCAAGGTTGCTCGGATGGTGAAAGAGGAATTTTCCGCGCCCAAGGAAGTGGCGGTTTTTCACCGTGGTTACGATGGTGATTTCAAAATCGATGACAGAACTATTCCATTAAAGGGGATGTGGGCCAATGAAGCGGTCCTCAGGGTATTTACCATCGACATGATCAAGGGCAACCCTGAAAAGGCGCTGTCAGATCCGTTCTCCGTTGTCCTCACGGATGAATCGGAAAAGAAACTATTTGGCTTAGAAGAAAGCCTCGGGAAGGTCATCTACCTGCACGACAAGAGTTATACGGTTACCGGTGTGGTACGCAAGATGCCTCAGTTTTCACACATCAAATTTGATGTGCTTGGATCGTTCAGTACGCGACCCATTCTGGAGAAGAACCGTGACGAAGAGTCGTGGGACAACGTATGGAGCACCTGGGTCTATCTGCTTCTCCCGGATGGGACAGACCTCGATGCTTTGAAGGCAAGACTCGATGAACTCAGTCAACGCGAAGATCCTACAGTCAAGAACACCCACATCGAATTGAAGCTGCAGGCTTTGGATAACATTATGACAGGTGAGAACCTTGGAAATGAAATTGGCCCTGTGCTCGGCAGTTCAATTCTGTGGATATTCTCCAGTCTGGCGTTTGTCGTTATCCTCTCTGCCTGCTTTAACTATACCAATCTTTCCATCGCACGATCCTTGAAGAGAACGCGAGAAGTTGGGGTAAGGAAAGTCATCGGTGCCATGAAGGCACACGTCATCGGACAGTTTGTAGTCGAGGCAGTTGTTATCTCCCTGTGCTCCTTTGCCGTATCGCTGTTACTGTTCATCCTCTTGAAACCATTTCTTATTTCAACGGGTCCCAACCTTGACAAGTTACTCACAATGGAGTTGTCACCACTGCTCATTGCTTATTTCATCGTGTTCGCTGTATCTATAGGCGCCGTGGCCGGATTTTTCCCAGCGCTTTTCTTTTCTAAAGTAAATGTGGCTCATGTTTTGAAGAACATGCAGACCGTCAGGGTCTTCAGGAAGCTTACGGTGCGCAAGATGCTGATCGTGATTCAGTATTGCATCTCTATCATTATGGTCACCTCCACTATGATTATGTATCAGCAGTACCGCCACTACGTTTCATTCGACCTGGGCTTCCAGACGGACAATGTTCTGAACATTACACTTAATGGTAATAAACCTGAAATTCTGAGAAAAGAATTCAGCGAGGTTCCGGAAGTCACCTCCATCGCACAGTCTTCCATGGTAACAAGTGTGGGCAACTATTGGGGTACCAACATGAAGTACCATGGCAATCCGCTTGATTCTGCAGGAGTATACTTTAATATGATCGACGAGAACTACATCCCATTTTTTCGAATACAGCTGCTGGCTGGCAGGAATTTCCTAAATCGTTCAGACAGCGCCAAAGAGACCGAGGTCATCGTCAATGAACAGGTACTTAAGCGGTTTAACATTGCAGGTGGCGACCCTCTCAAGGCCATCGACGATATGGTGATTCTTGATGGAAAGGAAATGAAGATCATTGGTGTCATGAAAGATTTTCAGTACGGACGGGCAAACGACCGGAATCAGCAAAAAGAAGTTGCGCTCCGGTTTGCGCCAAAATCTGCAGAGATAATGAGCCTTAAAATCACAACATCCGATGTTTTCGCGACTTACTCCAAACTTGAATCTATCTGGAAGAAGATCGACACCGTCCATCCTTTTGAGGCCAAATTCTACAGCGAACAAATTGAGAAGGGTTTTTCCGGCCTCATCGCTGCAGTCAAGGTGGTCGGCTTTCTGGCCTTCCTCACCATCAGTATTGCCTCCATGGGAATGTTGGGCATGGTTGTCTTCACCACCGAAACAAGATTGAAAGAAATCAGCATCCGGAAAGTGATGGGTGCAACTGAAGGGAATCTGCTATATCTCCTCAGCAAAAGCTTTATCATCCTGCTGGCTATCGCCGCCGGAATTTCCCTCCCCCTGACCGCCATCTTCTTCCAACAGATTGCCTTCCCCGAATTGGCAAATCATGCACCGCTGGGTTTCGGTGACCTGTTCTGGGGTGTCTTCGCTATTCTACTCCTTGCTTTACTTATGATTGGCTCTCAAACATTCAAGGTTGCAAGAACCAATCCAGCAGATGTGTTGAAGTCGGAGTAGGCCGGTATGAGCACTTGACCTGTTCTCGTATCTTTACCCCCTATGACTTCCCGTATCAGTCCCTGGCTCTTCTGTTTTCTTCTTCTCGGTTGCAGCAAGACCAATGAGGTTACCCCAACTGAGGGCGACTACTTCCCTCCTGCGACCACCACTGACTGGGAAACTGTCAGTCCTGCTTCTTTGGGCTGGAATGAAGCCAATATTCCGGATCTCCGGAGCTTCCTCACCACCAACAATACCCGGGCTTTCATCATCCTGAAGAACGGAAGGCTGGCGATGGAGGAATATTACGGAACGCAACTTACCGGCAACACGCCCTTCGACAAAGTGAGCGTATGGTATTGGGCTTCCGCAGGCAAGACCCTGACTTCGGCGCTGGTCGGCATTGCTGAGGGCCAGGGGAAAATTAATCTTCAGGCTAAAACTTCAACCTACCTGGGCAATGGCTGGTCCTCACTCACACAGGCCCAGGAGGATCAAATCACGGTGTTCAACCAAATCACCATGACTACCGGTCTCGACGACGGCATCTCAGATCCCGATTGCACCGATAAGTCGTGTCTCATTTATAAAGCTGATGCAGGCACCCGATGGGCCTATCACAATGCACCATATACCCTGCTCGATAAAGTAATTGGCGCTGCAACCGGGAGTTCACTAAACACTTATCTCAACACGCAACTCCGCGATATGATTGGAATGGACGGGCAGTACATCCAGAGCGGATATAACAATGTGTACTACAGCACTCCCCGTTCCATGGCACGCTTCGGCTTACTGCTGCTTAATCACGGCAAGTGGGATCAAATAGTAGTGATTCCTGAAGCATACGCATCCAAAATGATCGTTGCCTCGCAAAATCTCAACCTCTCCTATGGCTATCTCACATGGCTCAACGGAAAGACGTCCTTCATGGCGCCCGGTTCACCTTATGTTATTCCGGGCTCCATTTCTCCGCACGCACCTGCGGACATGTTTGCCGCTATGGGGAAGAACGGGCAACTCATCAACATTATTCCTTCACAAAACCTCGTTGTAATCCGCATGGGTGATGCGCCAGATAATTCCATGGTACCGTACACATTTCAGGATGAAATGTGGAAGTTGCTGGATACCATTATTACGAAGTGATTGCTGATTGCCTGATGCCAATTGCTGAAAATGGGGTCATTCAAGAAAGTTGAATTGACTATCCGCAACATGCCATCTTCAATCTGAATGCGGCAGTGCCTACATTTGTTCCCACTGTGGAGTCTACCATATTGATTATCGATGACGAGGACAACCTCCGGTCACTGCTGGCCCGGTCCATTGAACTGGAAGGGTACCATGTCATTCAGGCTAAAGACGGGAAGTCGGGGCTAAAACAACTTGCACAGGAAAATGTACAGGTTGTGGTGTCGGATGTAAGGCTTCCTGATGCCAACGGAATTGAACTCACCGCACAGATCAAGAAGGAGTTTCCCGACGTGGAGGTAATCGTACTTACGGCATTCGGTACCATACAGGATGGGGTGCAAGCCATGAAAGCCGGTGCCTTTGATTATCTCACCAAAGGAGATCACATGGTGAGAGTCATACCTCTCATCGCCAAAGCGTGCGAAAGGGCCAGGCTCCGGCAAAAGGTCAGGCTCCTTGAATCAAGGGTTACAGAACGATACGGATTTGGTCAAATCCTGGGAAACTCAAGCCTACTTACCAGGTCTGTAGAACTCGCACAAAAAGTTGCAGCCACTGACTCCACTGTACTCTTATCCGGCGAAACAGGCACCGGCAAAGAAGTCTTTGCGCAGGCGATCCATTACGAAAGCCTGAGAAAATCCAAACCATTTATTGCATTGAATTGCAGTGCATTCTCGCGGGACCTTCTGGAAAGCGAATTGTTTGGTCATGCTGAAGGTGCGTTCACAGGGGCAATCCGGGTGAACAAAGGCTACCTGGAAGAGGCCAACGAGGGCACGCTTTTCCTGGACGAGATCGGGGAAATGAATCCTGAACTGCAGGTCAAGCTGCTGCGCGTCATCGAAACGGGTGATTACTACCGGGTGGGCGACAGCAGGCAAAGACATGCCAACGTCAGATTTATCGCGGCCACCAACCGGAATCTTGAACAGGAAGTGGAGGCAGGGCATTTCCGGCGCGATCTTTTTTACCGGCTATCTGCATTTACCATCGAACTTGCTCCGTTGAGGCAGAGACCGGAGGATATACCTGTCCTTGCCCAACACTTTATCAAACAATTTGCTCTGAAGACCGACAAGCAGTCCATTGTTGTTTCACCAGATTTCATAAACGCCCTCAGACAACATCCCTGGAAAGGGAACATAAGGGAATTGAAGAACATCATTGAACGTTGTCTCATTCTGGCGGACAAAGAACTGACTCCCGCCCTTCTGCCTCCGGATTTCACATTGGACGAAGCTACTTCAGGAACAGCATTGGCAACTGTTGAACGTAATCATATCATCAGAATTCTCCGGCAAGCAGGAGGCAATAAGACCGAAGCAGCACGTCTCCTGGGAATCGGACTTACCACGCTTTACCGGAAAATTGACGAGTATAAACTCCATCCCTGATTCTCCATACTTCCATTTTGGAAATGCACACTGTCATTATGGAAGGGTTCCGTTTCCACCCCTTTTCCTATCTTTTTGATCTTCAGGTTCGTACCTGAGCTGAGACTATTTGGAATGCTTTTAGCCGTCCTGCGAAGCAGAATTACTTATCAAAATCATGGGACTACTGATGATCGGCCTTGGGCTTTTGTGCTTCTGGCTCTTGTTCAAGTGTATAGACTTGTTTGAAGAAATATGATCCTATTGTTAATCATCGCCGTGGCCGTATTTGTGTACCTCATCTACACGCTGGTCAAGCCTGAAGAATTCTGAACTCAGCTAAAACGCAACGTGAACATGAACAGCGAAATCATTGGCATTGCATTCATTTTTGTACTGACGATAGCATTGGCCCTACCCTTTGCAAAATACTGCTCAAGGGTGCTGAAGGGCGAGCCGGTGTGGTCCGATATTCTCTTGCCGGTTGAACGTATGGTTTTTAAATGGTCCGGAGTAGACCCTAACCGTCCTATGGACTGGAAGGAGAACATGACAGCGATGCTGGTTCTCAATGGCGTGTTCTTTGTCGTTGCCATGATCTTGCTTCTCACGCAGACTTACCATCCCTTCTGGAATCCGGATCACATTGGCTCCATGGAACCGACGACGGCCTTCAATACTGCCATCAGTTTCATGACCAATACAAATCTTCAACACTACAGCGGCGAAACGGGTGCCACTTACCTTTCGCAACTGCTGGTGTTTTGTTTCCTCCAGTTTGTAAGTGCCGGAACCGGTATTGCCGCAATGGCTCTTCTTTTCAAGGCATTGACATTAAGTGAGTCAGGTAAGGTAGGAAACTTCTATTACCTTTTCCTCCGGAGCTGTACGAGAATACTCCTTCCTGTTTCAGTGCTACTGGCGTTGATCCTGGTATGGCAAGGTTCACCTTCAACATTCAAGGCAGCTGCTGAAGTTGTTACCCTGGAATCCGACACACTACATGTTGCAACAGGGCCGGTTGCACCGATGGTAGCCATCAAGCAGGTAGGTACCAACGGAGGAGGATACTTTGGTCCAAACTCAACACATCCTTTCGAGAATCCAACCTATGTGTCCAACATTGCTGAAAATGTTGCTATTCTATTCATACCCATTTCACTGGTATTTGCTTTTGGTTATTATACTGGCCGGCGGAGGGCGGCGCTGGCATTCTTTGGCACCATGACCATCATGTTCCTGCTGTTAACCATAACATCGGTCTACTTCGAAATGAAGGGAAGTCCTGCCATTCATGCCATGGGAATTGATGATTCGTTGGGTAACATGGAGGGCAAAGAAGTAAGGTTCGGGGCGGCTGCCAGCAGTTTCTGGGGAATTTCCACCACTTCCACATCCAATGGTTCTGTCAATTCCATGCACGACAGCCATACTCCCTTATCTGGCGCTGCATTCATGCTTGATATGATGATCAATGCCATTTACGGAGGAGTTGGCGTTGGCTTTATCAACTTCTTCGTTTTTGTAGTCATCGGTGTGTTCATATCGGGATTGATGGTGGGGCGCACCCCGGAACTGTTCGGAAAGAAAATCGAAGCCAGGGAGGTGAAGATTGCAGCACTTGTTGCCATTGCCCATCCGTTCTTCATCCTGCTGTCGACCGCCATAGCCACCCACATTGCCTCCAGGCAACCAGAAATCGGTTGGTTGGCCAATCCATCCTACCACGGTTTCAGTGAAATGCTATATGAATTCACTTCGGCTTCAGCCAACAACGGCTCTGGGTTTGAGGGATTGGGTGATGCTACACCATTCTGGAATATCGCTTGCGGCCTCGTCATGATTTTTGGACGGTTTATCCCTATCATAGGGCCCGTTGCCATTGCAGGATCACTGGCCATGAAACGCCGTATCCCTGAGGGCGCCGGCACCATGAAAGTAGACAGCCCTGCATTTGTGGCTGTATTGCTTTCGGTCATCATTATTATCGCCGCCCTGTCATTCTTCCCAGCACTGACGCTGGGACCTGTGGCGGAATATTTTTCAATGATTGTAAAATGAAAAGAGTTGTTAGGAAATTGAAACTGCTGGAGCCGGCCCTCGTTAGGACATCGGTGAAAAAGTCATTCATCAAACTCGATCCAAGGGTGATGATGAAGAATCCGGTCATGTTCTGTGTGGAGATCGGTACGGTCATTATGCTGGTGGTCTCCATCTATTCATTTGCATTTACCGATCAGGGCTCACCGGCCTATAACATCTCCATTTTCTTTATCCTGCTGATCACCCTCTTGTTTGCCAATTTTGCAGAGGCTCTTGCCGAGGCCAGGGGCAAAGCGCAGGCAGATTCGCTGCGAAAGACGAGAGAGGATACACCCGCCAAAGTTGTGATCAGCGACCGGATCATGATCAGGTCATCCTCCTCCCTGCGCAAGGGAGACATTTTCCTATGTGAACCAAATGATGTAATTCCAACAGACGGCGAAATAATAGAGGGGATTGCCACAGTGGATGAAAGTGCCATTACCGGCGAATCTGCGCCCGTTATCCGGGAAGCAGGTGGTGATAAGTCCAGTGTTACAGGAGGAACGACGGTCCTCTCTGACCGGATCAAGGTATTGGTTACCACCCAACCCGGAGAAAGTTTTCTGGACAAGATGATCAACCTGGTGGAGGGTGCCAGCAGGCAGAAGACACCCAATGAAATAGCGTTGACCATTCTACTAAGCGCATTTACCATTGTATTTCTGCTGGTCACGGCGACCCTCAAACCCTTCGGCGATTATGCAAATACACCCATTAACATTGGTGCCCTGATTGCCCTTTTCGTCTGTCTTATTCCCACTACTATCGGCGGGTTATTGTCTGCCATCGGCATTGCAGGCATGGATCGGGCACTACGTGCCAACGTTATTGCCAAATCGGGAAGAGCGGTAGAGACTGCGGGAGATGTGGATGTACTGCTGTTAGACAAGACCGGAACCATTACCATAGGAAACCGCAAAGCGACAGCGTTCCACCCCGCCAACGGATTTGATATAGATCAATTGATGGAATGTGCTACGCTTTCCTCTGTGGCAGATGAGACCCCTGAAGGCAAGTCAGTGATCGAACTTGCCAACAGCAAGGGATATACGCATCCATCCCTTGTGGGATTCAAGGGAGACATCACGTACGCATTGCCCAACGCCAAGATTGTAAAATTCAGTGCATCCACCAGAACCTCCGGAATTGATCTTGGTACGCGTACCATAAGAAAGGGCGCCTTTGACTCGATTCGCAACCTTGTCGAACAGAGTGGAAATAAACTCCCACAGGATGTTGAAAAATTCGTTAAAGACATTGCCGACAATGGAGGAACGCCTCTGGTGGTGGCAGAGAATCACAAGGCAGTCGGCGTAATTGAATTGCAGGATATCATTAAGCCGGGCATTACGCAGCGTTTTGACCGTCTGCGAAAAATGGGTGTTAAGACTGTTATGGTAACTGGCGACAACCCGCTTACCGCCAAATACATTTCATTGGTTGCAGGAGTTGATGATTTTATCGCTGAGGCCAGTCCTGAAGACAAGTTGGAGTACATTCGCAAGGAACAGGCGTCTGGTAAATTGGTCGCCATGATGGGCGACGGCACCAACGATGCTCCTGCCCTTGCGCAGGCAGATGTTGGCGTCGCCATGAACAGTGGCACACAGGCAGCCAAGGAAGCAGGCAACATGGTGGATCTTGATAACGATCCGACCAAACTAATTGAAGTGGTGGAGATCGGGAAGCAATTGCTCATCACGCGCGGCACCCTTACCACATTTTCCATTGCCAACGATGTGGCCAAGTTCTTTGCCATCATTCCCGCATTATTTGTCGTTTCCATTCCATCACTGCAGGCGCTCAATATCATGCACCTCTTCAACCCGGAAAGTGCGATTCTCTCGGCTGTGATATTCAACGCGCTTATCATTCCGTTGCTGATTCCTCTGGCATTAAGAGGTGTCCAATACAAGCCCATTGGCGCCGACGCACTTCTGGCCAGGAACCTGGTGATCTATGGCCTGGGTGGAATCATTACACCTTTTGTGGGAATAAAACTTATTGACCTGATCATCACACCAATTTTCTAATGACGTCATGGATAAACATGTAATTCCCTCTATCAAAATAACTGCACTCACGATGCTCTTGTTTGGTGTAGTTTATCCCCTCACCATTACCGCCATTTCCTGGCTGGCGCCGGGTCGCGGTGACGGCGTTCCTGTCGAACAAGACGGAGTTGTAGTGGGCTACGAAGTCATTGGTCAATCTTTCAGGTCCGATAAGTTCTTTCATGGAAGACCCTCGGCTGTGAACTATAACCCGGCCTCGACGGGAGGTTCCAACAAAGGACCCTCCAATCCGGAGTTTCTGGCAACAGTTGATCAACGCATTGCCGACCTGCTTAAACTCCACCCGACCTTACAAGTAAGTCAGATACCGATCGATTTGGTTACTGCGTCCGGCGGTGGGTTAGATCCACATATCAGTACCGCCTCAGCAAGGATTCAAATCGCCAGAGTTGCCAATGCCAGGCAACTTGATCCTTCAATAATTAAAAAACTCGTCGAGGACCATATTGAAACCCCAGATGCGGGAATGGGGCCATCCCGGGTAAACGTCCTTAAACTGAATATTGCCCTGGAGAAATTGAATAAAAACGATTAGGTCCGCTTTTCAGATAACGTCAATATTTCCTACTAATACCATTTCTATGAACACATATTCCAGAGTATTTTTTTTGTTATGTTTTCTCTATGCCTATGGATTCCCTTCTGCTGCCCAGGAGAAGCAGCCGTTTGAAGGAATTGACCAGACATGGCAAAATGGCGCAGACCGGCGCGATTCGTCCATCTTCAAAAACATGAAGTACTTTATACCTACGATACTCGTTGACATTAATTATAATTATTCGTTCAATAATCCCATCGACCATACAGTCGTGGGTTCAACTTCACTGGCCAGGCATAATGAAGTACAATTAAATGCCCTTCACTTTGGCGGTGAGTTCTATCATGATCATATCCGTGCAAAGTTTACCACACAGTTCGGCACCCGGTCAACCGTTATCCCCAGAAATGACTACAGTCCCTACATAGGGCAGTATGATCTTGCAAATGTTTATCGCTACATCTGTGAAGCTTATGCCGGGTACCACATTGATAAATGGAACGGGATCAACATCGACGCAGGTCTGTTCCTTTCCTATATCGGTTTAAATTCATTTTACCAGGCGGAAAACTGGGAATACCAGGCTTCTTATACATCGGACAATACGCCCTGGTTCTTTAATGGGGTCAGGATACAGATTCACCCAAACAAAAATTGGAAGATCGAGCCGTGGATTATCAACGGTTGGCAGACATACGGAAAATTCAATTCCATGCCCGGACTTGGCGGGAGCATTACTTATATGTCCACCAACAGCAATGTTAAAGTTATCACCAACAACTACTATGGCACCGATGCCGCCGGTCTTCCTGACAGGATCAGGGTCCACTCCGACAACAGCGTATTGTTGAGGTACTTCAACAAGCCTGAAAAAAAGAGAGGTGTGACCAGGATGGCATTCTCCATGACCGGCGATATCGGCTATGAAAAAGGCGGGGGAGTCAACGGGTTCAACGATAAGGATCCAGCCAATCCAGCACAATATTTTCTCAGTGGCATGGTATATAACAGAATGTGGTTCGGACCGAGATTCGCCTGGACGGTCGGAGGAGGGATCATGAAGAATCCCGGTCGCTACCTGGTGTTGTATCCCACCGGTCAGGCAAGCCCTTTACCCAATCCCAATAATCCAACGCAGCTTGCGGGTGCTTTTCCATTCAGCGCCAACCCGGGCGATCAGTTTCAGGCATGGGATTGCTCAACCAACATTGATTTCATGCCTTCACAGTCCATGACCTACCGCCTTGAATTTGTCCACCGTGATGCCAGTGTCCCCTATTTTGCAGGTCATGGAGGCGTAACTTCACAGACAGGAATGACCACTACTCCGCTGGACCCCGCCTGGAGGCCTGACCTCGTGAGGTCTGAAAACAAAATTATCCTGGCCATGCTCGTAAGATTCTGACAACTTGCTGCAATATGATTGCAACGCAATGATGGAAAAGAAGGATTCCGTTCAGCATTTTCTGGACCTTATCAAAAGGTCGCGCCGGGGACGGTTCAAGATTTACATTGGCATGAGTGCCGGTGTAGGCAAAACGTTCCGCATGTTGCAGGAGGCACACAGTCTTCTAAAGAACGGGGTCAATGTCAAAGTCGGGTATATCGAAACGCATGGGCGAGTTGAAACTTCAGCCCTGATGGTCGGTTTGCCGGAGATACCAAGGAAGAGGCTGTTCTACAAGGGAAAAGAACTGGAGGAAATGGATGTGCAGGCCATCATTAACGATCGCCCAGACATAGTTTTGGTGGATGAGCTCGCACATACCAATGCAGAAGGCAGTAAAAATGAGAAAAGGTGGCAGGATGTAGTGGATATTCTGGATGCCGGCATCAATGTGATCAGCGCAATTAACATCCAGCATATTGAAAGCCTGAACGATGAAATCCGCGACATTACCGGTATTGAGGTCAGGGAACGTGTTCCGGATCGCATGATTCAAATGGCTGATGAAGTAGTTAACATCGACCTCACTGCTGATGAATTGATTGCACGCCTTCGCGAAGGAAAGATCTACAAACCTGAAAAGATTGAAACTGCACAGCGAAACTTCTTCCAGCCGGAGCGGCTTTTGCAACTGCGGGAACTTGCGCTTAAGGAGGTGGCCGCCCAGGTGGAACGGAAGGTAGATGTGGAGGTATCGCAGGATCGAAAGTTGAGGCATGAAAGGTTTCTCGCGTGCATCAGCAGCAGCCATGAAACTGCGAAAATGATCATTAGAAAAACCGCCAGGCTGGCCAGCTATTACAATTCGAAGTGGTATGTGCTCTATGTACAAACGGACATTGAAAGTGCGGATCGTATAAATCTTGCCACACAAAGACACCTGATCAACAACTTCAAAATGGCGACTGAACTTGGTGCCGAGGTGATTCAGATTAAAAGCAATCATATCTCTTCCTCCATTGTCAAAGCTGCAGAAGAAAGAGGCATCACCACAATTTGTATAGGAAAACCTCACATGAATTTACTGCAGCTGATTCTGAGAACGAATTCATTCAACCAATTGTTGAACAAACTGTCAAAGTCCGATATAGATTTGATCATTCTTTCCTGACAATTTCCGTGCAAAACTTCGCCTCATGAAGATCAAAGCCAAAGCCAGACTCGGCGTTCTGGTCATGTTTACCTTTCTGGTTGTAACCGGACTTATCGGAATCTATTCCATTCAGAATATCAGAAACGAAAGCGGAAACATTATCCGAAACAACTACGAGTCCCTCGAATACATGCAGCAACTGATGGCTGCCTCTGACAGCACAGCCAACCGGAACTACATGGAGGCGGAGATGAAGAAGTATCTGCAATTGCAGGAATCCAACATTACAGAACCCGGTGAAGCAGAACTGACGCTTCTGCTGAAACAGGACATTCAAAATCTGCTCCGACGCCCAGACAGTCTGAACCTGGTGGAGGTGAGAAAGCACGCCTTGGCTATTCAAAAAGTCAATATGGCTGCCATTCAACAGAAGAATCGCAAGACAGAACAGGAAGCATCAGACGCCATTAACTACCTCGTTAGCATTGCCAGTTTACTGGGAATTATTGCTTTCGTACTGATCATCAACTTCCCTTCCTATATCGCAGACCCCATCGTGCAATTAACAGACAGCATTAAGGCCATCGCAAACAGGAATTACGAGGAACGTCTCCATTTTGCGCGCAAGGATGAATTCGAGGAACTAGCCATGGCCTTCAACCAGATGGCGGAAAAACTCGATGAATACGAACACAGCAACCTGGCCCGCATACTTTTTGAGAAAAAAAGGATTGAAACGGTAATCAACCGCATTTCAGACCCCCTTGTTGGGCTGGATGAAAAGAGACGGATCATGTTTGCAAACGAAAAGGCGCTTCAGCTGCTTAACCTCACGGAAGAACAAGTCGTTGATAAATATGCACCTGATGTCGCACTGCTAAACGACCTTATGAGGGATATCATCCGCACTGAACAAAATGGCACGGACCACAATCTGATGCACATCGTGGTGGATGGAAAGGAAAACTTTTTCAAGAAAGAAAGTATACCCATTGCTCATCGCCCGACCGGAGAGAATGATGAAATCAAACTTGGAGAAGTGATTTTTCTCAGGAACATCACTTCATTCAAGGAACTGGATACTGCAAAAACCAACTTCATCGCCACAATCGCCCACGAACTCAAAACACCTGTGGCATCCGTTCAGATGTGTGCGCAACTGCTGAACGACGAGCGGCTTGGTTCACTTGGCGAAGAGCAAAGGAAAATCTCCTTCACGCTGCAGGAAGAAAGCAGCAGACTTTCCAAACTCATTAACGAACTTCTTGACTTGTCACAGGCGGAAACAGGAAATCTGCATCTGCATTTGGAGCCGAATCAACTGAACAACATCTGCGAACAGTCCATTGAATCCGTCAAGTTCCAGGCCGACCGTAAGGGGGTTGCCATTCACCTGGACGCCATGCCAGATTTGCCATCGCTCCTGTTGGACCAGGAAAAGACCCGGTGGGTACTCATCAACCTGCTTACTAATGCGATAAAATACAGTCCGGAGAATGAAAGTATTGATATCCGGACATTTGTTGCCGGAAACAAAGTCTGTGTCAGCATTCACGATCACGGCCAGGGGATCGAGCCCCGATACCTTACCAGAATCTTCGACAAGTTCTTCCAGGTTCCGGGGTCAGCTGTCGGAACAGGCCTTGGGCTCGCCATCTCCAGGGAATTTGTGCAGGCCATGAAGGGTGAGATCCGCGTGCAAAGTGAATCCGGTAAAGGTTCCATTTTTACGGTAGAGTTTTCAGCCCTTGTTGCCTGATTCTGTTTGAAGTTGAATTCACGGACCAAAGTGACGTCGAATAATTCCTTACCTTCGACGCACATTTTAACCTCCTCAACATGAAAATCGCCAAGCACGCCGTAGTGGCCATCCATTACACCCTCAAAGACAACTCTGGCAACGTTTTAGACAGCAGCGCGGGCCGCGATCCGCTATGGTATCTTCACGGGGAGGGAAACCTGATTCCGGGAATGGAAGAAGGCCTCGAAGGCAGGGAAAAAGGTAACAAGTTTGAATTGAAGATTGCTCCTGAAAAAGGATACGGCATCAGGAACGACCAACTCATCCAGAAAGTGCCACGGTCCGCATTCGGAACCCAAAAAGTCGAGAAAGGCATGAAGTTCCATACGAATAACGGCGGCGTCGTGACCGTCACTGACGTGGGACTGGAGCAGATCACAGTTGACGCCAATCATGAACTGGCTGGTGTTGAACTAAACTTCGCAGTTGAAGTGATGGAAGTACGCGCCGCAACAACTGAAGAGATTGCCCACGGTCATGTTCATGGCCCTGGCGACCACCATCACCACTAACAGGTACAGCATCAAACAAAAAACCCCGTCGCTTTCGCAACGGGGGACTCTCTATTTGCAAGCAGAGAGTGAAGATTGATCCAGTCTGCTATTAATAGCGGTAGTAGTCCGGTTTGAAAGGTCCTTTGGCATTAACGCCAATGTATTTGGCCTGTTCATCAGAAAGCTCATCCAGGTCCGCCCCAATCTTTTTCAAATGAAGGCGCGCCACTTTCTCATCAAGGTGCTTGGGGAGCATATACACCTTGTTCTCATACTTGCCATGATTGATCCACAGCTCGAGCTGAGCCAGTGTCTGGTTCGAGAATGAGTTAGACATCACAAAAGAGGGATGTCCGGTCGCACAACCGAGATTGACCAACCGGCCCTCTGCCAGCAGGATTACCTGGCGTCCGTTCTTCAGCGTGTACAAATCCACCTGTGGTTTCACCTCATCGCGGGCAGCATTCTTTTTCAGCCATGCAACGTCGATTTCATTGTCGAAGTGTCCGATGTTGCAGACGATCACTTTGTCCTTCATCTTTTCGAAATGACGGCCCAGCACGATGTTGCAGTTTCCGGTTGCCGTCACCACGATGTCTGCTCCTGCTACCGCGTCATCCATTTTCTTTACAGCGAAGCCGTCCATGGCAGCCTGGAGCGCACAGATCGGATCGATCTCCGTTACAATGACACGAGCACCAGCTCCGCGGAGCGATGCTGCAGAGCCCTTACCCACATCTCCGTAGCCGGCCACAACCGCCACCTTTCCTGCCATCATGACATCCGTAGCACGACGAATTGCATCTACGAGGGACTCTTTGCAGCCGTACTTATTATCAAATTTCGATTTAGTCACCGAGTCATTGACGTTGATGGCAGGGAGCGGAAGCTTACCATGTTGCATCCTTTCCATGAGTCTGTGCACACCGGTGGTGGTTTCTTCTGAGATACCACGGATACCTGCAATCAACTCAGGATTCTTGTCAAGCACCATATTGGTTAAATCACCGCCATCGTCAAGAATCATATTGAGCGGCTGACCATTAGGGAATGCATAGAGTGTCTGTTCAATGCACCAGTCAAATTCCTGTTCATTCATTCCTTTCCAGGCAAATACCGGGATCCCTGCTTTTGCAATGGCCGCAGCTGCATGATCCTGCGTGGAAAAGATATTGCACGAGGACCAGGATACCTCTGCGCCGAGCTCAACAAGTGTTTCGATAAGTACAGCGGTCTGGATGGTCATGTGA
>JAFEAM010000035.1 GCA_018266395.1 Bacteroidota bacterium | reverse complement strand
TTAAACATACAGGCTTCGGGATTCACTTTGAACCTCCACTCCCTTCGTTCGTCAGGACCCTTCTTCGCTTCGGCGAGCAAACCCTCGTTGTCTTATCCCCGAACTTTGAACCCCGACGGTGAATGTCGGGGCTAACCTTGAACTTTGAACTTTTCAACCTTGAACAAAACAAAAAGCCCCGGATCTCTCCGAGGCTTCCTATTCTTTTTCAGTCCTAACTAAGGACTAACTACAAAGGACTATTTACCCCACCTGGGCTTTCAGTTTACCTCCCAGCACACTCTTCGGCACGGCGCCGATCTGTTTGTCGACGATCTGGCCGTTTTTGAAAACGAGAAGGGTGGGGATGGACCGCACGCCGAAACGGGCTGTCACCTGGGGATTCTCATCAACATTAAGTTTGGCCACAATGGCCTTGCCTTCGTATTCACCGGCGAGTTCCTCAACGGAAGGACCGATCATCTTGCAGGGTCCGCACCATTCGGCCCAGAAATCTACGAGTACAGGCTTGTCGCCTTTGATGGTTTCGTCAAATGTTGCGTCAGTGAGTACAATAGCTTTTCCCATGGATATTTATTGATTTAGTGATTTGGTGATTTATCGCTTTTCTTGAACCCGGCCTAGTTTTCGACCTGGGTTTCCAACTCTGCTGTATCCAACACAAAGGTAGAGGAAATTGTTCCAACCTCGGTGGTTCCTGCCTGGGGCTTTTGTGGCAGGTCGGTCAGCCACCGTACGGTCGAGCCGCCCGTGACCACCCCCACCTCGCCCAGCCGCTTCAGGTCGCTGATGGCCGCACTGCTGACCTTGATCCGCGTCGTCCTGGACAAAAGAGGCACCTCCACATCGTCCCTCAGGTGGATCTGCAGGGCAGCCCCGCCATTGTTCTTCTTGCACAGGCTCTCAAGCGAGGCAATCATGTCCTCATTCACGTCCTGGGGCGCAACCCGCAGCGCGAGTCCCTGCACCCGCTTGGCCGCCAGGTCATTGAGGATCTCGATGTTGCGGATCTTGAACTCCAGGTTCATCTCGCCCCAGTTCTTGCGGATCACATTGCCCTCGATGAACAGGAATAACCCTGGAGTAAGGAAGGACTTGAACTTGAGGTATTCATCGCTCCACAGCACGAACTCATTCTTTCCGGAATAATCCTCCACCACCATCTTCCCGAAAGGCCGCCCCGTCTTGGTGGTGCGGTGCTCTACGGTGGAGACAATCCCGCCGACCTTGAGTTCTTTTCCTTCGAGGGTGCTGATGTCGTTGAGGGCAGAGATGGGAGCGGTGCAGAAGGTGTCGAACTCGAACCGGAAGTTGTCGAGCGGGTGGCCGGAGATGTATACGCCCACTACCTCTTTTTCAAAGTGAAGCTTCTCTATCTCACTGAACGGCTCCACAGGGTCGACTTTTGGCTTCGGCACTTCCGTTCCTGAAGAGCTTCCAAAAAGGCTCACCTGCGAGCTCTGGGTCTCTTCTGCTAGCCGTGCTGCATAACGTGTGGCTTTCTCTACGAGGTTGATGTCGCCGTCTTTCGCATGCACATACTGCCGGCGATGGTATTCAGTAAAGCAGTCAAATGCACCCGACAGCGCAAGACACTCAAATGTCTTCTTGTTTACAGCGCGGGTGCTCAGGCGGGTGGCAAAATCAAATATATCCTTGTAGGCGCCGTGGGCTTCACGCTCCTGGATGATGGACTCTACTGCTGCGTCACCCGCGCCCTTGATGGCGCCAAGTCCGAAACGGATCGCACCGTTCTTGTTCACTTCGAAATACACGCCGGATTCATTCACATGCGGACCGAGCACTTCGATGTTCATCTTGCGGCACTCCTCTATAAAGTACGTCACGTTCTCGAGGTTGCTCTGGGAGTGGGTGAGCACAGCCGCCATGTATTCTGCCGGGTAGTTGGCTTTAAGCCAGGCGGTGTGATAAGCGACCAGTGAATAGCAGGTCGAGTGCGACTTGTTGAAAGCGTATTGCGCAAACGCCTCCCAGTCCTTCCAGATCTTGTCGGCGATGCGTTCATCGTGGCCGTTCTTCTTACAGCCGGCGATGAACTTGTCCTTCATCTTATCAAGAACCTCCTTCTGTTTCTTGCCCATCGCCTTCCGCAGCACATCGGCATCGCCTTTCGAAAAACCGGCTAGCTTCTGTGACAGCAGCATCACTTGCTCCTGGTAGACGGTGATCCCATAAGTATCCTTGAGGTACTCCTCCATCTCGGGCAGGTCATAGCGGATGGCCTCCTTGCCATTCTTGCGGTTGATGAAGTTGGGGATGTATTCCATCGGTCCCGGCCGGTAGAGGGCATTCATGGCGATGAGGTCCTCGAACTTGTCGGGCTTCAGCTGTCGTAGGTAGCTGATCATGCCCTCACTTTCAAACTGGAATGTGCCTGCAGTCTCGCCCCGCTGGTAGAGCTGAAGTGTCTTGGTATCGTTGAGCGGAATCTTTTCAACATCGATGTCAATTCCTTTCCGCTTCTTGATGTTGCGCAGGGCCGTCTTGATGATGGTGAGTGTGGTAAGGCCGAGGAAGTCCATCTTCAGCATACCGGCGCTTTCCACCACACTGTTGTCAAATTGTGTGACCAGCATGGTGGAATCCTTCGCCGTCGAGACGGGGATGAGCTTGGTCATATCCTCGGGCGTGATGATCACACCGCAGGCGTGTGTGCCCGTGTTGCGAAGGGTTCCCTCTATCACGATGGCTTGCTTCAGCACTTCGGCCCGCTTGTCGCTGCCCTTCTTGATCTCCTGCAGTTCCTTCACCTCTTCGAATGCTTTGGTAAGTGAAGTGCCCGGCCTTTCCGGAATCATCTTGGCGAGGTTGTTGGCATCGGCGAGGGGAAGTTCCATTACACGGGCGGCATCGCGGATCGATGATTTCGCTGCCATCGTACCATAAGTGATGATCTGCGCCACCTGGTGCTGGCCGTATTTCTCAATGACATACTGGAGCACCTTGTCACGACCCTCGTCGTCAAAATCAATATCAATATCAGGAAGGGATACGCGATCCGGATTCAGGAAGCGCTCGAACAGGAGGTCGTAAGCGATGGGATCGACGTTGGTGATGCCGATGCAGTAGGCCACGGCTGATCCTGCTGCCGATCCACGTCCTGGCCCCACTGACACGCCCATCTCGCGGGCTTTGGTGGTGAAGTCCTGAACGATGAGGAAGTACCCTGGATAACCGGTCTTCTTGATGGTCTCGAGTTCAAAGTCCAGCCTGTCTTTGATCTCTTTGGTGAGCTCTGGATATTTTCTTTTCGCCCCTTCATAGGCAAGGTGACGCAGGTAGTCGTCTTCGGTCTTGAACCCTTTGGGGATGTCAAACTTGGGCAGCATGACTTTCCGCTCCAGCGTGTAGACCTCAACTTTGTCGATGATCTCGCTGATGGTCTCAACGGCTTCAGGCATGTCGCTGAAGAGCTTCTTCATGTCCTCCTGTGACTTGAAGAAATATTCGCTGTTGGGGAGTCCATAGCGTTTGCCCCTGCCTTCGCCGATGGGGGTGGACTGGAACTCACCTTCCTTGATGCAGAGCAAAACGTCGTGGGCGTTGGCTTCTTCTTTATTGAGGTAGTACACTTCGTTGGCCGCGAAATACTTCACTTTGTATTTCTCACAGAAGCGCAGCAGAGTCTGGTTCACGTGATCCTCCTCCGGTACGCCATGCCGGTTGAGTTCTACGTAGAAGTCTTTGCCAAATGTCTTGTGCCACCATTTGAATGCTTCCTCTGCCTGGCGCTCGCCTACGTGAAGGATCAGGTGCGGCACTTCGCTGTACAGTCCGCCCGTGGTTGCTATAAGTCCATCCTTGTGTTCCTCCACCAGCGCCTTATCGATACGAGGGTAGATGCCGTAGAGTCCTTCCATGAATCCCAGCGAGCTGAGCTTGGCGAGGTTCTGGTAACCCTGTTTGTTCTTTGCAATCAGTACCTGCTGGTAGCGCTTGTCGGGATTATCCTTCGTGAACTTTGTTTTCTTCCGTTCGTCGGCGAGGTAGAATTCACATCCTACTATCGGTTTGATATTCGCCTTTATGGCGTCGCGTACAAACTTGAAAGCCCCGAACAGGTTGCCGAGGTCGGTCATGGCCACGGCGGGCATTTTATGCTCTACGGCTTTGGCCACAATCTCTCCTGTGTCTGCAGTGGCCTGCAACACTGAATATTGTGAATGCAGGTGCAGGTGACAGAAAGGGGCCTCGGTCAGTACCTGTGTCTCAGCACCAGCGCCATAATCGGTCTTCTTTTTCTTTTCGCGCTTGCTCTGGTTGCCGGCTTCGAGGTTGGGCTCTTCGTATTTAATGTCGGCAACAGGAGTGGTGTCGAAAGGCTTGACCACTTTTTCCTTTATCAGACCGAAGAAGGACCGCGCCGTGGCTGCCACATCGTAGGACGCGTCATGGGCATCGTCGAACCCTTTGCCGAACAGTTTCTGATGCAGTTCTTCCAGCCGGGGCATTTTCAGCTTGCCGCCGATGCCGCCTGACAGCTGACAGTATTCTATGGAAACAATCCCGGTGTCGATCTTCGCTGCCGCCAGGAGTTTCTCCGTGGGAAGACTCTTCCGGAGGAATTCGGCGCCGAGGATATTGATATCAAACTCAATATTATGGCCGATGATGACGCTGCTCTTGTTCAGATCTTTCTGAAACAGGTCGAGTACCTCTTTCAGGGGATGGCCTTCCTCCAAGGCTCGCTTGGTGGAGATGCCGTGGACCTGTTCAGCCTTGTAGGGAATGTCGAAGCCCTCGGGCTTCACTACATAATTGTGTTGCGAGAGAAGTTTGCCCCTGGCATCGTGCAGCTGCCAGGCAATCTGCACCACACGGGGCCAGTTGTCGAGATCGGAAATGGGCGCAGTCTTATTATGCGGAACGCCAGTGGTTTCCGTGTCGAAAATGAGATACATGCCTGAGTTCTGAGAAAGTGGTTGTAGGGTAAAGTTAGGAAATGGTTTGACTTCAGATTTCAAATTTCAGATTTCAGATTTCAGTACCTCCGGATGGCAACCCGGAACTCGAAACCCGGAACCCGAAACTTCATAACATTCATTTTCATCGTTGTTTGTTAAACACCTGACCAGTATTTTTGGTTTTCTTGTAAAAACCCCAAAACACGCTATGAAGTGGTTTGTTGACTTGTTCACCAGCACACTGGGAAGGAAGCTGCTGATGGCCCTTACCGGCCTGTTTCTCATTACTTTCCTGATCATTCACCTGATGGGAAATCTTCAGCTTCTGAAGGATGACGGAGGGCATGCGTTCAATGTCTATGCGGAATTCATGAGCACGAACCCGCTCATCCAGACGGTTTCTAAAGTGAATTTCTTCCTTATCCTGTTGCACGCAGGGGTTTCGCTGGTACTGACCATGCGTAACCGTTCGGCACGCGGACCGGTGGGTTATGCGGTTTCCAACAAGTCGTCCATCTGGTCATCGCGCAATATGGGAATCCTGGGAACATTGGTCCTGGTTTTCATTGTGGTGCATCTGAATAATTTCTGGGCACAAATGCATTGGGGCAATCTCAACATGGTGGAGTATGATGGAAAACAGTACCGCGATCTGTACTCACTCTGTGGGCTGCTGTTCAGCTATGGCTGGTATGTTGCATTATACGTGTTCTGCATGGCGGCCATCGGCTTCCATCTGTGGCATGGGTTCGCCAGCGCGTTCCAGACCTTGGGACTGAACCATCTCAAGTACAACGGGTTGATCAGCTTCGTGGGCAAGGCCTTCTCTATTATTGTGCCGGCCCTCTATGCCCTCATCCCAGTCATGATGTTTTCGAAATAGAGCTTAAAGACTTTATATAACATGGTTAAGCTAGACTCTAAGATCCCTGCCGGTGCCCTGGGTGAAAAATGGTCCCGGCATAAGTTCAACCTGAAGCTGGTGAACCCGGCCAACAAGAGGAAGTATGATGTCATTGTGGTGGGAAGCGGCCTGGCTGGTGCTTCCGCAGCAGCGTCCCTCGGTGAACTGGGCTACAATGTGAAATGCTTCTGCATCCAGGACAGTCCCCGGCGCGCACACTCCATAGCGGCGCAGGGAGGCATCAATGCTGCCAAGAACTACCAGAACGACGGTGACAGTGTTTACCGCCTGTTTTATGATACCATTAAAGGTGGCGACTACCGCGCAAGAGAGGCCAACGTCCACCGCCTCGCTGAAGTCAGTGTCAACATCATTGACCAGTGCGTGGCTCAGGGTGTTCCCTTCGCACGTGAATATGGCGGTCTGCTGGCCAACCGGTCCTTTGGAGGAGCCCAGGTTTCAAGAACATTCTATGCCCGCGGTCAGACCGGGCAGCAGTTGCTGCTGGGTGCGTACTCCGCATTGAACCGTCAGATTGCCAACGGAAAAGTGAAGATGTATAACCGCACCGAGATGCTCGATGTGGTGATTGTGGATGGAAAGGCACGCGGTATTGTTACACGGGACCTCGTAACCGGTAAAGTGGAAGCTCATGCGGCTCATGCTGTGTTGCTCTGTACAGGAGGATATGGCAACGTCTTCTACCTGTCCACGAACGCCAAGGGCTCCAATGCCACGGCAATCTGGCGTGCACATAAGAAGGGAGCGTTGTTTGGAAATCCCTGCTTCACGCAGATACACCCAACTTGTATTCCTGTATCCGGCGATCACCAGTCGAAGCTGACGTTGATGTCAGAGTCGTTGCGCAATGATGGCAGGGTGTGGGTGCCCAAGACGGCCATGAAAGGATTGAAGGCTGCCGATGCGACGAAGATTGCAGAAGGTGACCGCGATTACTTCCTCGAGCGTCGTTATCCTTCTTTTGGTAATCTCGTTCCCCGCGATGTGGCCTCACGCAATGCCAAGATGGTGTGTGATGAAGGCCGCGGTGTGGGGGCTACAGGACTGGCAGTGTTCCTCGATTTTGCAGACGCGATCAAGCGTGACGGAAGAAGCACCATTGAAGCCAAATACGGCAACCTGTTCGATATGTATAAGCAGATCACGGGCGACAATCCCTATGAGATGCCGATGATGATCTATCCGGCGGTACATTATACCATGGGCGGCCTGTGGGTCGATTATAATTTGATGACCACCGTGCCTGGATTGTATGCCCTGGGCGAGGCGAACTTCTCTGACCACGGTGCCAACCGCCTGGGAGCCAGCGCGCTTATGCAGGGTCTGGCGGATGGCTACTTTGTGATTCCGTATACCATCGGTGATTACCTAGCAGGCATGCCGTGGGAAAAGATGACCACCGATCGCCCAGAATTCAAGCAGGCCATCGATGCTGTTAACGAGAAGACCACCAAGTTGCTGTCCATCAAAGGCAAAAAGACCGTTGATGAGCTGCACCGAGAGTTGGGACACATCATGTGGGAGTACTGCGGAATGGCGCGCAATGAACAAGGTCTGAAGACGGCAAGGGAAAAAATTGCCGCGCTGAAGAATGAGTTCTGGCAGAATGTAAATGTGCTGGGCAGTGCTAACGAGCTGAACGTGGAGTTGGAGAAGGCCGGCCGTGTGGCAGACTTCATTGAACTCGGCGCCCTCATGGTAGAAGATGCGCTGAGCAGGTCTGAATCCTGCGGCGGTCACTTCCGCGAGGAGTCGGCAACGCCGGAAGGAGAGGCCATGCGCAAAGATGACGACTTCGCTTTTGTATCCGCATGGGAGTACAAGGGAGAAGGTCAGCCGGAAGAGCTCAACAAGGAGCCGCTCATCTTCGAGAATGTGAAACTCACCCAGAGAAGTTACAAGTAATCAACAGAATCAAGGCAAGTACTATGAAGATAACATTGAAGGTCTGGAGGCAACGTTCATCCAATGCCAAAGGGGAATTCAAAACCTATCAGCTTGATCACGTGTCGTCGGACATGTCCTTCCTGGAGATGTTTGATATCCTCAACACGGATCTCATCAAGAAAGGAGAGGAGCCGGTAGCATTCGACCACGACTGCAGGGAGGGAATCTGCGGGATGTGCAGCATGTACATCAACGGCAGGCCGCACGGGCCACTGCAGACCACCACCTGTCAGCTTCACATGCGCACCTTCAAGGATGGTGATACCATCACGGTAGAGCCATGGAGAGCGAAGGCGTTCCCGGTGATCAAAGACCTGGTAGTGGACCGCACTGCATTTGACCGCATTCAGCAGGCTGGAGGATATGTGTCCATCAACACTGGTGGTGCTCCTGATGCAAATGAAATTCCTATTCCCAAGAAGATTGCTGATGAGGCCATGGATGCCGCCACTTGTATAGGCTGCGGTGCCTGCGTTGCGGCGTGCAAGAATGCGTCGGCCATGCTGTTTGTGAGTGCCAAGGTGTCCCAATATGCGTTGTTGCCACAGGGTCAGCCCGAGCGCAAGGAGCGCGCCGAGAAGATGGTGGCGCAGATGGATGCCGAAGGTTTTGGCGCCTGCACCAACACACGTGCCTGCGAAGCAGAATGTCCCAAGGCCATTAAGATTACCAACATTGCGCGGTTGAACCGGGAGTACTACTCAGCGATGGTAAGCTCTTACCAGATCGCCTCAGCCGGCGAAGGGGCGGGATAGGGAGAAAAGCTGTTGGCTACTGGCTGCTAGCCATTGGCAGGTTTGTCAAATAGGTTGTAGTGGGCGACCACTCACCTTTCACTACTCACCTCTTACCTCTCACCTGTTTAGGCGCTACTCGCTCTTGCACAATCCCACACCTGCTGTCCTGCCGCCTGGATTGGCGGCGGTGACGGCGGTGCCGATATTGCCTGCGGCCAGCACCACGTCCTTGCCGGCGCCGCTGCTGCTTAAGTGAATCTTAATACAGGCATTCAGTTTGGTAAGTTGCTGATAATCGACAACCGATTCATCGGAGAGTTTGTTGAATATCGTTTCGCTGCGGCCTGAGGTCCCGTCAACTGGATCCATGAGGAGGGCCACATCGGCTCCCTGAACAGTGATATCTCCCCGGTGGAGATGAACTGGCAGCTTGGATGATCCGCTTACGCCACTCATCTGAATAACGGCGTAGATCTGACCATCTTTTCTTTCACGGAAGGTGATGGTACCGGATACGTCGTACGTGGAGGACTGCTGCAGTGCATAGGTGACTTCATTCCCTGTATATTGAGAAACCACCTCGCTTTTCTGGCATGCAGACAGGGCCGAGATCAGCAGCAAAATGATAATGGTTTGTTTCATAGCATTTCAAAATTAGTCAATCCCTCAATACGAATCTTGTTCAAACTAATGCATGTTAAAAATACCGCGCTTTTTGGCATGAAATATGAATCAACAGTTAAATAACGATGGAATCTGGAGGTTCATATACCGGAGGAACATGACCCCCCGGTTTTTGGTTTCCGGCTCCATGATGTTACTTTGAAGCTTAATCCCTGTGACCTTGAAAAAGCTGATTATTCTACTGTTGGTTTTGGCCAGTTGCACCCCTGCAGCCACCCAGAGCAAAAGCAAGAAAAAGGGTAAGAATGCCAATCCACAACCCGCCTGGCTAAGCGCAAAACCTGAAACGGACGAGTATTACGTAGGCATTGGTCACAGTACCAAAGACGGCACCAACAACTTTGTGCAGGAGGCCAAGAAGAGCGCACTGGAAGACCTGGTTTCGGAGATCAAGGTGAATATCTCCTCAACATCGGTACTTACTTCGATTGACAACAACAAAGAGTTCCGGGACAAGTACGAGCAGATGATCCAGACCACGGCTGCCGACGAAATTGAAGAATTTGAACAAGTTGACACCTGGCAGGATGACCGAAACTACTGGGTGTATTACCGGCTTTCCAAGGCACGTTACCGCGAGATCAAGGAGCAACAGAAGCGGGACGCCGTGACGCTGGCGCTGGATTTCTTTACGAAAGCCAAACAATCCGAGAGAAGCGGCAGTACAATACAGGCGTTGACTTTCTATTACCAGGGCTTCCGCGCAGTGGAAAAATACCTGGCAGAACCCATCACCCTCACCTTTGAGGGCAAGGAGATTATCCTCTCCAATGAGATCTACGCCAGCATGCAACAATTGCTGGATAACATTCAGCTCACCGCCACACCATCATCACTTAAACTGAACAGGAGGGTGGCCCAGAGTGCACAGTCGGTCATGGTGAAGGCTGTAGAAAACAATAATCACCCGCTCGCTGACCTTCCCCTGATGGCTGCATTTGAAAAAGGTTCGGGGGATGTATTCCCAACCTATCAGACAGATGCCGGCGGTCAGGCCAAGATCCTGCTAACCAAGATAGGCTCGCGCGATCTGGAGCAGTCGGTTGCCGTGAGTGTCAATCTGCTGGCCTTTGCGGGACCGGATCCGTCGGAGATCTTCAAGCTGGTTTCTTCCAAGATGACGGTTCCCAAAACGGATATTCTGATGCAGGTGGCCCGTCCCCAGGTATATGTTTCCGCTGTGGAAAAGAACTTCGGTGCAACCAAACAAAATCAACAGCTTACCAACAGGATTAAGAACTACCTGGCCAACAACGGGTTTGAGTTTACCGACCAGAAAGACAAAGCGGAGCTGTGGGTGGATTTGACTTCTGATTCCGAGAAGGGCGCCCAGAGCGGGAGCATATATATCAGCTATGTGACAAGCGTGATCTATGTTCGCACGCTGCCGGACAGCAAAGAGATTTATGCCACCACGCTGGATCGTATTAAAGGTTATAGCCTTGACTATGAGCGTGCCAGCCAGGATGCCTATAACAAGGCTTTGGATTCTTTGGAAAAAGATAAGATGCCTGAGTTGTTGAACGCGATTCTGCAATAAATGGCTGTTTTAGCATCATTTCCGCAGAATTGAGATGATAAAAACTGTGGCCTGTTAATTGCATTGTTTAAATTGCATAACCAAATCTCATAATCGATATGAAAAACATGATTCGTTTGTCGTATGTAGCCGTGGCTATCGCCGCAATGATTGCCAGCTGTAAGCCTAAGGAGAAAATTCCGACAGGCGAAAAAGAGGTAGTGGTGCCATGCTCTGGTCCGGACTACTTTACCAACAACAAGGTGTTCCGCGCAAACTCTATCGGGGAAAGCATGGATCAGGTGACTTCCAAAAAGAAGGCCCTTACCAACGCACGCAACGAGCTGGCGCAGTCTATCCAGACAACGGTGAAAACAGTAACGGATAACTACACCAACTCCCGTGAGATGAACAGAAAGGAGGAATTGGAACAGCGCTTCGAGCAGTTGAACCGCGAGGTGGTTGATCAGACACTTCAGGGTGTACGCACCATCTGCGAAAAACTCGTTCAGACCAAGGAAGGCAATTACAAGACCTATGTGGCTATCGAATTGTCTGCTGACGACCTTGTAAAACAATACAATGAGCGCATGTCAAAAGATGATCGCCTCAAAATCGACTACGATTATGAGAAGTTCAAGAAGACTTTTGACGATGAGATGGCCAAGAAGGCACAAGGGAACTAATGGTTAATTAACAAGGGAGCGCCACCTCGAAAGGGGTGGCGTTTTTTATTTATGGCTGGTTATTCGCAAACACCCCTTTCAAAAAAGTTAGGTTACAAACACGGCTTTCAGGTACTCACTGTAAGCGAGCCAAAAGAATACTGGGACTGGCTTGCTCCACTGCCGGATGATGTTAAGGTGCTTGCGCGTCCCGGCAAGGGGAACGCAAACCTGGTACACTTGTTTGTCACACAATCCAGGGTGTTTCAGAAGGAAGTCATTAAACTGAAGAAATTGATAAAACCGGAAGGCATGATCTGGATCTCATGGCCAAAGAAGAGTTCAGGCGTGGCGTCGGATCTGGATGAGAATGTGATCCGCGACTTTGCGTTGAAAAACGGTCTGGTGGATGTGAAAGTATGCGCAGTGAGTGAGGTGTGGTCGGGATTGAAACTGGTGATTCCCGTTAAATTAAGATAGAAGACTTGTGCCAAGAGTGCCAAGCAAACGTAGCTATTTCCATGAAACTGAAGTCAGGAACCAGCAACCTCCAGCGGATACCCTGTGGATAAGAGTGGACTGCGAGTGGACAAGAGTGAACAGCGAGTGGGGTATGACTAAGGAGGGACTAAAGTGAGCCTAAGCAAGCACTGAGAAATGAGTGAGAAACGAGTGAAAGATGAGTGAGAGACGAGTGAGGAATGAGTGAGAGATGAGTGTGAAACGAGTGAGAGATGAGTGAAGAACGAGTGAGAATGAGTGAAGAACGAGTGAGAACTGAGTGAGGAATGAGTGAGAAACGACTGAGAAACGAGTGAACTGACTGAGAAATGACTGAGAAAAGCGGATGTATTTGCCCGCTGGACCGTTAATTGACTAACGCGGAACCCGAAACCCGGAACGCGGAACTTGATAAACCGCTGAGGCGGGAAGCCGCTGAGACAACTATTGTTTTCTGAATTCGTGATTCTGGTGATTGGAAGCTTACCGGCTTGAAGTGCGCAGAGGTGGCGCTTCGCGCTGCTTTGATGTTAACCCGGAACCCAAAACGCGGAACTTGATAAACCGCTGAGGCGGGAAGGCGCTGAGACAACTACTTTTTTTCTGAATTCGCGATCTGGTGATTGGAAGCTTACCGGCTTGAAGCGCGCAGCGGTGGCGCTTCGCGCAGCGTAGATGTTAACCCGGAACCCGAAACCCAGAACGCGGAACTTGATAAACCGCGGAGGCGGGATGGCGCGGAGACAATTACTGTTTTTCTGAATTCGTGATCTGGTGATTGGAAGCTTACCGGCTTGAAGTGCGCAGAGGTGGCGCTTCGCGCTATATCGATGGATAACCCGGAACCCGAAACCCGAAACGCGGAACTTGATAAACCGCTGAGGCGGGAAGGCGCGGAGACAATTTGTGTTTTTATGATCGTGATTGACGCAGAGTTGCGCTTCGCGCTGCGTGAGGGTAGCCAGAAACCTGAAATTTGAAATATGAAACAGTCATCACGTCTTCCTCACCGCCCCCAGTTTCTTTTCGAGTTTCTCCAGCTTCAGTAATTCTCCTTCATAGTTGGAGTGATCATAGCGGCCGGCATGGCATTTCTTGAGGATAGTCATGAGTTCGTCCCGGGCAATCCTTACCCTGGTGTCTTTCTTTCCTTCGTCAGGCATTTGATCTATTGCTACTACCAGTGCAATCGCACTTTCTTCAACCACTTCATCAGCCCAGTCGATTTTGCGGTTGGATGCGACTGATTTGGCTTGAGTCCCGCTTTGAGCTGCCGCTTCTGTGAGAAAGAAGAGAATGAAACTCAATGTGATCAGGCAATGTAAACACACAGGTTTGACACGATGGATAGGCATGGTGGTTCGGTTCAGACCACCTTAGTATCGGGAGAAAGGAGATGTAACCCGGAATGGGAGGATTATTTTCAGATTTCACATTTCAGATTTCTGAGTTCCCGGCCCTCAAGCGTCGGTCACCGGAGACGCAAATCAAGAAACCAGGAGCGAGAAACGGAAAACTTGGAACCAGGAACTGCCTTCTAGTCCACAATGAACAGCTTTACACCGCTCTCAGAGAACGTCCGGTGGCGGCTGGCATTATCACCGACCTGGTAGGACATTCCTTTCTTCAGAATGAACTTCCTGCCGTCATCAAGTTCGGTTGTCATTTCACCTTCGACACAATAAATGATATGACCTTTTTCGCACCAATGGTCAGCCAGGTAGCCGGGGGAGTACACCACCTCCCTTACACGGATGTCACCAAAATGCAGGACTTTCCATGTGGCGAAGCCGGTTGTTCCCTCATGTCTTTCAGTGGATATCTGGTCCCACGAAGTGATGGTGAATGGGATATTGTTATCGATATGCACGGTTTTGTCTTCTTTGAGGTGAGTTTACGCAGAAAGCCGGGTCAGTGTTGCCCCTTATGAAGAACCAACCGCATGAGGGTGTCGGGTTTGCTATTTCTGATTTCAAATAGAGTTCCCTGAAGGAGCTCATGATCATATTTCAATGGAAACTTTATTTCCCGTTCTGCCGTGGTGTCTGGTGCTGACAGCCTGCCCTTCAAATAGCCGACCAGCGTGTATTCTGGTTCGGCGTTGGCGAAACGCTCTGTTGTGCCCCGCGTATCCAGCACTACACATGATTCGAAGTTCGCTGCACCCAGTTTACCTTTCACGATTCCATTCCTGGCAATGCTGATCCAGGCGAGCGTGTCACCTTTCTCATCTACGTTTGCCCACAGCCCCTGCAGGTCCGGCCGTATCCTCCAGTTTCTGGGTATCGCCCAGTAGAAGTAAATCCCGAGCAGCACGATCGCCAACAACGCAAATGTCCTCCTGCGATAATATTTGCGGATGAGCTGTTCCATGGAGACGAATGTAACGATTAGATTGTTGAATGATGAGTGATGAATGATGATTTTGCATCCTTCAATATTCGAAGTTCATCATCCAACATTCATCATTCCTGCTGTATCTTTACCCTATGCCTTTCCCCCGCAACAACGGCATTCCGCTGGATCTGAACTGGCTGAAGACGGCACGCGTGAACAAGAGCGCGGTCGAAAGAAGAACAGCCACACTCGGTACAAGACGCTCGGTTAAGAAAGACTGGCAGGCGGCTTGGCTGTTGCGTGCCATCTCTTGCATGGACCTTACTACCTTGTCGGGCGATGACACGCCTGGTAATGTGATACGCTTGTGCGGAAAAGCCCGGCAACCTGTGCGAGAGGACTTGCTGGAGGCAATGGGAATGGGTAATAAGAACCTGCATGTTGGAGCGGTATGTGTGTATCATAACCTGGTCCCGATTGCAGTGGAGTGCCTTAAGGGTTCTGAAATTCCGGTAGCTGCTGTCTCTACAGGCTTTCCCGCTGGACAGATTTCTCTGGATCAGAAACTGGAAGAGATTCAGAAGTCGGTACAGGCTGGAGCGAAGGAGATAGATATTGTAATAAGCCGCGCCCACGTGTTGCGGGGCGACTGGCAGGCCCTTTACGATGAGGTGAAACTCTTCAGGCAGTCTTGCGGAGATGCCCACATGAAATCCATTCTTGAGACTGGAGAACTTGTGACGCTTTCCAATGTCATGAAGGCGAGCTACGTGTGCATGATGGCAGGTTCAGACTTCATCAAGACCAGCACGGGTAAGGCAGCAGTGAATGCGACCCTGCCGGTCAGCCTGGTGATGGTCCGCGCCATCCGCGAATACCTTGAGGCCACCGGATTCAAAGTGGGTTTTAAACCTGCCGGCGGCATCCAGAAAGCGAAGCAGGCGATTGAGTGGCTTATTCTTATGAAGGAGGAATTGGGCAACGAGTGGTTGACACCCGAGTTGTTCCGTTTTGGCGCCAGCAGCCTGCTGGCGGATATCGAGCGTCAGCTGGAGCATTTTGTAACAGGTAGATATTCTGCAACCTATCGCCATCCGATGGCGTGATGAGCAACTATGAGCACAAAAGTTGAAAGCATTTACGAAACGATGGAGTACGGGCCTGCGCCGGAAGGTGCACAGCCTGCTCAGGATTGGCTCGAAACCTACAACAGGAAATTTGACCTCTTCATCGGAGGCAAATGGACGAAGGCTTCTTCCGGAAAAAGATTTGACAGTATTAATCCTTCCAACAAGAAATTCCTGGCCAGCATCTCGGAGGCCAATGCAAAAGATGTTGATGCAGCAGTGGCGTCCGCACGTAAGGCACTGTCTGGCTGGATAAAAATAGGAGCACATCAGCGAGCCCGATATTTGTACGCCATCGCCCGACAAATACAGAAACATTCACGGTTGTTTGCAGTACTCGAATCTCTCGACAATGGGAAACCGATCAGGGAGACCAGGGATATTGATGTGCCGCTCGTGGCCCGGCATTTTTACCACCATGCCGGCTGGGCTCAATTGAGGGATACTGACCTGAAAGATTATAAGGAGCTAGGGGTTGTGGGGCAAATCATTCCTTGGAACTTCCCGCTGCTGATGCTGTCCTGGAAGATTGCTCCGGCGCTTGCAATGGGAAATACTGTGGTGCTGAAGCCTGCAGAGTTTACGTCGCTCACTGCATTGTTGTTTGCGGAAATCTGCCAGCAAATTGGACTTCCTCCCGGAGTGGTGAATATCATTACGGGTGCAGGAGAAACCGGAGCAGCGCTTGTCAATCATCCAAATGTTGATAAGATAGCGTTTACCGGATCCACCGATGTGGGCCGTATCATAAGGAAAGCAACGGCAGGCAGCGGCAAGAAACTTTCGCTTGAGCTTGGCGGCAAGTCACCGTTCATCGTCTTTGATGATGCCGATCTGGACAGCGTTGTTGAGGGAGTAGTGGATGCCATTTGGTTCAACCAGGGTCAGGTTTGTTGTGCAGGTTCGCGGTTGCTAGTGCAGGAGAACATTGCACAAAAACTCTATTCGAAGATCAGGGCGCGAATGGAGAAACT
This sequence comes from Bacteroidota bacterium, assembly GCA_018266395.1. GTDB lineage: Bacteria > Bacteroidota > Bacteroidia > Cytophagales > Cyclobacteriaceae > ELB16-189. The sequence goes on along the minus strand of JAFEAM010000035.1, from coordinate 51,493 downwards.
TCGTGTTGGGGACTCGTTGGACAAAGGCATTGACATTGGCGCCATCGTAGCGCCGGTACAGCTGACGACCATTGAGGAATTGGTGAAGAAGGGCGTTGACGAGGGCGGCAAGCTGTGGCAGCCGAGCTGGTCATGTCCCAAGGATGGATATTTCTATCCGCCTACTTTGTTTACTGACGTTTCTGCTTCTTCCACTATTGCACAGGTTGAAATCTTCGGGCCTGTTTTGGTGGCCATGACATTCCGCACACATCCGGAGGCGATCAAACTGGCAAACAATACCCGTTATGGTCTTGCTGCCAGCCTCTGGACAGAGAATATCAATCTGGCGCTGGAGATGGCTCCGAAGATCAAGGCAGGAACTGTCTGGATCAACTCAACCAATGTATTTGACGCGGCGTCAGGTTTTGGCGGCTATCGAGAATCCGGATTCGGCAGAGAAGGAGGCAAGGAGGGATTGTTTGAATACCTGAAGCCGCTGTCGGATTCAGCCTTGAATTACAAGCCAACGGTGATCAAACAAAAAAAGCCGGCAGGCCTGTCAGGCGAATCAGCCGGTATCGACCGCACTGCCAAACTGTTCATCGGAGGGAAGCAGGCCCGGCCTGACAGCGGTTACAGCATGCGCATCTATGGTCACAATGGCAAACTGGCGGGCGAAGTCGGGGAAGGAAATCGCAAGGACATCCGCAATGCCGTGGAGGCAGCGCAAGGCGCTGAAGGATGGACAGCGATGTCCGGTCATGCACGTGCACAGATCATTTATTACATAGCCGAAAATCTGTACGCCCGAAAGGATGAGTTTGCTGTTCGTGTGAAGCAACTCACGGGAGGGACTCAATCACAGGCCGTGAGAGAGGTAGAATTAAGCATCGAACGTCTTTATAGGTATGCGGCACTGGCTGACAAATATGACGGCAACGTTCATCATACTACGGTTCGTAATGTGACGCTGGCCATGCCTGAGGCTATCGGCGTGTTGGCAGTAATTTGTCCGGATCACGCACCTCTGCTTGGATTTATTTCGTCTGTGATACCGGCATTAGCCATGGGCAATCGCGTAATCGCAGTTCCGTCGCAGACATCCCCGTTACCGGTAACGGATTTCTACCAGATCTTGGAAACATCGGATGTTCCGGCAGGATCTTTTAACATCGTCACAGGTCCCGCCGACGAACTCGCCAAGGTACTCGCCAATCATGATGATGTTGATGGCATGTGGTATTTCGGTACCGCCGAAGGGAGCAAGGCCGTCGAAATGGCTTCAGCGGAAAATATGAAGCGTACCTGGGTGAACTATGGTAAGCACCGCGACTGGTTCGATGCCCATCAGGGCGAAGGGGAGTTGTTTCTAAGGATGGCGACGCAGATTAAAAATATCTGGATACCCTACGGGGAGTGATCTCTACTGTATCGCAACTATCCTCTCCAGGATTTCCTTTATCAGGGTTTTGACTTGTCCGTGGGCATCTTTGCTGTATTCTTTCCTTGCCCTGTTGGCAATGATGGAACAGATGGTGCAGCATTCATGACCCAGCATCCTGCCAAGTGCATAGAGAGCAGAGGTCTCCATTTCGAAATTGGTGATCCGGTGCGGACCGCTCCTGAAGCTCTGAAGTTTTTCATTCAAGTCGGGATGGCGGAGAGGCAACCGCAGTGATCTGCCTTGCGGGCCATAGAATCCGGGCGCAGTAGCTGTAATCCCTGTGACCATACCCTGACCTAATCCGGAAATCAGAAAGGATGACCCTGTTGCGACATAGGGCTTGGGCAATTTCTCGTCCCAGTCCAGATGATCCTTTATCTTATCCTGGAGGTTTGTCTCTTCGGTATTGAACGGGTATTGATAATAATGCACCAGCCCATCCAGGCCGAGTCCGTGCGACGAAATGACGGGAGTACCTACTGGAATATCGGCATGAAGTGCGCCGGATGTTCCGATGCGGATCAGGTTGAGTTTGCGTTTATTCCCTTTGACTGTGCGTGTCTTCGGGTCGATGTTGACCGCTGCATCGAGTTCATTTACGGCAATGTCGATGTTGTCAGTTCCAATACCGGTTGACATGACGGTAATTCTCTTGTTTTTGTAGTGGCCTGTATGTGTAATGAACTCCCTGTTCTGACTTTGATGGTCCACCTTATCAAAGTGTGAGCTCACCTCCTGGACACGGCCTGGATCACCCACCAGGATAACAAAGTCGGCCACATGTTCATTGGCCAGATGGATATGGTAGAGGGTCCCATCAGGATTGAGTATGTATTCTGTTTCCGGAATTATGCGCTCGGCCATACCCTGAGATTTGTTACTGTTTCAAAAGTAATTAATTTGTTGTTCGTGCCGTGTAACTTTGAATTGATCTGACCATCTCACATGAGTCTTCATCTCGCTGCAAAACCCGGAGATATCGCTGACACCGTACTGATTGCAGGGGATCCGCTGCGGGCCCGACATATTGCGACCACCGTGCTGGAGAAATCGGTATGTTACAACGAGATCCGGGGCATGTTCGGCTTCACCGGCTTCTATAAAGGCAAGCGCATTTCGGTGCAGGGCACAGGAATGGGAATTCCTTCCACAGCCATCTATGCCCATGAGCTGATTAATGAGTATGATGTCAAAAGGCTTATTCGCGTAGGCACCTGTGGCGCCATTCAGAAAGATCTGAGCCTGGGCGATCTTATTCTTGCTGAAAGTGCTTTCACTGATTCCAACGCCGGCAACATGCTGACGAAGGGTAAAATAATTCCTGTTGCTGCAGATTATGATCTGCTGGCCAAAACCATGCTGACAGCGGCAAAACTGGCAGTGCCGGTTCACGTCGGTTCTGTTTTCAGCACGGATCTTTTCTACCATCCCGATCGAGACCGGTGGAAAACATGGACTGAACGTGGTGTTCTCGGCGTGGAAATGGAAACCAGTGTTCTGTACACCATGGCCGCTTTAAAGAAGGTGAGTGCCATGACCCTTTTAGTGGTGAGTGACAATATTCTCAGCGGCGCGGCCCTGAGCGCTGTTGACCGCGAGAAGATGGGAAGGACGGGAATTGAGCTTGTCCTGGAAACACTGGTGAGTATTGAATGATGAATGCTGAACAGTGAATGCCGCGATTTCACTTCTTATAATAAGTGAAATCATAGCTAGTCACCCACGTTTTCCCGCCATCAATAGAAGTCTCATTGAACTGCCGTACCTGGCCAGGTTTCTCGTTATAGAAATAGAACCGACCTATGAATTTCTGGCCTTGTGCATTGGTGCCGTCAAAGACAAAACGCATGGCGCCATCCTTATATTCACCCTGGACAAACTCTTGTACACCGTATTGGTAAGATCCCACCCAGGTCTGTTTCCACTTTCCAGTGACCGGATCTATGAAGTTGAGGCTTTTGCCGGAACTGGAATTTGAGTCCCAGTTTTCAAGTAGTGCACAGCCCCGAGATATCATCTCCACCTTACTGTGCCCTGCATAGGTTTTGGTGCCTGTTACATAAACCTCCCATTCGCCGATCCAGTAATCGAACTCACGGGCTTTTGGATTAGCCATACAGGGATTCGCATTGTTGTAGATCTTGTTCCGGATTATTTTGAATTTTTCGTCTGCCCGGACGGCGGCAAATTCCTGACTGTTATCTACAATGTTAAGATTGGTGTACCCCTGGCTGGCGGCACTGTCCAGGTGTGCAAATGATTTTTCAGTGTGTCGTTCTGCAGCATATGCCCTTGAGAGGGAGGCGTGCGCATTCATCCTGGCTGGTTGCTGAGGACGAAGTTTCAATCCTTTTTCGAGGTACTTTATAGCGAATTGATAATTCTTTGTGCTCAGACAGGCAAACCCGTACCGTGTCCAGGCTGCAGCATTTCGCGACGAGTCTTTCAAGGTTTTGCTGTATTGGTCCATCGCGCCGGTATAATCACCAGCGAAGAACAGCGAGTCTGCTTTGCGGACCTGGGTCGTTTGGGCATGCGCCGAGAATGCAAACAGCATGAGAATGAGTGGTACCGGTCTCATAAGGAATGGGTTTTGGATCATTCTACGTCTGTGCGGCAGTCGGGATGCCTGTTTGCGTCAATTTACCTACAACAGGGTGAGATAAAATCTAACAGGTTAACGACATTTATTACCTGGCATTCCGTTTAATACCCCATGTCAAAACTATTTCAACTCACCTTCCTCCTTGTCTTCTCATTAACCTTGCATGCCCAGTCGTACCGGCAACTCTATGCCGAAGCTGAGAAATCATACAAGGAAAAGGACTATCCCCGCTTCTATGAGAAGATAAAGGAGGCAAATGCATTACACCCCTGGCACCAGGATATACTTTATCGCCTCGGTGCCGCCTGTGCATTGACGGGTAGAAATGATGAGGCGCTGACGGCATTGCGCAAAGCGATCCTGGTCAACGCCCGTTACGACCTCACATCAAACCAGGACCTTGCTTCTTTGCGAACATTGCCCGGATGGAAGCCGCTGCTGGATCTTCAGAAGGAATGGAACAAACCGGTTACGCAATCCAGAGAAGCCTTTCGCATAAAGGACAGGCAGCTTCATGCCGAAGGTATCGCCCAAGACGGCAACAACAATCAATTCTATTTAGGCAGCATCCACAAGCGCAAGATTGTTAAAGTGAATGGTAATGGAATGGTGACGGATTTTTGCCCGGACGGTATTGAGGGTTTGTCGAGCGTATTTGGTGTCCAGGTGGATCTCAAAAGAAATTTGCTGTGGGCATGTTCATCCCCCATGCGGGAGATGGAGCAATTTGATTCAACAGCGCGGTCAGCGTTATACAAGTTTGACCTCGCGACAGGCCGATTGCTCGAGCATTTCCCTGTTCCTGAAGACTATAAGGAAGTCATCTTTGGTGATTTGCTCCTCGATCCTGAAGGTGTGCCGTTGGTATCTGACAGCAGGAACAACATTATCTGGAGATTGAATCAGACTCAAAAATCGCTGGAGCCGTTTTTTACGTCAAAAGATTTCTGGAATATCCAGGGCCTTGCGTATTCAACTGACGGCCGGTTTCTCTTCGTGGCAGATTACATCAAAGGCGTCTTCAGGCTTGATCTGAATTCGAAGGACTTGTTGTTGCTCCCCTGCCAGCCAGAAGTATCCATGAAGGGGATCGATGGGCTTTATGTTTACAAGAATACGCTCATTGCCATACAGAATGGAGTCTCGCCTCAACGGGTAACACAGTATTATTTGAATGATGATGCGGGTGCCATAACGCGCTTTGAAATCATAGACCGTGCCCATCCTGATTTCGGCGAACCCACGCTTGGCGTCCTCCGAGGAAATGAATTCTATTATATCGCCAACAGCCAGTGGGAGGGCTACACGGAAAGCGGCGCCATAAAGGACGCTGCCGAATTGAAGGACATCATCGTGCTTAAAGCAAAACTGAACTAGCCCTGATTTCCTCCAAACTCATCCTTTTATCCTATTTCATTCTTACCAAATCAAGGTCATGAAAATCGAAACTGAAATCTGTAAGAGGTGAAATGGCCTTCATTTTAAATCCGGAAGGTTTCCCATCATTGTCGGTGGTAAAGTTTGCAAATGCATCGGCATCAAAACTGCGGTCTTTCCATCGAACAATAAGCGTGTTGCCTTTGTAGAAGAACATTTCGCCGCTGAGTCGTGGCGATCGCTTTGAGGCTAACCATAACTTGCTGCCATTCCAGGTGAGGATCACGTCACCGAACCAATTGTCATGGTATGTTCCGGCGAAAGCGCTGAGATCTTTTGGACCTGCCGCCTTAGCAGCCTCTATCTCTCTGGCTACATCTGAAGTGATCTTGTCGGCAGCCATTTGGTTGTTCACTTGCATTTCGCGGAAGGTTTTGATCCAGTCGTTGCCCTTGATATTCAGGTAGCCGTCTTTGATCTGGTTGGTTACTGCTCCCATTGCTGCGCCGGATTGCTGGTTGGTGTATACCAGAATCCCCAGGTTCAGCTCCGGAAACAAGGTGGTCAGTGTCACATTGCCGCCCAATCCGCCGGAGTGACTCACCTGTTTATAACCGGCTACATCCGAGAGACCCCATCCCAGCCCGTAGGTACTGAAGTGGGTACGGTAGATTTTATCAGTTGGTCCGTTGGACAAAGGACGTATCGTCTGGGATGACCACATTTCTTTTTGTGATGCGTCGCTGAAAAGGCGTTTGCTGAGATCATCGCCATAGCGTCCTCCGTTGAGCTGAAGGATAATCCATTTACTTTGGTCAGTGACGTTGCTATAGATGCCGCCTGCAGCATTGGCAATCTTGCTGAAGCTGCGGGAGATGACCTGGACCTTGCCATTAACAGGTGCATGAGGATCAATTGTGTTGGAGTAGTCTTTTAATCTTTCATAACCAGCCGCACTTTCTGTCATTCCCAGTGGCTGCATGATCCGCTTTTCAATGAATTCTTCCCAACTCATGCCGCTGACGCGCGCGATGATCTCACCGGCAACGGCATACAACAGATTGTCATAGTCATATTTAGCCCGGAAGCCTCCCACTTGTTTGAGGTAACGCAGGTTATGGATCATGTCCTGGATGTTAAAGTCGTTCGAGTCCGGCCAGAACATCAGGTCGCCTGCGCCCAGTCCCAGTCCGCTGCGGTGGGTAAGCAGGTCACGGATAGTAAATGCATCTGATACATAGGGACTGTAGAGCCGGAACTCGGGAACGTAATTCATCACGGGGTCATCCCACTTCAACTTGCCCTCTTCCATGAGCATGGCCAGCGCTGCAGAAGTGTAGGCCTTGCTGTTGGATGCAATACCAAACAGGGTATGCTCATTTACAGGCTGCTTTGTTTTCAGGGAGCGTACCCCATAGCCCTTGGCATGTATCACTTTGCCGTCTTTGATGACGGCTATAGACATCCCCGGAACATCAAATGTCTTTAATGCGCGGTCTGCCAGCTGGTCGATTTGGGCGGGGGTTAGTGGCTGGCCCGGTAGTTTGGTTGCCAGCAAAAGGAAGGCAACGCCGAAAATCAGATTTTTCATGACAAAATATAGTCAAAAGGAATCATGATTGGATGCCTGACCAGCCGACGGATTGGGTATGATCGTGAGCAGGTATGCAGATCAAGAACATCAGAAGACGGTGTCAAATATCATGTTCTGCGGCCCGTCGCTTGACTACCTTACGCTGCCATTATTGAATCCCTTATGCAATTGCATCACGGGATTGCAGGTGGTATTGACAACTAAATATGATTGTATGGAACAAGAAGTAATTTCAATGCCAAGAATAGGCGACAAAGCGCCTGCGTTCAAGGCCATCACCACACAAGGTGAGATCAACTTTCCCGCCGACTACAACGGAAGTTGGGTCATACTGTTCAGCCACCCTGCCGACTTTACGCCTGTCTGCACGTCAGAGTTCATGACGTTTGCCACGCTGGAGAAGCAGTTCAACAAGGCCAACTGCAAACTGATAGGTCTTTCAGTTGATGGACTGTATAGTCACATCGCATGGCTGCGTACCATCAAGGACAAGATCAAATACAGGGACATGAAGAATGTGGAAGTGACTTTCCCGTTGATCGAAGATATCACCATGACCGTAGCCAGAAAGTACGGCATGATCATGCCGGGTGAGAGCAGCACCAAGGCGGTGCGGGCTGTGTTTGTCATCGATCCCCACGGGATGATCAGGGCCATTATCTATTACCCGCTAAGTCTGGGACGCAACTTTGACGAATTGTACCGGGTAGTGGTGGCACTCCAGGCTGCTGATGCATTCAAGGTTGCCACTCCTGCCGACTGGAGGCCGGGTGACGATGTGATCGTGCCGACCGCCGGATCCTGCGGCGTGGCCAAAGACCGAATGGCTGGCAAAGAGGAAGGTGTGGAGTGCGAGGACTGGTTCTTCTGCACGAAGAAATTGCCAAAGGAAAAAGTTCTGGATGCAGTCCTTGAACATTAAGCTGGCTTGTTGACTGACTTACATTGCGGGGCTGATGGGCCCCGCATTTTTTTGGGGTTGGTGGACGGTATGAGAAATATATACCATCATTTTTCCGTGTATGGTCGAGGAACAGATGCCTGTGTCCTCACAGGCATCTACCCCAAATGCCTGCATTATTAATGTTGCGGATATGCTGAGCTGAGAATATGCGCCCTTAATTCATCGTACCCTCCGCTGCTTTAATCTTCCAGTTTTATTCTTCAAAGCAGCTTTACTGCCGGTAGTCCTTTTCTTTTCGGAGATGCTCTTGGTAATGGTCTGGCCCTTTACTATTTGCTTGGGATCCTTGATCAGCGATAGAGAGTGAGCATACGCCTCCTTCATCAGCTTCCTGATGTATACGTTGTCATAGGACTTCTTGTCTTCCACGATTATATAACGGTATTGATTTCCTTCACCCTGAAGAATCCTTTTCGGGTCGTTTAGTTTGGAGCCCCAATAGAATCCAAAATGAATGCGGTGGGTGGAGCGCCCCAGTGCTATGTTGCAAAAGATGTGACCCACGCGGTCGGTAGGAGACCAGCCGATAGCCAGGGCATTGTAATTGTCGTAGATCAATTCGTTTGCATCGGGATATCGTTCCCAGATAAATGCTCTAAGATCATACAAGAGTCTTTGTGCTTCTGAAGGAAATGGCTTGAGAAACTTTTGAAGATCCTTTGTTTCAGATAAAGGCATAATCTCAAAATTAAGCAAAAGAGATCGGGTTTCATCGGGTGTTTTAGGATTATCCGATCAACGTCCCTTCACTTCTGGCCTCCGGGTCAACTGCGTTACTTGCATGTCATTTGGTATGCCACCCGGGAACCGTGAATAACGCATCACTGCAGTCCAGCCATCACCCCATTTTCGATAGTTGGTGATCTCTTTCTCTAAAGCCATAGCCGGCAACGTACCGATGAAATCAATCACACTGAGAGAGAGGGCGAGAGCTGCTGGAGCACTTCCGTAGGATCCTACATGGACCAGCAGCGCAGCATTTGGAAGCATCATGACAAGGCCACCTGAGAGTTTGTTGGGACTATAAATAATCAGCTGACCGTCTTTGATGTCCCCGGAGTACACCCTGGCCAAGGTTCTTCCCAGAACGAACACAGAATCATTTCTCATACCCAAAAGTTCTCCCTCAAAGCTCTTCTCCTCAGTCCAAAAGGAGAAGTATGCGCCGTAAGGATCCCGCAAAAGATTATTCCTGCTTGGTACATAGCCAGACGGGGCAATGGGCAATGCGGGCGCACACCCAAGGAGGAACAACGTAAGCAGGATGGACAGCTGAAACCGAAACTGGCTAGTCTTCATGGTGCGTGTATTTGCTGGCCCAAAACGCTTTTTCCATTGCAGGCTCTGCTTGCTTGTATAACGGAGCAATCTTTTTCAGGAAGGCCTTTGGAAACATCATCATCGATTTTGCCTGTGCTTGATTTTCATATTTAAGCCACTCTTCCCTCATCCACTCTATATAATATCCCCGGCTTTCAATGAAATATTCATGGTCAGGTTGCGCTATTGCGGGGAAACGGATTCGATATTCTTCCCCGGGAAAAGTGACGAGGTATTTGTTCTCGTCGGTCAATTGTGAAAGCTTCTGCTGCTCGGGTCGTGTTCCTGCCATAAGGGCCTCGGGAGTCAGCCTGACAGGAAACACTTCGCGTTCCACTTGCGTAATGCAGGCATAGTTTATTCTCCAAAGTCCCTTCGACAAGCGCAGTTTCAGATGGATAACAGGTGAGATTACCTGGGGTAACAACACCATGTGACGATCGGAAGCAATTGGCCCAGGCTCTTTTACCGTTCCAAGACGGTGCCAGCGACCTTCATCATTCATCAGGAATACTTCGATTCCACCCAGGTGGTCATAGAACTTTTGAAGTCGCTTCAATAAATTCCTATTACCCCTCTCTATTTCTGAATAGTAATACCCGGTTGCTCTGCCGGTTACAGACAAGGCGTGATAGAACAAATACGTTGTTAGAAGTGATTGCCTTATATCGAGGAGGAGGGCCTGGGCGGAACCTAAATTGAGGAAGTCCAGACAGACTTCTTCCTTTTCAGCGAGATTGGTGGAATCGGAAGTACTGAACCACTCCTGATCGTCTCTGGCTGAAATAAGCATGAGGATGGAGTTCTTATTATGACTGGCAGATACAGGAACACTTTCGTTTTTTACCTCGAAGTAATGTTGATCAACTGAGCGGGTAATCCTGCAGTCTGGATGTCTTGTAAAATCAAGGAGGTTCACACTCTTGATCATGTGTGTTTCCAACGCTTCGTTCTTGACAATGACTTCAAGAGAGTCTCCAGTTGGCATTCCGCAGTCAACCCAGTCAACATCGATTTCTTCCATGGACTTGCAAATGCTGGCTGAAAACCCTTCCGCCACCAGTCGTTGCCCATTGTCATGACCTACATGAAATGTGGGGCACGAGCCAAAACAACCTTTGGGATTCATCAGACAGGCAAGAGCAGTGGGAATAGTCAGCAGGCCTGCAAGTACCATGGTTGGAACGCCTGTATTGTAACCCTTATCATTTGTCTCCAACACCACGATGTCATCGAGATTGATACTAAAAGTTATCTCTACGCCGGATTTATTTGCGGGGTGCAGCAGACGGCGGTTTGAATCAAAGTGCTGTCCGGCACCGTCTATATAACGTGTGGTATGGTTGATGACCCACCTGGTCAGCAGATACAATTCGCCATTCTTCATGTGAACCTTGAGATATTCCCGTTTCTGAATGTCCTTTATTTGGGAGACTTCATACAATTCCCTGCTCACCTGTTTGGTTCCGCAAGCCATGGAGAGCAGAATTGTCATCAGTATAAGGAACTTGCCGCTGGTTAAATGGGATTGTTTCATACTCTGATCTTCAGTCGGTCTTGACTATACCAAACTAGACAGAGCTGCACCCAGGCTCATCCTGATTTTCACAAATGCCTCATTGGAATTAATTGAATATTGCAAGAAGCCGGACAGGATTGGTATCTTGATTGAAAAATTGCAACCATGCGCCCAATTGTACTCCTTCTCCTGGCTGTTGTGTCATTTCAACTAAGCGCCCAGCCGTCCAAATATGCCATCTATAATGTCCGCGACTTCGGTGCATCGGGTGTGAAGAGTGACAACGGCCAGGAGGCCATTCAGAAAGCGATCAATTTCTGCAACCTGTCGGGAGGGGGAGTGGTGCTCCTGCCGGCGGGCGAGTACACATCGGGGACCCTTCATCTGAAAAGTAATGTGACGCTGCGCATAGAGGCGGGGGCAACCCTTTACTCTATCAAGGAAAAGTCAGCTTTTGACAAGGATGCTCTTTTGTATGCGGAAGATGCAGCCAACATCACCATTGAGGGCCGAGGCACGGTGGACGGCCAGGGACGTTACGAGTGGCACGAAAATGATATCGAAGATGATTTCATCCGGCCTAACCTCAATGAAATGGTCAAGCTTGGCAAACCCCTGCTCAGGTCCTTTCCGAAAAAGGATCAGTTCGGCAAACTGGTATTACTCCTCCGCTGCAAAAATATTCAGATCAGAGACCTCTCCTTTATCGATTCACCCAGCTGGACGATTCACCCTTATGGATGTGAGCGCCTGGTGATTGACAATGTGTATATCCGTTCCAGTCTTAAGGACGGAGTCTGGGCCGACGGCATCGACCCCGACGGGTGCAAGGATGTGCGCATCAGCAATTGCACCATCGAAACGGGCGATGACGCCATTGTTTTTTATTCCATGAATTGGTTTGGCCCTGCCTGGCCCTGTGAAAACATCACCGTCACAAACTGCAGGCTTACATCCTCCAGCAGTGCCATCAAGTTCTGCGACGGTAATATGAATGCCATTCGCAACGTAACGATCGACAATTGTGTGATCCGAAGTTCCAACCGGGGGATCGCATTCATGAATTTCGACGGTGGCACTGTAAGTGATGTGGTGCTATCCAACCTTGTAATTGAATGTGTCCGCAACGATTGGTTCTGGTGGGGAGACGGAGATCCGCTCCACTTTAACATCAAACGAAGGAGTGAAGTGCACAAGAGCATCAAACCTGAAGATGACAAGAATCCTGCTGGTCGCATTCAGCGTGTTCTGATTTCCAATGTTATTGCCCGTGGAAAAGGATCCAGTATTTGCAATGGCCATCCGGACAGTTGGCTTGAGGATATTACCCTTGAAAATTTCAAATTCTACATTTCCCATGATGCCGTTGCTCCTTATGACAAAGCTGTCCATGGACTGGTCTTTCAGAAAGTGAAGAACCTGAAGTTGAAGGATGTAAGCATCAACTGGGACGGACCGGCGTATCCTCAGTGGCAGAGTGCACTGGTGCTGGAGGAAATAAACGGACTAAAGCTTGAAGGTTTCAATGGTGCCGCAGCGTCTGCCAGTGTACCGGTGGTTGTCATGAACCAGGTGGAGCACGGGTGGGTGACACGGTCTTCGGTCACTTCTCCATCTGGTGTTTTTCTGCAGGTAAAAGGTGAAAAGTCGAAGGATATATTATTGAGCGGAAATGATTGGAGAGGTGTGAAGAGTCCATACCAGCTAGACAAGGGAGTGAATACGAATGAGGTAAAGACGAGGGAATAGAACGCCGCGAAGGTCTATTGCCCAAATTGCTTCAGATGATGATCCAGGTGTTTGTAGATCAGTCTGCCCCACTCTTCACGTGACAGATTTCCAAAGAAGGGGTGAGCCGTCAATGATGGTTCGGAAGTGGCCTTGTTGAGATACTCGAGCAGTTGGTTTCGTACGACTTCAAAAGCGTCGAGTGTAATCCCCTGCTTTTTCATATTCATTTCCTTTGGAGTCGGTAATCCCTTTGGCCATGGAATCGCTGACAGGGAAATCCATTTGCCGAGTGCGGTATGCAAAACCCCGGGTCCTTGGGCAGGGGCCTTGATCTCACCAGTAGCCAATTGAATCTGCCGGATGCAATGGGTAAGCATTTCTTCCACGGTCATGGTGCCCCATCTTCGTGCAGAGGAAATCTCGAGATTGTTGATGCGAAGTTGGAGATGTTGCAGATCCGGGGGATTCAGGAGGGACTTCATACAGGGCTATGGGAATTCGTAAATTATGAAGCTTCTTCCAGCAATCATAATTCACAGTTTCATACGATTGAAGGCCCAGGTGCCGATGAGGATCAAACTTATATCAAAAGCAATTAGAACTGAGAGGTCGTGTATTAACGACATGGAGGAGATACCGAGGATGACATTGCGCAGTCCATCGACTGCAAAAGTTGCAGGGTCAAGCCGGGTCAGTACTTTCATCCAGGCAGGAAGGGTGTCAAGCGGGTAAAGAGCTCCTGACAGAAGGAACAGGGGATACACTACGAAACTCGATACGAGGCCAAAACTCTCCGGGCTCTCGAGGAATGACCCGATGATCAACCCCAGACTCACCAGCCCAATTGTAAAAATAAACAAAATGAATACCGTATAAAGGGTATTCACAATCGTGAAAGGAATGCCTATGACGGTTCCAATAATGATGAGAATGAAGGCCTGGATCAACGCATCGGTCATTCCTCCCACAACCTTTCCAACAAAAATGGTTGTGCGGGATAGTGGCGCGATGAGCACCTCCTTCAGAAAATCAATTTTCTTATCCCAAACAATGTAGGCTCCATTGAATAATGAGCTGAAAATAATGGTCATTGCCAGAAAACCAGGAAAAATGAAGTGCTGGTAATTTATTCCGGTAGTGGTAATGGAACCGACGCCGCTGCCGAAGATGAAGTACCAGAACATCGGAAGGAAAACTGCAGACAGAATGCGGCTTTGTTCATTAAGAAAGACCTTGAATTCCCGGTACCATAAGGCGTATATCCCTTTTAAGACATGAGTCGGTTTCATCTGCTTTGCTTGGCGGTTGTCATGACCCTGATATGCTCGAGTGTATCACCCTCGGTTTCGCGAATCTCCTTCCCGGTAAAATGAAGGAACACATCATTGAGATCGCTCGACCTCACCTGTACTTCCTCGATTTCGCCTGCAGCCAGGAGCAATGATTTCAGGTTTTTACCGGCGTTTTCTATGGTGATTTGTATGCGGCCGTCCTGTAGCTCAATTTTGCGTACGAATGGAAGCCCACGAAGTGCATCTATTTCCAATAACTTTCCTCTGAGGGTTACCACATCCCCGGCCAATCTATTCTTCAGATTCTGAGTCGTATCAAGGGCAATGATTTTGCCGTAGTCAATAATTGCCACCCGTTGGCAAAGCTTCTCCGCCTCTTCCATATAATGTGTCGTAAGTACGATGGTCATACCGGTCTCCCTCGCCAGCGACTCAATGTACTTCCAAATATGTTCTCTGGTTTGAGGATCCAGACCCAGGGTGGGCTCATCCAGGAACAAGACGGCTGGTTGGTGAAGGAGTCCCCTGGCGATCTCCATACGGCGTCTCATGCCCCCGGAATAGGTTTTAACTTTGTCATGTTTACGATGCTCAAGATCCACTAACCTCATGACGTTGTTGATTCGGTGGTCGATAGATTTCCATTGAACATCATACATAAGCGCATGAAGCTTCAAATTTTCGTAGCCGCTCAGCAATTCATCCGAACTTGGGTCCTGAAAGACCATACCGATGGACTGCCTGACATGGGAAGGCTGGGAAATAATGCTGTAGCCGTTTACCCTGGCATCTCCGGAAGTTGGTTTCAGAAGCGTGGCCAGCATCATCAACAACGTGGTCTTGCCCGCACCATTAGGCCCCAGCAGACCGAAGATTTCACCGCGGCCCACAGACAAGTGGACTTCATTGACCGCACTCAGTTCGCCATAGGTTTTCTTTAGACCCAAAATTTCGATTGCAGGAATGGGATTGTCCATGATATTGAGAGTGACCACGCAGAGGATGGTTACTTCAACAAGGTAAAATAACGATTGCGAAATGGCTTTATCCTGCGACAGTTTCAGTCATGACCAAAATCATGAATGGGCATGACCGCCGTTAGCAGGGAGGGGTAGGGGGCAACCTATTTTCATGCATTAATCCAAGCCTTATGAAAGCCAGGAACTTTATCAATACAGATGGCAACACGGCTGTAGCAAATGTGGCATACGGTTTTTCTGAAGTAGCTGCTATCTATCCTATTACTCCTTCTTCCGACATGGGCGAGCGTGCTGACGGTTGGGCGGCAGAAGGTCGCAAAAATATCTTTGGAGAGCGTGTCGATGTGACCCAAATGCAGTCGGAGGGTGGTGCGGTGGGCGCGGTGCATGGCTCCCTTTCAGCCGGAGCAATGTCAACAACGTTCACAGCCTCCCAGGGCCTCATGCTGATGATCCCTAACATGTTTAAGATTGCGGGTGAGTTGCAGCCGACCGTTTTTCACGTCTCAGCGCGGTCGCTGGCCTGCCAGGCACTATCCATTTTTGGAGACCATTCCGACGTAATGGCTACCCGGGGAACGGGTTTTGCCATGCTTTGCTCCTCCAACGTGCAGGAAGCGCAGGATATGGCGGTCATTTCCCACCTGGCCACACTGGAGTCAAAAATCCCATTCCTTCATTTCTTTGACGGATTCAGAACATCACACTCCATCCAAAAAATTATCCCCATCAGTTACGAGGAGATGCTCAGTATGGTGGATATGAAATATGTGGAAGAGTTCAGGGCCATGGCGCTCAAACCGGAAGCTCCCATTTGCAAAGTTGGCGCCCAGAACCCGGACGTGTATTTCCAGGGTCGTGAAACGGTGAACAAATTCTATGATGCATGCCCTGGGTTTGTCAAGAAATACATGGACCTCTTCGCCAAGAAGACCGGCCGGCAGTATAAACTATATGAGTACATCGGTGCCCCCGATGCCGAGCAGATACTGGTGGCCATGGGTTCGGGAACGGAGACCATCGAAGAGGCTATCAATTATCTCAATAAGAAGGGTCAAAAGCTTGGACTCCTGAAAATCAGGCTCTTCCGCCCCTTTGCCACAGAGGATTTTCTGAAGGAAATACCCAAGACAGTGAAGAAGATTGCCGTGCTGGACAGGACCAAAGAACCGGGCTCAGTAGGTGAACCTCTTTACCAGGATGTGGTAACCGTGCTGGCTGCTGCCGGCCGGACAGGCATTAGGATCATTGGAGGTCGTTATGGACTTTCTTCAAAGGAATTTACACCCAGCATGGTGAAGGCTGTGTACGAACACCTTGCCAAAGATGGCTGGCATGGCTTTACAGTCGGCATTAATGACGATGTAACGAAAAAATCTATTCCGGTAACGGAGGAAATTGATACCGAGCAAAAAGGTATCGTGCGCTGCAAGTTCTGGGGATACGGGTCAGATGGTACCGTCAGTGCGAACAAGAACGCCATCAAGATTATTGGAGACAGCACAGATCTGTACGTGCAGGGATACTTCCAATATGACTCCAATAAATCCGGCGGCTGGACCATTTCCCATCTCCGCTTTGGCAAGGAAAGAATTCAATCGGAATACCTGCTGAACAAAGTTGATTTCGTGGCCCTGCACCGGGCTTCCTACATTGGTCAATACGACATCCTTGAAGGCATCACTGAGGGGGGAACTTTCCTGATCAACTCCAGTCAGAAACCTGAGAACATCTTCAAGCTGTTCACGAAGGATATGCAGGATACCATCCGTTCGAAAAAGATCAAAGTATTTGCAATAGACGCCTCCAAGATCGCGAAGAGTGTGGGCCTCGGCGGCAGGATCAGTTCAGTAATGCAGACGGCATTCTTCAAGGTTAGCGGTGTGCTTCCGGAAGAAGAGGCCATTACCCTGATCAAGAAATTTGTCGAGAAACAGTTTGCAAGGAAAGGACAGGAGATTGTGGAGATGAACTGGAAAGCCATCGACGCAGCCTCCGCGGCGGTGATCTCTGTTCCTGTAGAGGACACAGACAAACATGCGGAAATCACCAAGGTAGTTCCTGATGGTTCAGGTTGGTTTGCAGAACATATCATGGATCCAATTCTCCGGTTGAAAGGAGATGCTATTCCAGTTTCTGCCATGCCGGTCAACGGTGCTATTCCTACCGGCACAAAACGTCTTGAATACCGCGGCGTTCCAGGCAACCCTGCCATATGGATTGAAAAGCTCCCGTTTGTAAAGGAGCCCTACGTTGCCGAGCCCTATATAGAGTATCCTCCAAGCTGTTCAGGTTGCGGTGAAGTGCCTTATATTCACCTGGTTACTCAACTTTTTGGCGATCGTATGATCATTGCCAACGCAACGGGTTGTACTTCTATCTATGGCGGCACCTTCCCGCTGGTCCCTTATACCAAGGATAAAAATGGCAAAGGCCCTGCCTGGGCAAACTCACTCTTTGAGGACAATGCAGAATTCGGCATGGGTATGCGCCTGGCAGTGGATGCCAACCGGCGCCAGCTCAAAACCAATATAGATAACCTGATTGCTGCGGGAGTCAGCGAAGGTCTGAAAGCAGCACTTCAGAAAAGCATTACCCTGTTTGACAAGACAGACAATGAGGCCAAGCAGCATGCGGATGAGGTGAAGAAACTCCTCGCAGCTGAAAAGGCTTCAGAGGCCAACAAGGCAATTCTTATGAAAGTGAAAGAATTGCAGGATTACTTTGTAGACAAGAGTATTTGGATTTTCGGAGGAGACGGCTGGGCCTATGATATCGGGTTTGGCGGCCTTGACCACGTGATGGCGTCTAACCGCAATGTGAATATTCTTGTGCTGGATACGGAAGTGTACTCCAACACAGGCGGCCAGGCTTCCAAGTCCACACCTCGCGGAGCAGTTGCAAAATTTGCCTCCGATGGCAAGAAGCTGGGCAAGAAAAATCTGGGCCTCATGATGAGTACTTATGGAAGCGCGTATGTAGCTTCGGTGAACATGGGAATGGATCGTGAAAAGACAGCATTGGCCATGGTGGAAGCCGAAAAACATAACGGCCCGTCCATCGTCATTGCCTACTCACCCTGTATCGCGCACGGCTACAACATGCAGCAGGCCAAGAAGCAGTCTGAGAAGGCTGCCAAGTGCGGCTACTGGCCAATGTACCGATTCAACCCTGATCTCAGAGAGCAGGAACAGAATCCATGGTCATGGGACGGCGTTAATGTTGACATGAAGTTTGACGACTATATCGAGGAGGAGATCAGGTACAAGACCCTTAACCTTACCAATCCCAATGAGGCCAAACGGCTGGCCGAACTGGCGGTGAAGGATAATGAGCAACGCTTCAGGAATATCAGGCAAATGACGGAAACCCCTAAAGAATAAAGTGATGAAAGTAAGTCTTTCGACCTATTACGGCGGACTGACCCTGCGGAATCCGATAGTGGTTGGCTCCAGCAACATTGTCACGGATATCGAAAATCTTGTGAAACTGGAAGAGGCAGGCGCTGCGGCTATTGTTTACAAATCATTGTTTGAAGAGCAGATTCAACTGGAATCACATCAGTTGGATGAAATGACGGAAACGTACAGCGACTGGGATGCGGAGCATTCCTCCTTTTTCCCCTCGATGAAACATGCGGGCCCTGCTGAACACCTTCGGCAGCTGAAGGAAGCAAAAAGCCGCCTTAAGATTCCGCTTTTTGGAAGTCTTAACTGTGTAAACGATGAGTCCTGGCTCACCTACGCGTTGAAGATGGAGGATACGGGTATTGACGGACTGGAGTTGAATTTCTACAGTACCAATGTTGACTTCAACCTGAAGTCAGAGACCATTGAAGACAAGCAGATCAAGACGCTGGAGTTGGTGAAAGCGGGGATTCGTCTTCCCTTGTTTGTCAAGTTAAGTCCCTACTACACCAACCCTTTACGCCTTATCTCCCGGATGGACAAGATCGGGGTGGACGGTTACGTGCTGTTCAACAGACTCTTTCAGCCGGACATCAACATTGAGGAGGAAAAGCATCATTATCCGTATATTTTCAGCAGTGAGAACGACAACCGTCTTGCGCTTCGTTATGCCGGATTGTTGCATCAGAAAGTAAAAGGAACCATCATCAGCAACACGGGTATTTTGACCGGCAAGGATGTCATCAAGATGTTGTTGGCCGGTGCCGGGGCAGTTCAGGTGGTGAGTGCCGTTTACAAGAAGGGCGTGCATGCCGTTCAGCACATGTTGGAAGAGATGGAGCATTGGATGGTGAAGAAGGGATATACATCCCTCGACGATTTTCAGGGTAAGTTGTCCAAGGAGAAACTGGCTGACCCTTTCGCTTATAAGCGGGCTCAGTACGTGGACATCCTGATGAAGTCGGAGATGTTTATGCAGTACCACCCGAAAAGGGGAGAGATTGAGAACCGGTATGATGAATACTAAGAACTGAGAACATGAAGCTAAACAACTAATAACAAGTCCTAAACAAATATTACTATGGCAAAAATTGGAATTTTCTTTGGATCGACTGAAGGCAACACGGAGCGCGTTGTAAATCAAATCCAGGAGGCTTTTGGAGCCGATGCAGAGTCCTTCAATGTGAATTCGGCCTCATCCGATGATATGCAGCCTTTCCCCAACATAATTCTGGCTTGCCCTACCTGGGAAATCGGCCAGCTGCAGGAAGACTGGGAAAGCTTCATCGACGAAATTGAAAAGGTGGATTACGCCGGAAAGAAGGTGACTTACCTGGGTCTCGGTGATGCCGATGGCTACCCTGACACGTTCCTTGATGCACTCGGTATCATTCATGACAGGATCAAGCACAAGGGAGCCACCTTTGTGGGGGCATGGCCAACCGATGGCTACAACTTCAGCGCAAGCAAAGGCGTTGTTAACGGTAAGTTTCTTGGACTCGCCATTGACGAGGACAACCAGAAAGATTTGACCGCGGGCCGTGTCGAAAAGTGGGTTGCCCAGTTGAAGCAGGAGTTCGCCTAGTAGCATGGCAGACATCCGGTTTAAGAAACCTTCTTACCCGGTAAGTCAGGCCTTGCGCGGATACCTTCAGCTCAACAACCGCGAGACAGACGTACCCATCTCCTACAACGACCTTATCCATTACAACAGTTCGGTGACCCTTTTTGACAAAAAGGGCGCCGACACGTTGTGGGAGACTCTTATATACAGTCCCTCCGATCAGCATTATATTCACGATTGCCTGAAGAAGGTTTATGCGCAACTCAAAGTGGGCGGCGATGTGGCCTCTGTTGAGCACTTGTACATTGACCGTGTGGACTATTGCCTCTACGCCAATACACATCCTGTGCGTGCCCGCATAGTCAACAAGTTTAATGATCTGTTCGACTACTTCTATATCAAGAAGGCCGACATGTCGCGGATCTACGGCATGGAACTAGAGCATCTTCTCTCTCCGAACAAAATCTACTACCTGGTCAAGGGAAACACCATGGTCGAAGAACATATACAGGGAATTCCGGGTGATGCGTTCGTCAAGGACTACCTGCCCAGAAACGATTATAACCCGCTGAGGGTCGCCAAGGAGTTTGTGAAATTTAATGAACGCTGCCTGGTTCAGCTTCAGGGGGACATGCGTAATGATAATTTCGTGGTGGAGGTGATACCGGACTTTGACGAAATGTATTTCCGCCTCAGGGCAATAGACTTTGATCAGTTCTGTTATGAGGGAAATGTAAAAGTCTACCTGCCTCAGTATTTCAAGCAGAACAACCCCATCATCAACCTGGGCTTCAAAACCATGTCGCCGGTATTGGAGCTTCAATATCAGAAGGAAGAACGGACAAGATTGTTGGTGCGGGCGAGGGCTGCCGGCACCCAGTTGGCAGCTTTGCTGTCGGCGATGCGAAGGGAAGAACTGTCAACTCCTGAAAATGTGGCCCAGTTGCGAGAGGGCCTATCCATGCTCTACGGGGATTCGGCCTTCCAGGCCGCCCAGAACATGGGCGATCTCCTTACCATCAGTCTGAAAATGCTGGAAACCCATCCGGTGAGAAAAAGACATCAGTTCAGGATGAAGCAGATTGAGGACTGAGGTCAGCGATTGTCAATGACTGATTAATCGAGTGGTGACTATAATCAAATAACCGTAACACCAATAATTTTGCTTTGTCTTGTATTGTATTGGGTGTGGATAATTCTGTTCGACTAAATTGGAAAAATTGTATAGCATCAAAATGAAGTTCTGCGTAATCATTCTTTGCAGCATTGGTCTATCATGTACCCGCTCCCAGGAACAACTTCCGGTTAAAGGTGAAGAATGGATTCTGCCGGCTCCACCAAAGGAGATAGAAGAGAAGATACTGGCCGAATTTCCCGGGGCGATGCGGATGTCGGTCTTTGCTGATACCATGATCAGGTATGTCGGCAAGAAGTATGGCGTTCAACCTGCAAGTATGCTCCTGGGCACTTCGACCTGTGTTGATGACATTATATATACCAAGGACTTCCACGCGCACCCTGAAATCAAGGGGCCGTTTCACCTGGGAGGATTGGCCGGTCTTCCCTTCACCGGCATATCCGGGCTTGAGGCGTTTGCCCACCACATTCCTGAAGAAGGTGCTATGATCTTGCTGGTGGAGCCGCACATCGGCATTTCCGCGCAAAAGGGCTGGGGAACGGTATTGCGCCATGGACAGGAAGAGGCAAGCAGTTGCTGCGGTGCACTTATAGGTGCCATTAATAGTCTGGCTGGTGGATCCTTAACGGGTGAAATCACAGAAGAAGACTACCAGGAAGACAAAATTGGAGCTATTGCTCTTCGCCATGGCGATGAAATAAAAAAAGCAGCACTTCCATCATTGGCTTTTACAAGGATAATGTCTGCAGAGGCAGAGGAACAAATTATGTCCTATGTCTCGAAAGTGAAGCTTGCGCATATCCGGTACATCTTCATCATAACCGGTGTCCTGATCAACACCGACTTTCAGTATGCTGACTACCAGTATGTGGAGCACTTCATGGTATTCGACGTTGCTCGAAATACATTTGTGGAAGACCTGCACCGGCCATTTTCCAAGCCGATCTGAAGTTTTTGAAAGCGGAAGGGTCAACTGAGCAACCGGAAGTGCCTTGTTAGGATCCGGGCAAAAATAAAAGCGATGCAGACGTTCTGTATATCCAGCCTGCACCGCAAAATCCTACAAACATACTAAACCAACCAGTTCGATTCTCCCTGCAGCAGTTGTTGCAGATCACCTTCACCCTTCGTGACGATCTCGTGCTGGATCTGATTGACAACCCTTTCCTCATACGGCGCGCGAGTGATAGCCTGCAACACGCCCATGGGCCGCGGAAGATCCTCGCTATAGGTCATATTGGCCAGGATGAAGGCCAGCGTGCTGTCTTTCTCATTGTGAATGAGGAGGTCGCTCACAGAATGTTCACCCTGGTCAAGGTTAACCACTCTCGGTGTATAGCCGTCCATGATGATTCCCTTGTTGCGTGTCTTTCCGAATACCAGCGGCTTCCCGTGTTCCAGGAAAATGGTATGGTTGTCGCGAGTCTCAGCATTCGTGTACAGGTCGAAAGCGCCATCGTTGAAGATGCGGCAGTTTGTGTAAATCTCGATAAAGGATACACCCTTGTGTTCGTAGGCCCTCTTCAGCAACTGCTGCAACTGATTGCGGTCTTTGTCATGGCCACGAGCTACGAATGTGGCGCCGCTTCCCAGTGCAAGTGCCACCGGGTTGAACGGGTCGTCCAATGCACCGAGTGGCGAAGACTTTGTAATCTGCCCCCGGTGGGAAGTGGGAGAGTACTGGCCCTTGGTGAGACTGTACACTTCGTTGTTGAACATCATGATGTTCAGGTCCACGTTGCGACGGCAAGTATGGATAAAGTGGTTGCCACCGATGCTCATGTTGTCGCCGTCACCGGTCACCACCCATACGCTGAGATCAGGCCTTGCGATCTTCAATCCTGATGCAATGGCAAGTGCCCTTCCATGAATGGAGTGGAAGCCGTAAGTCTCCATGTAGTATGGAAATCTTCCGGAGCATCCTATCCCGGACACGTAAACAATCTTTTCCTTCGGCATGCCCAGGTCGGGCATGAGCCGCTGCGACGGGGAGAGAACGGAAATGGCGCCGCATCCGGCACACCATCTTACGTCTACTGCAGGCTTGAAATCTTTGGCGGTATAAACAAGATTCCCCGCATGGGGTCTCTCCAGTAATTCATCTACGACGGTTTTCATACAAGGACTTCTTTTTGGGTTAACATGCGCTCCAGTTTTTCTTCCAATTCAGAGGACTTAAAGGGCTTGCCCTGCATTTTGTTAATGCCAGTCACGGGCTTCAGGTACTTCGCCTGCAGCAGCCACTGCAATTGCCCCAGGTTCAATTCGGGAACTACCACACGTTTAAATCTTGTCAATATCTCACCCAGGTTTTTTGGGAAAGGATTGAGGTAGCGTAGGTGCAGGAAGGACAATGTATGCCCTTTGGCACGCAGGCGTTCGTAAGCGGTCTTGGCTGCCCCGTAGGTGCTGCCCCAACTGAGCATCAGCAAATCTCCGCTCTGCTCTCCTTCGACAACTGCATCCGGGATATCGTTGGCGATACGGTTGATTTTTTCCTGGCGCAGATGCACCATCTTTTCGTGATTAACACCCTCACTGCTGACATTGCCTGACCCATCTTCTTTTTCCAGTCCGCCTATGCGGTGTTCCATTCCTTCAAATCCCGGGATGGCCCACAATCTGCGAAGTGTTTCGGGATCGCGTTTATAGGGTGCATAGCCCTCCTGCTCTTTGGTAAAGTACGGTTTGATGTCAGGCAACGCAGTTACTGTGGGTATCTTCCACGGTTCTGAAGCCTGACCTATGTATCCGTCACTAAGCAGAAGGACAGGGGTCATATACTTCAAGGCGATGCGAGCTGCTTCCAATGTGATATTGAAGCAATCTGCTGAGCCGGAGGCAGCCAGGATCGGCATGGGAGCCTCACCATGGCGCCCGAACATGCCCATCAGCAGGTCTCCCTGCTCGGGTTTGGTCGGCAGACCGGTTGAGGGACCCGCGCGCTGAACGTCCACAATAATCAATGGCAACTCCACCATCACTGCCAGCCCCATGGCCTCTGTTTTCAATGACAAGCCCGGGCCGCTCGTAGTGGTAGCAGCGAGGCTTCCGCCAAAGGCTGCACCGATGGCGCTGCAAATACCTGCGATCTCATCTTCTGCCTGGAGGTGTTTGACACCGTATTTCTTATAGCCTGAAATGGCATGAAGGATATCCGTTGCCGGTGTGATGGGATAAGATCCCAGAAACAATGGAAGATTGGCTTTTCGGGCAGCAACAACCAGTCCCAATGCGACGGCTTCGTTGCCGGTGATGCTGCGATAACGTCCCGGAGGAAGCGGCGAGCGATCTACAACATATTGACGCTGGAAGGCGCCTTTCTTCTCAGCATAATTCCAACCGGCACGAAGCGCATGCACATTGGCCAGAATGACATCATCTTTTCCTTTGAATTTCTTGTTGATCCAGTTCACCGTAGGCTCGAGCGGACGGTGAAACAGCCAGTAGGCAATGCCTAGCGAGAAAATGTTCTTAACCTTTCCTATTAGTTTTGAGGGGATATCGAGTTCACCGAATTCGGCCTTGATTTCCTTCGTCATGTCCACAGCGTGCACCTCGTAATCTTGTAAGCTGCCGTCTTCCAGCGGGTTGGCGGAATATTTGGCTAAGCCCAGGTTTCGCGCATCGAACCCTTCAGTGTTCGCAATGATGATACCTCCCCTCTTGAGATTGTTCATATTTACTTTCAGAGAGGAGGCATTCATGGCCACAAGCACATCGATGAGGTCACCTGACGTGTGGATATTATGAGTTCCAAAGTGCACCTGGAAAGCGCTCACACCATACAGTGTCCCTTCTGGGGCGCGGATTTCGGACGGGTAGTCCGGGAAAGTGTTGACTTCATTGCCTGCAAAGCCTGAAGTTTCCGAAAACTGAGTTCCAACCAACTGCATCCCGTCGCCGGAGTCGCCGGCAAAGCGGATGGTGGCTTCTTCAAGATGTTCTAATATTTTAGTCATGACAGGTTCTTTTTGGGTATAGACATGGACCAAACGCAGACGAAAAATACCCGACCTAAGTACCTGATAACATGACTTTTGTCAGCGCACCAGATGATCGATTCCCATCGACCACAGCCGTTGTTTTTGGGCTTATTACACTGCTTTGAAGTTTGGATTTAACCTTTCTACATCAGTCCCTGTATGTACTCATACAGCTGACTCACAAAGCCGATTGCAAGAATGCCGGTGAGACAAATACCAATTGCGAGTTTCTCGTAAAAGGTGGATTGGATGGATGGAATGGGGGTTTCGTTCTTGTTGATGAACATGGCCTTCACAACCAGGAGATAGTAGTACAGTGAGATCGTTGCATTGAGCACAGCGATAAAGACCAGGATGTACATCCCTGCGGAAGCCGCGGCTGTGAACAGGAAGAATTTCCCGAAAAAACCGGCTACAGGGGGTATGCCCGCGAGGGAGAACAACGACAACAGCATGACAAGCCCCAGCCTGGGGTTGGTGGAATAGAACCCATTGAGGTCATCCATGCTTTCCTTCCCTGTGGCTCTCACGATTATGGATAAGACGCCAAACACCGCAAGATTGGAAAGTCCGTATATCAGCATGAAGTACACAATGGTAGTCATGCCAATCCTTCCGAAATTCATGAAGCCAAGCAGCATAAACCCGGCCTGCGTGATGGAGCTGAAGGCAAGGAACCTCTTCATGTTCTTCTGACGCAACGCAAAGAGGTTACCCACCACCATGGTCAGGACAGACAGCGTGTACAACGGCATTCTCCATTCCTCCGGCTGATACCGGAATACCCGGTACAAGACCAGCATCAGCGTGAACAACGCAGCGCCTTTCGATACAACTGAAAAGTAGGTGGTGACGGGCAACGGCGAACCTTCATAAACATCAGCAGTCCAGAGGTGAAACGGAACCAACGAAAGCTTGAAGCCGAGTCCGGAAATAAAGAAAATGATGGCGATGGTGTGGATGTCGCTGTTTAGATTCATCTGGGCAATGTCTTCCATTTGAAGGGTGCCATAGATGCCATACATTAATGAAAGTCCGAACAGGAGCACGGCGGAAGAGACTGCAGATGACATCAGCAACTTGGCACCGGCTTCAGCCGAGCGTCTGAATTCCTTGTCAAATGATGCCAGCAAAGCGAGTGGAAGTGTGGCTAATTCCAGGCCGAGGTACAACATGAGGAAATCGCCGGCTGATATCATGAAGAACATACCCATGAGAGTGGACAACAAGGTAAGGTAGAAGGCGCCTGCGCGTCCCTGGTGAATGGGACTCTTTGCCCAGCCTGAGGATTGAAGCAGTACGATGAAAGTACTGACGGAAAGAATATTCTTCAATAAGACCCTTAGTTCGTCATTCACATACATCCCTCCAAAAAGCGCTGCATTCTCCGAGGGTACAAATCCGGCCAACATGTATAGGAAGAATCCTGCAATGGTGACATTCACCATCCGGGTGCGATTGGTTTCATCGGACAAATCAGCGAGAAGTTCATACATGATCAGCAAGGTGAGTAGCACCTCGTGACGCATGATAAAAAGGGTATTCCAGGTCATAAACTCAATTCGTTAATTGGTTCAACATGGCTGCCAGGGGTTCCCTTAGAAGATTGGACAGCCAAAGGGGTGCTATACCGATGATCATGATTGAGACCAACAGCGTAACGCCTCCAAGTTTCTCAAACCACATCGCATCTTTCAGCTCCAGGTAATGATTGTTCCGGACAGGCCCCAGGAGAAGTATTCCTACAACACGAAGAATGTAGACAGCTGTAATGACAATTGAAGAACATGCTACGATAGTGGCTACGCGGTGGAATGTATCGACATTCTGAAACGATCCGACGAAAATGGTCATCTCCGCAACGAAGCCGCTCAGCCCGGGTAAGCCCAGTGATGCCAAGCCGGCAAACACATAAAGAACAGAGACGAACGGAATCACTTTCATGAGTCCGCCCATTTCGTCTATCATGCGGGTATGGGTGCGGCCATATATCATGCCGATCAGCGCAAAGAAGAGAGCTGTCATCAGTCCGTGTGAGATCATTTGAAGCAAGGCCCCGGTAGTGGCAGTCTCATTCATCATGAGGAGTGCGAACAACACCAGTCCGCAGTGACTCACAGAGGAATATGCGTTGATGTATTTGAGATCTTTTTGCCAAATGGCACCGAATGCGCCGTATACCACACTCACTGTGGTGAGGATGATAAAGAACCATGCCATGGCGTGAGCAGCTTCGGGCATCAGGTACATGGCCACCCTGAAACAACCATAACCTCCCAGTTTCATCAACACCCCTGCATGCAGCATAGAAACTGCCGTTGGGGCTGATGCGTGACCATCAGGTGACCAGGTGTGGAAAGGAAAGAGGGCGCCCAATATACCGAAGCCGATGAAGGTAAACGGGAAGAAGAACATTTGTGCCTCGCGCGGAAGACCGTTTTTCGCAATCTGCATCAGATCGAAAGTGAGCGGCCCGCCATTGGCTGCAGAATTGAAGTAGATCCCAAGCAGACCCACCAGGAGCAAAGCGGAACCGCCCATCAGCATGAGTGTCAGTTTCATGGCAGAGTATTCCTTTGGCCCGCTACCCCAGATGCCGATGAGGAGGTACATCGGGATCACGGCAACCTCATAGAAGAGGAACATGGTGAAGAGATCCAGTGAGATGAAGAATCCGAATACACCGGTCGCCAGTAGAATGAGAGAAATAAAGAACTCTTTGGTAAGGTATTCCACCTGCCACGAGACGAATACTCCGGCAAAAGTGACAATGGAAGTAAGCATGATCATCGACATGGAGATGCCATCGATCCCGAATTTCAGCTGAATGTTGAGCGAGGGATACCAGACAGTAGTGGACACAAACACCATTTCGTCGGTGTTTCCGGACTGCCGGAGCTGGTAGAACCAGTAGAGCAACACGAATGAGAACAACAGTTGTGCACTCATCCCGACAGCCGATATGACCCGGGCTTGCTTCACGTCGCCGGCCAGCATAATGCCGGCCATTGTAAGGGCGGGTATGAGAATAAGAAGTAATAGCGGATTCATATTCGGTTTCTATTGAAGTAACATGTAAAGAGTCAACAACAAAACGCCTGATGCAAAGAACCAGATGTAAAGCTGCACTTTGCCGGACTGGAGTCTCCTTATGACAACTGAAGCGGCCACTGTGGTATTTCCAATCAGGTTCATAGTGCCATCCACAATGTGCCGGTCAAACCAGGCAACAGGTCTGGAAATGAACTGGAAGATGATGCCCTTTGTAATGAAAATGTAAATCTCGTCAATGTAGAATTTGTGAAAGGCGGCGGTGTATATTCCGCTGATGCTGGCGGCCAACTTCGTTGGACGCTCATTCTGTTTGAAATACATTATATAGGCCAGTCCAATCCCCACGAGAGCGACAGCAATGGAAGGCAACGCAACGAGCACATGGAAGGATGTTTCAAATGCCTTTCCGTCGGAGGTGACGAGTTCATGGAAGGGTACAAACCCGGCAAAGACAGAAGCTACCGCGAGGAAACTCAGCGGCAAGGTCATGGTGACCGGGGATTCATGCGGAGCGTGATGATATTCAGGGGTCCTGTTCCAGAAAATATTGAAGTACAGCCTGAACATATAGAAAGCTGTTATCCCTGCCACCAGCCATTGAACCGCAAAGATGATCTTGTTGTGTTCGAAGGCAGCCACAAGTATTTCGTCTTTGCTGAAGAAGCCCGACAACGGCGGCAATCCTGCAATAGTCAGGCAAGCAATGAGGAATGTGACGTGTGTGACAGGCATGTATTTCCTGAGCCCTCCCATGTCGGTCATCATGTTGCTGTGCACCGCGTGGATGACAGAACCTGCACCAAGGAAGAGCAGTGCTTTGAAGAACGCATGGGTGAAGAGATGGAAAAGCGATGCCATGTATCCAAGACCTGCCTCACCGCCATAACCTGAAACACCCAACGCTACCATCATATAACCTATCTGTGACAGCGTCGAGTAGGCAAGCACTCTTTTGATGTCAAGCTGGGTGCATGCGATCACGGCGGCAAACAGCGAAGTAAAACTTCCGATATAGGAAATCACATCCAGCGCTTCAGGAGCAGACATGGCGTAGATGGGAAAAAGTCTTGCCACAAGGTATACACCTGCAACCACCATGGTAGCGGCATGGATGAGGGCCGACACAGGTGTTGGGCCTTCCATCGCATCCGGCAGCCAGATATGCAGCGGGAACATCGCAGACTTACCTGCGCCTCCCATGAAGATGAACAACATTGCCCACGTGGTTACAGACAAGCCCATAAAGAGGCTGCCTGCGGGCTGACTGATGACAGGACCAGTCGGGCTCGTGAGCGCGTCGAAATCAAAAGTCCCTGTCGAGAAGCTTAACATCAGGATGCCAATTAGAAATCCCAGGTCGGCAAAGCGGGTGACAATGAATGCCTTTTTGGAAGCGGCAACAGCAGACGGTCTTTCATAATAAAACCCGATGAGCAGATAGGAGGAAACGCCAACCAGTTCCCAGAAGATGTACATCTGGAAAATGTTGGTGGCTACAACCAATCCCAGCATGGAAAAGGTAAAGAGCGAAAGAAATGCATAATAACGCTGAAATCCCTTTTCGCCTTTCATGTAGCCCAGGCTGTAGATATGCACCATCAGCGAGACCGTGGTAATGACCACGAGCATCATGATCGAAAGAGAATCGAGCAGTATGCCGATGTGTATCTGGAGCGTGTCGGTGAAATTCAGCCACAGGTAGTTCATGGCTATCGTGGTTCCGAAACCGGCCTCGGCATCGCCGCCACCGAAGTAACGCCAGGCAGCAAGATAAGACAGCACAGTGATGACCAGGAGCGAAGTGGTGCCTGCATATCCGGCCAGGTCGGCCTTCAACGATTTACTGGTAAGACCCAGCAAAGCGAAGGAAAAGAGGGGCAGTGCAAGAATCAGGATGGTGAATGAAAAGTCCATAGTTCAGTACTTCAGTTCTTCAATGTCATCTACGCTGACCGTTCCTACTTTGCGGTATATATTGATAATGAGTGCTATGGCGACCGCAGCTTCTGCTGCCGCGATGGCAATTATGATCATGGTGAAAAAGTGCCCCTCCAGCCGGTTGGGGAACAGGTAGTGGTTGAAGGCCACAAAATTGATATTCACTGCATTGAGCATAAGCTCGATTCCCATCAGCATCGTAATCAGATTGCGCCGTATGATGATACTGACGAGCCCGATGAAGAATACAAGTGTACTCAGCACCAGCATGTATTGGAGCGGTATTTCAGATGAGAGGTTCATGTTTTTCTTGCGATAAAGATGGTGCCTACCAGTGCGGCGAGCAGGAGGATGCCGATGACTTCGAAAGGCAGTGCATACCCGTATTCACTTGTATCCATCAATTGGTGTCCTATGGTACGCATGGTCGGTTCGATGGCGGGCTGATTAGCGGGAGTAAATCCGTATTTGACGATGGTAACTGCGGAAATGGCGATGCCTCCGATGGCTGTAATGACTCCAAGCAGGAGATTGCCGAGCTTCGGCGGATCAAGTTTGCTGTTGATCTGACTCGTGAGCAGGATGGAAAAGATGATCAATACCACGATACCGCCTGCATAAATGATGAGCTGTACCGCAGCCAGAAACTGGAAGTTCATCATGTAGTACAGCCCGGCCATGGCTACGAGTACGAAGAGCAGGTAGATCGCTGCGCGCAGAATCCTACGGTCGGCTACGGATAGTACGGAGAAGACAACTATGGCAGCTGCTAGAATATAGAATATGATCTTGGGACCGGTCATTCTTTTGTTTCTTTATGTTCTTCTTCTTTCGGCTCAGCTGTCGAGCCTGGATGATTAAGGACCTTGATGAGTGTGGACTTATCAAATACAGCATGTTCAAATTCCTGACTGAATGCGAGTGCATCCTGATCACAGGCTTCCACGCACAGGCCACAGAAGGTGCAGCTGTCCAGGTGGTAAACGTATTTGTCGAGGACGCGCTTTGTGCGCCCATCAGGCCCTGTTACTCTTGATGAGATGACTTCGATGGATCCGTTGGGGCATTTGCGCTCGCAGCTGTAGCATGCATCGCAGCGGTGCTGATTCTTGTCGTTATGCAGCAGCACCAACTCTCCCTTGAAGTTGTCGAACATCTTCAGTTCGGCCCTGTTTTCAGGATATTTCTGCGTTACGATCTCGCTGGGCTTCACAAAATAACGACCTGTTACTTTCATGCCCCTGATCAGGGAAGCCACGCCTTCCGCTATTTCGCGAAAGTAGTTGCCTATGTCTTTGAAGGTTTTCAGAAGTGCCATTGCATGAGGGTTAAGAATGAAATCACCATCAGGTTCAGCAGACTGATCGGCAGAAGGTACTTCCACTCCAAAGCAAGGAGCTGATCAATACGCAGCCGGGGAAAAGTCCATTTGAACCACATCATCACGTAGATCACGAACGCAGTCTTGGTAAAGAACCAGATTACCGGAGGGATGTAGTCCATCAGGTTGTTGAAGAAAGTGAAGTTGTAGATATGGAAGGGCAGCCACCCGCCAAGGAAGAGGGTAGTGGCCAAAGCTGCAATGATGAACATGTTCATGTATTCGGCCAGAAAGAAGAAGGCGAACTTGATCCCTGAATACTCCGTGTGAAATCCTGCCGTCAGTTCTGACTCTGCCTCGGCAAGGTCAAAGGGACCACGGTTGGTTTCGGCGGTACCGGCAATCAAGTAGATCACAAAGGCGATCACCGCCGGAATGTGACCCTTGAACAGCCACCATCCGTCTTCCTGTGACTTGATAATCTCTGAAAGCTGCATTGAGCCGGCATAGGTGATGATGCAGAGGAGTGCCAGACCTACCGACAATTCATAGCTGATCACTTGTGCACCGCTGCGCATCGCGCCTATGACTGAATATTTGTTGTTGCTGGCCCATCCTGCGATGAGCACTCCGATCACACCCATGCTGGAGATCGCGAGGATGTAGAGCACGCCTATGTTCAGATCCACTGCCTGCAATCCTTTTGCAAAAGGTATAGAGCCAATGGCCATGATGGAAGCTACGATGACAATGAAGGGCGCAATGTTGAACAGCAGTGCATCTGCATTTTGTATATAAATGAGTTCCTTCAGCAGCAACTTGATCAGGTCAGCGATGGTCTGGAACAAGCCGCCCGGACCCACACGGTTAGGGCCAAGACGGTTCTGCATTCTTGCGCAAATTTTGCGCTCGGCGTATACCAGGTAAAGTCCAAGAACTGCGTAGAAGGCGAGGATGGCGACTCCCAGCAGAACCATGGAGACGATACCTGCCCACAGCGGTGAAAGGTGGCCGTTGAGCCAGGTGTTGATGGAATCGATGAGTGGTGCGAAGTCGTACATAAGCGTTTACCGGTCGATGTCAGGAATTACCAAATCCAGAGAACCACTGATGGCCACCAGGTCGGCAATTTTGTGACCGGCAGATATTTTATTAATGATAAACAGATTAGAGAAATTCGGAGTGCGGAAATGAATGCGTGCAGGCTGAGGAGCTCCGTCGCTCACAATATAGACGCCCAGTTCTCCGCGAGCCGTCTCCACGCGCTGGTAGAAATCGCCTTTAGGTGCCTTGATCGCTTTGAGCTCCAGCATGATAGGCCCTTGCGGAATATTGTCCACCAGTTGCTCGATAATGCTGAGCGATTCCCACATCTCCTTGATTCTCACCAGGTAGCGGTGATAGGTATCACCTTCTGTGAATGTGATCTCGTTGAAGTTCACCTTCGGATAAGCACTGTAAGGTTCAATCTTGCGGATGTCACAATGGAAGCCGGAACCGCGACCACTGGGTCCTGTTACTCCAAAGTCGATGGCATCCTCCTTCGACATGTAACCGATGCCGATGGTCCGT
Organism: Bacteroidota bacterium; assembly: GCA_018266395.1. Classification (GTDB taxonomy): domain Bacteria; phylum Bacteroidota; class Bacteroidia; order Cytophagales; family Cyclobacteriaceae; genus ELB16-189. The sequence continues at coordinate 18,705 of JAFEAM010000035.1, read as the reverse complement.
TCGCGGAAGATCACATTGCCCGTTAGCAATTCATCATATTCCGGAAGTTTGGTGCGGAAATATTTGCAGAACTCCTTGACTTTCTTCTGGAAGTTCGGGTGGACATCATGCATCAGTCCGCCTGGTGTTATGTAACTCTGCGTGAGGCGTGAACCTGTAGTTTCTTCAAAGATGTCGAGAATCTTTTCACGGTCGCGGAGGCCGTAAAAGAATGTAGTGAGCGCTCCCAGGTCCATACCAAAAGCAGACCACCATAACTGGTGCGAAGCAATGCGGGTCAATTCGGCGAGGATGGTGCGAATGTATTTTACTCGGTCGCTTACTTCCACCTCCATGGCCTTCTCCACACAAAGGGCAACGGCCTCATTATTTATATGTGCCGACAAATAATCCATCCGGTCTGTGAGGTGAATCATCTGGGGGTAGGTGAGCTTTTCGCTCATCTTCTCGATGCCGCGGTGGATGTAACCGCAATGAGGTACAATCCATTTCACCTTTTCACCCTGCAGGCAGGTCTCAAACCGGAGCACGCCGTGAGTACTGGGGTGCTGAGGCCCCATGTTGATAACGTATTCCTCCTTGTCCTTCAGATTAATATCGACGATGGTTTCTTCCATGGCTTATTTGACTAAGGTGAAGGAATCTTTGTAGTCTTTTCTCAGGGGATGACCGACCCAATCATCTTCCAGGAAGATTCTCCTGAGATCGGGATGATTATTGAAGCGGATGCCGAAAAGATCAAATACTTCGCGTTCATGGTACTCGGCGGCCCTCCAGATATCACTTACCGTATCCACTGAAGGATTGGCTTTGTCGGTCAACACCACGCGAAGCATAATGCAATGCCCCAGGGTAGAGGAAGTGAGGAAGTACACCATATGAAATCCATCTTTCCGGTCCGCTGCTGTTTCACCAAAGAGATAGTCCATCCTGGTTTCAGGCAAATCTTTCAGCTCTCTGCAGAGCTGGTGGATCTTGTCGGTAGGGACAATGAATTCCGGATATTTCTTCATTGTGCCTGCCTTAATATCCGGATACTTTGCCGTGATCAATGTGGTTAATTCTTCCCTGGTCATGACGGTGCATTTTGTGAAGTGGATGATTCGGCGGAAGACTGCGGCGCCGTAGAGCCGGCTGGTGTCGCTGGGCCCGGGGCCGCGGTTGCAGGGTTCGCAGCCGGGGCTGTGGCACCGGTTGATGTTGGTGAAGGTGTGGAAGCCAGCATTTTAGCAGTTTCCTCGGCAGAGGGCACTTCTTTCGGAGTGATTACCAGAGGCTTTTCCTGGTCCTTTAGTGCTTTGATCTTCCTTTGAAGTTGCATGATACCATACAGCAGCGCCTCGGGCCGCGGCGGGCATCCCGGAATGTAAACATCAACTGGGATGACCTGATCTACTCCGCGGATGACAGAATAGGAGTTGTACACAAAGGGCCCGCCGGATATCGCACAGGCGCCCATGGCAATGACATATTTCGGGTCAGCCATCTGATCATAAAGGCGTTTCAATACGGGGGCCATTTTTCTTACGATGGTACCCGCGACCACAATCACATCGGCCTGTCTTGGACTGGCGCGATACACTTCAATGCCGAAGCGCGCAAAGTCATGGCGGGGAGCACCAGTGGCCATCATTTCAATCCCGCAGCAGCTCGTCGCAAACGTCAACGGCCATACTGAATTGGACCGGCCCCAGTTGATCAGGTCATCGATCGTGCTTAACACGACACTATGACCACTCTTCTGGAGTTCCTCCAGCGCTTCGTTGTCTTTAAAGTCCTCGTAGGGTACCGATTTGATATCTATTCCCATATCAATGCTTTTTTCTTCCAGGCATACAAAAGACCAAGGCCCAGGATGGCGAAAAAGATGAATACCTCCACAAATGCCCTCATCCCGATTTCCTTCATCACTACCGCCCAGGGATAGAGGAAGACCGTCTCAACATCGAATATCAGGTAAACAATGGCGAAGAGGTAATACCCCACATGAAACTGGATCCAGGTGGGCCCTTCTGTAGGTATGCCGCACTCGTAGGGTTCTGACTTAACCGTTCCGGGCCGGTAGGGAGCAACAAAGTAGCTGAATACAATGGCCCCGCCGACCAGAACTCCGGCGGTGATGAAGAGCGTTAACAGTGAATATTGTTCCATATAAGCGGTCATTTCCGACGGTTCAGAGCCTCTTTAGAATATCTACGGCTCTTTTCGTCTGCTTTCAAGGTCTAATACTAGACCCTTATTCCAGCAGCCCCCATGATTTGGATTACAGCGGTTAATGACTTTTATCATGACAGCGAATCTGACTGAATTCGTTTTTTGCAATGACGCAGGTCTCTTAAGGTGTGATCAAAGTCATTCAATCATTCCGTCAGCCCGTCGCATTTTGCCGCATAAATCTTTTGAAAATGGAAAAGGTCAAGCCCAGTCAGGTGAATTGGGTGAATATCCTTCAGGCAAGCATTGGAATCGTTTACATATGGTTTGGATTCCTGAAGTTCTTCCCTTCACTAAGCCCTGCTGAAGATCTTGCCAATCAGACCATTCAACTTCTGACTTTTGGCCTGCTTTCAAAGCAGACCAGCCTTTTCCTCCTGGCTGCTTGGGAGGTGGGGGTGGGACTATTGCTGGTGCTCAGGATGTACTACCGATTTGTCTTCTGGGCAGTCATTGTGCACATGGGCTGCACCTTCACACCACTCATTTTGCTTCCTCAGCTTTCCTTTACCAATATTCCATATGGCCTTACGCTCGTAGGGCAGTATATCATCAAGAATATCGTGATTGTGAGTGCCTTGTTTGTAATAAAGAATAGCGAGGAGCCAAGGGGTAAAGAGGAAGCATGAACATTCGTCACTTGTGCCTTCCGGTCATTCCGAATACAATCGCATTACCATCCATTACGGCCTTTCCCAATCGGATGTCTGATTTCTTGTAGACGTATTGTGCCACGGCATCGACGCGTTTCAACCCCACCTTGTCATTGAGGTTGTTCTTGTCTTTGGCCCCGGGAACGGGATCGATCTTCATGATCACACCGTCCTTGGTTGTCAGGTCCCTGGCATACTTATCAATGAAATACTGGAGGTATGCTTTCCCTGCATCGTTCAGACTCGACTTTCCCGCTTCATACTCAAGGTGATCAGGTGTTCCCTCGGGAACCGGCATTCTTTCCAGGTTGATGTAAATAGTACCTACAGCCTGGCCGCGTGCACTCATTGCGAGAGTCATCGCAAACAGAACTACAAACATTTTTTTCATGGTGGGGCTGTTTAGTTGGTTTAGATTGGGTTGATAATAATTTACCGGATAGGCGCCTGGTCAGTACCTCTCATATTTGAACTTCTGACCCCCGACGGATGCCTCATACATGAGACCGCCTTTTTGCATCGTGAATACCATGACTCCATCCTGGTATTTTGCGTTTGCGGAGGCTCCGGATTTCACCGCCACAGCGGAGACCTGTGCCGAGAATTCTAGTGAACTGTCCTTGAAGCGCTCCATAGCCTTCGCCGTTTCAAAGAAGATCACCTCACGATAGGCCTGGCCTCCGGCCTGGAAGCCGATGCTCACCTGGCTCAGTTTCGCAGAGCCGGTCATCTTTCCTCTTTCATAAGCAACACCATTTCCGGCTGCACCACCCACACCCAGGCCGCCCTTGCCGACGTTAGGAAAAATGACATACCCGTAAGCCTTATTGAACAGATTGGCCATCTGGCCATCTGCCTTGATAAACTCAGTTTTTGCCTCTTTACTGTCGGCGATTATTTTTTCCTTTTTTGAATCCTGTGCAATTGAAGTGGACACGCAAGCCGCCAACAGGAAACTCGTAGATAATAGTCTGGCATTCATAACATTTGGTGTTTAGATACATGAAAAAGAGACTCGGGAGGCACTCACCGAAAACCACTGGGTGCCGTTCCTTAAGTAATAATATCAAAATATTTGGGCTCGGGAAAATGACTAATTTTGAAATTGTTGGTTCAATAACCTGATCAAGATCAGATGGAAGAGATAGTACCCTCGTCAGAAATGTCTCTTGTAGACAAAGAGGCAAAGAAGAGGAAGAAGAAAGAAGCCAAGGAAGAACTGGCAAGGCAGAAGTTCCTTATGGGTTCAGAAAGAACGCTGCTGGCATGGATACGTACCGCCACTTCCCTGCTGACCCTTGGATTTGCACTTTACAAATTGCTCCAGGCCAGGATGGCCGAACCAGGAGAGCATCCGGTTTTGCAGTTCCTCACACCAAGGGTGATCGCGATGATGATGTTTGGTACCGGCGCGTTCGGATTGCTTATGGCCATGATCCGCCATATCGGAGTTGAGAAAAGATACAATCAGGATGCAAAGACGATCTACAGGGCGCCGATCATGCTGGTTGCCTATGTCATTCTGGCGATGCTTTTTGTGCTGCTGTATGGAGCAAGCAAGAGCGAGTGAGCCATAGCTTAAGGCTGATCATTGATTTTTGCTGTAACCTGCTTCACTGAAATACATTCCATGTTTCCAAGCGCTGACCCTTTTTCCATTGCAATTGCTGTGCTTGTCGCACTTCTCATTGGAATGGCCAAGACGGGTGTCCACGGTGCGGGAATGCTGTCGGTGCCGCTTCTCGCTATTGCCTTTGGCGGCAAGGCATCCAGCGGGTTGATGCTGCCCATGTTGCTGGTGGCTGATGTGTTTGGTGTGTGGTACTATCATCGCCATGCGTCCTTTCAACACCTTAAAATCCTTTTTCCGTGGTCGGCCATCGGTGTGGTCGTCGGGAGTTGGGCTGGCAATTACATTCCGGAAGAGACCTTCCGGATGTTTATGGCGGCAACGATCTTCATCAGTCTTGCGGTGATGATTTGGATGGAGCTGGGTGGTCGTGACAAAATTCCCGACAATCTGTACCTCGGCATTGCGGCCGGATTCCTGGGTGGCTTCACTTCCATGATCGGCAACCTTGCGGGTACGGTGATGGTCGTTTACTTCCTGAGCATGCGGATGCCGAAGAACAGCTTTATTGGTACGCTGGCCTGGTTCTTTCTCGTAGTAAACTGGTTCAAGGTGCCCTTTCATGCGTTCTATTGGCACACCATCAATACCCAATCCTGGTTAACGGCCCTGGCTGTGACCCCCGCCATAATACTCGGGGCTTATCTGGGGGTAGTCATTGTTCGCAAAATGAGCGAACACATGTACCGCTGGTTTATCCTAGGAATGACGATAATCGCGGCCATTGTGATGGTTTTGAGATAGAACTTGTACCTCGTCTGAAACAGTACCCACGTGAGTTGTACACTTCTGAAAACTAATGACGAGCCGCCAAGGCGGTCATCGAGGTCAATTTTCCATAGTTGACCGCATCATTCCAGTTTCCAGACGACGGCTTCATAAGGACGCATTCTCATATAGTCGAACTTCTGGTCAATGGGTTGGGCATAGTTTCCTGCCAATCTGCCTGCCTTGGCTACGGTGAGCCCTAATTTGACATCTGCCTTGTGATCGGTAAAGTTGAGTGCAACCAGGATTTTCTCACCGTCAAGTTCACGGAGGTAGGCATACACATCCGGATTATTCTTGTCCAGCAGGGTGTAGGTGCCGTAGACCAGTGTAGGGTAATCTTTTCTCAGTTTCGTGAGTGTACGGAAATAGTTGAGACAGCTTGTGGAATCCACAGCTTCGGCAGCCACATTCACTGAGGTGTAATTTGGGTGAACTTTTATCCATGGCGTTCCGGATGTGAACCCAGCTTGAGTCCTATCATTCCATTGCATGGGCGTTCGTCCATTATCGCGACATCCGAATTTCAGATTTTCGATGAATTGCCGGAGGTCTCCGCCGGTGTTCTTCAGCCGCTGATATTCATTCAGGGTGGGCATGTCACGGTAATCTTCGATACGGTCGAACCGGATATTGGACATTCCCAGTTCGTCTCCATAGTACACAAACGGAGTTCCCCTCATGGTAAGAATGAAAGTGTTCAGCATTTTCGATGACAGATCCCGGAATTCAGGAGCATCACTGGCAAACCGGCTGACCATGCGTGCCTGGTCGTGATTGGCCAGGAACATAGCCAGCCATCCTTTCTGCCTGAAGGCACTGTCGAAATTGCTGATAATCCCCTTGAGTTTGACGAGGTCATATCCCTCTGGTTTGGGAACGTCTATCCAATCGAAAGGGTAAGCCATGTTCAATTCATGACGATCGGCATCAACCAGGTCATGTGCATCCTGCAAGGAATTGCCGGCGCCTTCGGCCACACTCAAAACATCATACTTTGAGAGCACCTCGCTGTTCATTTCCCGCAGGTAGTCGTGCAGTCCCTTCTGCATCGAATAGTAGGGCATGAAGTTTTTTTCATACCCTTTTGGAAAAGCCGGCCACAAGGTATCCTTGGCGGCGAACCCAAAGGCATCAAGACGGAATCCATCAATCCCTTTGTCGGCCCAGAATTTCATGATGTCGTATACTTCATCCCTGAGTTTTGGATTCTCCCAGTTCAGGTCGGGTTGCTTGCGGGAAAAGAAATGGAGGTAGTATGCATTTGTTGCCGAATCATACATCCACGCATCATGGTTTACGTCAAAGAGGCTGTATCGATACGGAGGCTTGCCTTTCTCTGCCGGCCACCAATGATAATAATTTCGGTATGGACTGGTTCTGGAACTCCTGCTTTGGCGGAACCATTCGTGTTCGTCGCTGCTATGATTCACCACCAGGTCCATCACCACACGGATTTTTCTTTGATGCAGGCCTTTCAGCAGAGAGTCAAAATCCGCCATCGTTCCGAATTCTTTCATGATGCCCCGGTAGTCGCTCACGTCGTATCCATTGTCATCGTTGGGGGAGGTGAAGATGGGATTGAACCAAACAGCAGTTACCCCAAGCCTTTGAATGTAATCCAGTTCTGATAGGACGCCTTTCAGGTCACCCACGCCGTCGCCGTCACTGTCTTTGAAGCTCCGGGGATAGAGCTGATACACAATTGCTTCTTTCCACCATGTTTTTTCCTGAGGAGTTGCTTTCTCTTTGGTGTTGCAGGAAATGCCAATCAGGGCAAGGAGTATAATAGGAAGGTACTTCATCCTTCAAATTTCTGATTCCGTAAGTGAAATGCAAATCGCAGTTTTGACCAATTGTTGGGGGACGTATTTATATCACAAAAGCCCTGAGTTCGCGCTCCGTCCATTTGCGTATTTCATCCTGAACAGGCCGATATGCCTCCCAAACCGATCTGCACCAGTCTTTGATCTTCTCATCGCGTTCTGACCCAGGGGCGGATTGCACCACATCCGCGACGGTGACATCTCCACGGCTATCGGGCAATAAGATCTTTGGCCACGGCTTCTTGTTCTTTGCAATGTGCATATGGGCTAGCTGTACCTGGCGCCCCGTGAAACCCTTTTCAAGAAAAAGGTAAAGTCCGGCGAGGGAGAAGTATAAGCCGATGGGACTTGTATTTTCGCCTGCGTGCTGAGCTTTATATGCATCCACCATGTGCTGATGAATGAAATACTTCAGGTCTGGATGACCCAGCGTGTAGTACGTAAGTTCATGATAGAGAGCCTCTGAATGAGATCCATCGAGGTTCACCTGGATTCTCGCTACTTTTTCTTTTTTGTTTTTCCTGCGCCGGGCACCGCCTTCACCTGAGGTTCCTCCTTCACAACGTCATACCGGATCCACAGATAGTCGTCGAAGATTTTCTTGACCGATTTCAGTTTGAGTCTGGTGGCCTTCCGTTTGCCGTAGCCTTCTTCGGCCTCAAAAGCGACAAGCGAGTTAATTGTGCCGTCAGCAAGGGGAGCCAAGACCAGGCTGATTTCGTCGATAAGCCCCGCCTTTAGAAACGCTCCGTTCACATGACCGCCGCCATCTATGCGAACCGTGTTGATCCGGAATAGTTTGTTGAGCTTTTCCAGAACCAGGGCAAGATCCAGATCCTTTTTGCCGCCAAATATGTAGGAGACATTGTTCGCCCGGAGGTGATCAAGGTACCCGTTGCTTACTTTTTCTGTGAGCACCTCAATAACGTGCTCCGTGGAAACCATATTTCCGTCCCACTCGCATTTTCCTGATGGGTCGATGACGACGGCATAGGTGTTGGAGGTTTGGAGTGCCACAAAGTCTTTCCGCAGATCCTTTCCCGAAACTGAACGGAACTTGTGTTTCTTCTTGCTTGAAAACTCCTGCATGGTTACCCGGCCCACCAGCCATGCGTCAGCCTTAATCTGACTCGCAGGTTCTTCAAAATACTTGTGATGATCGGACAGCCCCCAGATGGTTTGTTTGATTCTTCCGTCGATGGAGGTAAGTGTGTGGCAGACAACGTGAGGCTTCATTGTGATAAATCAGATAGCGGCGGCAAAAATAGTGATGTGTTGGGAAATCCAAAGGCAGAAAGCTAATTAAACGAATCTGACTGCGAGGCCATGGAACGCTATAACAACTTCCTCATGACGGCTGTTTCCTTTTCACGGTACATCACTTTATCGAAAGTAACCCAGCCATTCCGCACGTAGAGGCGCTCGGCGGTATTGGTATACAAGTACAGTTCTTTGAAGCTTTGGGCTTCAGCCCATTTCTCAAGTTCCGCCAGGAGCATGTTGCCGAGTCCCTGTTGCCGGTAAGCCGGCTCTGTATACACTTGTGCAACCCAGGGTCCATACCTCCGGTAGTCAGGATAGACCTTTAGTAGTCCCACTTCATTGTAGATTCCGCCGGTGCAGGCTGGCACCCCGTCAATCCGGAGCAGCAGTTGAATCAGGATATCATCATTGGGATGTGCTGTCAGTCTTGAGATTGTCGTTTCCGGCTTGATATCCCATTCCTGTTGATACCACCCAGCCAGCAGAACTATGGCTTCTGTGTCTTTAGCGGAGAGTTTCTCAATTGTAAACGACACTGTTTAATCCAGTCCAATCATCATGAATGCCCCCCAGTAGATAGGATCGGGGTATTCAGTCCTGAGTTCCTTCTTTGCCTCCACAAAACTCTGGCGAAGGTTACCCGTATTCAGCCACTTGCGGTAGAAATTAAGTATGAGTTTCTGCGTGGCGTCGTCATCCACCTTGAACATACTCATGATGAGAACTTTCGCTCCGGCTACAAGGAAAGCGCGCTGTAATCCATATACACCTTCACCGTTGGAGATTTCTCCCAGGCCGGTCTCACAAGCACTCAGGACTACCAGGTCCGTCTTGTCGAGGTTAAGGCTCATGGCCTCATAGGCGGTCAGGATGCCGCTTTCAATGTTGTAGTTGTATTTCGTTTTGGCCAGGACGTCGCCTGCACCCTTGAGTAACAACCCGGACTTCATCAGCGGATTCTCCGCCATCATAGCCTCATTCTCGGTCAGGTTTTCCTGGTCGGTTTCATCTTCCGCTTTTGTGTAAAACCCATGTGTCGCAATATGAAAGATGCGCGGACTGTCAAGTGATTTCACCTGTTCTTCGCTGGCAGAGGTTTCGACGAATTCGCTGGTAGTCCAGCCTTTCTGTTTGAGCAGATCATCAAGTTCTGATACTTCTTTCTCGGTGCCTGGCAGCTCGGGATACTTTTGATCCAGTGAAGCAGAAACATAGAATGTGGGATTTCCGAACATGGAGGCTTTGTTGGCTCCCCCTGCAACCTTGGCTTTGACTTTTCGCAAATAGAGGTCCTTGGTGTTGCTGACGATAATAATGTTGGAATTGTCGATGACATATTTTCCGTCTGGCGTAGGGATGGCCTCAAGGTTGATCTGATTGTATACGCCATCGGGCGAAATGTAAATAGTAGCGTATTGACCGATTTCTTTTTGAATGGGCTCCCAGAACACTTTGTAGCTGTTGTTGTCCGTGAGTTTTCCGGTGATGCTGTTCCTGTAATACTTGAAATACCGGTTCTCCATTCTCTTGCCATCCGGAAGTTCGATGGCTTTCGGCCGGGATTTATCACCTTTTATGTAAAGCGCAACATATATGATGGAATCCGTGAACGTGTGATTGAAGTAACGGTAGCGCACCATCTCCACGGCGACGTCATTTTTCCCCAACGTGGACTGTACATTCTCATACGTGATGCGTTTGGTCTCAAAACCCTGACCAAAAATTTCGGACTTCTCGCTCAGGTCGCGTTCCAACTGCTCCACCTCGTTGCCAAGCGCCTCGACATTGATACCGTTGTCAGCAAGCTGCTGGGTGCTCATGGATAATGCATTGGTCAGAAACTCCTTCTTCTGCACCCATTGATTGTAGCTCGCTTTCAGGGTTTCGTCCTTGCTGTTTAGAATGCGTTCACGAATTTTGATTGAGGAACTCAAAAGCAAGGCCTTCGTCAGCAGCTGATAGTTGTAGACTTTTCCCGACAGGTCTCTGAAGTCCTCAAGCTGGCTGAAGGCAAGTGTATTATAGAATTCAAAGTCTCCCTTGATGGTATTCCAGTATTTGGCTTTCTCCCGTTCGCTGAGCGCTGGGAAGAACTGTTTGATGAATGCCTCGTAATTGTTGAGGGCAACTTCGATGTTCTTCTTTGCCGCCTTGAAATCCTTTTCCATATAATACACTTTGGCGAGCTTGGATAGAATCTTCACGTATTCCGGGTGTTTGTCGCTGAAGTACTTTTCATAGATGTCCTTACCTTGCTTGTAGAAATCTTCCGCCTTCTTGTAGTTCTTCAATTGATAATAGACATCACCGGTAAGGGCATAGATGGAAGCAGCCTGGATGCTGTTCTTCCTTCCGGTTTTATTACGCCAGATAGCCTCGGCCTGGGTGAGTGAGTTGAAGGCGATGTCATATTTCTTCTCAGAGATATAGAGGATGGCGACATTCTTGAGGATATCGGCATATTGCGGATTGTCTTTACCGAGGCGGGTTCCCATAATATCTCGCGCTTCAATCATTACTTTCTCCACATCCTTTCGATTGTCCCCTTTGTAGAATTTGATGAGCGCGAGTTGGGCCAGGGATTTGGCCACTTCAATATGGTTTCGTCCAAACTGTTTCTGCTGGCTGGTCAGCGCCTTCTGGATGTTCAGTTCTGCATTGTCATAGTCGCCGATTGTATAATCAATGTCACTGAGGAGTCGTTGAGCAGGGGCAGCCTTGGTTGACTTGTCAGTATAAATAGATTCGGCTATGGTGTTGGCGCGGGCAGCAACTTTGTCCGCCTCCGTATAGTCGCCGGCGGCCAGCAGGAGTCGCCCCCTGTTCACAAGGGGCTCAATAAGACGCACAGACTGAACGCCGTACAATTTTTCATATTCAGGAATAACCGCGTCAAGGATTTCCTGTGTATCGGAATACCTCCCCAGCTGGATGTACAGACTGGCAAGCGTCTGGGCCGTGGCCAACTCATCGATGTTGAGAGGCCCTTCCGCTTTTGAAATAATCTTATCTGACTTTTCCAGTGATTCTTCTGCTTCGTCGAACAAGCCTTTGATGCCGAACAGTATGGCCTGCGTGTCATTGGCCTCCACCAGCAGCCCTTTCTTGTCTTCATCCTTCCGGTATTCATCCAGAATAGTCAGCGACTTGTTGATATTGGATTCCGCGTCCTCGTACAATCCCAGCCTGATCTGAAGGCGCGCAATACGGGTAAGCTCTTCACCGTATTTGTAATCCTTGTCATCATATTTGCTGCGTGCAACCAGGGAAGCCTTGTTCAGGGTTTCCACTGCCTTGCTATACTGATCCGAAACCTCATAGTAGGTGGCCAGGTGGTTCAGGATATCAAGGTGATCCTTGTGCCAGGCCCTGATTTCCTTCTCCACTATTTTTTCGAAACTCTCTTCATAGATTTTGCCCGCGTCGCTGAAGCGGTTCGTATTGTCCAGGTAGAAGTTTGCCAGCGTAATGCGAGACAAGTGGGTTTCGGGGGCCTGTTCGCCGTACAGGTCGGTTTTAATTCCAATGATATCCTTCAGGTAGTTCTCCGCCTTTTCATATTGTTTTTCCTGCAGGGCGAATCCCAAAAGAAAGTCAAGCACCTCCGCGGTCAGTTTGTTGTTGTGCGGAAGGCTCCCTGTTTGATTTATGAGCTTGATGGCCGAGCTTTCAAGGTTCTTGGTCTTATTGCGATTCAACCTGGAGTCGAACTCAACTGCCTCGATCCTGACGTGGTAGATACTGTTCTTCGGGAAGTTCTTGTCAATCGCCTTTTCATACTCTGACTTGGTCGACTCAAATCTGGACTTGTTATCTTCGCGCATCAGTTGTTTGAGATAATCTTCATACAACTGCATGGCCAACGTGGAGGTAGGATTATAATAGCTCTTCAGCACGTTGATGTTCCTGTCATACTCAAGCTCCTTGGGCAAGGTCTCGTTTCCATTGTCAACGAGTACTTTCGCATTACCGTATTGATTGGCTACCCACGCCAGACTCTTGTCGCTGATGTTCTTTCTGATCCAGGTCGCGGCAAAAACAAATGCTGAGTCTGCAGCCCGCAGGTTTCCCTGCTTGCCATAAGTATTTCCCATCAGGGTGAGCAGCCGCGCATATTCATTGAATCGCTGCTGCACTTCCTCATCCGGGATTTTTCGGCTCTTAAGCCCACCCTTGTCATCCGGTATGGTTTCGGTCTTAACGGCGCGCCTTGCATAATAGGGTTGGCGATTAATGAGTATTTCAAGTGATTCATTGTAGAACCCCTGCCCGGTGTAGGCTTCAGCCAATGCCATGTCATATTTCGCTTTCAGCGGATCTTTCGTAAAGCCGGCCGGTTCCATGATAGCCCAGGCTTTGGCAAGCGTTTCGCGCGCAAGCCGGTAAGATCCGTTTTGGCTGTGGAGTTCTGCACCCTCCACCAACATCGTTGCATAGGCTTCACTCTTCTCCCCGTTTTGTACAGCACAGGCCAGAAGCGCCCGGTCGAGGTCATTCTGAAAATCAATAGGCAAGCCAAGTGCAAGACTGTATTTGGCCTGCATGAAGAGCATTCTGGGCGTGTAGGTGTTCTGCGCGCCCATTTTGCTGTCGATCTTTTTCTTGGCCTTTGCCAATGCACTCTGGGCTGCCTTGAAGTTACCTTGTGCATAAGCAGCTTCAGCCTTCAACAATGATTTGTCATACTTACTCTGTCCGCACACAGCGGAGACCACCGTCATCAGTATCAGGATGAGTGCCTTTCTCATGCCAAAAAGGTTAGAACAATAAAAATACGAATTTATGAGTGACCCGTTTTGAAGCTCGCCTTAATCGCCCTTATCGGGAAAGAAGTGTCTTAAGGATTGTGGATGCAGCCTCTGTAACCGGGGTGCCAGGCCCGAAAATGCCCACCACACCTGCATTTCTTAGAAATTCATAATCCTGTTGGGGGATGACTCCTCCTGCAACCACGAGAATATCTGCGCGTCCATATTTCTTCAGCGCTTCGACCAATTCAGGTATCAGGGTCTTGTGTCCGCCCGCCAGACTGGAGATTCCGACAACATGAACATCGTTTTCCATTGCCTGTCGTGCCACTTCATCCGGTGTTTGAAAAAGAGGCCCGATGTCAACATCAAAACCGAGGTCTGCGAATCCGGTGGCTATGACCTTGGCGCCACGGTCATGTCCATCCTGGCCCATTTTGGCGACCAGTATTCTGGCTCTTCTTCCTGCCTGCCTGGCAAAAGCATCGGACAACTGCCTAACGGCGTCCAGGGTCTCATTCTTTTTCATCTGTGATGAATATACGCCTGAAATGGTTCTGATGGGTGCGGAGTACCTGCCGAATGCCTGCTCCAGTGATTGGGAGATTTCACCAAGTGTAGCTCTTGCGCGTGCAGCTTCAACGGCAAGGGCCAGCAGATTTGCCTTGCCATCACGCGCCGCCTGTGTCAGCGCCTTCAGTGTGTCCTGAACCTTTTCTGTATTTCTGTCTTTCTTCAACTGGTTCAGTCGCTCGATCTGTTCCTTTCTGACCTGGGCATTGTCCACCTCGAGTATTTCAAAGTCCGGCGCTTCGTTTGTCTGGAAGCGATTGACTCCGACGATCACATCCGACCCGCTGTCGATTCGCGCCTGCTTGGCTGCGGCAGCTTCTTCTATGCGCAGCTTGGGAATACCATGATCGATGGCACGTGTCATCCCGCCTAATGCTTCTATTTCTTCGATCAGACTCCAGGCTTTGTGCACGAGCTCGTTGGTGAGATACTCCAGGTAGTAGGAGCCCCCCAGCGGATCCACCACGTGGGTAATGCCACTCTCTTTTTGAAGATAGAGTTGAGTATTGCGGGCAATCCGCGCCGAGAAGTCGGTTGGAAGTGCAATGGCTTCATCCAGTGAATTGGTATGAAGACTTTGGGTCCCGCCCAGTGCAGCAGCGAGCGCTTCCACACAAGTACGTGTGACATTATTATAGGGATCCTGCTCGGTAAGACTCCATCCGCTTGTCTGGCAGTGAGTCCTCAGGGCCATTGACTTCGGGTTTTTGGGATTGAACTGCCTGACGATTTTTGACCACAATAGTCTTCCTGCACGCATCTTGGCAATCTCCATAAAGAAGTTCATGCCAATGCCCCAGAAGAAGGACAACCTCGGTGCAAAATCGTCTATTTCAATTCCCGCCTTCAATCCGGCACGGATGTATTCCATGCCGTCGGCCAGCGTGTAAGCCAGCTCAAGGTGAGCCGGAGCGCCAGCCTCATGCATATGATAACCGCTGATGCTGATGGAATTGAACTTCGGCATATGCCGGGCACAGTAGGAAAATATGTCAGCTACAATCTGCATGGACGGACCTGGCGGGTAGATGTAGGTGTTCCGCACCATGAACTCCTTCAGGATGTCATTTTGAATAGTCCCGCTTAACTGAGATGGTTTGACTCCTTGCTCTTCCGCTGCGACAATGTAAAAGGCCATGATCGGCAGCACTGCGCCATTCATGGTCATGGATACCGACATCTGATCAAGTGGAATTTGGTCAAACAGGATCTTCATGTCCAATACGGAATCAATTGCGACACCGGCCTTACCCACGTCTCCCATGACTCGCGGATGGTCCGAATCGTAACCTCGGTGGGTGGCCAGATCAAATGCGACCGAGAGTCCTTTTTGTCCTGCAGCAAGATTCCGTCGATAGAATGCATTCGAATCTTTTGCAGTTGAGAAACCTGCATATTGGCGTATTGTCCATGGCCTCACAGTATACATGGTGGCATAGGGACCCCGGGCAAAAGGAGGAATGCCTGCAGTGAACGCAAGATGTTCATGTGGTTGAAATGAAAACTCAGGGTCAATCGCTATCCCTTCAGGTGAAACCCAATGGTTAGGAACTTTGCTCATGAGATCAGGGGTTGAAGAGAAGGCCAAATCTTCTGAGTTAGTGTCTGACAGGCATTTTCTACGAACCAGGTTCCGGCGAGAGGGTCTGCAACCTTTGAAAGATGTGATTCTTCTCTCAGAATATTGGACACATTTCTTGCTATCCGGGCTGACAGCTCATTGTTCTTTTCAGGATCAAGGGTGATGGCGTCACAACCTCCAAGCACTCCGGCCATGGCCGCCATCGAACTCTTAAGCATGTTTTCGTGGGAAGCATATGCTTCGTTTGTCCACACAGGGGAATACCCAAGGATAAACAATGGATGAGGGTTACCACTCTTCTTTTGCACTTCAGCCCACAGCATCCTGGCTGTTCTTATGGTTATAATGTCACCAAAAAATGAAGTGCCCAGGGGTATCCGGATGGCAGTTCTCGCAGAGGAAACACTATTTTCTTCCAGGAGTCCAAGAAACAATTCTTTCAGGTCATCTTCTGCTGCCCCAGTGGTCTGCATCAGACGACCTCCCAGGTGCAGGTGTGAAATGGGTGGATTTAAGGACGCGAGTTTTGAAACAGGATCACAGAATACTGCACCTGGAAGTAGGTCGTGCACCTGCGGGATAGCATGGAAGTATTGATGGACGTCCTTTGCCATTTCCGTCTTGGAATTCAGGAGGAAGTTGATGGAACAATGGCGCGGATCAATCCCCTTGAGCAGGAGCCCAATGTCACCATGCACCCCAAGATCAAAAAGGATCCCATCAGCACCCTGCTGCAAATGATTTAAAGCAACCTGATTCGCTGCAACGAAATCGTTTACGGATACCCGCGGGCAATTGAACCAGGTGCGGGGCCCCAGGAATGAACCTGACTGGTTCGGCAGCAGCGGTGCAACATTTGTGCAAGACGTTGCATCGTAATAGGGAGCGATTTCAATCCCCAGCATTTTTGACGACAGCTTCTTCCAGGGGTCTGCGCCTTGTAATTCTTCACGTGCAGCGGCCTCCCAGTCGGATTTTTCTGCCTTTGGGAAGTTGCCAAAATATTCTTCCTTACCCGTCATGAAACTTGCTCTTTCATTAGCATAATCCTTGCAAAAATTGTCATATCCCTGACATTAATCATATGACTTTTTTTGACAAAATTGAGGATTCCAGATCAAAATAATTCTGAAAAAATCAATGGCGGCTTTGGTTTTTTTGTTCTTCTATTTTTTTACACCTTTGTCTCCCTTCCTGATTCGGGAGAACAAATAATTCCATCTGACGCGTTTCTTTTATGGAAGTTGATAGTGCAACTGTATGGACCGACTGTCTCGAAGTCATAAAGCATCAGGTTGATGAGCAGAATTTCAATACTTGGTTCAAGCCGATTGTACCGCTCCGCCATGAGGGAGATGTATTGACCATACAGGTTCCGTCACAATTCTTTTATGAGTGGCTGGAAGAGAATTATGTACCCATACTCCGCAAGGCCATTCACAGCGTAATGGGTGAGAAAGCCCGGCTCGAATATTCTGTAATTGTGGACAGCGGCAATCAGCGGAATCCCGCGTTGACAGTCAACTATCCCACAGGCAACGGGCGGTCACCTGTGAACAATAATGTACCGAACGGCAACGCAAATCTTGAAGACTATACGCCCTTTCAATTTCGTACACTGAATCCTCAGACCATCAATTCCAGGCTCAATGCCAGTTACCGGTTTGAGAACTTCGTGGAAGGCGATTGCAACCGCCTGGCCCGGTCTGCGGGTTTGGCCGTTGCCAAGAAACCTGGAGTCACTTCTTTCAATCCCCTGATGTTATACGGTGGAGTAGGAGTAGGCAAGACCCACCTGGTTCAGGCCATCGGAAATGAGATCAAGCAGAAGCTGCCAGATAAGATAGTCCTATACGTTGATCAGAACGACTTCACCAATCAGTTCCTGAACGCCTTGCAAAATCATAAGCTGCAGGATTTTCAGAATTTCTACCTGCAGGTGGATGTGCTTATTCTTGATGATGTGCAATTCCTCGCAGGACGCGAAAAGACACAGGAAATGTTCTTCCATGTCTTCAACCAGCTGCACCAGACAGGCAAGCAGATCATCATGACCAGCGACTGTCCGCCAAGGGATATGAAAGGATTCCAGGAGAGGCTGCTTTCCCGCTTCAAATGGGGACTTACTGCAGATTTGCAGGAGCCTGATTTTGAAACGAAGCTGGCGATCATTCATAACAAGATGCAGTCCGATGGCATCGAGATTCCCACGGAAGTGGCAGAATATCTTGCCTACAGTGTGGACACCAATCTTCGTGACATGGAGGGTGTGCTGAATTCCCTCATCTTCCATGCTACCCTGCTGAAAAAGGAAATTGATCTCGACCTGGCCAAAGAGGTGTTGAAGAACATCGTCAAGGAGATCCAGTCGGACGTCAGTGTCGACTTTATTCAGAAGACCGTGGCAGATTATTTCCGGGTGGAGCTGGAGGCCATGAAGGGTAAGATCAAGAAACGTGAAATCGTCATTCCCCGCCAGGTGGCAATGTATTTCTGCAAGCGTTATACGCAGTTAACCCTCGCCCTCATTGGCGAAAACTTCGGCGGCCGCGATCACAGCACCGTCATCCACGCCCTCGAATCCGTGGAAGACATGATGAAAACCGATGCCAACTTCAGAAACTCCGTGGAGGATCTGTCGAAGAAGCTGAAGGTGAGGATGGCTTCGTGAGGTTATTGGTTTCTTGCTCCTCCTGCACGCAAGATTTGCTGCCATTTCTGAATCTGTTACAAATGATAAAATGCATTCAAATGTGATTCGGAAAGTGACAGCAGGTTTAATTGGCACTTGCCTATTTTTTAGTTGTTCTCTTGATTCAAGTCAACAAAAATTGGAGCTTCGAGAGACAATAAGGGGAATCTGGTGGTATCCCGAAAGAGATACAACTTATTCAGAAATGCTCATTACGGATAAAGTGAACTGGACCTACGGAGACGAATTTGGAGAAATTGTCATATGACTATGAATTGACACCTGAAAATAATATTACTGAATTCTACTCTGGAACGAAGGATTTGTTTTCCAAAATTGTGGTTGAGAAGTTCAAAAATGACACAATCTGGCTGGTTAGTGAATGGGGTGGGTATCATTATAAACTTCACCGACTAAATCTAAACTTGGACATCAATAAGGTTATTCGTGGGGATGAAGATGCGCGCTAAGTACATCGAAGAATTTCGTCAAAGAAAGAATGACTGGGAAGAAAAGAATCGACCAACTGGACCAAAATTGAAATAAGTTCAGGAGAGAGATTGCTTCACTACACTCGCAAAAGCGACCCTCTCCGGTGCGGATGCGCTTCGCTCGTAATCGTCCATACATACGTCATCGCGGAGCGAACCATTCCGGTCCAGATGTGCTTTACAAACTTGGCTCCTACAGGGTATCCTTCAGCGGTGCGCGATGCGCACCGCTGATAAATGTCGGGGCTGTCTCAAAAGGGCAGCC
>JAFEAM010000034.1 GCA_018266395.1 Bacteroidota bacterium | reverse complement strand
ACGCTCACGATGACGTCGTAGTTCCGAGTTTGGGATACGTGGAGGATTGCGTCGCTACGCTCGCAATCTTACTTCCAGACATTTCCTAAATGAGTCTTCTCAACAGAATTGACCTCATCAATGCTACACCAACAACCGGAATCAGGAACAGATTCAGTTGCTGAGGCAAAAGGACCCAGCCGGCAAGCAGGAAAGCGCTGAGGTACATGGATAAAGTAAAGTACTTCCGGATAAAATCTTTAGCCTTTGAATTATAGACGGCTATCACGACCAGATGGCTCGGGAGTGCCCATAACAAATTCATGTTGTTGGCCGCGGCGCGATGATCGGTGGCAGTCCACAACACCAATAGCAGAACGCCCACGGCACCCAATACAAGAAAGAATATCAGATCGAACCATTTCGACAGTTTCTTTCTCCTCCAATCAACAAAACTGATAATTGACCCAATGACGAAGAACAGCCCTAACACGATCCAGGGGTGAAACCAATTGAAAGTTTGTGGTTCGGGCCTATGGTGGTAAACGGGAACTTTGGCAATGACTGCCGGCTTCCATCCTGACTTACCCAGAACAGTGGCGTGATCGAAGGAGGATTCTATATAGTCGGGAAGAAACATATACTCATAGGGCTTCGCTTGCTTGTCTATGGGCAAGCCAAGGCAAATGTCTATCCCGAGGTCTCCCCAGGGCTGTTCCTGGAGGTACAGGTCTGTAAGCTGCCGGATGGTATACTTCGTTTGAATGAAAGTTGAATCGAATTGAATGGAGTCACGAAGAACTTGCCTGAAGACATCCCTGACCTTGGATGCACAATTGTTGTAGAAGTAATCGTAGCGGTAAGTCTGATTTTCAGGCTTGGCATTCCATTCGAGGAAGTCAAATAGCCGTTGTTTCTGTCCCGCAGTAAGATCGACGTATTGTTCTGTGACGGATCTGTTAAAATAGATGTAGTAATCCCGGAAATCCCTATAAGGGTAGACACCAAGTTTAAAGAGAAGGAGACCTTTTGTATAGTTCAGATAGAAGTTGGGCTGATCAAAGTCGAACACCCCATAGTTGTAAGCATAGTCGATTCCACTGGCTGGATCCTCCACCCGGATGGCGCTGTGTCCAAAGGCGGAGTAGAGTTCCAACTGTGTTGGACCACATGTGATGATGGATACCCGCGTGTTTGGGGATAACTTTATTTCCTGGGCTCTGGTGGCTATTCCCAGGCAGCAAAACAGCAGAAGTAATACTTTGCGCATGTTCTTAAAGTACAAATATCGAACTTGTTGAATCGTTTCATAATGTGGCTGATGATTAGGCCTGCAGGCTTTTTTCTACTTTAGCGGTGATGGTAGCAGGCTGGAAGGATGCGATGAGTCTGGCTGGTGGCATGTCCACCAGAAAACTGTTTAATGCTGCGAAAGTTCTGGGAAGCTATCATCGCTCCAGGGTTACAGGTAAGGCTGCCATTTCCGGACTACCCATTTCGCTTTCCATCGAGCCTACCACGAGCTGCAATCTTCGATGCCCGGAATGCCCCAGCGGTTTAAGATCATTCACACGACCGACAGGTATGCTGGACACTCATGTCTTTAATAAAATCCTGGATGAAGTGGGTCCCTCTCTTGCCTATTTGATCTTCTATTTTCAGGGGGAGCCATACTTGCATCCACTTTTCCTGGATATGGTCACGGAAGCCTCATCGAGGGGCATTTACACAGCAACATCTACCAACGCGCATTATCTCGACGAGAAGAATGCCGAGAAGACTGTAACATCAGGTTTGAACAGACTTATCATTTCAATCGATGGGGTAAGCCAGGAAACTTATGAACAGTACAGGGTGGGAGGGAAAATTGAAAAAGTGCTGGAGGGAACAAGAAATGTTCTCAAAGCAAGGAAGTCCCTGAAGATGTCCACACCCCAGGTAGTTTTTCAACTTCTGGCTGTTCGTCCGAATGAGAATGAAATTCAGCCCTTGCATGAATTGGCGAAACGAATGGGTGTCGACAAGGTGGTTATCAAGACTGCCCAAATCTATGACTTTGAACACGGCTCTGATCTGATCCCAAAGGATGAGAAATTATCGCGATACAGGCGCAACCTGGACGGTACCTACAGCATTAAAAATGATCTCCTTAATCACTGCTGGAAGATGTGGCATAGTTGCGTGATGACCTGGGACGGCAAGATTCTGCCCTGTTGCTTTGATAAGGATGGGTCTCATGTAATGGGAGATATTTCCACGCAAGACTTCCGGTCCATATGGACAGGCGAGTCGTATCAGCGATTCAGAACTACGCTTCTCAAATCCCGAAGTGAAATTGAAATCTGCAGAAACTGCAGTGAGGGAACCAGGGTCTGGGCCTAGCTGGACTTAACCGACGTTTCCTGGCATTTGCCGCAGCCACTTGCACAACCCTTCTGGGTCCGCACACTCTTGTAGATCGCATGCCCAACATATACAAGAGCGGATAAGAAGAACACGCCAACCAATACTTCCTGAATCATATTGCAAATATAGGGCATAACAGATTAGCATGGAGCCTGTCCGGAACCGGACGCTCAAGTGTATTTCACTACATAAATTACACAATACAATTCAGGAAATAATCGGGCATGAAACTTTAGACAGCGTTGATCCGTCATTAGGTGGAAGTTAATTGTTGCCTATGATTAAGAACTATTTTGTAACAGCACTGCGCAATATCCTGCGCCAAAAGACTACAGCAACTATTAACATCGCCGGGCTCACGCTGGGAATCGCCTCAGCATTGATCCTCATTTTTCTGGTTGGATACCATCTTAGCTTTGATACTTTTCATTCCAGGAAGGATCGGATTTACCGTGTAGTAACAGAATCCAACGGCAACAATGGGAAGGACTACTCCGCCGGGATTCCTTCTGTTTTGCCCGAGGCCTTTGGCGTTGATTTTCCCGAAGCGGAAAATGTAGCATTCATTTCATACCGGGCAGGAGGGTTGGTCACTATAGTGAAAGATGGAGGGGTGCCAACAAAATTCGAAGAGCCGAGAGGAATTGCGTACACTCAGCCTGATTTCTTCAAAGTATTCGACCGGAATATATTGATTGGGTCTGCTGAAAAGGGACTCGATGAACCCAATGAAGCCATCCTGTCCCGCTCCTTGGCCATCAAGTACTTCGGCAGGGAAGATGCGATTGGTCAGGTGCTGAGGTATGACAACAGGGATTACAGGGTGGCGGCGATAATGGAGGATGCACCTGTTAACACCGATGTGCCATTGTCGTTGATGCTTTCCTATGCAACCATAAAGAAAGAGTTGGATGAACATGGCTGGCACAGCATATGGAGTGATGAGCACTGCTATTTCGCCTTAAAGGAAGGAGAGTCGTTGCAGGCCATGGAGCGTCGCATGCCCGCATTTGTAAAGAAGTACCTCGGAGATGACAACCCGTCCAATACGACTTATGCTCTTCAGCCACTGAAGGAAGTTCATTTCGACGAACGCTACGGAAATTTTAACTACAACACGGTGAGCAGGCAGACCCTATTTATGATGGTGGTATTGGCCATCTTTCTGCTGGTTACAGCCTGCATAAATTTTGTAAACCTATCCACTGCCGAAGCAATCAAACGATCAAAGGAAGTAGCGATCAGAAAATCACTGGGTAGCTCGCGTCAACAATTGATAAGACAATTTTTGGGTGAGACTTTTCTCATTACACTGTCATCCACCATTTTGGCCCTGGGACTTGTCGAACTAAGTCTTGGGTTTCTTAACAGTTATCTGAATGTGTCCGTTACCCTTAGCCTTTCGGATCCATTGATTTTGGCGGTACTTATTGGAATAGTTGTGATCACCTCACTCCTTTCAGGCCTGTACCCTGCTTTCATCGTTTCTTCGTATCAGCCTGCACTAGCGCTCAAGAATAAAACAGGTGACCGACACTCTTCCAGTTTTGTCCTCCGGCGAATGCTTGTAGTATTTCAGTTCTTCATTTCACAATTCCTGATCATCGGAACGATCATATTTGTTTCTCAAATGAATTTCTTCCAGACCAAGGATCTTGGGTTCAGGAAAGATGCCATACTTACGTTACCGATACCAGTAAACGATGAAGGCCCTCAGGCTGATACTTCACGGAGAAGCCGTATGAGAACATTGCGACAACAGATAGAAAACCTGAGCAATGTGGAAATGGCCAGCTTGTGCAACACACCCCCATCTTCGGGCAGTGTAAGCGGCACAAGGTTTGCGCTGGAAGGCGATGAAAGATTCTTCGAAGCCCAGGTTAAAACGATTGACGCGAATTATGTCCCTTTGTTTGGCTTGCAGTTGACAGTAGGGAGAAACCTCGAGGACATGGATACAGCACGAGGATTTCTTGTCAATGAAAAACTGGCTGCTTTGGCCGGATTTAATCCACCGGGTGACATAATCGGGAAAAGAATTACAATGTGGAGAAAGACGCTGCCTGTTGTAGGCGTAGTGAAGGACTTTCATACAGTTTCACTTCACTCTCCCATTGAACCGACCATCTTACTTAACAGAATTCGAAATTATCGATCACTTTCCGTCGGGATCAGGTCGGAGAATATGCAGGAGACGATCTCAGAAGTCAAACGCCTGTGGGAATCGACTTACCCGGAGTATGTGTTTTCCTATGAATTTCTCGATGAATCTGTTCGTGAGTTTTATGAAAACGAACGTCGAACCTCTGCCTTGCTCTCCATCTTTACCGGGCTCGCCATTTTTATCGGGTGCCTGGGGCTTTTTGGCCTGGCATCTTTCATGGCAAATCAAAAGGCAAAGGAAATTGGCATCAGAAAAGTTTTGGGCGCTTCAGTAGAAAACATTTTACTTCTCTTTTCAAAAGAATTTGTCGTTTTGATCGTGATTGGTTTTGCTTTGGCTGTGCCCGTTTCCTGGACTGTCATGCGCTCCTATCTGAGCGAGTTTACTTATCGAATCAGCATTGAGCCCTGGATGTTCTTGGGTGGCCTCCTGATGACCTTGCTGGTGGCCATGCTCACGGTGGGATACCGTTCCGCCAAAGCGGCCGTTGTTAATCCAGTGGACTCACTGAGGAGTGAATGAAAGAAGATTGGCTATTGACTTCCGGCAGATCCGGTTGCTGTTGTTTTGGCCCTCTGGGATGAAAGGACCCAGATGTTCAAACGTTGGCCTGCCCTGATCATATTAGATTGGAGATTATTCCAGGTGCGGATATCTTCAACTCTCACGCGATGCCGCTGAGCTATCAGTCCGAGGACGTCGCCATTCTTCACATGATAGACTACCAAATCCCGGCCGGCAGTATTTCCAACTGCGTTTATGGCGATCTGCTCAAATTCTTTTCTTCCCCTGGACGCCGAATCCAGTATGGCCAATCGTCTGGCTGCGAATTGCTGTTTTGATTCGAGCGGCAATTTCAGCGTGAATGATTTATTATCAGGGATGGCCATGTGCCTGATCGTCGGATTGAGTTGGAGCAACTCATCGGCACAACTGCCGGTGAGTTGTGCAAACGTCTCAAGGTGAAGGAACTTATTTACTGTGATGGTATCGTGTGGAATGATTCTTTCAGGATCGTCCACAAACAGGTTATGATCTTCGGCATAATTGATCGTGTAGATCATGGCGATGAATTGTGGAACGTAAGAACGCGTCTCGCGCGGTAAATAGTTATAAATCTCCCAGAAGGATTTTTTGTATCCTGACCTTCGAATGGCGCGCTTGACCGTACCGGGTCCTGAATTGTAAGCCGCGAGTGTGAGCTCCCAGCTGCCGAACATGCTATACAACTGCCCGATGTACCTGCAGGCTGCCTCAGTGGACTTCTCCGGGTCCATACGTTCATCAAAGTAATAGTCATTATGCAGACCGAAGTAGCGACCGGTATAGGCCATGAATTGCCAAAGTCCGACGGCGCTGGCTCTGGATACGGCCCTGGGATTGAGAGCAGACTCAATGATCGACAAGTACTTCAGTTCATCGGGTAAGTTGTATTGTGCGAGGTACTTTTCAAACATCGGGAAGTAGAGATCTTTTCTGCGTAACATCTGCTTCGTGAAATCCCGGTTACGCATGGTGAAATAATCGATGAAGCCATGCACGGTGCTGTGATAAGTAAGTGGAATTGTCTTCTGAATGCAGGAAAGACGATCCTCCACAAGCTCGGGCGTGACTTCGCCGGGGATGTATTCGTACTCCAGTGGAAGAGCAAATAACGCAGGGTCGGCGAGGGTATCAGCAGCCATCCATTTGGACTCCACATCTTCGGCAATGGAATCCATCACAGGCACATCCTGTGACTGGGCGTCATTGAAAAGAGCCGAAAGCAACCAACTGATAATCCAGATTCTCATCTAAGAATTGGGTCAAAATTACAAATCTTCAGTCAAAAGGGACGCCAGGCGCAGTAATTTGCCTTCCTGGAAGTCACCTGCAAGGGCTTGTAACCCAATGGGCAGGCCCTTCTTATCCTTGCCGAATGGGAATGAAATAGCAGGAACACCGGCTACATTGGCCTGAACAGAGTACAAGTCGGCAAGGTATGTTTGAAGCGGATCCCTTGCATGCATCCCACGTTTGAAGGCGGTTGTTGGTGCAGTTGGCATCAGCAGGAAATCAAACTGATCGAGAATCTCTTTTGTCTTTTTCCGTATGAGTGTTCTTACCTTTTGCGCTTTCGTGTAATAGGCGTCAAAATAGTCGGAGGTAAGTACAAATGTCCCCAGCAATATTCGGCGTTTCACTTCCTGTCCAAAACCTTCGCTGCGTGTTCTCTTGTACATTTCATCCAATGAGGCAGGATGCGGAGTCCTGTAACCATAACGGACGCCGTCATATCGGGAAAGATTGGAACTTGCTTCAGCGGTGGCAAGAATGTAATAGGTTGGCAGAATGTAGTCTAATAGCGGGAAGTCAATCCTGGTTACCGAATGCCCCATCCCCGTCAATCGGTCAATGGCGCTCATCATAGCTACTTTGATTTCAGGCTGCAATACAGGGGCATCCACCATCTCAGCCGCGTAGGCAATCTTGAGCGGCTCATTCTGTCTCATTTCACCGAGGTAGTCATTTACAGGTCTGCCAGACACGGTGCTGTCATATTCATCCGGACCCGCGATAATGGAAAGCACACGTGCAATGTCTTCAGCATCCGAACCAAGCAATCCGACACAGTCGAGAGATGAGCCATAGGCTACAAGCCCATACCTGGATATTCTGGAGTATGTTGGCTTAAGACCGGTTACTCCGCAAAAGGCGGCAGGCTGACGAACTGAGCCGCCAGTGTCAGAACCAAGGGAGACCTGGCACATATCCGAGGCTACGGCAACTGCCGATCCCCCCGATGAACCGCCCGGAACATGATCATGATTGATAGGGTGGAGTACAGGTCCAAATGCTGAATTTTCATTTGACGAACCCATGCCGAATTCGTCGCAATTCTGTCTCCCGATGACGATCGCGTCAGCATCAAGCAGTCGTTGAACAGCAGTTGCATTATACTGGGCCTGAAAGCCGTTCAGAATTTTGCTGCTTGCCTGAAGGGGATGTCCTTCATAGCTGAATACATCCTTGAGGCCCACTACCAGACCGGCCAGCGGACCGTGAGTTCCTTCCTTTATTTTTTGATCAATGTAGCCTGCGCGCTTAAGGGCCTCTTCGCCATATACGCTCAGGAAGGCATTAAGATGTTGTCCCTGTTGAATTCGGGACAGATGGTGACGTACCCTGGATGTACAGGTTTCGGCACCAGACAATGATTTTGATTGAATGTCCCTAAGACTGGAATGAGCCTTCAACGGTTACTTGCGCTCATCAATTCTTCCCGGCTGCTTTGTTCCGCCGTCTTCTACTTCCTTTTTGACATCGTTCATGGCATCCTTGAAGTCGCGAACTCCCTTGCCCAGTCCCTTCATAAACTCAGGAACCTTCTTGGCTCCAAAAAGTACCAGCACAACCAATCCGATAACCAAAATTTCGTTGAACCCAACGCCACCGAGAAACAATAATACCGCTTTCATAATGCTATAGTTTGGAAGGCAAAATTAGCTTAAAAAATCGAATTAATCAGAGAGATCAAATGCCCATTAGACCTTTAAAATGCCCATTTGTCATTCTTTCAGCCAATCCATAGGGTCCAGGGCAGTGGTGTTTTTCCGAATCTGGAAACGCAATTCCGAAATGCCGTCGCTATTTACCAATACCTTGCCCAGTTCCTGTCCGGATACCACTTTTTGTCCTTTTTTCACCGCGACTTCCTTCAAGCCTGAATAGACGGTATAGTATTCGCCGTGGTTGATGATGACCGAACTGCCCAGGGTGGGAATGAAAGCTACGGCGCGCACTTCTCCTGAAAAAATGGATTTTACTTTTTCTCCCTGCGCAGTCTGAATATTAACGCCGTCATTCTGCAAGACTATTCCTCTTAAAACCGGATGGTTCTGTCTGCCGAATTTTTGCGAAATGAACCCGGATGCGGGCCAGGGGAACTTGTGTTTGTTCTCCTCAAAAGTGGATGAAAGTGCGCTTATTGCCTCAGCATTCCTGGCCGCTTCCTTGTTCCGATTCCTGGCCGCAGCCTCCCGCGCTGCACGCTCCATTTCCTCCTTTATGATTTCATTGATGAGTTTATCAAGCTTGACGACTGCTTTCCTGGTTTCATCCAGATCTTTTCGCAGCTTGATTTCCTGTTTTGACAAACTCAGAATCAAGGTGTTTTGTTTCTTCTTCAGCCCTTCCAGGTTGTTCCTTTCCGCCAATTCGGATTCCAGGAGCGTATTTTTTTCCTCTTTCTTTCCTTCAATTACTAGTACTTGCTCAGCCAGTTGCTCCTGGACCCTTTTGATGGCCGCTGCCTGCTCCTGCCTGGCGGCGGAATATTGTTCCATATACTTGAGTCTCATGGCGAGCTGATCAAATGTGGATGCAGAAAAAACAAACATTAATTTGGACACACCACTGCTTGTCTTTTGTGCCGAGAATACCATGGCACCGTACTCCTCTTTGAGCCTGAAGAGATCCATTTGTAATGCCTTCAGTATGTCATTGTTCTCCCCGATATCAAGGTTCATCAGTTCGATCTCGGTTTGAATGGAAAGAATCAGGGCTTCCTGTTGTCGAATCCGCTGACTAAGTGCGGAGAGTTCACCAAGACTGGTTTTTTTCTGGTTGGAAGTTTGGGCAAGAATCTTTTCTGTTTCCTTGATTTTGTCAAGGTTCTGTTGCTTTTCCTTCTGAAGTTGGGATTTTGATTTCTGGGCCAGCACCACATAGGATGTGCTCAACACCAGCAGGAAGAGGCAAAGTACCGCTCGTTTAACGACGGTCATATTTCCGTGGAATATTGAACGGAAACTTCAATTCCTTGTCGCCTACTTCGGCTTTATTGTATTCCAGGACAATGGTATTATTCAAAAGACCGGCCGTGGTGCGGTAGAGTATGGTAATGACTCCGTTATAAGGATAGATCTTGTCTCCAAGAGGCTGAAAATTGGAGTAATTCATCGTGATGGAGTTGTTGCTGTCCTTTTGTTTCATTTCAATTTTTTCAAGCTTTCTGCTTGCCGCATTGATGTAATTGCGGATGGTTACATCATTGCGGTGTTGCTCCAGCACATTAAAGCTGGGTCCGGGAACGATCACATCACTTTCGTCTTTGGGCGTGATCAGATTGCCCAGGATGGCTGACTGGACAGTTTGGTAATTCACTTCAAAATTGAACCGTTTGGAAAGCTCCTTATAATCAAACACGAAGTATTCTTTATCGACGGTACTCACGACTGTAATGGAATCTTTGTTGATCAGTACTTTGCCTCCCTGCACGCCAATGACAGAAAATGTCATCCATATAACGCTGTCTTTCCTGATTCTGATATTAGCCTTCACTTCCCTTTCCTTCTTTTCATCCCGGAACACCATCTTGGCCTTGCCGTGAAAGTAATCGAAGTTAATCTCTTCAATGTCAAGTGTGGGGGCTGCCGGGGTAATGACAGGAACGGTCTTCTTGCTGCACGCAAGAAGAAGCAGAGACAGTAAAACGCAGGTTAGGGCCCGGTAGGTCATTGGGGGGCTAAGGTAAGGTTTGGATTTAAAATAACACAGACCCTCTTGGGCTTATCTGACTTAATAAAGTCTACGATTGGCAATCTTCTTGTCGATAAGTTCGTGCTGCGTGGTTAGCGATCGGGCCTTTTCCCACTGACGAACGGCGCCGTCTACATCACCCAATTGAAACAGGATATCACCGTAATGCTCAAACAAGGTTGATGATGGTTCCGGCTGCGCCAGGGCCCGCTCCATGATTTTTCTGGCGTCTTTATACTTTTCATGCATGTAAAGAACCCAGGCATACGTGTCCAGGAAGGACGCGTTGGTAGGCTGATTATGTACCGCTTGTGCCGCCATTCGCTCAGCCTTGTCAAGGTTCTCCTTTCTTAATGCGAGGTAATAGCTGTAGTTGTTGAGTACATAATCATTGTTGGGATTAAATTGGAGAGCATCCTCATACGCTTTGTCCGATTTCGCATATTCCTTGGTTCCATTATAGGCATCACCCAACATGCTGTTCACATCGCTGACCAGGGCTGCATTTCCCGCTGCCAGTTTCCTGGCCATCTCAAGCGACGTGGCGGCTTCACGGTAATGGTTTTTTCGAATGTGGGCATAACCATTGAAATAGTACATCATGGCCTGGTTGGGGAATAACTCCAGACCTTTTTCAGTATGGACGATCAGACTGTCAAATTTGTTTGCTTCAGATTCGATGCTTAGTAGGTTCTGCCAGGCTTCAAAACTCGACGCACCTCTTCTGATAGCTTCCAGGTATTCAACTTCAGCTTCGGGAAGCCGTTTGAGTGTGAGCAGAAGGTCACCGCCGGCCAGGTGGACATTTGGGTCCGCACCATGTGTTGTCTTCATCTTGGAAAAGAGTTGCAATGCAAAGTCTTCCAATGCCTGGTCTCTTTGGTTTCTGGTCATCATCTGGGCAATCTGTGCGTTGTATGTACCAAGCACAATCACCTTTGAGCGGGAATCAACCGTCGGATCACTCACGACCTTAAGCAACAAGTCCCTTGCCTTTTGTTCCTGGCCGTCGTCGCGGTATAGCCCGGCCAGCAAAATTCTTGAGGAGCCAGCATCAGGATGCGTCGATGAAAACTTTTCAAGTACGTCTATTGCCTTTTTCCGCTGTCCATTTTGTGCGAGAGTCTCTGCGAAACCCATGGCGTATCGCTCTTCGTCCGGGTTGGTGTTGATCAATTTCTCCCCTTCAGCAATCGCCTCGTCAATCTTCCCCATGCGGAAATAGAGCTTCTGTTTTTCGAGGGAAGATATTTCGTTGATGCCCAGTGTCGCCTCAGCGCGATTGTAAACTTTGATGGCTTCTTCGGGCTTTTTGTCGTACTGATACATTGCAGCCAGTTCATACAAATATTCTTCCGTGCCTTTAACCTCCTTTAACATGGTTTCAAGAGTCTGTTCGGCTTTCGCGTAGTCATTGACTTCACCGTAGAGGTTGGCCGCAAGGAGGTAGTAATACTTGTTCTTTTTGTCCAGGCGAAGTGCATTTTCAACACTGGTGATGGCCAGGCGATGATCTTCTTCCTTTTTGCTTTTCGAAAGAACTTCTGCGATTTTGTAATGAACAGTCGGATTCTCGGGACCTAATTCGAGGGCACTCTGGTAGTAAGCAAGGGCCTTTGCATAGTCTTCAAGGATGAAATACTTCTCAGCGACAGTAAAAATTTCTTCTGCGCGTTGTTTTTGAAACTCAATGGCCTGCTGGTCGGTGATCTTCTTTCGCTTGTCTTTTTGACCAAATGCCTGCCCTGCGCAGAAAACTGCGGCTGACAGGAACAAGAAGAAAGTTATTTTATTCACCGGACCACGCTGTAATCACCCAGGCTTGCATCTGAAGATTTGCTTTCAAAATTAACGAAATTTCCCAGGAAGGAGTTTTCCAGATGTGCACCTTTCAGCGAACAATGCTTTTCTACAATAGAGTTAATAACGATGGAATCCCGAACCGTGGTGTGTGCACCGATCGACACATAGGGTCCAATGGTCGAGTTTTCAACAATAACGTCATGATCAATGAAGACCGGAGGTATGATCTTTGAATTGACAGGTTTGAAAGCCGGCGATACCAATTTGTCCACGGGAAGATATGTGAGATATCGCTGGTTGGTCTGTACCATGTTGTCTTTATTCCCGCAGTCAAGCCACTCTTCTACGCGTCCTGGTGTGAAAACGGCGCCTTTCTTTCTCATATTTTGCAGGGCGGTTGTAATTTGATATTCGCCCTTCTCTTTGATATCATGATCCAGCAGGTATTGCATTTCATCCCTCAGGAATTCCCCTTCCCGGAAGAAGTAGATGCCGATGATAGCCAGGTCGGATACAAAGGTGGAGGGCTTCTCAACAAAATCTGAGATGTGACCATCATCATTGAGTTTCACTACGCCAAACTGACTCGGGTTTTCGACCTTTTGCACCCAGATGATGCCATCCTTTGAAGTATCAAGCTTGAAGTCCGCCCTGAACAGGGTATCGGCAAAGGCCACAATAAGTTTCCCTCTTAGGATTTCCCGTGCAAAGAGCAATGCATGTGAAATACCCAATGCCTTCTCCTGATAGTATATCTTGCCTTGTGCACCGACATCGTTGGCTACCGACTTCAGATCATCCTCTACTTGCTTTCCGAAAGTGGGGTGAATGATAAATCCAATAACATCGATCTTCTCCGGGCAGACTTTGGCGATATCTTCTACAAGCCGATGTACAATGGGCTTGCCTGCTATGGGAAGCAAAGGTTTTGCGGTGGTGAGGGTGTGGGGACGAAGCCGCTTGCCCAGCCCCGCCATGGGAATAACAATATTCATGTGAGAGGATTTACTCCAAACAATTTAGGAATTTTCACTCCAATAGGGCCGCTCTTTCCAGAAAGCAAACCCCACAAATAAAATGATAATAAGAAAATGAATGAGGATTGAAGCGAATAGATTGTCAATAACAACTTGCTGTGCAGCCCAGACCATCAGCACGGAGAGTCCAATGTAGAAGAGACCATTGGTCACTTTGTAAGGCACCGGGTAATAATACTTCCCAATGATGTAGCAGAAGATCATCATCCCGGCATAGCAGGCAAGTGCGGCGAAACTGCTGCCGGTATATCCCCAGATCGGGATGAGCAGGTAGTTGGCGCCAATAGTTACAAGGGCACCCCCGACAGTCAGTATGGTTCCGAAATATGTCCTATCAGTAAGTTTGAACCAAATGCTGATGTTATAGTAGACTCCAAGGCAGAGATAGGCCAGCAGCAATACCGGGACGATAGAGAGCCCCTCTCTGAACTCCTCACCGATCAGGTATTGCAGGATGTCAAGATTCAGACTTACTGCAAGCAGGACAACACAGGCAGTAATGATGAAGAAGTGATTCACTCTGGCGAACAAAGCAGGGGAATTCTTTTCCTTCGCATTTGAGAAAAAGAAAGGTTCAGCCGCATAACGGAATGATTGAATACCCAAATTCATGAAAACTGCAAATTTGTAGCACGCACCGAAAATGCCCAACGCATCTTGGTTTGAAACCTGACCATAAAAATTTTCAGGGAGCCACCAGTCCAGTGTCAGCCTTGAAAACATTTCGTTTGTCATCCCCGCCAGCCCGGTGAGCATGACCGGGTATGCATATTGGATCATTTGGGGCGAGATGGTTTTGTCCCATTCTGGTCTCCACCCGATCAGCATGTTGAAGAAGAAAAGAACAAACAATGCATTGGCCACCAGATTGGCGAGAAAGACATAGCCAATGCCTATTTCATGATGGTAACTGAATTTGAGAAAATAGATATTCAGACCTACCAGTACGAGGACGTTCAGGATTTTTGCTGAAGCAAACAGCATTGCTTTGTGCTCCAGCCGAAGTCTTGCAAATGGAATGGCCACCAGCGCATCAATAAACATAATGGTGGCTACCCAGTTGATGATATCAGAGCGGTGGCCCAGTCCGAGCAAGTATGCAATAGAATCTGACCAAACGAGAATGGGGAGCGTCAAAGCAGAGCTTACAAGAAGTACTACTGTTTGGGCCAGTCTGAATATCTTGCCGGGGTCAGCGTTTTCCCTTGTGGCAAAACGAAAGAATGAAGTTTCCATCCCGAACATGTACACCACATTTACAAACGCCACAATTGACAATACCTTGGTGATCTGGCCGTATTCTTCACGGCTGAACATGTTGTAGGTATGAAGGGGTACCAGGAAGAAGTTAAGTATGCGCGGAAGCATACTCCCCAGTCCGTAAAGTGCAGTTTCCCCTGCTAGTCTCTTAAGCTGATTCAAAAGGGGTTTTTTGTTCTACGAAATAACCACTTAAACGCAATAATAGAAAGGCCGGAAAATGAAGATCCTGTAGTCAGGATATGCCAGACTCGGCTTTTTGCAGATTGCTAATCATGTCCTTTGTCATCTCTTCCAATCCAAACCTATGTTGCCAACCCCAGTCCTGTCGTGCCGGTAAGTCGTCTATGCTTTTGGGCCAGGAGTCGGCGATGGACTGGCGGAAATCCGGCTTATAGGTGATGGTAAAGTCTGGTATGTGTTTCTTGATAGTCGCCGCTACCTGGGCAGGGCAAAAGCTCATTGATGAGATATTGTAGCTGGTTCTCACCTTTACTTTTTCTGCAGGGGCTTCCATCAGGTCGATCGTAGCTTTGACCGCATCCTCCATGTACATCATGGGTAAATAGGTATCGGGGGCGAGGAAGCATTCAAATTTCTTTTCCTTGATGGCTTTGAAATAGATGTCAACCGCATAGTCGGTTGTGCCGCCGCCGGGAGGGGTCTTCCATCCAATCAGACCCGGATATCTGAGACTTCTGACATCGACACCGTATCTGCGAAAGTAATATGAGCACCATAGCTCACCGGCCAGCTTGGTAATTCCGTACACGGTGGTGGGGTCCATGATGGTGTCCTGCGGTGTATTTTGCTTTGGGGTGGTGGGGCCAAAGGCTGCGATTGAACTGGGCCAGTATACTTTGTGAAGTTTGAGTTCCTGTGCTGCCTCCAATACAAACAACAGGCTTTCCATATTCAGCTTCCAGGCCCATCGGGGATCTTTTTCACCCGTGGCGGAAAGGAGGGCAGCAAGGTGATATACCTGGGTGACATTATGCTTCTTCAGGATTTCAAAAAGCTTGTCGCGTTGCATCACATCAAATTTCTCATATCGGCCCTCCTTCAGAATCCCTGTCGGATCTTTGATATCGGATGAAATGACATTTTCCTGCCCGTAGATTTTCCAGAGTCCCTGGGTCAATTCGCTGCCCAGTTGGCCCCCGGCGCCTATGAGCAAAATCGTTGTCTTCTTCATGAAATAAATAGCGCAACCAACGCGCGACGAAAGTAACAAAATTTCACATTTACGTTTACCCAACCTAGATTTGCCCTGCATGAGCCTGGAAGAATATTTGCAGGAGAAGAAGATCAATGCCGAAGCATTCAAAGCCGCAGAACCGGAACGGTGGAAGGAATGGACGGAAATATTTTCTCAAATGCATCCCAACAGCTTCACGGCCCGTCAGCTTTATATGATCAACGGCATTCGAAGAAGATTTCCCCACCAGGGTACTTCAGCTGCGGCGCCGTTGACTCAGAAAGCCGTCAATAAACCTGTTATAAAACCCAAAATGGGATAACCATGTACAAAAAATTACAGCCCGTACTGCAGAAGGAACTTCAGTCTATTAAAGACGCCGGTCTTTACAAGAACGAAAGAATCATTACAACGCCACAGGGTGCCGAAATCAGGACCAGTGATGGCCGCGAGGTGATAAACTTCTGCGCGAACAACTATTTGGGCCTTTCATCCCACCCCAGGGTCATAGCTGCGGCCAAGAAAGCAATCGACACCCATGGGTTTGGAATGTCCAGCGTCAGGTTTATTTGCGGCACACAGGATATCCACAAGGAATTGGAGAGGAAGATCTCCGAATTTCTCAGCACCGAAGACACTATATTATATGCTGCAGCCTTTGATGCCAATGGTGGAGTTTTCGAACCGTTATTGGGTGCGGAGGATGCCATTGTTTCTGATGAACTGAATCATGCATCCATTATTGATGGCGTCCGGTTGTGCAAAGCGATGCGCTACCGGTACAAGCACAATGACATGAGTGATCTTAAAGCCCAGCTGGATGCGGCGAAGCAGGCCGGGGCAAAACAGATCCTAATAGCAACCGATGGAGCTTTCAGTATGGACGGAACCATTGCTCAGTTGGACAAAATCTGTGATCTCGCCGACCAATACGAAGCCTTGGTGATGACCGATGAGTGTCATGCTTCCGGATTTCTTGGTAAAACAGGCCGGGGTGTGCCAGAACTCCGCGGTGTCACGGGCCGGGTGGACATCATAACCGGCACGTTAGGCAAAGCATTGGGAGGAGCATCAGGCGGATTCACTTCAGGTCGCAGGGAAATCATCGAATTATTGCGTCAACGTTCCCGGCCTTACCTCTTTTCGAACACGCTGGCCCCATCCATTACAGGAGCATCCATCGAAGTATTCAACATGTTGTCGGAGACAACGGAACTGAGGGACAAGCTGGAGCAGAATACAAAATACTTCCGTTCGGAAATGACCAAGGCAGGTTTTGATATCAAACCCGGTGAACACCCTATTGTCCCTATTATGCTGTACGAGGCTCCTTTGGCGCAGCAGTTTGCAGAGAAGTTATTGTCGAAAGGAATCTATGTTATAGGATTCTTCTTCCCTGTGGTTGCCAAAGGTCAGGCAAGGATACGGGTTCAGCTTTCTGCTGCCCATGAAAGACATCACCTGGACAAGGCCATTCGTTCCTTTGTAGAGGTAGGCAAAGAATTGGGTGTACTGAAATAAGGCTACTTAACTCTCTTCTTCACCAATTCGGAGACAGAAGAGTGCCCGGTGAATATTCCGTACAATGGCGCTACATTCTGGTCAGGCAGGAAATAGATCTTATCCTTTCTGCCTTTCAGTTTCAGACGGTAGACGTTGAAATAGGGTACTGGCTTGATCCACTTTACTTCAGGCCATTCGTAATGTTCAATGCCGTCATGGCTGAACACGGCGATGCGATTTTTTCCGAAGGCCACTCGCCTGAACCGGTGCGCAATTGCAAAATACAGGATCAGGCAAACAAGACCGGTGAGAAAAAATACGAGAGCTGCGTTGCGACTCTTTTCAATGTCTCGTTGGAGGAACAGGAGCATTCCACACGACCATTGCAGTAATCCAAACGCCAGAAAAAAATACTTAGCGAAGTAATACTTCACAGGACTGGCTTCTTTCATCTCATTGAAAAAGTATTGTTTGGGTGGACGAAGTTATAACAATTATCCACAATGTATCAACATTGGGACTGTAATATCCTAGTTTTCAATAACTACCGGGAAGTCCTGACCACGGGAAAAAGTGTAAGGATACTGGGGTTTGCCCTTGAGTTTGTGTGTCATTTCAGGCACTTGGTCATCGAGGTAGCTTTTGAGTTCATAGATCGTCACCTTCCCGTCTTTGGGGGCACCATCGGCATCGCCTTGAAGGGCTTTTATGAGCAGGTAAGTGAAAAGCCCATGGTGTAATTGGGCAAATTCGGTTGCGAATTGATCACTTCCCGCAGAGGCCATGACATGTATGCCTGCGCTGCGTGAAAGCTGAGCAATTGCTTTTTCCTCGGCAGCACCCCGCGTGGCGAGGAGTTCGACGGATCCACCGCTTTGGCATGCGTCCATGACGATGAGCTGCTTAAGGGCCCTGATGTTTCTAAACTTTTCCTGAAGCAACCCCGCTTCAATGGCCTCTTTCTGGAGGCTCCCTATATCATAAAGCCTTGAACTTTCGGTTGGGATAAAGAAGAATTTATCATCAACCATGCTTCCGTGACCTGCGTAGTAAAATACAAACACATCTTCTTGTCCGATTCGCGATGCGATATCGTCCAGTTTGGCCAGAATATTCTGTCTGGTTGCGTCATTGTCGAAAAGCGTGATGACCTCGACCTTCCTGAACAGGCTGGAACTTTTGTTGTTCATGATTTCAGCAAAAGATTCTGCATCAGGGCGTGCATAGTTAAGGGTCATCCGCTGATTCTTATATTGATTGATCCCCACTGCAAGGATGTGACAGGTGCTGGTTTGTCCTGCCTGTTCAGAAAAGACTTCAGTTGACACCGGATCAGATTCGATTCTGTCTTTATTTGATACAGAGGCGGTGATGGTGTTATTGCCGGCCACCAGATTGATGGTCTGCCGGTGGGTGAAGGTCTGATCTTTTTCCTGAGTTGGACTTTCCTGGTATTTGATGGGTATCGACTTGCCATTTTGGAATAGCCGAATGGTGCTCAGGCCACTCCCGGTGTCCGTAACTTTGATGAAGACATCGGCTTTGCCAGGCTCTGTCGTTGGCACCACCGCGAGTTTAACCTTCGGTGGAGGAGACTTTTGCAATTTCCCCTTCAGGCCCTTCAAGTCATCACCACCTCTATCCTGAAAGATGCGGGGAAGGAGATCGGGTCTGAAGAACTCTTCAAAGAACTGATCAACAGAGTAAGTTTTCAATCCATCCACGAAGTGAATGAAACGTCTTGCTTCCTGAGTTCCATTAAAATATCCTTCAGGATTTTTAACCATCCATTCATTCTCACCAAAGTGAATATGTTCAAAAAACTCTTTTCCATTATTTAAATCCCAGAATTTTGTTGCGCCATCGACGCTGTGGCTGATCAGCATGGAATGATCCGGACTGAATATGAGCGAGGTGACTTCAGCTTTATGCCCATCCATTGTACGTATTATTTTGCCCGAGAGGACTTCCCACACTCTTATCTGACGATCGGCCCCCGCAGAATAAATATATCTTTCGTCTGGACTGAAGACGGCTGTGTGAACCGCTCCATGATGTCCCAGGAATTTCTTGGTCATCAGTCCGCTAGAAACATTCCACAACCGGATGCTTCCGTCCCAACTGGCAGAAAGCAGTTGCTGCTGATCGTTGCTGAGGCGGATTGAACCAATGATATCCTGATGCCCCACAAAATCTCTCACTGCGGTTTTTGAATCCAATTCCAGGAGCCTTAAATCCTTTCCCTGGGAGGTGAAAAGATAAAGGTCGGATGGCCC
This sequence comes from Bacteroidota bacterium, assembly GCA_018266395.1. Taxonomy (GTDB): domain Bacteria; phylum Bacteroidota; class Bacteroidia; order Cytophagales; family Cyclobacteriaceae; genus ELB16-189. The sequence continues at coordinate 93,648 of JAFEAM010000034.1, read as the reverse complement.
CCAAAGCAGGTTAAGCGCCGAGTTGTTTTCAAAGTCGAAATAATTGAGTGCTTTTCCGGACGAGAGATCCCAGGTTGCCAAAGTGGCATCCCAACTGGAGGCTGCAACCTTGGATTCATCACTGCAGAATTGTACGTCGAGTATCGGTTCCCGGTGAGCTTTGATTACTCTTATGGTATCGCCCGTTTCGGTATCCCAGAGAATAATGCGTCCATCACCGCCCCCTGTGATGAGTCTCTTACCATCCCGTGAAAGATCATAGCAGAGTACCGCCTTCGAATGGCCGGCATATTCCATTTTTGTTTTTCCAGAGGCGATATCCCATCGTTTAACCTTTGAGCCAAACTTGCCTTTGATCAATGTCTTTCCGTCCGGGGTGAGTAGGAGATGATTTTTGAAGCGTACGTATTTTGAAATCTGCATATCCCAAATGAAGTTTGGGTCATAGGTCATTCCACCCTTGTCTCTCATGTTCAGGAAACCGGTAAGACTTCCGGTGTCCTTCGCAAGTGCCAAATTCCACAGGTGACAAGAGTTATCGTTCGAGGTAATCAGAAGGTATTTGCCATTTCTGGTGAACGCTACTTCATTGATTTCCTTGTCATTGCCGGCATTAAATGACGAGTGGGCTTTACCGTTCGAGATGTCCCACAAGTGAATGTCTTTTTCTGTTGCCACCATCAGCAGCCTTCCGTCTGGGCTTACCTGAATGGATGTAGGGTCAGAGATTTCATCTGCGTACTGTCGATAGAGTTTCCCGTTCTCAAGATCGTATTGCTTTACAGACCCGTGGTGGGAAGCCATCACGAGTGACTTACTGTCGGGAGTAAAACCAACAAAAGTGGCGCAACCTCCGCACCAGCCGGATCCAAATTCAAAAGCATGGACGGGCTTCCAGTCGGAGGTCTGGTAAACAGAAGCCTTGCGATTGTCTTCGCCAAGGGCAAGAAACCTTCCATCGGCACTGAAGGCGAGATTCACTCCCCTTCGGTTGCCTTCCGGATTTGCCTCCAGTTCCTTAACGAGTTTGTCATTATCCAACCCGTAAATTCTGACTGCGTATTTCAGGCAGGAAACAGCGTAATGCTTCCCGTCGGGTGAGATGACAATATCAGTTATGGTCTCCCCAAAGGGATTGAAGTTGCTTATTTCCCTTCCGGTAAGAACGTCCCATTTGCGGAGTGTACCATCACTACTTCCAGTCAAGAGAAACTCTCCATCCGGAGTGAAAGCAAGAGTTGTAACGGAGTACTCATGACCAAGAAAACTCCGCACTTCACGCAAAGAGTGAAGATCCCAGAGTTTTGCCGACTTGTCACGACTGCCGGTGGCTACCAAATTGCTGTCAGGACTCGTGGCAATAGAGATCACAGCGAGCTCATGTCCTCTTTGGATAACGGTTTCAATTTCCTGGCCGTTGGCGAGCAAGGGTGCGAGAACCAGTAGGGCAATCAGGAGTTGCATCGACATTAGGCGCTTTAAACTTATGCAAAGGAATAACCTGACCATCTTGGATGGAGACTAACCTTTGACTTCCTGTGGCTCAGAAGCCTCAGTTTCAACGGGCATCGCATCCCACTTTTCCGGCTCTTCACGATGGAGATACTCAAGGATTTTCTGCTCGACCTGTCTCAGCTTGAGACTTCTTAGAAATTTTCCGTTACGGGCAAGAATCAGTCTCCCGGTCTCTTCCGAAATCGCAAGGACGAGCGTGTCGGTCACTTCGCTCATACCTATTGCCGAGCGATGACGCAAACCAAAATGAGCAGGCAAGTGATCATTTTCGCTTACAGGAAGTACGCAACGCGCCGCTTTGATTCTGCCTTTGTATATGATAACGGCGCCATCGTGCAACGGGCTGTTCTTTCCGAAGATCGAGATGATCAGGCGCTTATTGACCTCTGCATCCAATGGGTCACCGGTTTCAACATAGAACTTTAATTCGCTGTCTCTTGAAAAGACAATCAAAGCTCCCGTCCTGGTAGCTTTCATAGTCTTTATCGACTCAATAAGACTGTGAACATCAAAATCATCATGGAATCGGTTGCTCCAGTTGGCCAATGACTTGAAAAAATCACGATTAAGCTCCGTACTCCTGCCAATAACCAGTAGAAACTTTCTCAGCTCGGGTTGGAAGAGAATGATCATGGCCAAAACCCCAACACCCATGAACTGTCCTAAAATAGTGGCCAGAAGTTCCATCTGGGCTGCGCGCACCACGAGGTAGATCAGGTAAAGTGACAGAATCCCCAGAAAAATATTTACTGCCAGGCTTCCGCGAATCATTTTGTACACCTGATACAAAAGGATCGCGACCAGGGTAATATCGGCGAGATCCACCCAGGTGATATCAAGGAATGCAACTTTGAAAGCGAGCGTCACCATGTCAAAGTTAAGTCATTTTTGATCAGCCATTGGGAACCCTTTGAGAAACGGTTCTGTCCCAGCGGACAGTGTTGAAACCAGACGGATACATTCTATTGCCTGCTTCACATCGTGCACCCTCAGAATGGAAGCTCCTTTCAGTAGCGCCACAGTGTGGAGCGCGGTAGTTCCGTTCAATGCATGATCCGGTGTTGTTTCCAGTGTACGCCAAATCATGGATTTGCGTGAAAGCCCCACCATCAAGGGCCTTGCCAGCACGTGAAATTGATCGAGGGAGCCCAACAACTGAAAGTTTTGGTAGGGAGTCTTCGCAAATCCGAATCCGGGATCGAGAATAATGTCTGCTATTCCCTGGCTTCTCAGCGTATCCACTTTAGCAAGGAAGTAACTCATTATGTCCGCTACCACATCAGTGTAGTCTGTCAGGCCGGTCATGGTCTGGGGATTGCCCCTTGTGTGCATAAGTACATAGGGGACCTTATGACGTGAAATAACGTCAAGCAGTGAACTGTTGGTGGCCCCTGAAGCATCGTTGATCAATCCCGCCCCTTCACTCAAGGCAGCGTAAGCAACTGACGCAGTGAAGGTATCGACCGAAATGGTCGCATGAGGGTACTCCCTGACAATGGCCTTCAGTGCAGGAAGCACACGTTTAAGCTCCTCTTCTTCCTTTACCTGATCGGCATTCTGCCTGGTTGAGTATCCGCCTATATCAAGAAATGCGGCCCCTTCACTCAAATGACGCGCGGCCAGTTCCAGGATTGATTTCTCATTATTGAATTGGCCGCCATCATAAAAACTGTCGGGGGTGACGTTGATAATGCCCATGACAAGAGGGGGCTGCATCGGCACCAGTCGACCGCCGACGTTCAATGTTTTGTTGCTGTAAAATCTGTTATTTTGCACCCTTCATCAAATGACCCGAACCGCAACCCAATATACCGAGGTTATAAGCGCCTGCCAAGACCTGTTCGTGAAGAAAACACGCGACTACGGAACTGCCTGGCGTGTACTCCGACTTCCAAGCATAACCGATCAACTTTACATAAAGGCACAGCGAATCCGGAGCATACAGGAAAAGGGAACTCAAAAAATAGCTGACAGTATCCGTGATGAATTCATTGGGATCATTAATTATTGTGTTATTGCCTTGATTCAACTCCGCCTGCGGGAATCTGCTGTCATGGAGTTATCACCCCAGGAGGTGGCGCGTTATTATGAAGAGGTTATAACCGAAACACGACAATTGCTTGAGGACAAGAATCATGACTATGGAGAAGCATGGCGAGACATGAGAGTAGGATCCATGACCGACATCATACTTATGAAGCTGCTTCGGGTCAAACAAATTGAGGACAATGCCGGAGTTACCCTGGTAAGCGAAGGCGTTGCGGCCAATTACCAGGATATCATCAACTATGCCGTATTCTGCCTTATCAAACTGGGAGAGCAGTCCGGCAGCAATTCTTAAGTGAAACAAATGTTTTTTAGAATCATTGATCACGTTGCCCGTTACCTTGTAGGTGGACTCTTTATTTTTTCAGGATTGATCAAACTGAATGATCCTGTTGGAACCCAGATCAAGATGGAGGAGTATTTCGAAGTGTTTGCAACTGACTTTGCTTCATTCTTCCATTTCTTCATTCCATGGTCCCTGGAGATTGCGATGGTGATGATCATACTTGAGATTACGCTTGGCGTTGCCATACTGATTTACTATCGCATGCGCAGTACAACCTGGGTGCTGCTTTTGCTGATGACGTTCTTCACTTTCCTGACTTTCTATTCGGCCTATTTTGAAAAAGTAACGGATTGCGGATGTTTTGGCGATGCCATCAAACTCACACCATGGGAATCCTTCTGGAAAGATGTGTTCCTGATGACCTTTGTCCTGCACCTGTTCTGGTACAGAAGGAAATATCAGAGCGCTCTTCGTACCATGGAGGGTCATACAGTTGTTACTGCAACTGCAGTAATTTGCCTCGCGCTTGGGGTCTATGCCATAAACCATCTTCCATTTATTGATTTCAGGGCCTACAAGGTGGGCAATAACATTCCTCAGCAGATGTTGCCCGCTGAACAACCTGAAATTGAATATGCGTTTGAAAAAGACGGCCAGATCGTTCATTCGATGAAATTCCTGCAAGCCGAAGAAGGATATGTATACAAATCGTCGAGGGTACTGAATGAGGACAAAATCAAACCTAAGATCACCGATTATTCTGTCAGCACTCCGGAAGGTGAAGATGTAACGCAGTCCACTTTTCAGGGATCCAAATTGCTGATCGTCATGTATGATGTGAAAAAAGCTTCTTCATCCCATTTGAAAGATATTAAAGAGTTGACCGATGGTCTTCGTGGAAAAGTTGACTGCTTACTGCTCACTTCATCGCCATATGAGCAAACTGAAGCTTTCAGGCATGAATTTCAGTTGGCATGCCCCTTTGGTTATGCCGATGCGACCGTACTGAAGACAATCATCCGCTCCAATCCCGGAATAGCACTGTGGAAGGATGGTACGGTCCTGGGTAATTGGCACTATAACGACACCCCGGGTGTCGCAGACATTGTTTCCATATTGGGATCTAACTGAAATATTTTGAAAATCTTTCTATTGGGACTGCCTGGATCCGGTAAGACTACAATCGGCAATGCATTGGCAAGCCAGTTGAATCTTCAGTTTGTAGACCTGGATGCTGAAATCGAAAAGAATGCGGGCGAGAGCATAGCCTCCATTTTTTCGAAGAAGGGGGAAGATCACTTCCGTGAAATTGAAAAAAAAGAACTTGAAAAGTGGTGTACGGGAGCCGATTCATTTGTCATGGCCACGGGGGGAGGTACACCCTGTTTCTATGACAACCTTTCTTTGATGAAGCTTTCCGGACTGACTATTTTCCTTGATGTCCCCGTTCAGGTCATCGCGGACCGACTCAGGCAGACTGCGCTTGAGGATCGGCCCCTTTTTGCAAGGACCTCAACAGAGGAATTGGAAAGTCATCTTGAATCATTACGTTCCAAAAGAATCTCCTTCTATCACCTGGCACACCATACGGTTGAAGGTTCAGAAATCAGTATCTCAACCCTCCTTCAGGTAATCAAAACGGGAACCCCACGGTAAACATAACGGTTGTGGCCTGGCCGCTCAGATTGACGAGGGGACTGTACGGAGAATTGAGGTGGTAGGGCCGGTATGAATTGCTGCCCATTGTGTAGACCACGGCCATGTCAATGTAGAAACTTGTCTTCCGGTAGCCGACTCCCGCTGTATAAGATGACAGGCTTCTGTCCACGCCATTCTGAGAAGACTGAAATGGATCAGGCATAAGGCGATACCCTGCACGGAAACGATAGTCCTTCATGCGGTATTCTCCGCCAACCCGGAGATTAATGACCGACTTGTAGAGATCTTTGATGTCTTGATTGTCTGCCGACCAGTCATCGCCGGTGGTGGAGCTGTAGTGGGTCGCTCCATAATTTACCCATTCAGCATCGGCGCTTATGAATCCATTCTTTTGAAAAAAGTATGTTGCACCACCTGTAACACGCCAGGGTGTGGATAAATTGTAGGTCGTAGAAACGATATCTGTATTGGCAGCTTCGTTGTTTAACGCCTTGCCTGTAGCCGGATAGGTGAAATTGTTCCAGGTGGTCTGCATGGAAGCGTTGTAGCTGTCATTGATGAGGTATCCGCTGGGTGTAGCCGCGGACAGGCCAAACTGAAAGTCATCGACAGGCCTGAAGATTGCTCCGAAAGTGGCATTGATAGCAGATCCACTGAGATCAAGGGTCTCATTGAGTACCATCTTGGACATGGGAGACGTACCGGTTGTGCCATCAGGGAAATTGTAAGGATCCAGAAAGGTTTCAGTATAAGTCTTCTGCGACTTGTATTTGAAGGAAGCCAGTCCGATGCCGAATCCGAGAAATATCTTGTCATTATAGTTTACCCCATAGGAGAAGGTCCACTGACTCTGTGAACCGCTGTTCTTGACGGTCTCGGTTTGAGTAGGTAGATAGGGATAAATGTAGGTGAAGTACTGATCGTTGGGTGCATTGGCATCCACTTCTGACTGCGGGCCGATAAGATAGTTGAAGTAACTAAGACCGGTTGGCGTATTGTAGTTGGCTCCGTTTGTATCAAACTGAGAAGTGCCGGCTCCGTTGGCGTCCTGGATGAAATAGTCAATAATAGAGTTGTCTTTATTCAGGGCCGAATAGGTGAATGATTCATTGAAATTGTTAGTACGATTGAAGTTGATGGCAAAAGTCCCGCCCCAGAGTCCTTTTTCTCCATCCTTGCTGGTATGAAATGCAATGCCAAGGTTGGCAAGCATGAGATTGTTTTGATTGGCATTGGCTGAGTTACCAAGGTAAGAAGTGCCGATTCCTGACATCGCATAACCGGGCGTTATCTGGAAGTCAGAACGGTTAAACATTCCCAAACCGGCGGGGTTGTAGTATGCGGAACTCAGATCTCCTCCCAATGAATTCTGCACGCCGCCCATTCCTTGTATTCTGGCCGTTCCTCCAGGGCTGATGCGGCTTAACGTCAGTGCTTCTTCTGAATAAGTCTGCCCCATTGCCGCCGAACCCCACATCCATACCAATCCCACGATCGCTGAAACGACCTTTATGCGCATATAGAAAAGAATTTAATGGATTTGTTAACGACCGCGTGAATGACCACCTCCACCGCCGCCACCACCACCGCTGAAGCCACCGCCTCCGAAGCCGCCACTACGTGACCCGAAGTTGCTTGATCCAAATGAAGACCTGCTGCCGCCATCCCAGGCGTTATTGTTACTCCAGAAGCCGCTTCGGGAGTTGCTACCGCCGTTCCAACCGGAACCATTGCTCATTGAACCATAGTTATCGACAGTGTTCCTCCAACTGCGGTCATAATAGTTATTCGTAGTACCGCTTGCGCGCCCTTCCATTCGTGCACGTCCGTTGGTGCCGTTAATCATACCGGCGCTTCTCGAGTTATCTACATAATTGTTAAGTCCGGAACTCCGTGCAGGGTGCCTGCCATGCACTACATTCGGGGCGTCAGAATAATAAGCCGCTGCCGGCCCATAGCCGTAGCTGTAAGGAGAGCCATATGGGTACATTCCGTAGAATGAGCCCATGCCTACATTCCAGAACATGCTGGAAGGTCCATACATGCTGCCCATTCCGTAGCCAATGCCACTGTAAAATCCGGATCCGTAGCCCCCGAAGCCATATCCCATGGACATGCTTAATCCTGACATCCCCATTCCGTAGGGTGAATACATACCATAAGGCGAATACATACTCATCGGTGAGTACATACCATAGGGTGAGTACATCCCCATTCCATAAGGCGAATACATGCTGCCATACGGTGAGTATCCCATTCCATAGGAAGAATTCATGTATGAACTTGTTCCTCCATAATAAGGATAACCTGTCATGGAGTTTCCGCCATAAAGATTCTTGTTGACATTCGTGGGCTGATAATTTGCAATGAAATAATCAGGGTTGTTTTGAATTACTTGTGTGCCGTTCTTCGTCTGAGCGTTGAACTCGGGATTGATCCCTCGTCCTGAATAGCTGTCAGACGGGTTGACAGGATTGGTTCTTACGGCATTGATATCTTCCTGCTGATACCTTTTCGCCATTACCACATTGTTTGCGGCAATAATCTGCGCGCGATCTTTCGAATTGAAATACATGTCATCTGTTTCCTGCGCCCAGACTGCAGCTGCAGACATGATCCCCAGCAGCATTAAAGTGTATTTCGCTTTCATACCAAATTGGATTGGTTTGTATCTATACTGTTAAACGTAAAGTTAGCAAGGCTGGTGCCCTTCAACAACACTATTTTGGGTACTGTTTTCGCCGGTTTTTGGCTTTTTGCCAGTAAGAGAATCCCTTATAAAGGCTTCAATTATTTCAAAATCGGCCATATAGCCTATACCCTTATATTTGCAGGCTCAAAAACCGTTCCATATGGCAAAACAAATAACATCCCGTGCCGAAGACTATTCGCAGTGGTATGTCGAGCTTGTCAAATTGGCTGATCTGGCTGAAAATTCCGACGTCCGCGGTTGTATGGTTATTAAGCCGTATGGATATGCGATATGGGAGAAGATGCAACAAGGGCTTGATCAGATGTTCAAGGATACTGGTCATGTCAATGCTTATTTCCCATTGTTTGTTCCCAAAAGCATGTTTGAGGCTGAAGAAAAGAATGCGGAGGGCTTTGCAAAGGAGTGTGCTATTGTTACCCATTATCGCTTGAAGACCGATCCGGCCGGAAATGGCAAGCTGATGGTCGATCCCGAAGCGAGATTAGAGGAAGAACTTGTGGTGAGGCCAACCAGTGAAGCTATTATTTGGAATACGTACAAGAAGTGGATTCAGTCTCATCGGGACCTGCCCATTCTCGTCAACCAGTGGGCAAATGTCGTTCGTTGGGAAATGCGTACGCGACTTTTCCTGCGAACCGCTGAGTTCCTCTGGCAAGAAGGACATACGGCTCATGCAACGGCCGCCGAAGCGGAAAAGGAAACGCGCACCATGCTGGATGTGTATGCCGACTTCGCTGAGAATTTTATGGCTGTACCTGTTATCAAAGGCAAGAAAAGTGAAGGGGAGAAGTTTCCGGGTGCTATTGATACCTACTGCATCGAGGCGCTTATGCAGGATGGCAAAGCGCTTCAGGCAGGTACGTCGCATTTCCTTGGCCAAAATTTTGCCCAGGCATTCGACGTCAAGTTCACCGGTAAAGATGGCAAATTGGAATACGTGTGGGGCACTTCATGGGGAGCGAGCACACGACTGATCGGCGGACTTATTATGGCACACTCTGACGACGATGGACTTATTCTCCCTCCTAAACTTGCGCCGATCCATGTGGTTATTGTGCCCATATTCAAAAATGACCAGGAACTATCAGCCATATCAGAAGTCGCTGATAAACTGATGAAGGAGTTGAAGGCTGCAGGACTTTCGGTGAAATTTGACAACCGGGATACGCACAAACCCGGATTCAAGTTTGCCGAGTATGAATTGAAAGGTGTCCCTGTTCGTCTCGCTATCGGCCCCCGAGATCTAGAACAGGGAACCGTGGAACTTGCGAGACGGGATACCAGGGAAAAGAAATCCATGAAAGCTACAGATGTGGCAACGGAAGTTCCTTCTCTTTTGGATGACATACAGAAGAATCTTTACAGAAAGGCGTTGAAATTCAGAGAGGATATGACGACGCCAGTGAATTCGTGGGATGAATTCAAAAAGGTTCTTGAAGAAAAGGGTGGATTCCTTCTGGCCCACTGGGATGGCACCGCCGAGACAGAGGCAAAGATCAAGGAAGAAACGAAAGCAACCATCCGTTGTATTCCATTGGATGCCCCTGTCGAAAAGGGAAAATGCGTTCTGACCGGTAATCCCTCCAATCAAAGGGTGCTTTTCGCGAAAGCGTATTGAAATTGTTATGAGACAGGCATCCTCGGCAAGTAACTTACAAGAATCTAATGTCCCACTTATTATCCATTAAGTCATGTTGATTCGTGTCGCTCCAGATTGGTGCCATGCGATATACTGGGACCACGCTGCCAAAAGAGTTATTTTTACACCATGATCGAATGGATCACCATCATATCGCTCATCCTCATAGGACTGGTTATCGTACTGGTGGAAATCATATTTGTTCCGGGCACGACCCTGATAGGACTTTTGGGATTTGTTTTCATGGTAGCCGGCGTGGGACTTGGTTTCCGGTACTTTGGAAATGTGGCCGGATGGATCATAACCGGGTCCACGATTGTTGTCTCAACGGTCTCCTTATTTATTGCCTTCAGGGCTAATGTATGGGGAAAATTTTCATTGAAATCTTCAAGTAACAGCAAGGTTAATGAAGGTGAACTGGAGTCCGTTTCCGCCGGGCAGGAAGGAGTGACACTCTCTGCGCTTCGTCCTGTGGGGAAGGCAGAACTAAATAGCAAGACTTTTGAAGTACGAACAATGGGCAAGTATCTTGAAGCAGGTACGCGAATACGGGTACTGCAGATCAATGCCCATCAGATTATTGTCGAACCACTATCCTAAACACTTTATAATATGGAAGGCTTAGCATTTCTATTGATTGTATTCCTCAGCATTATTGGATTCTTCCTGTTCATGTACTTTGTCCCGGTCGGGTTATGGGTAACCGCCATATTCGCCGGCGTAAAAGTTACGATTGGGGAATTGATCGGTATGCGGATCCGCAAGGTGCCGCCGAGCGTGATTGTAAATTCTCTTATTACCGCTACCAAAGCCGGACTTCAGGTCACCACAAGGGAACTTGAAACGCACTATCTGGCAGGAGGAAATGTGCCGAATGTGATTCGTGCATTGATATCTGCAGAGAAGGCAAATATCAGTCTCAGCTTCAAGCAGGCAACAGCTATCGACCTTGCAGGCCGGGATGTATTTGAGGCCGTACAGATTTCCGTTAATCCCAAAGTGATCACAACCCCCAAAGTGGCCGCAGTTGCTGCAGACGGAATTCAGCTCATTGCAATTGCTCGGGTGACGGTTCGTGCCAGTATCGCTCAACTTGTAGGTGGTGCCGGTGAAGACACAATCCTTGCAAGGGTCGGAGAAGGCATTGTGACATCTATCGGTCAGGCCAACACACATAAAGAAGTGTTGGCCAACCCTGACAAGATATCCAAGCTGGTCCTGTCGCGTGGTCTTGACGCTGGAACTGCCTTCGAGATTCTCTCCATTGACATTGCCGATGTGGATGTCGGAGCCAACATTGGGGCAAAACTCCAGACCGATCAGGCTGCTGCAGATTTGAAGGTGGCAGAAGCCCGCGCAGAAGAGCGCCGCGCAATGGCCGTTGCAATGGAGCAGGAAATGATTGCAAAGGCCCAGGAAGCAAAGGCGAATGTAATTCAGGCTGAGGCTGAAATTCCCAAAGCGATCGCACAGGCATTCCTCAGCGGTAATCTCGGCATCATGGATTATTACAAAATGCAGAATGTGCAGGCCGACACTGAAATGAGACAATCCATCTCTGGTTCAGGTAAGCCTGGCCAGGGCGCTGGTCCAGCCAAGTAGGACAAAACAAAACATTAGGCAAAGAGGCCAGTCAGCGAGAGTTGATTTGGCCTCTTTCTTCTTTAAGTCCATCCTGATCGGGTTGCTGCCCAGGGACCTTGGCGCTGCAATAATGCAAATGAACCGAAACCAATCGCCTCCTGTTGAATCCCATGACCGATCGTGATACCTTTTTTCTATTTTTGACATTCGATGAATCGCTTCTCGCTTATCTTAATCCTTGTCATAGGAGTTCACGGACTTTATGCCGCAACCTATGAGCGATTTGAGGAAAACGGCAAAATCGGATTGCGTGATGAAGAGGGACACGTGGTTTTGCCTCCGGATTTCGATGGGCTTGGGTGGTCGGATGGTCAATTTTCTATTTCCGGCAATATCACTGGGTACAGACAGAATGGTCGCTGGGGACTCATAAACCTTCAACATCAGTTTCTTACACCTGCCGAATTCGAAAGCATTACTTCGGCAGACGGCGACCGAATCATAGTCAGCAAACTCATCAATCCCTATACAGTGAAGTACGGATGCCTCGACCTTGAAGGGAAGATGGCAATCCCCCTGGTCTACGATGATGTGGACATTCATGGACTCAGGGCTATTGTGATGACGAAAAATGGATCGCGTTATGAATATGGGCTCATCGACCTTAATGACAGATCGGTCATCCCGGTTCGATATCAGCAAATCTGGCCCGTGGGCAGCCTTCGTTATGCCGTCAGGAATTTTGACAACAAAATCGCCTTGAGTTCTGAAGAAGGAAAGTGGATTACTGATTTCTTTATTGATCATATTTCCGACTTTCAGTTTGACTATGCCATAGTCACAGACGGATGGAAGCACGGTATCATTAACCGGGAAGGTGAGTTAATTGTTAAGCCCTCCTACCGGGCCATCAGGATTCTTCCTGACAACAAAGCTGAGGTACAACAGATTCCGGTGTGGACCCTAATGGATGAAAAACTGAATAAGGTTGTCAGTCTGGAGGCCGATGAACTTAATTATTCTGGCACGGGGTGGAATATCATGCGCATTTCGGGAAGGTCGGGAACCTGTAATGACCACCTTAAGATGGTATTGCCATTGGAATATGAACAGATTGGGGGTCTGACTAACGGAAAATTTACTTCAAAGAAGGGCGGCAGGTGGGGACTGGAGAGGACCGATGGGTCGCCGGTGCTTCCGTTTTCTTTTGATTCATTATGTGTGGAGGGTAACTACATCCGCACTCGTCTGGTTTCATCCGGCATTTCGAAGTGGCAACTGTATGATACGATCGGGATCCAAAAGGGAAGGGCGTATGACTTTATTGGTCCATACAACGGAAGTTTCTTTCCGGCGCGGTCGGGTGAATTCTGGGGCGGATTGGACAGGTATGGCGAAGAAAAAATTGCCTGTGTTTATGACTCCCTTCTCCAGATCAGGGGTAATCATGTGGTAGTGATGTTTAAAGAGCATTACGGCATCATCAATACTCAGGATGAATGGGTGATTAAACCTCAGAAACAACCCATACACCTGGTGAACCCGGAGAAATTTGTTTTTATCGAAGGGGCCACCTTGTTCCTCCATGATGTAAAAGACAATGTCATCTATTTCACCGACAACCCTGTGATGATTTATTCCGATTACATTTTGGAACGGATGCCAAATGGTGAAGAAAAGCATACGGATTTTGATGGCAGAACCATCGAAACGACGCAATCGATTTTTGCGGGAGCGGAGGAGGTATTCCACGAATCAGAGGGCATGATTGGAATCAGAAAGGACCGCAAATATGGGTTTGTGGATTTGAAGGGCAGACTGCTGATCGCAAATCGTTATGACAGTATCGGCGAATTTCATGAGGGATTGGCACCGGTGTTCCTCGTGGGCAAATGGGGCTACCTGAACAAACACGACGAGATCGTCATCCAGCCAACCTATGATAAGGTCACGTCTTTCAAAAATCATTTGGCCGTTGTAAAAAGGGCAGGACTGGCAGGGCTGGTGGATGCCAATGGTCGCGAAGTGCTTGAGCTCCGATATGACTCGATCCGTCGGTTGCCTGACAATCATTTCATCATCTGTTCTGGAAATCTGAAGGGACTCGCAGATGCTGACGGAAGAATCATGATCGAACCCCGTTTTGACAGCATGGTACCTTTGCCCGAAAGAAGGGTAGTGGTGTCCATGGCGAACAAATATGGACTTCTGACTTATGGGGGTCTCAATGTATTGCCAACCCATTTTGCAGGCCTGGAGTATATCAGTGGACCAAACTGTTTTCTGGTAAAAGAAGAACCGGAGATCTCGACGATCCGGTTGAAATAACCGGGGTGATACCAACCATAATCGGGCTACGATTCATATAGTTCATGCGAGTAAGACCAAAGCTGGCTGCCCAGACTATGGTGAATTTTTCAGACCTTCGCGCTGTTATTTGACGTATCTAATTATGCACATAGAGCAACTTTACACGAATTGCCTGGCGGAAGCCGCTTATTACATAGAATCAAATGGTGAGGTTGCCATTATCGACCCGCTTCGTGAAACGCAACCCTACATCGATCTGGCCACCCGTCGTGGGAGCAGGATTAAGTATGTAATGGAGACGCATTTTCATGCCGACTTTGTTTCAGGCCATATTGATCTCGCCAGGGAAACAGGAGCAGTTATTGTTTATGGTCCGATGGCAGACCCAAAATATGATGTCATCATCGCAAAGGACAACCAGGAATTTACATTAGGCAAGATTAAGATTCGTGTCCTGCACACCCCCGGACACACACCGGAGTCTTCCTGCTATCTGCTGCTTGATGAAAACGGAGATGAACATGCGGTATTTACCGGTGACACTTTGTTCGTCGGCGATGTGGGGAGGCCCGATTTACTCGATGGTAAGATGAGCAGCGAGGAACTTGCAGGCATGCTATATGACTCGCTTGAGACTAAACTGAAAGTATTACCCGATCACGTGACGCTGTATCCGGGTCACGGACCTGGTTCGGCTTGCGGGAAGAATATTGGAAAGGAGACGATGTCCACCATAGGTGAACAGAAGAGGTTTAACTATGCACTGAAAGCAAAATCGAAGGAGGACTTTATTCTTCAGGTGACAGAAGGGATCCAGCCACCCCCTCAATATTTTTTTGAAGACGCAAGAATCAATAAATACGGATACAACTCCATCGACGCTGTCCTTGAAAGAAACTGTAAGCCGCTTTCGCAATCGGATTTTGTCAAGGCAGCGGAGAACGGGGCGCTCATTCTGGATGCGCGTCAATCTGATGTTTTTGAAAAGGGCTTTGTTCCCGGCTCACTTAACATTGGGTTGAATGGGCAGTACGCCGTTTGGGTGGGAACCCTGATTGATATCAACAGGCCTCTGGTCCTGGTTGCAGATTCAGGAAAGGAGCAGGAAGCCGTGCTGCGATTGGCGCGTGTGGGTTACGAAAATGTGCTTGGTTTTCTGGAAGGAGGCATTGAAGCATGGAGCGGACAAAAGGATACCGTGCGCAGTGTAACGGCATTGGAAGTGCCTGCGGTTCTGGACCAACAAGGCATGGTGCTGGATGTGCGAAGGCCAGGGGAATGGAAGGTCAGCCACCTGCCAGGGGCCCAATTGGTCCCGTTATCGGATATGCCTGCAAATGTGGCGCACCTGGATCGGGATAAGACTTATGTAGTCCATTGCGGCGGAGGTTACAGATCAATGACGGCCATTTCATTAATGAAGCAGGAAGGATTCAGGAATCTGATTAATGTGTATGGTGGTTTCACGGCCATGATGAATGCCGGACTCAACGTCGTGACAGAATCGGACAATGTAACTACCGCTTCCTTGCACGGATAAGCACATCGATCTCATCAGGGGAACCGTTCACATAGTCCAGGCTGATAAGTCCGTCATTGTCATAATGTATGGTGGCCGGGACGACGTTCATGGTCAGGAACCAACCTGGCGGGAGCTTCACCGTGTTGAATGGCCGTCCAAACGAACGGTCGAATACCAATTCATCATTGTTCAATAAATATCGGTTTGGATCAGTATAGGTCTCCTCTATGCGCAGCCGTGTGGTCTGCCCGTCCTTCACTGCCGGGTACCAGATTACCACCACTTCCGTATCAGATGTAACAGGTTCACCCGGGTCGAGTCCTTTCCTGGTAATTTCGTTGCCCCGTAAAGTCTCGACTTTCAGAGACATCCCATTGTCCAGGATTTTGGCGGATGGATTTGATGCCTTGCTTCCCGCACGGACAACATTCAGGTAGTGATCCATGCCTGCTCGTGATTCTGTATAGTCATGGTAGAGGCGGAAGGAGTGTGTAGCCGGATCCAGCAGAAAGTACACTATTTCTCTTGTTTGTGCTGCCCGTTCCGCGAGAGTGTAATCTACCCGGGCTTTGGATTTGTCTCTTCCTTTTCCTTCCCCGACAGTTGATGCAGGCGAGGCGTGGAAAGTCAGATCGGCAGAGGATGGAAGTTTCCTGGCTTCAATTTGTAACGGGACCTCGCTGGCGTCAGGATTGATAAAGCTTGTTCTTATGCGACCATCTGGTTCCAGTCCCACCTGGGAGGGGAAGTTGCAGGAAATAATTTCGTAGCCTTTCGGAAGAACGACTGCGTTGCGCTTAATGCCAAGTGCCCGCTTGAATACCAACTTTTGATCACGGACGAAGTAGCTATTGGGATCTTTATACGTCTTGTCAATTCTTATGCGATACTCGCTTCCTTCGGTCACAGGCCTTGTGAGTTTAACCTGCAGATAATCCGTGGCAAGGTCAGCAGACGAAAAACCAGCCGATTTTGCCTGGGCTCCCGTTACAATCGCCCATTCGAGGTTCATGCCGGTGGACAGATCCTTGACCATCGCAACCTGGTGCTCGCTTCCCTTCCGCAAGGTATTATAGTAGAAGGTACTTCCTGGTTCGGTAATCGTAACGTCATAGAGAATCCGGAAACTTTGGGTGGCGGGATCCAGGAGTTCATACCGTGTATAGGAATCATCCGATTGGCCAAAAAGAACAAGCGGCATCAGACACAAGACACCTATGAAAAATTGTGACATGCGGAGCTGCAGGTCTGAAACTTGAGCCTTTATCATTCAAGAACAAATTTTGGGATTAGCGGATTCAGGTGCATGTAGATATCATATACGGAGACGTCGGCGATTTGCGCAACCCGGTTCGGGAGGATGTAGGGATGATCCTGACCCAGCAGGGTTGCCGAGTCACCTTCATTGACCTTTCGTTCAGCTCCAAGATTTACGATCGTGTGACTTGCGCTGACCGCACCTATAACGGGATAAGTTTCATTTCCAATCAGTACGCGTACCCCTTTTACAGCTTGTCGTGGATACCCATCAGTATGACCCACAGGCAGCGTCGCAATCCATGTAGGCTGTTCTGCAATGAATTTTCTGCCGTAGCTCACACTGTCTCCCTTCTGAAGTTGCTCCACTCTCACCACCCGGGCCTTGAGCCGGCAGGAGGGTACCAGCTTGCCTTGTGATTCTTTTGCCTCATCAGGATATCCGCCAAAAAGTGCCATGCCGGGTCGTATCCAGTCAAGATGGGTACCGGGCGCATGGAATGCATGATAGGATGATGCGGCATGCAGTTTACAGTTTAACGATGGCGTCTGAAGGACAACTTTCTTCAGCCGGTCCACCTGTTCAAGGTCGTAGGCGTTGTCTTCGGTAAGGTCTGTAAAGGTGCTGATTACTTCAATTGATCTGGCGGCAGTCAATTCTGATAACCACGGACCTGCCTGGTTGAACCTTCTACCAATTCGACTCATGCCGGTGTCGATGTAGGCATGGACCTTGATACGGCTACCCAATTTCGAAGCATAAGACTCCAACCTTTTCCTGCAGTCCTTGTCAAACAGGCAGAGTTGAACACCGTTTCTTATCAATTCGAATTCGTCCTGTTCGCTGTTCGGAAGCGCCATCAACATAATCGGCTTTTTCACGCCAGCCTTGAGAAGCGTAAAGCATTCGTCTGTTTTGACAACTGCGAGGGCGACCACAGAAGTTGAACTCTCGAGTATGGGTGCTGCATACTCCAATCCTAATCCATAGGCATTGTTCTTTACAACCGCGATGATCGGTCGGGATTTGGCAAGGGCCGAGACAGTCTGTACATTCTGGAGCAATGCCTTCTTGTCAACTTCAATCCAGGGATCGAAGGAATTATTGCGTGTATGGTTAAATCGACTTAACGACGATGCATGGGAAGAGGCTGACGCAACTGCTGCCAGGGATACAGATGAAAGGAAAGAGCGACGGGAGAGTTTCATGGTTGACGGTGAGAACAATTTAACACTTGCATCCTCAACCATCAACAAGGAAGTTGATCAAAGGTTCTTACGATCGCAGCAAACTACGTTTTCCACGTGCGTGGTCTGTGGGAACATGTCAACCGGCTGGACGGATGTCACCGTGTACAGGTCACTGAGGATCTTGAGATCCCGGGCCTGTGTGGCCGGACCACAACTTACATACACAATTCTTCGCGGAGCTGCCTTCAAGAGCATTCTGACCACATCTTCGTGCATTCCCGCTCGGGGAGGGTCAGTGATCACCAAGTCCGGCCAGCCGTGTTCGTTCAGGAATTTTTCGTCCAGCAAGTCTTTGATGTCGCCTGCGTGAAAATCCGTATTCGCTATCCCATTAATGGCCGAATTGATTTTGGCGTCCTCAATGGCGGCGGCCACATACTCAAGACCAGTGACCCTGGCTGCATTGGCAGCAACGAAGTTTGCAATGGTTCCAGTGCCGGTATATAAGTCATACACATGTTCAGTCCCTTTCAGATCAGCCATTTCCCAGGCCACCTTGTACAGGTTATAGGCCTGGTCAGAATTGGTCTGATAGAAGGACTTGGGTCCTACCCTGAATTGAAGTGTGCCTTTGCCATCGGGCCGGGGCATCGTCTCCGTTATATGCGGTGAGCCCTTCCATAACGTCATATCAAGATCACTGAAGGTATCGTTTCGCTTTCCATTGACAACGTAGTATATGGAAGTGACAGCAGGAAATTGCTGGGCGATGGCAGCAAGAATCTTGTCAGTCCATTCCATTTTTTCATACGTCACCTGCAGGATGATCATCACTTCTCCGCTGTTGGCTGTGCGGATGGTTAGCGTGCGGAGGAAGCCGGTTTGTTTTCTCAGATCAAAGAAAGGAATACCCTCCTGAATGGCCGTTGTTCTGACCAGCAGCCTAAGTGCATTCGAGGGATCAGGCTGCAACATACACTCATCTACATTGAATACCCTGTCATACTTGCGAGGCAAGTGATAGCCCAATCCTGGCTCTTCAGAAATATTTCCTGAAGTCATTTCAGAATGGGTCAGCCACCGTTGTGCAGTGAAAGTGAAATCCAGACGATTGCGGTAGAATCTTTGCTTATCCGATCCTATGATGGGACGCATGGCAGGCAATTCCAGCCCTCCTATGCGTTCGAGGTTGTCAGAAACCTGCTTTTGTTTGTATTCAAGCTGTTTGTCGTACCGGATATGTTGCCAGGAGCAGCCACCACAGTTTCCAAAATGTGAGCAGAATGGCTGGGAGCGGTCGGGTGACAATTGTTTGATCGCAACCGCCCTGGCCTCCAGAAATGTACTTTTGATTTTAGTCAGCACTACATCTGCAATATCTCCGGGAGCTGCACCTGAAATGAAAACCACCTGCCCGTTATACCTGCCAACGCACTTGCCTTCAGACGCCATGGTGTCTACCACGATATCGGTGAGTACATCGCCTTTTTTCATTCCAGCGTCAAGTATTGGTCAACGTTTTGGTTCACTAGGTAGCAATTTAGCGATAGACATTTCATGCCGTGTACCCCTTTTTTTTATCTTTCGATTCAATGTATTATGAGAAAGGTAGCGGTCATTGCGTTGCTGTTGCTTTGCCCGTTGGTGGCGAGGTCCTCTCATATTGTCGGGGGTGAATTTGAACTTATTCACCTTTCGGGCTACCAGTACCGGTTGAACCTGATATTATATTTTGATAAGATCAACGGATCGCCGGGAGCATTTGATCCGCTTATCCAGGCCCGCATCTTTCGCAAGATGGACAATAGCATCATGCAGAATATCACGCTTCCATTCTCAGACAGCACCAAGGTTTCCTATACTCAACCTGAATGCTCACATGGGGAAATCAAAACCGAAAAACTGCGCTACACTGTGTTGATCACCTTGTCACCGGAGGTTTACAATGACCCGTCCGGCTACTATGTCGTTTGGGAGCGGTGTTGCCGAAATTATAATACTGCAGGCCTGATCAATATTATCAGTGAGGCACCTCCGCTGAACTCGGTCAACTTTAGTAATTATGCCGGCCAGACATTCTATCTTGAATTTCCTCCTGTTGTAAAGGGAGGAGATCCTTTTGTCGATTCAACGCCTCAACTGTTCCCTCCGCTCAATGACTATGCTTGTCCCGGCAAGCCCTACTATGCCGACTTTTCCGGCACTGACGCTGACAACGATTCGCTTGTCTATTCGCTGGCAGTACCCTTGAATACACATACAGCAGAAGCGCTTCCGCCAATCAATCCCGCACCGTATCCACTGGTTAAATGGCGGTCTCCGTTCAGTTTTGCGAATATCATTGGCGGTAATCCCGACCTGTCGATAAGCAAAGATGGTCTGCTTAGGGTAACACCGGGCTTTCAGGGACTTTTTGTGTTTGCGGTCAAAGTTGAGGAATACAGGAATAAGATAAAGATCGGAGAAACGCGGCGCGATTTTCAGATGCTGGTTGTCGATGCCTGTCCCAACGCAGTGCCTCCGCAAATTGTTGGTAAGAAACTGAATGATGCTTCTTACACTTATGAAAACACCATGGATGTGGTCTTTCCGTCTTTAATGCCGGATGACCAGCGTTGCATCAAAGTCCGGGTTACCGATGACGACTCGCGTGCGGATCGTGATGGGTCTGAACGTGTGAGAATCAAGGCAGTGGCGCTAAACTTCAAAAAAGACCTGTCTTCAATCCTTCCTGCGGAGACTACTGCCACACTGATTAACGGAAGCTCAGTTGAATTTACAATTTGCTTTCCGGAATGTCCTTATTTCATAGGAGGTGATCCCCAGATCGGGATCGTGGCAATGGATGATGCCTGTGCCTTACCCCTCACCGATACCTTGAAAGTGAATGTACACGTAGAGCCCCCGCCTAACAGCAAACCCTATTTTACTTCCAGCAATCCCGTTACTTCGGTGCTGACAGAGGGCCAGCAGGCAGCCTGGCCGTGGGCAGCAAAAGATGATGATGGTGATCCATTGATCGTCTCGTTGCTGACAGACGGATTTGTATTACAGAATGCCGGGATGACATTCACCACCGCCAATCAGGTAGCCGGGGCTGCAGATGGACAGTTGTCCTGGGATGCTTTTTGCAACATTTACGATTTTACCAAGCGCACAAACTTTCAGGTTAGAATTATGGTAGAAGATCAGGACAAATGTTTGTTACCGGGTCCGGCAGTTGCACAATATAACCTGTCCGTAATTCTTCCTGCTGTCGCGGATCCGGTTATTGACACTGATCTTACCAGCGATCCTGCCGAAAGGAGAGTGGAAGTAAGTCGTAGAATTTTTGAAACATTGAAGTTCAATATCCTTGGCACTAACATTAACCCCAATGATCTGCTGAAGTTGAAGGGAGCCGGCACTGACTTTGCCATTGCCACAACATCTGCCACGATAAGCCCACTCCCGGCTACTGGAACCGGAGCAGTTTCAAGCTCTTTCTTGTGGAATCTTCAATGTGCAAACATGGATTTGAAGAAAAAGGACCTGTATGATTTCCGGTTTATTGTCGTGGATAGTCTCAATAAATGTCATTTCTACAAAACCGATACAGTTGACGTTGTATTAAAAGTACTCCCGCCGGTCAACCACACTCCCATTTTAACTATTGTCGATCAGGTAAGTTCTGCGCGGCTCTCCGGTCTTGCCAGTCTGACCAATACCTTAGGTATCCCCGTTCAACTTCAAATAACCGGCACGGATGAAGATCTGTCGCCTAAAGACAGCTTATGGATTGAGCTGCTGAAACCCACTGGCAGTGTGGATCCGGACGGCTATTCTTTCAAGCCTGTGAAGGGAGTCAGCCCCATCACCACCGCTTTTCAATGGGCGCCAGATTGCTCGATTTTTCAGAATGACATCTACGAGAACGACTATTCATTCACATTCAGGATTCGAGACAACCGTTGCTTTTCCGTAAAACGGGACTCTGTTGTCTTGTCGCTGAAAATCAAAGACGTAGACGGCTCTGACACCAATTTCCAGCCTCCCAACTTTTTTTCGCCAAATGGCGACAATATCAACGACTATTTTGCCATGGAAGCCAAGGATCCTGTAACGGGAGAAACAAAGAACATACTACCATTGGATAACTGCGTATCGAAATTTGAGTCAGTCAACATCTACAATCGTTGGGGAGGTTCTGTCTTCTCAAGCACGGAGCGTGATTTCAAATGGTTTGGTCAAAACGAGTCGCCGGGAGTGTATTACTATTCCATCCGGTTTACTAAAAAGGAGTATCGCGGTTCGCTTTCCCTCAGATATTAGAAGTATCAACAGGTAGTAATCATACTACGAGGACGTTCCAATTCATATACTTTCGGGGTAAACGACAAACCGTTCTTGCGATTGGATTAATTTCGTTTGTTGCTGAAGGGAGGGCATTGCATGCGAGAGCGGTACGCATCTTGAGTTTCGTTCAATGAGATGAGATATGCCTCTGTTTTTTTCCAGAGATCGGTCATTGGCGATATGGTTCTATCCAGTCTGGTTTGGAGCCCTGCTTCTCCAGGCGACCTACACCCAATTGTTTGCTGACGAAGCATACTATTGGATGTACTCCAAACACCTGGCATGGGGATACTTTGATCATCCTCCTGCTTTGGCACTGCTTATTAAGGCGGGCACATCTTTGTTTGGAGGTGAACTGGGAGTAAGATTTTTCCTGGTGCTGACCTCGCTGGCAACGATGATTGTTTGGGAATCTGTCATTCAGCCGAAAGACAAAATACTGTTTTATGCCTTACTGATTTCGATTGGAGTGCTGCATCTGTTTGGCTTCCTGGCTTCACCAGATGCACCTCTGCTGCTATCATCTTCATTGTTCTTTTACTTCTATAATCGCTTTCTCCAGAGGCAGGACTGGTGGTTGTCCCTGGCAATGGGTGCAGCCATGGCTGCGATGCTGCTTTCCAAGTATCAGGCTGTCCTGCTTGTTGGACTCGTCATTCTTTCAAACTTAAGATTGCTGCGGAGTCCTTTGTTCTGGTTCTCTTGTGGAGTGTCGGCTGTTCTTTGCATTCCTCATTTAATCTGGCAGATAAATCTGGATTGGCCATCCTTTCGTTATCACCTCTTCGAGAGAAGCACGAGTTATCACTTGCAGGATACAATTGATTACCTGGCGTCTCAGCCGTTTTTTTTGGGACCTTTTACCGGCATATTCGCATTAGTGGCCGTATATAAGGTTAGTGCTGCGGGGCCCTTTGAAAAAGCACTGAAATTTGTTTTCTGTGGTGTGCTGGTCTTCTTTCTGCTCATGACGTTCAGGGGAAGGGTAGAGGCCCACTGGACTCTCATAGGTATTTTCCCCGCCGTATACTTTACTTACCGCCACCTCAGTGAATTTGCTGCCGGAAGAAAGATTTTTTTCAGGTTGCTGCCGGTTGCTGTTGTCTTGATACTCGTGACTCGAATTGTACTGATTTTCAACTATTCGCCTTCAAAACTCTATCCTGGACTTTTGGAGGATGAGTTTTTTGACAAGAGGGAGTGGTCAAGGAGAATCCATGAGAAGGCCGGGAGTCTTCCCGTTGCCTTCGTGAATTCGTATCAATGGGCGTCGCTTTATGAATTCTATGGTGGCAGTCCTTCATTTTCACTCAACAATGAATATTATCGTAAGAATCAATATGACCTCTGGGATACCGAAAAGTCATATAATGGTAAAAAGGTGGTAGTCGTTCCCAATACATCAATTGTGTACAGCGACTCAGTGCCAGGTGTACCCCTCGTCAGTGACTACCTGATCATGAACCCGTTTCTGTCCTTTTCTGACATAAAGGTCAGGATGTTAACGAAGGTGGAGAAGTTATCGTCGCATGATTCCACATCCGTAAAGTGCACCATTGAAAGACCGCAGAAGGTTCGGGATCCGGCAGGCACAAGGCTTCCGGCGTATCTGGGTGTAAGATTTTCCTCAGAAGGGAATGGGAGCTCAGAATATTTGCTGACGCAGTTAGCTGAAGGCAAACTTAACAATGAGATCGAGGTAAAGCTGATTGCCCCCGGTTTGTCAGGGAAGTATGATATGCATTTCATCATCATGACGGATCGGCTGCCGCCCACCATCAACAGCCGTC
The DNA here is from genome assembly GCA_018266395.1 of Bacteroidota bacterium. Classification (GTDB taxonomy): domain Bacteria; phylum Bacteroidota; class Bacteroidia; order Cytophagales; family Cyclobacteriaceae; genus ELB16-189. The sequence continues at coordinate 69,801 of JAFEAM010000034.1, read as the reverse complement.
GTTACAAGGTGACGGTAAGCAAATAGAGCGGGCAGGAGGGGAGTCAATCGTGTGCAGGAAGAAGGTTCTGGAGTTTTATGAGTAGCCTGACTGCTTCCTCTCTGGCCTCCTGCAACTGATTGTAGTAATTCATCTTTATTATGTAATTGTAGACCTGAATGCTTTGAAAATCCGGATCATCAAGCATTTGGCGCATCATCATGGCATCTTCAGCCCGTGAGCTGTCGTGAAGGATGCTCTGTTCGAAATACCTGCGGAGGTTGCCTGTATGATGTGAGAGGTAGTATCCGACTACTTGATCCTTTACATAATTGCTGTCCCATTCGGAGAATGAGTTAAGCATTTCATTCTGGTTGTTGTAGTAGTGCAGAATGTCATTGATGAGTTCCGGCTGCCGGTACAACTCGAATTGTCCGAAGGACGTGAACCGAAGATAGCCGCCACGGTTTATCATGGTGAGCACTTTGCTGTCTGTAGCGAGCACTCCTTCAACTACCGCCGGCATGCCTGGATCTTTCACCATATTGCCCTTTTTGGATAACAGCAACTTGTATTGATCCATGAGATATCCGGCACTCTTGAGATTTGAAGTAAACAGCGCAGTGTCGAGTTTGAGATCATTTGCAATCTGGCCGAGTATCCTGATTCCCTCAGCTTTCTGCTGACGCTCTTCAAACTTGTTTTGTACGAACAGGGAAATCAATATCCCGCTGATGATCAAAATGAACTCTGTGATAAGGGATTGAACACTCTTGTTCTTAAACATTTGACAGCACCTGTTCTAAGTGAACAGTCTCCGTGCATTTTGGGGAGGGAGATTGACTTATCTTATCTTGTGACCTTTCAGTCCATAATAAACTATATACAGGTAGCACAATACCGGTATAAAGAAAGCTCTCTGAATGCCAATGCTGTCGGCAATAAACCCTTGCAGCAATGGGATGAGTGCACCTCCAACAATGGCCATGCACAGGATCCCTGAACCCTGGCCTGTGTGCTTGCCCAGGCCGGCAACGCCAAGCGAAAAGATACTGGGGAACATGATGGAGTTGAAAAGTCCCACCGACAACACCACCCACATGGCCAGCGTGCCACTGGAAAGCATGGTGATGACCACCATAGTAGCGGCTATCATGGCTGCGGCGCCGAGTACTTTACCTGGATTGAGTTTCTGCAGCAAAGCCGCGCCAATGAACCGGCCTACCATGGCGCCACCCCAATAGAAAGAAACATATTTGCCGGCATCGGCTTCAGCAAGCCCCGCGATGTTTTTCTCCCCAAGGAAGTTTACCAGAAAACTGCCAATAGAGACTTCCCCACCCACATATACAAAAAGACCTACGGCCCCAAGAATGAGGTGGGGATACTGCCATGCAGATGTTCGCTCTTCTCCCGTCGTCGCACCAGAGGCCACTTGTTCACCGGCTTCAATTACAGGCAACTTGATTATGGCAAAAATGGCAGCGATAGTAAAGAGAACTCCTGCCAATAACAGATATGGTTTCTGCACTGCTGCTGCTTCCGTCAATTGATAAGCGGCTAATTCTTCAGGCGTAAGGCTTGTCAAAGCTTCCCCTGATTTTACACTCATGGATAATATCAGGAAGGCTCCAAAGATGGGAGCGATGGTAGTCCCCAAAGAATTGAAAGCCTGGGTGAGATTCAGTCTGCTCGAAGCTGTTTCGGGCTTACCAAGGATGGTAACATATGGATTCGCCGCAACTTGCAGCAGGGTAATTCCCGATGCCAGAACAAAGAATGCCGTCAGGAACAAGCCATAGGAGCGTGCCCCGGCGGCAGGATAAAACATAAGGCATCCAATTCCGGCGATAATGAGACCCAGTACAATTCCTCTTTTGTACCCTGTCTTCTCCACGATGTAACCGCTGGGAAGCGACATGATAAAGTAAGCAGTAAAAAAACAGAACTGTATGAGCATGGCCTGTGCGTAGTTCAGGGTGAACACGGCCTTCAAGTGCGGTATCAGGATGTCATTAAGGCATGTGATGAATCCCCACATGAAAAACAGGGAAGTCAGAACTGAAAGTGCAAAGGTATAGCTCTTATTTTCCCCGGTTGAGGTGAGGGGTACAGTCGACGGGGCAAATCCTCCGGCCATAATGAATAGGTTTAGCAGTAGCTAATATAAATCTAAAATCGATTTCAACAGACAGTACGGGTCCGTGACGTGAAATGATTTTCACGACCAACAGCCAACAAATGACCCTAATTCAGAATACAGTCAGCTGATCTATTTCGTTCCGGCAGAATAATCCACCACCAGGTTGCACAAGGCATTCACACCCAGCTGAAGTCCACTGTCATCAACATAAAACTGTGGTGTGTGGTGTGGACCGGCCTTGGCGGGATCGGTTCCTTTTGGCATTCCACCAAGGAAGAAAAAGAAGCCTGGTACCTTTTCCGCAAAAAAGGAAAAGTCTTCACTTCCGGTCCGGGCAGGAGTTTGAACGACTTTACTCTGCCCTGCAGTTTTCATCAGCGACGGGAGCATTTTGGCGACAAGTTCAGGGTTATTATAAGTCACAGGATAATGAATGGTGTAGGGCAACTCAACAGTGGCCGTTGCACCGGCAGCTTCAGCAGTGTGTTTGACAATTTCGTTGATTCTCCTGAAAACCAATTTCTCATCATCATTGCTCAGTGTGCGCACCGTGCCAACCATTTCTACCTTCTCGGAGATAATGTTCCCCCGGTTGCCGCCATGGATGGAACCAATGGTAACAATCGCGGGATTTTCAGTGATGTTTACATTTCGGCTCACGATGGTGTGCAGCGAAGTGACAATCTGCGATGCCACCAGGATGGGATCCACCGATAGCCACGGCATCGCTCCATGAGAAGGTTTGCCCGTCACGACAATCCTCACGTCGCTGGCGCCTGCCATCTCCCCGCCCGACCTGTAGGTAATGGTTCCCACCTCATTGCCTGATGAAATGTGAAGGCCGAAAATTGCATCCACTTTGGGATTTTCCAGTACGCCTTCCTTCACCATCAGATAAGCGCCGCCTTCTTCACCCGCAGGCGCTCCTTCTTCCGCCGGTTGAAAGATAAATTTCACTGTTCCCTTAAGATCTTTCTTCATTGAGCTTAACACCTCGGCCACCCCCATGAGAATGGCAACATGGGTATCATGCCCGCATGCATGCATGATTGGCGCATCCTGTCCGTTGAATTCACCTCTGGCCTTGGAGGCAAAGGGAAGATCACTGGCCTCAAGAACGGGAAGGCCATCCATGTCGGCTCTGAGTGCGACAACGGGACCCGGTTGAGCTCCCTTGAGTATTCCGACCACTCCGGTCTTGGCAATTCCTGTTTTGACCTCGATGCCGAGGGATTGCAGATGTTTGGCAATCAGATCCGCTGTTCTGACTTCACGGTTGCTGAGCTCGGGATGTTGATGAATGTCCCTGCGCCAGGCAATGACTTTCGGGTCAATGGCTTCGGCTTTGGCCTTGATTGTTGCGCGCAATTTGTCTGTGTTGGCCTGGCCAAAAGTCAGCATGGACAGAAGTACCAGGAATGAAGTGGCAATTGATCTGATTTTCATTTTATTGAGATTGAGGCTTTAAGGTATGTTTTTTCAGTCATTGGCAAAATGCTTTTGTCAGACCGAAGTCTGCATAAAAGAGTATCTTTCTTCATCCGGAGCATTTTTATCAAGGTTTGATCCCCTATGAAGTGACCTACTTCGCGCCATGAATATGAAGATATTTATTCTGATGCTTGTCCTCATCCCAGGCCTGGCATGTTCACAGAAAGCGGCCGACCAGTACCTTTCCGTGGCGGTTGACGCAGAACGGTGGATCAGCACACAAGAAATCTCCAGTAATTCCGGAACGCGATGGAGGATAGCCGAAGGGGATACTTCAGCTGCTTCTAACCTTTATTCCGGATCAGCAGGAGTGGTCCTGTTTTACCTTGAGCTGTTCCACGTAACAAAGAATCAGCAATACTTGTTGAAGGCTAAGGCAGGCGCAGATTACCTCGCTTCAAGACTGACTTATCCTATGAACGGCTTTGATGAAGTAGGCCTGTTTACGGGAGAGGCCGGCATTTGCTTCACTTTGAAGAAAGTGTATGATCTGACCCATGAGGAAAAATACAAGAAGGCTTGGGGCCGGTCATTCGAAAGGCTTGAAGCACATGCACAGCGATCAAGGGACGCTGTTTCGTGGAGGTACTCTGATGTGGTTTATGGCGGTGCCGGTATCGGATTGATGTTGCTGGAACTTGGCACTCCGCAGTCAAAGAAGCTGGCGATTCAAACAGGGAAAGGCCTTATTGACCAGGCTCAGGAGGTGCAGGGCGGAAAAAGGTGGTACATGGACTCTTCTATGCAAAAGAGTGGATACTACATGCCGAACTTTTCACATGGCACCGCAGGTGTCAGCTACTTCTTAACCAAACTGTACCAGGTAACAAAGGACAATCAATTCCTGGACGCGGCGTTGGCCGGTGCAAGTCACCTGTCCGCCATTCAAAACCGTGATGGTTGGGTTTACCATCACGATGCTGAAGATGGAAAGGATCTGTACTACCTGAGCTGGTGTCACGGACCGGCGGGCACAGCCCGACTCTACTATGCGCTCTATGAAACAACAAAAGACAAGCAATGGCTTGAACGCATGAAGATTTCGGCAGGTGCTTTGATGAAATGCGGCATTCCTGAGAAGCAGATGCCAGGTCTTTGGAACAATGTCGGACCTTGCTGCGGGACTGCCGGTGTTGCTGCATTCTTCCTGGAGCTATATCAATTGTTTGGCGACAATTCTTATCTGGAGTTTGCCCAACATCTGACTGAAAATCTGATTGGTCGGGGTACGAAAGAAGGAAATGGCATCAAATGGGTCCAGGCTGAACATCGTCGCAGGCCTGAATTACTGCAAGCACAAACGGGTTATATGCAGGGGGCCGCCGGCATTGGCATGTGGTTGTTGCAGATGTATGAGTTTGAAAGGAAGATGACCATGGTGACAAAATTGCCTTAGAATCCCTTTTAGCCTCCTGTATGGATTCTCAATAATCTTTTGCTCGGACTGAAATTTAGTGTCAAGCACCAACAAAAAAATCCTGCCCTCGCGAAAGAGCAGGATTTTTTGTCTGAACCAATGAAACCTATGGTTTCTTCCAGGTGATGACTATGGGCTTGATGCCGCTGTCATCCAGTTGCTTCGTGAAGGCCGCCACTTCACCTTTCAGCAAAGCGTCCATTTCATTCTGCGATTGAGCAAGTTTTTCTTTCAGCATGGCATAAACTTCTTTGTGCTGATCGGCTGGAGCGAAGTCCGCCGTACCCACTGCGCCGGCCAGATAAGCAATCCGTCCTGCGAGCATTTCCGGATACCGGACATCATCCTGTCCTGTGCCCGTGTACTTAAGTTGAATCAGTTTGGACTCTACCTTAATGATAGCTGAGTCGAGCTTGCCGGCAGCTGCGACCAGCTTCTTGTTGCTGGCTTTAGGCTTCAGAACGTCACGCATGTCATATACCTGACGGCGGATGATTTCCAGCTCATTGACCATATCCGCAATGCTATTGATATCCTTGTACATGCTGGCCAGCATGTCAGTCTGCGCCTTGATGTCATCTGCACTTCCATCAGAGTGAGGATCCTTCAGAAGATTGACGGAACTTTTGAATGTCTGACCTGCTGTAGTCATGACAACATTGTACTTACCGGGAGGAACCATATAGGACTTGAAAGTGGCCACATGCGCCGGACGTTTGCGATCCTTGTCCCAGGAGACCCAATCTCCGCCAAGGGGCTTTGTATGCATCATGATGTCCTTTGTGGGTTTGTTCTGGAGGTCCCACCAAATTCTGTTGATACCTGCCTTGCCTTTTTGTTTGAAGGTTCTGATGGTATCGCCGGAAGCGCTGGTGATGTACACCTTGACACTATCCTTGTCTGAGTTTGTCCAGTAATTGATTGAGGCGCCATAGGGCGGATCAAATCCCCATGATGGTTCAGGCAGCTGCTGCAACGAGCTGGTCCTGGCCTGAAAGCGATAGGCATCCTTGGGATTGAACAAGGCTGCTTTGGTTTCTGCCGCGTTGACAGGCAACTGCTGGAGTGGAGTCAGGTCATCGAGGATCCATACGCCTCGACCATATGTACCTATAACCAAATCATTAAAATGTTCCTGTACTTCCAGCCAATAGAAAGGAGTATGAGGCAGGTTATTCATGAAAGGTTGCCAGGTATCACCATCATCAAAAGAAATATAGAGTGCTGTTTCGGTACCGAGGTAGAGAAGTCCCTTACGAATGGGATCCTCCTTGATGGATCGGCAATAACTTATACCGGGTTCGATGCCCTTCACAATCTTCTTCCAGGTCTTGCCATAATCTGTAGTCCTGTAGGCATAAGGCTGGAAGTTGCCCTGTTCATGAAAATCAACCACGAGGAACGCTTTGCCTTCCGCATATTTGGAGGCTTCGATATTTCTCACAGCACCCTGGGCAGGGAGGTCGGTGAAATTCTTGCTTACGTTAGTCCAGGTCTTCCCGCCGTCCTGCGTGACATTGATTTGTCCGTCACTGCTGCCCGTCCAGAGCAGACCTTGTTTCATTGGAGATTCTTCAAAAGCGGAAATGACATTGGCATACTCGACGCCGATGTTGTCAGGGGTAAGGCCACCCGACTGTTGTTGCTGCTTCTTGTCATTTAGGGTGAGATCAGGGCTGATCACCTGCCAGCTTTGTCCGCCGTTGGTTGTCTTGTGCACCATTTGACTTGCGGCATAAACTGTATTGTGATCGTGAGGTGAGATAAGCAGCGGGAACGTCCACTGGAATCTATACTTCACATCGGCCGCAGGCGTACCGGCCACATAGTCCGGCCAGATTTCAACCTGACGGAACTGGCGGTTCTTTTCATTGAAGCGTACAACCACACCGCCTACCGCGCCGGTTCCTGAGGCTGTTGACCAGATCACATCTGGATCTTTCGGATCCGGTGTAGCAAATCCGCTTTCACCTCCACCCACTTCATGCCACATCCCGGTGCCAATGCTGGGTATGCCCATCATTCCGAAGAAGGACCCAATGCCGCTGCGGCTTGGGCCGCGCATCGAAGGGCCATCCTGACGATTGGTAAGTACGTTGTAAGGGATATTGTTGTCAACCGTCACATGATAGAGCTGGGCGATGGGAAGTGCAATCCTGCTCCAGCTTTTGCAACGATCCTTCGAGATGGAAATGCCCCCGTCGTGTGAAACGATTGAGCGGTTGGCGTTGGTGGGATCAATCCACATGTCATGATGATCTCCATATGGCTGGGACAGGAAACTGGTGATGGGCTCCAAAGATCTGCCGCCGTCGATACTGGTAAAGAAACCGGCGTTGATGAAGTAGATTTCATTTGGATTGTCTGGTGATGCAGCAGTCCGGGTATAATAAGCTTGCCTGCCCGACATGTTCCGGTCAGAACTCATGAGAGTCCATGATTTTCCTTTGTCATCTGAACGCCACAGTTCACCGGTCTCTGCCTTGTCTTTGTCATTAAGTTTCTCCAGTCCATCCCCTGTTTCGATAAGTGCATAGACACGGTTGGGCGCTGCAGGCGTCATCGTAAGGGCAATCTTGCCGACGGGCCCTTCGGGCAAGCCGCTCCCTGAAAGTTTCTTCCAGGTTTCACCGCCATCGGTTGACATATGAAGACCACTTCCTGGTCCACCGCTGGTGCGGTTCCAGTTCTTCAATGAAATCTGCCACATCCCGGCAAAAAGAATTCTGGGATTTGTTGGATCCATGACGAGATCTGACGCGCCGGTGTTTTCGTCCACAAAAAGCACTTGCCTCCATGTCTTTCCTCCGTCAGTTGACTTGTAGACGCCGCGTTCCTTCTGTGGCGCATAGGCATGACCCACGGAACAAACATAAATGATGTCGGGATTGGTGGGGTGGATGACGATGCGTGAAATCCTGCCGGTGTTCTCGAGCCCGGAAAGTTGCCAGGTCTCACCTCCATCTGTAGACTTGTAGACGCCGTTTCCAATCGTGACGTTGGAGCGGATGAAGCTCTCCCCGGTGCCCGCAAACATGATCTGATGATCCGATGCTGCTGCGGCAAGAGCGCTCACCGAAGCCACATTCTTGTCGTCGAATACCGGCCTCCAACTCAGACCTCCATCTGTGGTTTTCCAGAGGCCGCCGGAGGCAGCACCGGCAAAATAGACCAGGTCATTCCCGGGTATGCCTATCGCGCAACTTATGCGGTTGCCGATTGGACCGATGTACCGGAATTTCAGTTGTTCGATATCTTCTTTCTTCAGGGTTTGTGCCAGTGCGGCCTGCAATAGGAACGCGCACAGGATCAGGGTTAGGCGGATGCGATTCATTGAAACTGGTTATTGATTATCGTGGAAGGTAGGGTTTGGCGTTCGAAAAGAAAAGCGGAATTTGATTATGCCAAACACGCCCAGGCCATCCTCAATCACTTCCTTCAAAGACCTCACCCGCCTATTATTCCCTAAAAGGATCAAAAGCTCCGAATGAAATACTTTTCTTAATTTGACCGTTGAATTTTATCGATCTGTATAAGGCACCAAAGAGAGTTTTATGGACAAAACATGCTTTATTATCATGCCCCTGAATGACCCGGATGGGTACCCGCAGGGTCATGTGAACCGTGTATATGAATATGTGGTTGCACCGGCCTGCCGCAAGGCCGGCTTTTTCCCGAACAGGGCCGACGGATCAGTTCACATCGACCCATTTGATGTGGTAAAGGAAGTGATCGACAGTGAATTGGCCATTTTCGACATGAGCGGTCATAATCAACTTGCCTCCTATGGACTGGCTGTTCGGCACGCGCTTGGCCTGCCCGTGGTGCTCATCAGGGATGTTCACAGCTACATACCTTTCCAGACAGTGGATTTGAACGTGGTGGAATATGATGACTCCCTGAGGATAGACACTGTTCAGAAGGCAATTGACGGACTCAGCGAGTCACTTCAAAAGGCGAGCGAGAGTAAATTGCAGAAGCATGAAATAATCACCAGGCTTGGTATTGGATTGCATTCCTCCTCTGCCGAAACGCCATCATCTGGTGGATCATCGCAACCAGAGGCTCCATTGAGTGTAAGTAAGACTTCTCACCTCCCTGTGATTTCACCGCTGCCTGATTATGTCGGCGATCCATTCAATGCTGAGGAGATTCTCAAGCTGAAGCCGGGAGATGAGCTTTTCCATATGAATTATGGCAAAGGCAAACTTAATTCGGTGAAAAAGTTGGGGAAGGATGAACTCGCAACCATCCAGTTTGATGCAGGAACAAAACTATTGGTGCTTACTGCCTCTGATCACTTCAGAAAGGTCAGGAGCTAATACTTGCAGGCATCCTAAAGTACCTTTCATAAAGGCAAAGGGGCTTTGCTGTTAAGAATATCTTGCAGGGGTTGGAATAATTTCCAACTTAGGCTTGTCTAACTGTTATTCAACACAACCCAATGATCCTTACATCCAGAAAGAGTTTCCTCACGATGCTTTTTGCTGTCGTGGGCGCTCACTTGCTCCTGTTCACTGTTACGACCGAGGGTGTATCACAGGGCAATCCCAGGCGCACTTTGCTGGCGCTATCCAAAGCCGATCACACGCTCGCCATAGTTGATCCCGTTACGTTAAAGGTGATGGGCAAAGTGCCGGTAGGATCGGATCCACACGAAGTGATTGCATCTGCTGACGGAAAGATGGCTTACGTATCCATCACTGGAGGGGGAAAATCATTTGAGATGAATGCAATCGATCTTGTCGCCCAGAAGGCGTTGCCGAACATAGATACCCGGCCACTCATCGGTCCGCACGGACTCGCCTTTGAAGGAGGTAAAGTCTGGTTTTCGGCTGAAGGTGCACGGGCCGTCGGAAGCTATGATCCCGCTTCAGGGAAAATTGACTGGAGCATGGGAACCGGTCAGGATCGCACTCACATGATTTATGTTACGCCTGATATCAAGAGAATCTACACTACCAATGTAAATGCGGGTACAGTAAGCATCCTCGCCGACACTTTGTTGCCTCCGCCCACTACACCTACGGGTGCAGTCATACCAGGAGCCAAACCGCGTCAGGATTGGGTGCAGACTGTAATTCAGGTGGGGCCTGGTGCTGAAGGCTTTGACGTGTCGCCCGACGGCAAGCAACTCTGGACTGCAGCAGCACGTGATGGTTCAATTTGGATCATTGACCTTACAGGAAAGAAAGTGACCGCCAAGCTGGATGCAAATGTGAAAGGCGCGAACCGGCTAAAGTTCACCCCCGACGGCAAACGCGTTCTGGTTTCCTGTTTGGGAATGGGCGACTTGTTTGTATTCGACGCTCAATCGCATAAAGAAGTGAAGCGGATTCCCATTGGCCGTGGTGCCGCAGGAATTCTAGTGGATCCGGACGGTGGGCGTGCTTTTCTGGGATGCACCCCTGACAACTATGTAGCTGTTGTAGATCTGAAGAAACTTGAAATGATCGGCAAGATTGATGTCGGTGACGCACCTGATGGTCTGGCCTGGGCAGTGAAAAACTGAGGTCTGCGGTCTTCCAATCCTGAATTAGCAGCTTCAGTTTTATTTCTTATCCAAATCAGGCAACACAAAACTATCCAGGGGACTGGAGAGTTTCATGGTTGCTTCGATGTCTTTTACAGTTCTTGGTCCTGATGCTGAAAGATGTTCATACCCGTCTCTTGTAATCAGGTAGTCATCTTCAATGCGTACGGCAATTCCCCACCATTTCTTGTCACAATTTGAGTTCTCCGGGATGTAGATGCCAGGTTCAATTGTAATTACCATATTTTCCTCCAGCTTTTCATAAGGTCCGCGATCGTGTACATCCAGACCAATATGATGGCAACAGCCGTGCGGATAGAACATGTGCTTGTCGGATTCATTTTGTATGATGCCTAATTCCTTCAGGCCTTTGTCAATGGTGATCCGGGTGGCCTTGTACAATTCACTGAACGGAGTGCCGGGCTTGCATATTTTCATCGCTTCCTCCTGGGCTTTCAACACAAGTTCATAGATCAGTTTTTGCTCGGGCGAGAATTTTCCGTTCACCGGTATCGTGCGGGTGATGTCTGCCGTGTAACCATGGAACTCGGCGCCCAGATCCATCAGGATCAATTCTTTGTTGGAGATGTTGGGCTTGTAATTGTCGATGTAATGAAGTATGCAGCCGTTGTGCCCGGCCCCCACAATCGATGGGTAGCCTAAATCTTCTGCCTGGTATTTTTTAAACACAAATTCATGGATCCCCTGAATTTCACGTTCACTCATACCAGGCCTCATCGCTTTCATTACTTCCGCCTGACCGGCGCAGGAGATCCTGACCGCCTTCCGAATCATCTCAATTTCTTCCTGGGTTTTGATGCCACGAAGGTTGTCCATGATTTTACCGAGAGACTGCACGTCAAGATTGTTCTTAACTGGTTCTACAGTCAGGGTCTTGCTGCTCTTGTCAGGGTAGTTGGACTTTACTTTGAATTGGGCAATCAGGTCATACAGATCTGATGAATCACGCGGATCGTTGCGCACGTCGTTGAGAAAATCGAAGAACAATACCGAACTGAATTTTGAAAAGTCCAGGTTGTATTTCCTGAATTCAGAGTTATTGAAGGCCTGTTCAATTCCCAATAAGTCTTTTACCCCTGAGGCTCCGAGTCGCCGACCGTTCCACATTTCAGCCTGTTCGTTCCGGGGCTGAGCGAACAGAATTTCATCATATTCCCTTCCGTTGCTTGCTGATTGTTTTTCTTTAAATACGAGTAACAGCGCGTTGGGTTCCTTATAGCCAGTCAGATAAAAGAAGTCTGGATCCTGGTGGTAGACGTAGTTCACATCTTTGGCCCTGTTTCGTATGGGGTTTGCGAAGAATACTGCGACCGAATTAGCCGGCAACTTCTCCCTGAGCTCTTCTCTGCGTTGTTTGTAGAAGGCTTTGCTTAAGAAGTCATTCGGCAAATCAGCTTCCTGTGCAAGGCTGCAGCCAACATGCATGGCGAGAACAACGAGTAATGTTAAGGCTTTCATTAATTACAACTATGAGTGACCAAGATAAAAAAAGGACGAGGACCATGAAATGAAAGTTTTTTGGATTCACCCTGATTTGTTAGCTGAACGTCTCGGAAAGAGCGGCAACCCAGAGAGACCCTCCGGACATTCTGACTCCTGACCGTTTAGCCTAACATGGTTCGGCTTGAGACAACCGATTAGTTATATTTCCTGTATCAAAATTTGCACCATGATTCGAACAACGTTCTTGTTCCTGTTTATCGCCTCTTGTGCTTGGTCCCAGCCATTGCTGGATCCTGCCACAGTGAAGGCCTTTGATTCTGAACTTTCTGGTGAATCCGCAAAGCGAAACCTTGAATATGTCACCCGCCTGCACCGGATACGTGGTTCATCCGAATTCCGCATGGCCATTGACTTTGTGGAGTCGAAACTGAAGGAATACGGCCTGGAGGGTGTTGAAGTCTTTCAGATTCCGGCTGATGGAAAGTCCATGTATGGAACCCAGAAATCTCGTTTGGTATGGGAGGCCGAGTTCGCCGAGTTGTGGGAAATGGAGAAAGATGGTGACAAATGGAGGCCAAAGACCAGGCTTGCGGATTGGGAATCCATGCCTATTACCCTTGCAGAAGACAGTGAAAGCGGAGAAGTAACGGCCGACCTGGTGGATGCAGGTGCAGGCAGTTCAGAAAAGGACTATGAAAACATAGATTTCAGGGGCAAGATCGTCCTTATCTCTTCATCTCCTTCAGCTGCAGTTAAACTAGCCGTGGCAAAGGGCGCGGCAGGATTGATCAGCTATACTCAAAATCAACCTACGGCCTGGTCACGTGAGGACCAGAACCTGATCCGATGGGGTCACTTCGACAGCTTTGCCCCGACTAAGGCTTTTTGTTTCATGATCTCGTTGAAACAAGCGAGGGAATTTCAATCGCGACTAGCACGAGGCGAGCGGATTGTGCTGCACGCAAAAGTGAAGGCAGGTCAGCATCCTGGTAATTACAGTTTTGCTACAGCGATCATCAAAGGCACTGACCCTGTTCTGCAGAATGAAGAGATTGCCTTTACCTGCCATCTTGACCATCAGCGTCCGGGTGCCAATGACAATGCAAGCGGAAGTATGACCATCCTGGAAATCGCGAGAAGCTTAAATAAATTGATTGCAGAGGGAAGAATAGGCCGACCGAGACGAACTATCCGCTTCATCTGGTCTCCGGAAATAGAAGGAACACTCGCGATACTGGCACAACGACCCACCTATGCCGACAGGATCAAAGCTGTAATTCACATGGATATGGTGGGAGGGGGTCCGATAACGAAATCTGTATTCCACGTGGCGGGCGCCCCTCAAAGCCTTCCGAATTTTGTCGCAGATGTTGGACAAACCTTCGGAGGATATGTGAATGCCCAATCGGATGCCTATGCCAGCGGATATGCCCATGATTTCAAATTTGTTTCCAACGAAGGAGGGAAGGAACCCTTGCAGGCAGTGCTCGGAGAGTTTCATATGGGGAGCGATCACGACGTATACAATGAGGGTTCCTTCAGGATTCCGTGTATCTACATGCACGATTGGCCGGACCGGTACATCCATACCAACTTCGACATGGCCGCCAATATAGATCCTACGAAATTGAAGCGGGCAGGATTTATCGGTGCGGCGAGTGGATATTACCTCTCTAACCTTCAGGCAGCCGATGCTGCTTCCTTATGGAGTTTAATCAGGCAGCAAGCCTTGAAGAGAACATCTGATGTGGTGAGACGGGCAGGCGAGATTCCAAAAGAAGAAGTGGATAACCTGTGGTCGCAGCATTTTCGCTATGAGCGCGGAGTGTTTCAATCTCTGAAATCTTTTGTTCAGGTGAACGCGGCCATGGAAAAGGAAGCAGGAGAATTCTATTCGACCATGGAGAAACTCACCGGGAAACCATCGACCGGAACCAGATCAAATGCCACCTCTGTATATAAACGCAACGCCTCAATAAAAGGGCCGCTTTCTGTTTTTGGATATGATTATCTCGCCGACCACCTGGGTGAAGAGAAGGTGGGAGCCCTTCGCCTTCCCGGATATCATGGGCTTTGGGGAGATGAATATGCGTATGAAACACTCAATTTTGTTGACGGCAGGCGTTCAACTGAAGAAATTCGTAATGCTGTGTCAGCCGAGTTTGGTCCCATACCATTGGAAGTGGTGGAGGAATACCTGAGGGCACTCGAAAATGCCGGAGTAATTGTGAAGCAGAAGTGAAGACTGCACTCTCTGCAATCTTCAACCTCTGCCCACATCAATCAGAACTTCACATTCACGCCGACTTGAGCCATGAACGGCACCTGGGCGGATGACTTAAAATTCTGATCCGTCACTTGACCGGCCCTAAGAAACAGATCGACGTTCTTTATAGACCCGCCCGCCTGGAGGGCGAAGAGAAAGTTGCCGGCGGTCGGCACATACCATCCATCTTTGGATGAAGGGAAGTTCTGTTTCATCCAATCGCTGCCCCTTATCCGGGTGGCGATGGCTTTGTCGAAGCCAAATTCCATTGCCAGGAACCAGTGTGCCCTGTAATATCCGCCGATCGCAGTCAGCTCGCATCCAAAGCTCTGCAACTTTGCCATCGATGATTGGTACTGCCGGTAGTTGCCGTACACGGACGCAGCAACAGCAAAGTTTCCTGCAGTCATCAATCGGATTTGACCACCTAATTTTGACTTGAAGTCATCCAGCAAATCATTGCCTGCAGGTTTTGAGAACTGTCCGGAAAGTGCAATGGGCATCTTTGTCATCACGACTCGTGTGTAGGCCAGCCCGATGGTGTTGGCATAATCCCAACCGGCATTCACACTGACAACATTTTTCTTCCCTCCATCAATGTTGTGCCAGTTCAGGGTTTGAGCAAAGACGCCAGTGAGTGGAAGAAGGATTGTGGTACAGAAAATAATCAGGGTTTTCATATGATGGTTATCTTAATTCGTTAAGGTATTGCAGTGCGAAAGGTTTGAAATTGTTCCATCCAGCGGGAAAGGTCATTACATGGTGACCTGCCTCATCAATGCGTTTCAACTCGACGTTCGGATACGCTGAACTTACATGCTCTGCGTAAGCAGCCCCATATGCCTTGTTGTGCTCACTGTAAACAAACAGTACTTTGGTCTTGAAGGCTGACAGGTTTTTAGTCCAGTCGGGTTGCTCTCTTTTTCCCAGGTCATACATGGCCTGGTTGACCAGCGCCCCCATCCTCCAAAAGGGGATATGGCCTTCGTCACCAAGCGGACTGTCTGATGCACCCTCAGAAGATGCCAGCAGCCCGAATTTGTAGTCTAGCTTCTCCTGTTCAGATTCTTTGGCGGTAATGAATTGATCCATGTAGGTGGCGTCGTTTAGCGTTTCACTTTGAAGGTCATACTTGCGCGTCCGTGCCATGTAATCTTTAATGTCATTCCAGATGAAACCACCGGGCTCGGCAAGAATTACCCCATTGATTGCATCAGGGTGCTGGTTAATGTAGGCTGTGGCCAGGATAGCACCCCAGGACTGACCAAGAAGAAATATCTTTTGATTTGGACTGCTTCGGTAATAGGAGATAACAGCCTCCAAATCATCCAACATAATCTCCGTTGTGTAGGAGGACTTGCTCTCCCTGCGCGATAGGCCCGATCCGCGCTGGTCATAGAATACCACGTAATAACCTTCCGTTGCAAATGACTTGCAGTTGAGTAAAGGTCGATAGTCCAATCCCGGCCCGCCGTGGAGTACGACGAGCATGGGTTGGGTAGGATCGCCAAATGCCTCTGAGTGAAGTTGTGTGTTATTTGCCCTGATCGAAGGCAGTAGGGCATCCTGGTCGACAGTTTTCGGAACCAGCAGCCCTGGCTCATCTGCATTGAGTGGGCCCTCGCATGACAATTGTATGGCAGAAAGGCAGCAAAGGAAAATTAATAGATGTTTCATAATGGATTAAGGTTTGTTTGGCGCCCTCAACCCAGCGCGCAGTGGGTCAAGGATGTAAGTCACCTTAACGGGGAGGTATATGGCGGGATGGCCCAAAATGACCCCATTTAGGCCCACCGTGTAGGCTGACACCACTTATGGAGATACTAGCCCTTGGTTTGCAAATATTCTGAAGGGGACTTACCGGTAACTTTCCTGAAGTGCCGGTTAAAAGAGGACTTTGAACTGAACCCAGCTTCTTCAGCAAGGGCCTGCAAGGTGTACTTCTGGCTTTCAGGACTGCCTGTGACTCTTATGAATTCCTGGATGCGAAGGTTGTTAACGTAGTCATAGAAATTCTTGCCTTCCCTCTCGTTGATGACCTGGGAAAGATGGTTGGCTGGCGTATTTAGTCGGGTTGCCAGATCTGCAAGAGAAAGATCACTTTGGGTAAACAGCTTCTCATCATGCATAACCTGGGTCAGCCCCTTGTGAATCTTTTCGGCAGCCTCCGCAGAAAGCCCAGACTTCTGGTACTTGGGTTTTTCCAGAGTGGAAACGGCGTCTGTTTCTCCCACGGCAGTCAGACCCTTTTCTTCAGGCGACGGATTATTAAATATTCCCATCTGCCTTATTCCAAAATATCCTATGAATCCCACAAACAGAACAGCTGCACCGAATACCAGCTCATCAATGTGGGTGAGCACAAAAAGCCAAATGGCCGCGATCCAAAAGATCATGTATTGAAGCCACAGCAGGTTGACCTTTTCGGTGTTGGAATACAGGCTCGCTATCCGCGCCCGATGCCGCATGAGTGCGATTGTGGAAAGGATCACATATAAAATGCCTGATGTCATAACGGCGACGTGCCTGATCAGGTTGAAATTTTCGTAGCCGGCGCCATTGTTTCTGAATACCTCGATCTTTTCTTCGGTAGGAATGCCAAAAAATGGGATCATATACAGGACCACCAGGGTTGCAGGAAGAAAATGCAAAAGCTGGTAATAGGAAAGAGAATGATAACGGGTGAGGGAACGGGTGTATATATAAAGTAGGGGGCCGTGCAAAAGTGGAAATGGCAAAGCGGCGCCCAGCAATTCAGGGTAAATGCCGCTCTGCTCAAAACTGAATAGGAGAAGATGAATGGCCATGACCAACAGCCAGCATGCCAATACCCAGTCGGATTGCACTTTCTTATCCTTGGCTATCAAAAGCAAAAGCAGAAAAATGGCAAGGCCGACACCACTTAGGTAAAGCATATCCTGAAGTTAATAAGGATTGTGGTTATCAGCCCTTAATTAGACCTGTGGCTGGTGAGTGAATGGCAGACACCCAAAAGCGGTTTTCAATGCTCCATCATCGATCTTACCGTATGAGTCGCCAATCTAATCCGATACAAGTGGATTTGAATCAACTCCGCTAAGCATGTATCACTTCCCTGGTACCTCTGTGCTTGTCCACCCAGTATGCCCAGACAACGAATAGCCACTGCAGGTGTCCAGCCCATGCAATAGCTGCGACATTTGGAGGAGGAGGCCCCATGATATTCCCGATGTGGATCAAAAGCATAAAAGTCACAAGGCCCCAGAATCCGTACTTTCCTGTATTGTCGGTCGCAGCTGTAACCCGTTGGTACCAATAAACTCCAAGTACAAACATGGAGGTTTCCAGGATGATGGTGGCCATCTTATGATTCCAAAGGCCAAGTCCCGCCTTGGTAGCACCGCCTATAGTTAAAGGCAGATCGGGTCGGTGGGTGAGGAAATCCAGAAACCAGTGACTTCCCACGCAGGCCGCAATAATAAAGGCAAGACTGACATCTTTCTTTATCAGGTAGATGAGGATGAATCCCAGTGCTGACCATGTGACCGCCATCAGGAGACTATGGGTATAAGGATAGCTGATGAAATCCAGCGGAGTCATTTCGGTGATGCCTGGCACAATGGCCACCTGCTCCAGGTTGAAGAGGAGTAGAGTAGGCCAGAGAAGGTCCACGAACTGAACTGCAAGAAAGTATGTGCCGAGGGAAAGCTGCGGTTTGGCAGCCTTGGCGCCCATACCAAGAGCGAAGTGTCCTATAAACATGTATTGATTTTTTTTGATGTCCTGCTTTGCACCTTACTTAGGAATCTTCATTTCTGATTCTGTGATTTCAATGCAACAGCTACCATTTCATTCAGCTCCAACGATTTGACCATCGACTGGGTTGCATCCTTGTACTTCTTAAAATGCGGCGTCTGGATGTGTGAATCATAGGCAGCCTGGTTTGCATAAATTTCGAAGACCACAACGCGATCAGGATGATTCTTGTCCTGGACAGCATACAGGGTGAGAACGCCTGGTTCCACACGGACAGATGCTTCGACTTCTTCCCTTAATGCGGCCTTATACTTGTCCAATTGTGACGCATCGATCTGAAGCCGGGCCAGTCGTATCACCGGTGAATCATTTGCAGGTGTATTCATTGGAGTTTTCTTATCATACGCGAACAACATTTGACTTCCGCCCATCATCAGTGCAGATGACAGTACAGCGGATTGCTTCATAAAATTCCTTCTGGATGGGTGTTTCTTCATGGCACTGCTTATAACCCGCTCACCATTTCCACGTCTTCTTCTTCTATTTCTTCCAGGCTGGGCTGTTTGACAGCCGTCCTTCTGCCAATAAAAATAATGGTAAAGGCGATCAATGAACAGCATGCCATGGTGCCGACCATAGGCAATGCCGTATCATTCTGCATAAAACTGACCAAGCCCGAAACAGACGCTCCAATGCCCATCTGCACTGCGCCCATTAGCGCGGAAGCATTACCTGCGCTATGACCAAAAGACGCGAGCGTGAGCGCCGACGCATTGGGGAAAATAAAACCCTGGCAGCAAAGGAACAGGAAGATAAGGACGCCGGTCATGTGCAATCCGATCCATCCGCTATAGGTAAGGGCCAGCAGCGTAACACCCACAACGCTCTGAAATGACAGTGCATAGACAATGAGTTGTTCGCTTGAATACCGTCTGAGCGCCAAGGTGTTCACCTGGCTTGCGGTTATCACTCCAAGCGCCAGCAGTGCAAAGATCCATCCATATTCCTCTTCGGTTACCTTGAATAGCTCTATGAAGACATGAGGAGACCCGCTGATATAAGCATATAATCCTGACGCTGCTATCGATCCGGTCAAGGTAAAGACGTAGAACTGGGGCTGGATGAGAATGTTCCAATAGTTTTTCGCAATCGAAGAAGGACGCAAGGAATGGTTGGTATCCGGCGTCTTGCTTTCCGGAAGCAGGAAATGAACGCCAACGAGAATCATCATGGTGACCAATATGAGCATGAGGAAGACATACCGCCATCCTAAAAAGGCTGTTACATAGCCCCCAACGGTAGGAGCGATGATCGGTGAAACCGCCACGACAAGCATGAGCAACGAGAAGATTTTGGCGCTGTCTTTTACTTCAAACAAATCGCGGACGATAGCCCTGGAAGCCACCATACCGGCGCAACCTCCCAATGCCTGAAGGAGGCGGAATGCAATCAGCGCATTTACGGAATTGGCGAGGGCACATCCTGCAGAAGCCGCGAAGTAGATAACCAGGCCTATATACAATGGCTTCTTCCGGCCATACCGCTCCAGCAGCGGACCATAGATCAGTTGCCCGACAGAAATGCCAATAAAAAAACTGGAGAATGAAAGCATCACCTTGGCAGTGGTTGTATGAAGGCCCAGCGCTATTGCAGGAAACGCGGGCAGATACATGTCTATCGAAAATGGCCCGATGGTGGAAAGCAAACCCAGGATGAGGATGAGATGGTAGCGTTTGGTGCGCATGTTGA
This sequence comes from Bacteroidota bacterium, assembly GCA_018266395.1. Classification (GTDB taxonomy): domain Bacteria; phylum Bacteroidota; class Bacteroidia; order Cytophagales; family Cyclobacteriaceae; genus ELB16-189. The sequence continues at coordinate 50,024 of JAFEAM010000034.1, read as the reverse complement.
ATGGAGCCCTGTCCGAATGCCGGAGCTGGTCATTATTTTCCGGGTGCAAGGTGCACAAAGTATGGATAAAGCAGATGCGTCACAACCCTGACTGAATAACGGGGCTTCAATTGTCCTGAATGCAGGATGCACACATTTCCTGACCTCTTTGACAAGCGGTCACTTCACCCACCAGGCACTGCTAACTGTTGTTCTTTACTTCCTTGGCGTAATCATCGCCATAATATTTGCTGGTAATCCTTGTATGGAACGTCTCGGCTCGGATCGGTTCATACCTGGGGATGCCGGTATTGGGGAGCACTTCGAGAATTTCTTCTTCCCAAACATAAACAGCCATGGGAAAACTGATGCGGGGCTTACCGTAAAGGGAACGGTTACGGGGCTTACTTACACGGTGGGTTGTGGATGGCAGGATGTCGTTGGTAACCCGTTGCATGTAATCACCGGTGTTAAGTACAATGCTTCCTTTTGGCGCGTTGAGTCGTATCCATTTCATATTCTCACGGTTAAGCACCTGCAAGCCGTCAACTGACTGGGCAGGGAGGATGGTAAAGAAATCCACATCCTCGTGTCCCAGCATGCGCCCGCCGCCGGTGGCCTCGTCAGCCTTCGTTAGAGCCGGATAGTAATTTAGCCTGAAGCCAAAATTGGTGCCAGTGAATTTCTTGTCGTATAGATGTGGGTCACAACCCAGAAAAACGAGTATGCTTTCCATGATGGGGAGAATGAGTTTCTCGTGCTCGATCACCAGCTTCCTGAAGAACGGTTCGTAACCTGGCCGGGGCCAGAAGTCTGATTCTTTATAGTCTCCTTTGCCATCCAGATTAAAGGCCCTGCGGCAAAATACCCAGCCTTCCACCAGGTCGGGATGAATGATGGTGGTTTCCTTCATCGGAAAGTAGCCTTGATTCACCGATCCGAAACGCTGCGCGTGGTACTTCATCCGCTCCTCACGTGTGGTGGTCTCAAACAATTCAGCGGTCTTCTTCTCAGCATCGTCATACAACGCAGGGTCTACGCCGTGGTTGGTAAGAATGGCAAAGCCGATACCCTTCATGGCCTCGCCGAGCTGCTGTGCAAAAGCCTGCCTGCCCTCTTCACCCCCGTGGAAGTACAACCCCATGTCACATGTCCGGATGACATATTGGTCATCGAACAGATCTTCTTCCGATTTCTCGGAAAGATGATAAGACTGGTCTTTCTTCACCTGCTCATAGCGCTTGAATTCCTGGTTGAGCGCTTCGATTCCTTTCTCCTGTGCCATGTTTATCGCTTTGTTGTTGTCATTTCAAGTTCCAGCGTACACCTCCCTTTTCCCGTTATGATGGTAATGGTAAGATGGAAAAGTTAAGTGAATTACGTCAAATCACCTCATAGACATAGGACCCGAGGACAGACAGTAGTGCCAATGGTATGATCCATCGTATCCAGAAGAAAATTACCCTATGAGGCCAGGCGGGAGGCTGACCGTTAAACATGTGTTCCAATACTTGCTCGCGTCTCATTCCCCAGGTCAGGCAGAAAACACAAAGTGCGCTCCCCAGCACCTGCATGCCTGATCCAAAAATCAGATCCAGGTAGCCTATCACGGAAGGAAAAACAGCGCTGGGCAAAGCCAATATAGCCTGAACGGTTCCGATCATTATCAGGAGTTTGGTTCTTCCGGTCTGAGGCCATTGGTGGGAGAGGCTCATGAACGGAACTTCATATGCCGCCACCAGTGAAAGAAAGGCCACGATAGAAATGGAAAGGAGAAAAAGAGGCCCCACAAATCGTCCGCCTGGTATGGCAGCAAACAACTGAGGAAAGGTGTGAAAGATAAGCCTGGGCCCTTCGGTCATATCAAGACCAAAAACAAGCATGGAAGGAATCAGAAAAAGACTGAAAAGCAGCGAAGCGCTTGCATCGCCGAACGCAGTGTAAAGCGCAATGCCGGGTATTTTCTCCCGGGGTCCCAGGAATCCGGCATAAACCACTACAAAGGTTCCGCCCAGCCCGACGGAGAAAAATGCCTGACCAAGTGCGGCAAACATTTCGCGAGGGCCCAACAGATGAAAGTCCGGTTGCAGAAACTGAACGAACTTGTCGACGGCACCAGGCAGGGTGAGCGCATGAACGATCATATAAATCAGCGCAACAAAAAACACAGGCATGAACCGCTTACTCACCCTCTCGATGCCTGCTATGAGACCAAGCCAAATCAGCAGCAAAGACAAGACAATCAGCCCAAGGGTAATAGCATATTGCAGCCAACCGTTGGCCAGTAGAGAGGTGTACGTAGAGTCATTATCATGATTGAATCCCGGAACCAGGGCGAAGAAGGAAGTAAAGAACACATTCGACACGACAACCGCATAATAGGAACCGGCTATGGTCACAACACAGAGCAGAAAGTAACCCGTCCACTTTCCTGCCACAGGCCCAAACCCCGCCTGCAAGGAATGGATCGTTCCCTTCCTGCTCATTCGTCCAAGGGTCATTTCGGCAATCAGGGCGGGAAATGCAAACAACAGGGTAAGCACAAGGTAGATAATTAGGAAAGCGCTTCCGCCGTACCGGCCCATCATGTACGGGAACCGCCATACATTACCCAATCCGATCGCCACACCCAGCAAGGTGAGTATGGCTGCTATACGCGATGAGAAAAGCGTTTCTTTCAAGACTTCTGAGGTTGGACAGATTGCGGGTTGGCCAAAGGGAGTAAGTTAACGATTGTGCAGATGTATTTGAAGCAGGGCTGTTTCTATCCGGCTTTCTTAATTTTGGTTTTGATTATGGCAACACGGTGTCATTGTTGAATTAAAGAACTGATCATCATGCGTTACAAACGAATGCCCATTGAAATCGAGGCACCTGAAGGCTTTGGTTATGACAAGATCGACTGCAATCTGTCAGAAAGTTCATTCACTGATCAGCGACTTAGCGATCTGGGCATCGACCTGGGCGATCAACTCTTGCTTTATGGTGACCACAAAGGGAAGCCTGCCTTGCGGGAGCTTGTAGCAGCGGAGGCTGGTCTTGATGCAGAAGATATTCTCATCACGTCAGGAGCTGCCACGGCTTTATTTATTGTTGCCACATCATTGCTGGAAAAGAACGGCCAGTTGGTTGTCGCCAGGCCCAACTATGCCACCAACATTGAGACGCCCAGGACGATCGGCGCCGACATCACTTACCTTGATCTGCGATTCGAAACGAACTTTGGTTTTGAAGTGGGCGAACTGGAAAAGCTGATCACACCTGCTACTAAATTCATCAGTCTCACTTACCCGCACAATCCCACGGGCGTCATGATCGATGAAGAGAAGCTGATGGAGATTATCGCACTTGCAGAAAGAAAAAACGTCTTCCTTCTATTTGACGAGACCTATCGCGACATGTGCTTTGTGAAAAGGCTCCCTGTCGCCGCATCCATTTCAGAAAAAGCGATCAGCATTTCTTCGATGTCCAAGTCCTACGGTCTTCCCGGAATCCGCATTGGCTGGATTCAATGCAGGGACAAAGCACTCATGGAAACATTTCTGGCAGCCAAAGAACAAATTTGCATCACAAACTCCGTGCTGGACGAAGAGGTGGCTTATCAATATCTGTTAAGGAAGGATAAACTCTTCACTCCCAACACGGCTGCAATCCGGCGGAACTTCCATATTCTGAAAGGCTTCATGTCCCGGCAGAAACTCCTGGAGTGGGTGGAGCCGCAGGGCGGGTGTGTTTGCTTTCCCAGAATCAGGAAGGAGATTAGTTTTGATTCGGCCCGTTTCCATGGCATCCTCCTCAACAAGTATGCAACCTATGTCGGAAAGGGTCACTGGTTTGAACAGGATGAGCGTTACATGCGCATCGGCTACAGCTGGGATAAAACCGAAAAGCTGGAGAAGGGGATGATGAATGTGATCAAGGCCATCGAAGAGGCGAGGCTGTAGGCTGCTTTCCTGAATCAATTTAACCGACCGGCTGCTTAACTGACACGTTATGTTTGGCACTCTTTCCAGCGACTCAACTGTTCGTTAATGGAACGTCATATTCGATAATTGAACAGGTCTGACATTTATCATCTTGAATTGGGCATGTGCAGGTCAAATTTGCACTGGCATCTTCTTTGAAAAGAATCTGTCTGCCTATCCCTTCTTTTATGATACGCAATTACTTCACTATCGCTGTCAGGCATCTCAAGAAGAACCGCTTCTACACCTTAATAAATATCATTGGGCTGACCACAGGAATTACAGCCTGTCTTGTGATTTTCCTCTTTATAAGGAATGAGTTGAGTTATGATCGCTTTCATGAAAATGCAGACCGTATTGTAAGACTTGACTGGGAGGTATTCTTTGAAAAGACCCACACCTACAATGCAGCCGTAACGCCCCCGATGGCGGAGGTCATTATGAAAGAATATCCGGAGGTGGAGGCTGCTGCCAGGTTCCGTGACCTGGGATCATTTCAATTCAGGAAAGATGCCGAGAATCTGGTTGAACCTCATACGGTCTATGCCGACAACGGCATATTCCGGGTTTTCACCTTTCATTTCGTAGAAGGAAGTCCCATGGAGGCGTTGACACATCCCAATACCATGGTGATAACGGAGTCCTGTGCCGCCAGGTATTTTCCTAATGAATCTGCCTTGGGAAAAACATTGCTAAAGGACAACAGCACCCTTTACACTATCACCGGAGTAATCAAGGACCTTCCGGATAACAGCCATTTCCATTTCAAAATCTTCCTTTCAATGGAGGGCCTTGAAGAAGCCAGGAGCGGAAACTGGATTGGCGGACCATATAACACATACCTGTTGCTGAAGCCAGGTACGGACCAGGCTGAGCTTGAAGCGAAATTGCCTTCACTGGTCAACAAACACCTGATGCCATATGCCGCCTCGGTCCTTGGTCAAAGTTTCATGGATGAGTTTCAAAAGACCCCAAGAAATCACCTGACCATTCATGTAAGACCACTGACCGACATCCACTTGTATTCTCATTTGCGCAATGAGCTGGAAGGCAACGGCGACATCAAGTATGTCTGGATTTTTGGAGCCATCGGTATCTTCATCCTGCTTATCGCCTGCATCAATTTCATGAACCTCGCAACGGCTCGTTCGGCAAAAAGGGCACGCGAAATTGGCGTTCGCAAGGTCATGGGCTCATCACGTACAAGCCTTACGATGCAGTTTCTTATGGAGTCCGTTATACTCAGCCTCTTCTCCTTCCTGATCGCACTGGGCATTACCGAAATTGCATTGCCCTTGTTTAATGCCCTCACCGGTCTTCATTTGTCAGTGCCCTATAACAGCTTGCCGTTAGTCACCGGGCTTCTGGTTGCAGCCGTACTGGTGGGACTAATGGCTGGCGTCTACCCAGGATTTGTCATCTCGGCTTTTAACCCATCCCAGGTCCTCAAAGGGAAAGTTACTACATCCGGCGTTTCGTCTTTTTTTCATAGCGGACTCGTAATATTTCAGTTTACGATTTCAATATTTCTGACAATTGCCACGCTTGCACTCTACACGCAGGTGAACTATATGAGGCAGGCAGACCTCGGCTTTAATAAAGAACAGTTAATCCGCATGAAGGTTGTGCAGAATGCAGGAAACCGGCTGACGACATTCAAAGAGGAGATGCTTGCCAATCCGATGATCCAGGGGGCCACCATTACATCTTTTCTGCCCGGACCCTTTGCGGCGCGTCAGTCTCCGTTGATTTGGAAATACGGCGCAACTCCTCTTCCGGAAAATTCCGTAAACATTGAGAAATGGATGGTAGATCGCGATTACGTGTCCACGCTAGGCATGCAAGTAATCAGCGGAAGGGATTTTTCAAGGGACTTTCCGTCTGACTCATCGGCGGTGATCATCAATGAGGCTGCTCTTTCGCAACTGGGAGTGGGCCCTGATCCGATTGGACAGAAACTCAGTCTTTTTCACGAGAACCCCGACGGATCGCAGGACCCGAACCGCCTAGAATCTTACACCATCATTGGCGTAATAAAGGATTTCAACTTTGAATCACTGCGTCAGGGGGTTACGCCATTGGGCCTGTTTCTCGGAAACATGGGTAACTCCATCACCTTCCGGTACACCACAGACAAGACCAGGGATGTGATCGAAGCGCTTAAAGCTTCATGGAACAAAATTGCCCCTGGTGAACCCTTCATCTATGCTTTTCTTGACGAAGACTTTGAGAAGATGTTCAATGGAGAAAAGAAGCTGGGTGAGATATTTGTTCTCTTTACCATGCTGGCCATTATTATCGCCTCACTGGGACTGTTCGCACTTACTGCCTATACGGCTGAGCAAAGGACCAAAGAAATAGGCATTCGCAAAGTGATGGGAGCCTCTGTACAACAAATCGTGCTGCTTCTGTCAGCTAGTTTCGGACGACTTGTGCTCACCGGTTTTGCTCTGGCTGTTCCCCTTGCAGCCATCGCCATTCACATGTACCTTCAGCAATATGCCTACAGGGCTGATGTCGGTGCGACCATTTATCTGCAGGCAGGAATACTTTCATTTCTTCTGGCGATGTTCACTATGGGTTATCAAAGCATACAGGCTGCCCAGTCCAATCCGGTGGATTCGCTTAAGCACGAGTAAAATTCAATCTTTTCTGCGTCGGTCTGATTCTTGGTATGGTGAGCAAAATGGTTACGGTTAGATTGTTTTGGCCGGACCAATTATGCTACCTTGAAATCCATGAGTGAGTCACCTGGCCTCGAAGTACGGTCTTATCCTGAGCGGCTGTTTGGATGGATCTCGCTACCCTATTGGCTTTCGATCTTTGTGGCCTGGGAGTTGGTCTTTGCTGCGGATTATTTTCTTGGAAGGTCATTCCAGGAATCCACACATCTGGCGGAGTTCGGCTGCCTTATCGTGTTCTTCGCACTCGTGGGAAGCACGATCATTTATTGTTCCCGCGTTTTGGTCCAACTTCATCGTGATTTGCTTGCATTCATCGAGGATGATCATGCAACATTCACCGTGTGGTATCAGCAACAACTCAAACTCGCTTATGAAGGACCCTGGCCCATTGGCTTTGGGCTGGTGTTTGCTGTTTTGGAATCGTTGACTGCTGGGAGAGTCATCGCTTCTTTTACCCCAGCCGGAAGCCTTGCGCTCTTTAGGGGGGTTTATGAATTCGCGGGCTTCTTCTTACTTGGAATGGGTGTTTGGGCACTGCTTTGTGTGGCGCGCATCCCTGTACAGCTGACGCGGTATAAAATCCGTGTGAGCCTGACCCAATTGTCAGGTCATGGCATACAGGCCCTGGGAGTCAGTTATTTCAGAATGTCATTGTCGATCATATTGACCTTTCTGCCACTTGTGCTTGCATTGATTATATCACCGCTGGGAAACAACATGTATGTACTCGCGTGGCTGGCGGCTGGACTGGCCCTGATCTTTGCCTTCTTCCTGTTGCCACAGGTGGGAATTCACAGAATAATGGCCATGGAAAAAACGCAACGGCTTGAGGGGTTTACCGTTCACCTGGAGGAGGCCATGCAACGCTCACTCAAGGATCCGTCATCCGCAAACATGCAGCATTTGAAAGAATTGTTTGAACTTCAGGGGCATCTGAAGGGGATGAACGAGTGGCCCTTTGACACGAATACCATATGGCAGCTTATAACGGCATTGCTGATTCCGTTGGCTATTGCCATGCTGGACAAGGTATTTTAAATTGTTTCCCATTAATCCGGAGGTGGCTGACTACGATCAACGGCATTATGTGACATGAGTCACTGTATCACTTAGTGATCATCCATAATTTCGCAGAATTATTGAAGTCCAAAACACCATCTTGAACCAATAGACATATGAAAGTAGAACAGATTTATACGGGATGTCTGGCAGAAGCGGCCTATTATATTGAAAGTGACGGCGAGGCTGCCATCATCGATCCGCTGCGCGAAACTGCCCCTTATCTGGAGCGTGCACTGCATGATAATGCCAAAATAAAGTATGTGCTGGAAACGCACTTTCACGCCGACTTTGTAAGCGGGCATGTAGACCTGGCAAAAAAATCCGGAGCGACGATTGTATATGGGCCAACCGCGTCTGTAGGTTATGCTGCACATGTGGCAAAAGACGGTGAGGCACTGAAGCTCGGTAAAGTGACCATCAAAGTGCTGCACACCCCCGGGCATACCCTGGAGTCCACCACCTATCTATTGTTGGATGAAATGGGAAAGGAATATGCCATCTTCACCGGTGACACCTTATTTATCGGTGATGTAGGACGGCCCGATCTGGTCCAGAAGCTGAAAACAGAGATCACACCGCGTTACCTTGCGGGACAACTTTTTGACTCGCTGCGTTACAAGATCATGACACTGCCCGATGAGGTGCTGGTGTATCCCGGCCACGGTGCAGGAAGTGCCTGCGGCAAGAAGATGGACAAAGAGACGGTTTCAACCGTGGGAATGCAGAAGAAATTCAACTATGCCCTCCGCGCCGACATGACAAAGGAAGAGTTCATTGATACCCTTACCGATGGCCTGGCGGAACCGCCACAGTACTTCCCGTCCAATGTGCTCCTGAATGTAACCGGCAAGGTGGAAAGTATAGATGACATCATCAGCCGTGGAATGAAGCCGCTGTCACCGAAAGAATTTGAAACAGTCTGGGAAGCAACCAATGCACTTGTGCTTGACACCCGCAAGAAGGAAGATTTCGTAAAATCATTCGTACCAGGTTCCATCTTCATTGGCATCGACGACTCCTTTGCGCCGTGGGTGGGCACACTGATAACCGACCTCAAACAACCGATCCTGCTTGTTGCAGAGCAGGGGCGTGAAGAGGAAGTGATTACACGGCTTGCCAGGGTGGGTTATGACAACACCATCGGATTCCTCAAAGATGGAGTCGAGGGCTGGGTCGCGTCCGGAAGACAGGCAGATGCCGTCGACACCATTAGCGCCCACGAATTCGCCGACCTCTTTGCACAAGGCGAGGATCTGAACCTGTTGGACGCCAGAAGAAGAAGCGAGTTTGATGTCGAGCACATCGTTGGAGCCGAGAATTTCCCCCTCGATTTCATCAACAAGAATATGGGCTCTTTCCATCCGGACAGGACCTATCATATCCATTGTGCCGGAGGCTATCGGTCGGTGATTATGAGCTCCATCCTGAAGTCACGGGGTTATCAGAACATCGTCAACATCGCCGGTGGTTACAAGTCCCTGCAGTCAACATCGTTGAAGCGCACGGATCTCCGCGAGGTGAATACGGAGTTGTAAGCCGGGTTGTTCATTCGGTTACCCATTCCCTTGCTAATGGCAAAGGCATGAATCCGCACTTCACAACCTTTTCCTCATCATCCGTCCATGCAAAAATCAAGCGATTTTGGGATCGGGTGAGTTGAGGGAAACCAGTTGACCTTGCAGAAGTCGAGGCATGGACAGGAGTAGACCATTCTACGCCTTTCTCATTCACTTTTGCCACCATGATTTCGGTAGCCTCCATCCAGGAGACGAATATTGAACCGTCTTCCATCATAACAAGATCTACGCGACCAACTGCCTTCCCATGATCAACGCGTATGGGTGTCCCAAAGGATTCTCCTCCGTCATTGCTGAAGCTCACCTTTACTTCAGGTTTGTTATCAGGTGCGGAGAACCATGCAATTGCAAGTTTATTTCCTCTCGCATCTGCCCTTGGGCCATTAACAGGACAGCCGGCAATAACCCAACCGTCATTATAAATAGTACGGGGTTTGGTCCATTTGCCATTGAGCAGGCGAACGATGGCTATGTCCCTCACTTCCGTTTCCGAGCGGTCCCTGTAGACCACAATTGGACCATTATTTGTAAGTGCTGAACATGTCTGGCAACAGTCGCAAGTACGATTATCCAGCTCCCATTCTTTGACCTTGTGCCCATTGGATTCCAGGTAGGCGCCCCTGAGACTCATGGCACCATGATCTCCCCCATGGTGATCGGCATCCTCCATCACGGTGTTCCTTCCGTCAAGCCACGAAGCAAAGTATTTGTCCTCAATTGAAAGGAATGACGTAAACCCATGTTCTGCCTCTTTTGCATCTTCATTCAGCGGTATTGGACTTGACCAGGTTTGGCCATCATCGGATGAAGTCGTCAGTCTAATATCGTAGGAGAATTTTCCCGGTCCGCTTTTGGCAAGGTATGATGCGATCAGGCTGCGCCTGTTGGCGGCTATCATGGGAAAGTCGGCCCAGTTAACAAACCATTCGTTGCCCGAGTCAATTAATTGAGGTTCTGACCAGACATTTCCGTCCAATTGTGAAAATCTGAGTTCGACCTTCTCACCATGAGTTTCAATCCACGAGAGGTAGACTTTATCGTTGTCGCCAGTGAAAAGAAATGGCTCGCTGCTGGGTGAAAGGCACGGCACATCCATCATACTCAACTGTGGAATTCCGGTCGGCTTGGTTGCACAGCCCGCCAAATAGATCATAGGAATGAAGATAGTGGCAATAATCCTATACTTCGGATTCATCATTTCAAGAGGTATTTTTCAGGCTTTTCCATGAACAATTCTTTGCACATGGCGGAACAAAACCCGTACGTGATGCCATTGTAAGTTATGGAATCGGTATAAGTTTCTACGACGTCCATGTGACAGACAGGATCCAGGTTCGGGATGGTCTGAACGCTCTTTTCGCGTATACCAATTGCTCCAGTATTATTCCTTTGAGTTGCCCCCAAAAGCATTTTCGACAACATTTCCACAGTGGCAGGGTCAGATTTTTCCGGCGAACCGGCGTCAAAAGGCGGATGCGGGAAGTAGCCTATCCTGAGTTGGATAGCTTTAGCAACTTCCTCTCCTTCCAGTTGCTCTACAATGAAAAGGGCGAGGTCAACTCCGGCTGACACGCCAGCACCGGTAATGTATTTCCCATCCCTGGTGTATCGCTCGCCAGTGTACTGGATTCCGAACTCGGTCAACTTGGGGCCTACAAACCAATGGGAAGTCGCACGTTTGCCTTTAAGAAGCTTAGCTTCACCCAGAAGTACTGACCCGGTACACACACTGATGGTAAAATCGGTTGTGCGGTCTATGCCCCTGATCCAGTTGATCAGGCTTGTGTTGTCAAGGATTTTGTAAGTAGTTGAACCTCCCGGTACAAAGAAGATTTGCGCTTCGTTCACGTCATTCACAGAAAAGGGTGCCTCCAGGGATTGGATGAAATCGGATTGCACAATTCCCTTCGTATCAGATATGAATTTCATCTCGTAACCATAGGGTTCCAGTTCCCTGAAGACCTGGTAGGGACCTGACACGTCCAGCATGGTAAAGCCATTGTATAAATAAATGGCTATGGTTTTCTTAGCTTCGGAGGGCGCCACGGTATGTTGAGGCATGGCAGTGGCTAGTGTTCTTACGGCGGAATCCGCATCTTGGTAAAAGCCTGAGTTAACCGGCGGATTCGGATCATACGCAATAAACAACTGGGTGGTCTTAGCAAGTCCCGCGCCATAGACATCGTTGATCAGCGCCAACACCATGTCAATGGATGCTGATGCTCCGGCACCGGTGTAATATTTTCCATCGTGCACATAGTCTGCCTCGACATATTCGGCCCCAAACGATTCAACAACGTCTTTTTCGTGCCACCCCGTACAAACTTTTTTGCCCTTGAGTGCACCTGTGGAAGCGAGAATAACTGTTCCGGAACCTATAGCAAGTGTTTGTTCACTTTGCTTATCCATTTTCCGGATCCAATCCATGCTCGATTGATCTTCAAGAACGGATCTATAGTCTTCCGAGCCGGGCAAGATGAGGATGTCAGCGCTGGAGATGTCTTCAAAACTGTAGTCAGCTTTCAGCGACTGTAGGTAACCTGAAGGGACTCTCCCTTTGTTGCGGGCTGCGAATTTGATGGCGTAGTTCTCAAGCATCAGACCACTTGCAGTCTGGTATGCGCCCACGGCATCCAGAAGATTAAAGCGGTCGTATAGTGCGATGACAACCGTCTTCTGCGTGATCTTTTTATGCAGATAGAAATAAGCTGTTCCAATGGCAGCAGTGAGCCCTATGGTTAGCAAAATAATCCTGGCTTTTTTCATTTTGATGGGTTGTTGTTAAAGTGTTGGACAGATAAAAGGAAAGGACCGGAGGTAAACAACCGCCACTTGTGTTCCCCCTCCGGCGTACGGTGGTACTTTAACCTTTTTCCTTTCGGATCAGTATTCTGGTATTTTTGAATTCCTTTTCACAATCAGAACGAGTAGGTGACGGCGGCCTGCCACCTTGCCTTGGCCACGGTTAGCCCCTCAAACAGATTTTGTGAAAGGGGCATAAAGCCATTCAGGATCAGCCCTACCTTTTTCCACTGCACATTGAGACCGGCCATCCCGTTAAGGAGATATCCGGCGCTGTATAGAACCTCCTGCCCCTGGAAGTAATTGCCGCTGTTGAAAACCATGTTAACCCCAAGTGACGGGCTGAAGTTTACCTCCCCTGCAGGCCAGGTGTGGAAGTAGGAAGTGTTGAAGTAGAACCTGTTTCCATAACGATACTGCTGACTGTTTTCTGTATTGATCTTGTAAGCGACATTGGTAACCAGTCCGTTACTGCCAAAGAAGAGATTGTGATTAAGGTTTAACAGAAAGTCGGTGCTTCCGGTGCCAGGTGTATTGGTGAAGTCACCCACTGTAAAATCAGGATCGCTTACATTGACATTGCTTTTTCCTGTAGGCAGTTTGATCCCTCCTCCGATGTAAATCATGTTGGCGAAGTAGGGTTTGCCGTCGGTTACCGCCGTCGTCTTTGAAAAGACCTCATAGTTGAAGAGAATGGTGATGTCACCTACACCGGACTGATCCGTCACACCATCATCACTGGTTTTGTGTATTGAGATATACGGCACAAAAACCATCGCTTGCCACTTGCCATGCTTGTAGCCTCCCCATACTTCTGTGGTGTGGAAATAGTCCCGGCTGTATTGACTTCCGCTATCAGTTTTGAAGTAGGTATAGGAATGGCGAAAGCCCACAAACCCGTTGGAGAATGTTGGCAAGGCGCCAATCCAGAAATTGGAGTTGCCGCATCCGCAATAAGGACAGGCCTTGGCTGCTGAACCAACTGTCAGCAAGAGTGCGAATAAGAATGTTCTTTTCATGGTTGAAACTTTTTATATGGGCAGGACCCGATAGAAGGGTCTGCCCCGGTCTGAAATAGTGTTGAAGGATTACAATGCAGCTGACGGTGCCACAACACCGAATGCATTCACTTTCTTACTGGAAAATGAAACCTCGTAAAGCGAAAGAATTACGAAGTAAAGAAGGGTTCAGCAGCGAGGTGGCTGAAAAAAGTCGTGGCCGGGTGTTTCGTAAAACCCGGTCAAATAATGGGTATTAGATTCTCTTAACAGGAGGGGCATGCTCGAACTGTTAAGGGATTCAGCAGCTTTAAAGAAGAGCGTAATTTCTGAGACATGAGTCAGAACCGGTGGAATCGATTCATCCTGGTGTTCCGAAGGCAGTACAAGTTGCTGATCCGCATAATAGGAAGAACCGCACTCCGAGATGGACAACTCACCGTACAAACCCAATTTATGGACAATCTCATACCGGTTTTTGTACAATTGTGCAAGCAGACCTGTGCGAGCAGACAGGTGCATCACCACACTGAAGAGAACGATAATGGCGACAATCTTCCTGATCATTCGTCAAAGATATTGGATTACGATTCAATACCAATCAGTCACCAACAGGAAGTTTCGCTAATGGTCCAGCCAGGATTTGAATAAATCCACTCTTTCCCTGGCGACGATGGTGTCATCATCGTTGCTGGATTTAAGCTTAAGACGGAGTCGCGAGTTGGGGTGACTCACCGCATCTTCAATGGAATTCAGTCCGACAATGTATTTCCGGTTGATGCGGAAGAACCGGGCAGGGTCAATCATCTCTTCCAATTGATCCAGGGTAAAGTCAACAATGTAGGTTCTTCCCTCAGCCGTTTGCGCAAAAGTAGCCTTGTCCTGGCTGAAGAAGAATAGGATGTCTTCTATGGTCAAAGTTTTCAGCCGGTCGCCAATCCTGATTACAAAACGCTCCTTGTATCTGCGGGTCAGAATTTGCATGGTGGCCTCGATTTGGCGAACCCAATCCGGGTTTTGGGTAGGACGGGTAAGTCTTCGGAATTTTTCAAGGGCAAGACGAAGTTCCTCTTCATCGTAGGGCTTCAGGATATAGTCAATGCTATTGACTTTGAAGGCCTTCAGGGCGTACTCTTCATACGCCGTCGTGAATATTACTGCAGAAGCGACTTTTACCTTCTCAAAAACGGTGAAGCTGATGCCGTCTGCCAATTGAATATCCATGAAGATGAGATCTGGCTGAGCATGACTGTTCAACCAGTCAACCGTACTCGCAACCGAATCAAGGGACGCGAGCACTTCAGCCTCAGGCATTATTAGATGAATCAGTTTCTCCAGCCTGCGCGCTGCCTGGGGTTCATCTTCAACAATCAGCACGTTCATGCTTCCACGGATATGACAGGAATTCGGACTGCGAAACGGTCTGCCGTCTGGTGAATGACAACCTCCCTGCTGGTCAGGAAAGAATAGCGGCGGCGGATATTTTCGAGACCCAGTCCGGGAGTAGCCGGAACGGCCAGGGTCTTTGGCTGCAGCGAATTCTCCACTACAATATAATCACCGTCACGGTACAAACGGATGTTCAACGGTTGCTCCTTCGAGATGACGTTGTGCTTGATGGCGTTTTCTAGCAGCAGCTGAAGTGCCAGAGGCGCAACCTGGCCATTTTCGTCTTCTACTTCTAATTCGATGTTCAGGTTATCTCCGAACCGGATTTGTTGCAGGAATAGGTAGGCCTTGACGAACCTCAATTCTTCTACCAGCAAAACCAACTCCTTTTCACGGGTATCCAGCACATAGCGGTACACTTCGGATAACTGTTTGATGAAGCGTGCAGCTTTGTCCTGGTCTTCATACACCAGGTTGGTAAGGGCATTAAGACTGTTAAACAGGAAATGAGGATTAATCTGGCTTTTTAACGCATCATATCGCGCCATCGCGCTCTCCTTGCGAAGGGTCTCCGCATCCAGCGCTGCCTGGCGCCAGTTCAGCAGAAACATCCGTCCATGCATGAATATGGAGATCCCGAATGTGATGACCAGCGTGATGGTTAGTATTTCGGTATTGAACTGAATGTCGAAATCAGTAATGGCATTGAAGACTGATTTTAAAATATACATGATGCCCAGAGTATACACAACGGTACTCAGCAGTCCCCAGAATAGACGTTTGACCGGCGACGTCACCCACGAGATTTTATTGTTCAGGATGTGAGCCATCTTATCGTTCCCAAACCAAAGGAACACCCATACCGATACTGAGTAGAGGCTGGCCATAGTATACTGATAGAGCGAGTTGGTACAATGCGGGCAGACCAGGAAGGTGATACCGAAGCCTCCAAGAATCAGCAGAACCAGCAATCGGATATCAGGATGGATGCGTTTCACAATGTCGGATTTGGGCAAATGTTTTAAAATCAGGTAATATCAGCTCCCACCAAAGAGAGAGTTGATCAGTTCTATTTTTTCCACTTGCGAAGGATTCTCCATCCGGAAGCGGCACTCATCGAATTTAGGACCACCAAATTTCGGACGGAAGTTGTTGGAGAAAGCAACGGGTTCTGAAGGAATGCCAAAAAACCCGGTATCCAATTCATTGTTGTCATTGACATCCTGAAATATAGCAATAGCATACTCTCCGTAAGGTACAGCGTCAAATGTAACAGTACATTGCGCGCCAGAACATTCGCTGATCAGTCCCTTTACCTGGTACTTCTTGTCAGGGAACTTATCTCCTTTGCTGTACAGACCGATGTGCATCTTGCCTGTCTTTTTGATATTGGATATGGTTACCGTCAGGCTGCCACGATCTTCATGACTGAAACCGGACAGGATCAGTAATCCGAGACAAAAGAGAATAATGATATTGGCTTTCATATTTATATTGAAGATAATAGACTCAATTTTTACTTGTACCTGAACATTGGCGCCTTAACCCCTGCGCCATGCTTTCTCCCCATTTCGGGGCCAGCGGATTATCCGATTGGTTTTCAGCAAATCTGAGGAGGGCCTTTTCGTTGGTTTGGCATGCCGTCTCCGTTGCTGCATGAAAGAATTGGGCGGTTCCAAAATCCATTTGTGCTTTTAATGCAATGGCTCGTGGATTCTCCGGATTGAGCTTCAGGGCTTTTTCATAAGCCTGATTGGCCCTCATGCTGAATTCCATTCCTCGCGTCTGGGGATCCACTGTTACCCGTATCATGTGAACAAACCCTTCCAGAGCGGCAATCTCTGATTCTTCAGGCGCCATAGCAGCGGCCTTGCTGAGTGCTTGAAGAGCAAGGTCGAGGTATCCGTCCTTCTTTGCTGCCTCGCTGGTCTGAATCGCCATCATGATGTTGCCGAAAGCACTATAGTATAAGGGTTCCCATCGCGACTTCTCCGCCCCGGCGATGCGGTCAAACGCATTTACTGCACTCTGATACTCCTGCAGTGTGGCGGCCTTGTATACATCGTCAATGTGTTTCAGCATGGCCTGCATAAACTTTTCATCGGATGCAGAAGCCTGTATCGACAGCGTGATGGCAAGGATGGCAAGTGTTGATTTGAGTTTCATATAAAGTTGGATTTGATTCATAACTAAAGATTGGGCAGTTGGTTCATGGACTTATTTTTCGACAGGGTGATGAACACACCCAGGAACATAAAGTGTGTGGCCGGTTGGCGGATGGCGCGACCGGGGAATTGACCGCTGGCGTCAGCCGCTGTACTGTACTCGTAGCCGAATATGTTGTCTCGTCCCATCAGATTGGTGCATGAAGCGTAAAGGATCAGCCAATTCTTTGGCAGGTAGCTGATGTTGACACTCAGGTCATGATAGGAAGGAGTATGATCGGAAAGGAATTTCTCCCCAGGCTGATTGGGATTGTAGTAAGTACGAGGACTCGCGTAACTGTAAGTTAACCCGACCTGCGATTTGACTGCCTTGATGAAGTGCTTATAGACAACTGAAAGATTATGCGCAGACGCGAATGTGGGCACAGCTGCCATCGGGTAATTCATATAGTCGCGTTGGGTGTCCAGGTAAGAGTAGGAAACCCAGTAATCAACATTGCGTAACGATTTGTTGTCACGCCAGAACACTTCAAACCCCCGAGCATATCCGTAACCTGCGTTGTTTATCAGCCCTGGATCACCATTATTGAATTTGATGAGGTTGCTATAGCGCTTGTAATAGGCTTCAACCCTGAAAGTCTGCTGGTCGGCGAGGATCTGGTAGTTCAGGATCAGATGCTCCGCCCTGGACGGACCCAACTGGTGGGCAAGTGAAAGGTAGGCGTTGGGGGCTGACTGACGGAATATGCCATAAGCAAGGGAAAATTGACCCCGCTTTCCGGGCTTGAAGGCAAGTGACGCTCGGGGATCAGTACCGGAAGTCTGCTGAAGGGAATTGTATTCATAACGAAGCCCGACTTTAGTGACAAGCTTGCGGCTGATGAGTACCTCAGCTTCAGTGAAGGCCGCTGCAATGGATTCATGGAATGACTTTGAAAGCGTGAGCCTGATGGTGTCATTGTAACGTGTCGCTGAATAGTCCCGGTCGATCACTTCTGCTCCGATGTGCCATTCAACATCGCGCGAAAGCGATCGCTCACCTACCAGTTTGACATGCGTACCCTCCTCGGTTTCTTCTGCCGGATTGCCATCCAACCCAATCTCGTTGCGGTTGTAAGAGTAGGCGACTCCTCCCCGAAGGCCCCACCCATTGCTGAGCTCAGTTTTGTAGGAGAGATTACCGTAGCGATACCGGTTAGAAAGGTCAAAGGCTTGCTTGAAGTTAGGGTCCAGGATGCTGTGTCTGTAAAGGGAGAAATCGGTCTGGCTAACGCTGGCGAAGGCTTTTATCATCCCCTTGCCCATTTCCTGGCGAAAGGCAGTCGTGCCCTCCAGCGAAGTTGTCGGGTTGATCCAGTCCACCCGTTGATTGATCACATTCATGTATGGACGCAGGTTAGTGTACTGCACCTTGCCTGACCACGAACCTTTATCCCATACCTGTGTGTGAGCGACATCAGCACCTACGGAGAGCAGTCCGATATCAGTCTGGTTCAGTTCGGCTTTGTCCTTGGAGTTGAGCACGAGAGCTGACGAAAGCGCTTGTCCGTATTCTGCTGAGTAGCCTCCGGTGCTGAAACTGGTTCCCTTGAACATGAATGGGAGGAATCTTCCCCTTGAAGGGGTGTTGGGTGCGGATGGACTGTAGGAATTGAGGACAAGCATGCCGTCAACGAAAGTGCGTGCCTCGCTTCCATCACCCCCTCGAACGAATAGCCGTCCACTTTCGCCCACCTTCTGGGTGCCTGGCAAACTGTTGAGGGCTCCGGCAATGTCCGCGGTTGCTCCGGCTGTGGTTGCAATGTCAAGCGGCTTCAACACTGTTCGTCTTTTTTCTTCGCCGGCCGTATAGGAGCCCGCTGAAATGACCACCGCATCAAGTTCGCTGACTTCCTCCTGCAACACCGGCTCAACCTTCACGTCTTGTCCTGTTAACTCAACTATCATTTCAAAGTGCACATAACCGATGGAAGTCACCTGCAGCATGCGCTTACCCGTTTCCTCGGTTGAGAAGGAGAAGGTGCCGTCGGCGGTTGAGCTTGTTCCATCATAAGAATCACTAATGAATATGTTGGCCCCTGGCAGGGATTCACCGTGGCCATCGCGAATTGTTCCGCTGATGCGCGTTTGCGCAATCGCCTGGCTGGTGATGAAGCAAAGGACCCAAGTTGCAATTCTCGTCATACCGACTTTTCGCGGTTACACGACAAAAGTGACCTTGGCTGCTCTTTTTTGCAGGGAAGAGTTACTGAACTGACGGATGAGCCAGATGGACTGTAAGACCGCAAGAATAAACTGGGGACAGTGGACCCTGTGCCAAGCGGATATCACCAGTCATTTTCAGAGCAGGGGGTAGGAATGGGTGGTTCTTCAGGTTTCAGGCGCTGGCCGCTTTAGCAACACTTTTTTCAGGCAGTTGCATTACGAGCCAATGCGTGACGAGGATATTTGGGACCCAGCAAAGCCAGGCCACAATCCGGTATGCCCTTTCGAAATCTTCAAACAAGAGCATCAGAATGGGAAGCCAGATCCTCAACGTCACTGCTGCAAAACAGGCCCCATAACTGTACATCATCATCCTCTGGTGTGTCTCCGTATCTTTCCGAAGCACGGATCGATAGGCAAATAGGGTTGAAGAAAACCATACCGCACCCAGGCAAATGAAGCCGGCTGCCGCAACGAAACCTCCTGTCGCGAAAAAGCCGATATATATCCCGGCCACCGAACTCAGCAGAACGCACGCCACATAAAGCTTTCCGAGGTTCCGGTGCAATTGCAAATGCCTGGCCCTTATGGAGGGGCTGAACTGTGACCACCCGGACAACAAAGCAACACCGCCGAGAATAATATGGGTGTAGAATCCCGTGTTCCACACCCAGTCGGACAACAGTGCTTCCGACTTTGATTGGAGTAAGCCAAAGCGGCGGTCAAAGATGAAATAAACGGCGGGGTATAATCCTATGGCGATGGCAGACGCAGCCATCAGGCCAAAGCGCAATTTCTTCATCTTCAAATCCGGGAGTCGCTCTTCTATGCTTCTTTCTTACCCGATCCCAGAATCAACGCGATGATGCCGCCATTAATGCCTCCAAAAATACCTTGAACCACTATGTCGGTCAGGCTGAGTGTCAGGGATATCAGGTTGTAAAATCCGTAAATGCTCAGATCGGCCCAGGCAGCCATGCAGAAATACACGACCAGTCCGTGCCGGAAGCCTGTGCCGAAGGAATAGTCTTTCCCCACCCTGCGGAGAAGATAGGTAACGAGGTAAGCGCTGAAAATACCACTCATAAAAATGAAGGTAAGGTCCGGCATTTCACCCTTGGACAGCCCTTCATAGGTCATGGTGTTCGAGCGGTAGAATCCGGCGAGCAACATTCCAAATACTGCCCATCCGCCAAGGAAGTTGAAAAGCGCTCCCGCCGCTGTAGCCATAATAGTCTTGGTGTTCATAGTGTTGGATTTTGGTTTGGTAATCCAATTTAGCGAAAACCATGGTACGCATGCACAACCTGCTCCCCGCAGCGGCAAGCTTGCATTTATGGTTTCAAGCTAACCTTCTTGCCTGACGGCGTGCTTTTGACTTTGTCAACCATTCTTCCTCTGCTTTCAGCCAACCCACGTCCCCACCTGGCAATTTCTTCCAGCATGGGTATGAGCGTTTTGCCGAAGTCCGTAAGGTAGTACTCCACTTTGGGAGGGACTTCCGGATATATCCTGCGCCCCACGATGCCGTCCTGTTCGAGATCCTTGAGCTGAATGCTCAGCATTTTTTCAGTGATGTTGGGTATCAGTTTTCGCAATTCACTGAAACGCTTCTTGTCTTTGCGCAAATACCAGAGCACTACGGTCTTCCACTTGCCACCGATGTAGTGCATGGTTATGTCCATGGCACAATGAAATTCATTTCCATTCAGCATGAACACCTTTTCCCTGTTTTCAATTAGCATAATTTTTTGTTCTAAAAGCCTTTTGTTCAGTTCAATAATCCAATTCTGTCAAAAATGATAGTGATGGCCAGGAATGACAGCCATTGTAAAAAGCAAGATCGCCTTTTACATTTGACCACTATCAAAAGGATAGTAAGTAACAAAAGTAAACAGACTAAATAACTACATGCCTATGAAAATCGCAGTATTTGGAACAGGAGTGGTCGGCCAGGTAATGGCTGAAAAGCTTTCGTCACTGGGTCATGAAGTGATGATCGGGACCAGGGATGTGAAAGGTGCTTTGGCAAAGACAGCACCGGACAATTTTGGAAGGCCTGGATTTGCAGACTGGTACAAAGCGCACACAGCCATCCGGCTTGGAACCTATGCAGAAACTGCTGCCTTTGGTTCATTCCTCGTGAATGCTTCCAGCGGGAATGGTTCATTGGCCTTGCTGGAACAGGCAGGAGAGGCCAATCTGTCGGGCAAGGTGATGCTGGATATCGCCAATCCCCTGGACTTTTCGAAAGGGATGCCACCCTCACTTTTTATCTGCAATACCGATTCACTGGGTGAACAGATTCAGCGTGCGCACCCGTCTTTGAAAGTTGTGAAGAGCCTTAACACAATGAATGCCCAAATCATGGTGAACCCTTCATTGATTCCCGGAGACCACAATGTTTTTGTTTGCGGTAATGATGCAGATGCGAAATCCAGGGTGAAGGAAGTTCTCAAGTCGTTCGGCTGGAAAGAAAAGAGTATCATTGACCTGGGGGATATTTCCACCGCTAGGGGAACAGAGCAGTTGCTACCCATTTGGATAAGGTTGTGGGGCGCCCTCAAGAATCCCATGTTCAACTTTCACATTGCAACAGCGTAGGTGAAATTTGCCGACAAATGCAGAGTCCCCTGACGGGGTCTCTGCCGAGAAGGCAAAGTTTTACAAAAGAGATGAGTGAGTGTGTTACCTCTGGGTCGGAGGGGCGCGGAGAGATTTTTGACCGCTGAGTCGCCAGGGCGCAGAGAAATGCAAGTTTTTGATTGGTTAATGAAGTAAGAGAATAATACAGCTGTTAGAACTGACCTGAGTACATGTGGTAAAATCACCAGGGTATAGATCTTCAATTCACACTTCAAGTTTAGTTATCGCAGAGTCCCCTGAGGGGGACACTCTGCGGGGAAGGCAAGAATTAAGTTCATACAGGACGCAAGGTGTTTATGAAGGATAAGCGCAGCGATCTGATTAGTTCATATCATTTTAGTTCATATCATTGATACCCTTTCCGTCCATGATCCACTTTCTGCATTTCTCGATTCTGGCTTCACGGGTTTTAGGTTGTTTGGCAGAAGAGAAGAAGAGGAGGTAGGCGCGTTGTCGTCCGGGGGTCAGGGCAGAGAATGCCTTTTTCAAGGAAGGGCTCTCATCCAGTTTGCTTTTGAACTCTTTGGGCATGGGGAACGCTGAGGTCTTTTTAAGCTTCACCTTCAGGCCAGCCTTCTCAGCTGTTATGGCCTGTTTGATATAGGATTTTATTTTGGCCGATTTCTTCCTGATTTCCTGAGCGCCTGCAAACCGGAGCTGGCGCGCAGCCTGTACGTTCTCCGTTTGCTGTATGAGCATGTGGTGACTGTCTTTCAGGACTGCTCCTTTGAAAAGGAGAAGGGCGCAATATTCCTTAAAACCATGGATCAGCACTACGTTGTTGCCGTCCAGGGTATAGCAGGGCTGACCCCATTTCAATTCTTCTCTGAGACCGCAGCCAAGCACAATGGTTCTCAGCGCTTCAAACTCTTCCTGCCACTTTTTGGCCTTGATGAAGAAGAAATCGACTTTGGGGTTCGTTTTCATTTTGATGTGAATGCAGACTTTTATAAGTAAAATTCTGTCATCAGCTTGTAAGTAACAAGATGCGGCTGTAAGGATAAGTGAGAGTGACCAATTATAATCAATTACTTTCTGGCATATTCCTTAACTTCATTCTTTAACCCTTACCCATGAAAGCGAAACAAATTGCAGTCCCGTGCATTTTGCTACTGTTTTTCTGCGTCACTTCCTGCCAGCAACCGCATTCAGATCTGGAGTCAGGCGTGGATGAGATATTCAAGCGATTCAACTCTCATACACCCGGATGTGCTGTCGCGGTTGTAGACCACGGCAAAGTTGTACTCCAGAAGGGTTACGGTATGGCCAACCTGGAATACGATGTGCCGATTACCTCATCTTCAATTTTTGATATCGCATCAGTATCAAAACAGTTTGCCGGGCTGGCCATCTCCACACTCATCCAGGAAGGGAAGATTTCACTTGATGACGATATCCATAAGTACCTGCCGGACGTGCCGGACTTTGGTAAAACTATCACCATCCGGCACCTGGTGCATCACACCAGCGGACTGAGGGACTGGCCGGAAGGACTTCATACTGCAGGATGGCGCTGGGATGAAGTGTTCTCCTTCCAGGATATCGTGCGCATGGTTCAGCATCAAAAAGATCTGGACTTTACCCCGGGCGAGCGCTTTTCCTATTCCAATACTGGATACAACCTTCTCGCAAGGATTGTTGAAAAGGTGACTGGCACCTCGTTCCGTGAGTGGACAGACAAGAATATTTTCGCACCGCTAGGCATGCAACAATCTCACTTCCTTGACGACCACAGCCTCGTCATAAGGAACATGGCCTATTCCTACTCCACTGCGGACAAAGTCTATCGCAAAAACCCGAACAGCCTCACGGCCTATGGCTCCAGTTCACTTTTTACCAGTGTGGAAGATCTGAGTAAATGGGTGATCCATTTCAGCGAGCGGCTCGAAGCGAACGATCCTGTCTATACCCGCATGCTGGAAACAGGTGTGCTGAACAGCGGCGAGAAGACAGAATATGCTTTTGGACTGGCTGTCGAAAAGTCGGGAGGCCTCAGAATGATAAGCCACACAGGTGGCTGGGCAGGATATCGCACGATCATCATGAATTTCCCCGATGAGAAGCTATCCATTATTGTACTCGGCAACATCGGCGAGTTCGATTCAGAGGATGAGGCGCTCAAGGTCGCAAAGCTCATCCTGAAAGAAAAATACCAGGATCCACCTGATGGTCCTGAGGCTGTCAGGAAGATGCCGGATGTAACACTAAGTCCTGATTTGGCTAAGAAGTTCGTCGGAATCTACCAGTTGGGCAGGCGCTGGTTCGTAACCCTGACACTGGAGGACGGAAAACTGATGACGCAGGCCAATGGTGAGGAAAAGTTCCCCATTTTACCCAAATCCGATTCCGTGGTGTGGATTGAAGCCTACGGTTCTCCCATGACCTTTGTCACGGATCAGAATGGCGAAGTGAACATGATCCGCTATCATGGGATCAATGCCAAACGCATTACTCCATTACAAACAGATCCTGCAGAACTGAAAGAGTTCGCAGGGCTGTACTACAGTGAAGAGCTGGAAACAGAATACCGGCTAACTTTTGCGGACAAAAAGCTTACCCTGCATCATATGCGGCTCGGAGACTTCGACCTCCATCCCAGTATTGTAATGAAAGATGCGGCTGATGGCACCATTGGTTCACTCCAGTTTGTTCGCGACAAGGGTAAGGTCAGTGGATTTCTACTGTCTGGAGGCCGGGTACAAAATATCAGGTTTGACAAGAGAGGCGAATGAGATATTGACCGCTGAGTCGCGGGGGCGCAGAGAATGCAAGCATTTATCCGGTTCAAGATTTAGGAAGTGGTAAGGATGGTATGTGAGGACACAAATCTGTTTGCCTGCTTAAGTGGCTCATGAAGGGTATATGCCTGTGTCTCCAACAGCGATCCTGAAATCAACGCATCAAGTTTTGTATATCGCAGAGTCCCCTGACGGGAGACTCTGCGGGGAAGTCGAGAAATGCAAGCTTTGAACTGACCGTTGGCTAGCTGCAGAGTCACCAAGGGAATAGATCTTCAATCTACACATCAAGTTTTGTTTCTCGCAGAGCCCCCTTACGGGAGCCTCTGCTTGGAAGGCAATTTGTAACCGCTGAGTCGCCAAGGCGCGGACAAATGCAAGTTTTGAACAGGCCGATGGTTTGACTTAGAGTCACCAAGGGAATAGATCTTAGAATCAACGCATCATGTGTCATTATTGCAGTCCCCTGACGGGAGACACTGCGGGGAAGGCTACGTGAGGCGGACGGTACCGGACTGGTCAAAGGAGATCACCTCAAATGGGTGACTTCTTTCCTGGATCAATGGCTGCCTGAGTCTAAACATAGTCTGAACATAGTCTAAGCATAGTCTGAGCAGAGTCTAACCAAAGTCTGAGCAAAGTATTGCCTAAGTCTGGTCCGAGTCTGGACAGAGTATATACCTTAGTCTGGACAGGGTATGGAGAAGGTATGATGATTTGGTAATTAGGTTGACCCCAGGGACCCTTTGTTGACGTGGCGATTGAACGATCGGCGATTTTGGCATACCATGGACTTATTCAGCAATTCTGGGCGGCAACCAGAAATCAGAGAAAAAGATACAGTCCATTCGGTGAGTTGGTGATCTGAAATGCTTAACTACCTGTTCCTCCCGGCCACTTCCTTAAACAGACTTCCCCATTGATTATTATCCGAATTATTGGGCTGGCCAGCCGCATCCAGCAGTGCATCGGGATCTGTGGCGTCGTGTTTCCAGACCCAGGCCGCCATTGAAAATCCTTTCGCATAGGCAGAACCCAGAAATGCCTTGGGATTCATCAATGTTCCGGCATTCAGTGGAGCCAATTCGCCAAAGAAGACCGGCAAATGCAGTTTTCTCAGCTGACTGAGCCGACTACCTATGGTGCCGGTAAGCAACCATTTTTCATAAGCATGGACATCATAAAGGATGTTTACCTTTCCGGCGATGAAGTTGACTCCGCGATTCACCAGCACACTTTCATCCTGCCCCTGTTCGGCGCATGGCACCAATACCACATTCTGGTTGCCGGCGTCACGAATTTTGCTGACCAGCATGTTCATATCAGCCGTCCAGATGTTATCTGTGTATCCGTCGCTGCGATCGTACCGGTAGGGTTCATTCCATACTTCAATCCACACATCGGGCTGATCTTTGAACTGGATTGCCCATTGCTGCAGTTTGTTGAGGTAGGCCGGCAGAAACGATGCGAGTGAAGGGCTTAACCCAGTGAATTGTGTGGAAGCCGTACCGTCCCATCCGAAAGGACAAATGATGATAATCCTTCCGTTTGCCCTGTGTTCGTTCACGATCTCCTGCAAAGGGTGCAGGTAAGCGCCGTTGGCATCCTGAATCGTGCTGCCCGTCAGCGGTGTTTCCTTCACATTGCCAACAAATTCTCTCACAATGTCAAGTTTCCACGCGCTCATATCCTGACTGCTGCCGCCAAATACATGGAGCGCATTGGCGCCGATTAGCTGAATGGGCTTTTCCTTGTAATAGATGAACTCGTTTTTGATGGAATAGATGGAAGAGGAGGAAGGCCCCGGGGCATTGGATGCACACGCCACAAGGAGCATGCCGATGAAAGGTATGAAGCCTCTGAAAAGTGTCACCAGATCAATTGACTTCGAACTAATACCGACTCAATACTCAAGACTAACTACTAAGGACTAATTACTAAATCAACTCAACATCTTTCTTCACCCACTTATCCCTGCTCAAATCATAATTCTTCACGGGCAGATTCCGTATCCGGATGCCTGTGAGGCTGTAAATAGCATTGGTGACTGCGGGGGCCACGCACGGGGTGCTGGGTTCGCCGGCGCCGCCGGGCCATTGGTCACTGTTTATAATATAGGTGTCTATGATCGGAGCCTCGTGCATGCGCACCATCGGGTAGTCATGGAAATTACTTTGGGCAACAGCACCGTTTTCAATAGTGATTTCCCCTTTCAGGGCGGCTGTCAGGCCATATATAATGCCACTTTCCATCTGGGCGGTGAAGCCGTCGGGGTGAACTGCCAACCCGGGGTCGGCGACGCACACCACCCTCAGCACTTTCAGCTCGCCTTCGTCGCTGATCTCCAGATCGATGACTTCTGCGACCAAGGTGCCGAATGACTTGTGCATTGCAATGCCACGCCCCTGATTGGGAGGGAGGGGTTGACCCCATTTGCCCTTCTCTGCAGCCAGGTCGAGAACCTTCTGAAATCTCGAACCCTCCGGCAGCAGAGTTCTCCTGTATTGATAAGGATCCTGGTTGGAGGCAACTGCCAGTTCGTCGATAAAGGACTCTATGAAAAATCCATGCATGGAATGATCGACACTTCGCCAACTGCCCCAGGGTACATGGGTCTTGCTCGTGGCGAAATGGATGAGCTGGTTGCTGATGTTGTAAGGAATGTCCGGCGCTTCCGGCGGATGGTGCTTGAACAAGAACTGGTGTATCATCGCAACCGGCTTGCCGTCTTTGTCAAGTCCCGCTTTCATCCTGCTGATGTTGGCTTCCCGGTACATGTCGTGACGCATGTCTTCCTCCCGTGTCCAGATCAGCTTGACGGGGTAGTTCACTTCTTTCGCGATGAGTGCGGCCTGCCTGACTACGTCGGTCTCTGCGCGCCTGCCAAATGCCCCACCAAGAAACTGGTTATGCACTACCACTTTTTCGATATCCATGTCGAGCACCTCGGCGGCCTCACCGGCAAAGCCCAGCGGGTTCTGACTTCCGCACCAGATTTCGCACAACCCGTCATGAAGCCATACCGTGCAGTTCATCGGCTCCATTGTGGCGTGGGCGAGATAAGGAATCCTGTATTCTGCTTCAAATGTTTTGGAAGCAGACTTCATTGCTTCCTCTGTATCGCCTGATTTGAAATGGTTGTCCATCTTGCCGTTGGCTACTGCTGCATCCAGGTCGCGGGTGTATTGCTCGTAGATATCATTTTGCTGAACCTGTTTGTTGTTCTGCTCAAACTCGATCGGCAGCTCGGCGATGGACTCCTTGGCGAGCCAAAAGTTATCGGCGACAATCGCGACGGCGTCGCCGAGATTGATCACGCGTAGAATGCCCGGTGTCTTTAGTATGGCTGAAGCGTCAAAAGACTTGACTTTATTCCCAAAAACCGGAGACGCTTTAACGGTTGCGTATTTCATTCCTGGCAGGGATGTATCAAGTCCATACTTGGCGGAGCCGTTCACCTTCTGCGGAATATCAAAGCGATGCGGAGAGGTGCCCATGATGGAGTACTCTCCCTTCTTTTTGAGTACAGGTTTGGCATCTGCGGTGAAGTTAATGGCGCTGGGTGCCAGTTCTGCGAATGAGGCCGAGCGGCTGCTGGCCTGGTGAAAAACAAAACTCTTGCTGACGGTTAGTTCACCCAATGGTACACTCCATCGTTTTGCGGCGGCCTGCAGCAGCATCGATCTTGCAGCTGCGCCTGCCACGCGCATGGCATGCATGCCGGTGAAGCGCACCGATCCGCTGCCCACGGTAAACTGGATGTTCATTTTCTTTACTGCAGTAAGGAAGACTCCCGTCATCGTGTCTTCGAGAAATCCCGGGAACTCCTTCTCTCCGGAGATGAACCCGCGGATGATTCCGTAGTTGGCGTATTCTTTATTGGCTGGCGCCTCCATGAACTGCACAAGGTTCCAGTCCGCGTCCATTTCATCCGCTACCATCATCGCCAGGGTGGTGTGTATACCCTGACCCATTTCCGCATGGGGGATGATCACGGTGAGGATGTTGTTCGTACCGATTTTAAGCCAGATGTTCAGCACTGAGTCGCCTTTGTTCGCTATTAGCGGGGCCACCTTTCCTGCCCGGTTACCAGGTCGGATGGCTATTCCAAGCACAACAGCTCCCCCGGCCAGCACGCCGGTAGTAATGAATGCGCGACGGGTCCATTTGTTCATGGTCTGGAAATTGGATTTGTATTCAAATTAGTAAACGGTGAGGCTAAATCGAAATGGGAGTGTTTTAAGGTTCAAAGTTCAAGATTCGAAAATCTCGGATTCCAGATCCCAAGGCCTGAGCTCCTCGCTATGAATACTCAGGCTAGGTTTCACGCAAAGGCGCAAAATCGCGAAGTATTAATGATAAGAAGTTAACCTCGCATAGCTCGGAAGGGCGCAAAAATTCTCGTAAAGGGTTGTTTACATCTCTTAGCGAACTCCCGAGCTTGCGAGGTTCTTATAATACATCAATCAATTTTCTTGCGCCTTTGCACCTTCGCGTGAAGCAAAAAGCGATGTCAGTCCAGCCAGCTGCCTCCCATTACTGAAGATTTCTAAGCTATTTTGACATACTTTTCATCTCTCAGGCAACGGTTGGTCCTCTTTCTGCATTTTACACATACAATAGCGCACACAAGCTTTGATCGAAACAGACCTAGTGAGATCCTGTCAAAAGGGCGACAAAAAGGCCCAGGAACTACTGTTTGAGATCTATTCAGACAGGATGTACAGGCTCAGCTTTCGATATGTCAGGAGCCAACCGGATGCCGAAGATGTTATGATTACTTCCTTTTCAAAAATCTTCCGTCAAATCAGTAAGTTCTCCTACTCAGGTGAAGGAAGTCTCGAGGGATGGATCCGAAAAATTGTCGTTAATGAATCGCTCATGTTGCTTCGTCAAAGGCACAACTTCATGATGTCGGAGAACATTGACCTGAATTTTCCTGAGCCTGATCTCTCCCTTCTCACTTCGCTGGAGGCAGAAGACATTCTTGGTATGGTATCCAGACTGCCTACCGGCTACCGAACGGTATTTAATCTCTTTGTAATTGATGGATTCAATCACAGGGAAATCGCAGCCATGCTCGAGATTACAGAAAATACTTCCCGGTCTCAACTTTATAAGGCCAAATCATTGCTACAAAAAATGCTAACCCGTGAGGGGTTTCAATATGGAACGTGATATTGACAAAATAATCAGCCTGAAGATTAATACGGCTGAAATGACTCCATCTTATTGGCAGAAGGACCAGGTGTGGTTGCGCATTCAGTCGACATTAAACCGCCGGCCTTCCATGAAACTGCGTTATGCTGCCACACTTATCTTACTGACCTGCTGTGCAACAGTTTACTTTTTTTACCGATGGGAGCAGACAAGAGTCCAGCTCAAGTTAGCTGCTTTGGAAGAAGCGGTCCATCAGTCGGAGAAACGAACGAGTAAATTGAACAAGGAAGAGGCAATAGATAATTGCATTCCTGGCAGTAGTACTGTTGTTCTTCCCCTCACCACCAAGCGAAGCAAGGAAGAGGTTTTTCTAAACGTCATAGACACCCCTATGGTCGCCGCCGTACCTGAAGAAAGAGTTGAAATTACAACTGCACCTTTGGCGGACGTTACAGCATCCATTGAGCAGTCTGATACGGTCGTACACCCTGTCATAAATGCAATTATTGGGGTTATTCCTACGATACATCCAGGGGTCAGGACTGCTAAGGCGAGGAAAATCAAGTTCAAACTTCCACGCGACAATGAATTCTCTGACGAGGGTACAAACGCTGAATACGCTCATGTTATCACAGCAAGAATCAACTAATCTACTCCCATGAAATCACTGTTCTTTGCCAGCTTCGTTATGCTCTTCCTGACACACACAATTCAGGGGCAGACGAAGACCGTTAAAGGAGTGACCTATTCGGTTTCTCCGCAAAGGCGACTCAATCTTTTTCCGGACTCCATCCGCCTGGAGTTCCCGGACCAAAAATCACTTGTCGTATTCGAGATGTCGGCATTGAACAAAGATCTCGACATCATCAGCCAGTTCCCGGACTCGCTCAGGGGATGGGTGCAAGTGATTCGAAAAAGTACTTCGGATTTAAAGTCGCCCTGTTACGTTGAAATCAGAGTGGCGGAAGATGGACAAACCGCTATGGTCGTGCGACGCCCGGATAAAATCGAAACCAATGTTACAGTGAATCACCAGGTAATTACAGAGCTGTTGCCTCCGGGATGGAGAATTAACGTGAAGGGAAAAGGCTACAAGGTATTGGTCTACGCGCAGGAATTTGATGGTCTGACCGCTGTCTCCAATTTATCTTTCGAAATGCCTGTGACGGAAATAAAGCAATCCATAGAACTAAACCCCCTGGGAAGGAAAAGTTTAAAAGGCCGGTTCATTGTGAAAGATGGGAGGGTACAGTACTCCGATCTGAAGCGAAGCATCGCCACGGATTTTATCATGGGCAGAGCAAGCGCTGGCCTGGGGTACCTGGCTGACCGGTTCTATCCTGAACTGAACGTCGATATCTTGTTACGCTTGGGTGGACGGTACAATCGCTATAACCAAAGCATCAATTTTTCTTACAACAATTTGTTCTTCACCGAAAGGGGTGCTGATGGAAGCTATAAGACCAATATCAATTCATTTGTCAACGTGTCATGGAACAAAAATCTTAATTATAAAGGTGAAAATCCTCAGTGGATCGGGTTTGGTGCAGGGTACCTTATTCAAAATCGCGGAAGTTATTTCAAAGGAAACACTGTGAAGTTCTTCATCACCAAATACGTTGGGAATGTCATGATTTCCCCTGAAATGTACCTCACGGATGATCTTAAGAGTTCATTGCTCGGTATCAAGTTTAATTACACATTCTAGTCACACGGGTATTGTCTTCTTGCTTTTATCCAGGCTTTGTCTACACTTGACGGAGTATGGCGGATTGTGGGTTATAGAGTAATGTTTAGCCTTAGTTATTCTTCAAGGTTCAAGGTTCCAAGTTCAAAGATTCAAATTTCGGATTCCCGAATCCCAATTCCTGAGACGGAGCTCCTCGCGATGAATACTCAGGCTGGTTTCACGCACTTGCCTGCCGGCCAGGAAGGCGCAAAATCTAAGGATTAATGACAAGAAGTTAACCTCGCGTAGCTCGGAAGGGCGCAAAGATTCTCGTAAGGCGTTGTTGACATCTCTTGGCGAACTCCCGAGCCTGCGAGGTCTACGTACAATCATTTTTTTGCGATTGGGAGAAACATTGTGAAATCTGGAATTTTCAATTGTTCGAAGTTCAAAGGTCTCAGATTTCAAATCTCAGATTCCGGATCCCAAGGCCTGAGACGGAAGTTTCTCGACATGAATGAATACCCACGTGAGAACCAATGTGAAATCTGGAATTATCTGGAATCTGAAATATCTGAATTCTGAAATCCGAACCCTGCCGTCTCCTCCTCTTCAATCAATACAGGCCAGTACCCAGAAGCCAGTAGCCAGTTGCTACTTTGCAACCTTTATCGTAATTTTACGATTAATAACATATGGGACTCACCAAGACAGAGGAATTCACTAAAACGCAGAATGAGCTGGCGACGCTTGCCAAGGCGCTGGGGCATCCGGCGCGGATCGCTATTCTTCAGTTCCTGATCAAAACCCGGTCTTGCGTGTGCGGCGATATTGTGGAGGAACTCCCGCTCTCGCAATCTACTGTGTCGCAACACCTGAAGGAACTCAAGAAGGCGGGACTGATTAAGGGTGACATAGAGGGGCCCTCTGTGTGCTACTGCATCGATGAGAAGGCATGGAACAGGGCCAGGAAATCCCTGGGAGACCTGTTCGAAAGCCTCCAGGAAAAGATGTGCTGCTGACTATTTTTTTGACTTTAACGATCGCAATATTACGATTAACACTATAAGAAAATGACAACAACCGAAACTTCCGAGCAACTGAAGCAAATGGTGAAAGAGAAGTACAACCAGATTGCAGACCAGACCAAAGAGCAAAATGAATCCAGCTGCTGCGGTGCAGGGTGCGGATGCTCCACCGTCGACTATGTGGTAATGGCAGACGACTACTCGAAGCTCAATGGCTACGTGGCAGACGCAGACCTGGGATTGGGATGCGGGCTGCCCACAGAATTTGCCTTGATCAAAGAAGGGGACACGGTGGTGGATCTTGGATCCGGCGCGGGGAATGATGCATTTGTAGCGCGCAGCATCGTGGGGGAAAAGGGAAAAGTGATCGGTGTCGACTTTACGGAAAAGATGATCGACAAAGCGAGGGCGAACGCTAAACAGCTCAACTATACAAACGTGGAGTTCCGGCAAGGAGACATTGAGAACATGCCGCTTGCAGGAAATGTGGCCGATGTGGTGGTCAGCAATTGTGTCCTGAACCTTGTCCCAGACAAGCGCAAGGCCTTCCAGGAGACGTTCCGTGTCCTGAAAACCGGTGGACACTTCAGTGTCTCCGATATCGTCCTGTCAGGCAATCTTCCTGAAGGTTTGAAACAGAACGCGGAGATGTATGCGGGATGTGTTTCTGGTGCGATTCAAAAAGATGAATACTTATCCATCATTCAGCAGGCCGGATTCAAGAACATCAGCATCCAGAAGGAAAAGCGAATCACACTTCCCGATGAAATTCTGAAAGAACACCTTACGCAGGACGCCATGGAGGAGTTCAAGAGCGGCAGCACGGGAATCTTCAGCATAACAGTATATGCCGAGAAGCCGGATGCGTGCTGCGGTCCGGGTTGTTGCAACTAACATTGGAGATTTAAAGAAATCAGATGTCTATCGTGCACCTGGACATTATTCCGCCACTGCAGCAGAAAATGGATGAACTCATCAAAGAGTTTGGCCAGATTCCAGCTGAGAGGAGGAAGTTGCTGGCACAGCTTGCACAGTTTATTCAATCGAGGATAGAGGCAGGGGCTCCTGTAAATCTGAATTTTATCTGCACCCACAACTCCAGGCGGAGCCACATGGCACAGATTTGGGCGCAGGCTGCGGCGGCGCGTTACAACATTCCGGGGGTGCACTGCTATTCCGGCGGTACCGAGGCGACAGCTTTTGATTTGCGGGCTGTACAGGCGGTGAAAGAAGCGGGTTTCCTTGTTACCCAGACCAAAGGCGGCGCCAACCCGGTTTATGAAGTCCGGTATTCACAGCGTGCTGCACCGGTCATTTCGTATTCCAAGAAATACGATGATCCCTTCAATCCGTCCAGCGACTTTGCTGCAGTGATGACATGCTCCCATGCTGATGAAAATTGTCCGATCGTTACCGGTGCGGCGTTCCGTATTGCACTGACCTACGACGATCCCAAGCACTTTGATGGCACACCGAAGGAGTCGGACAAATACAGGGAGAGGGTGGACGAAATAGGGAGGGAGATACTGTTTTCATTTTCAATGGTAACAGTGAGGGGTACAAACCGCTGAGTTGCGGAAGCGCCGAGAAATGCAGGCTTTTAGTTGGTGATTTGGAGGTTGAGGGTGTCGATCCGGGTCGGACGGGTAATGGCACAGTCCACAACCAACCGTGTACGGCCCACAGTGCATGCGAGAGTGGCGATCTGGTGATTGAGGAGTGACCCCGCAGTGGCTTGGCTTACAATCACACTACACGCTCATCCAATATTGAAGTGAGTCATTCTTTTTCGCTTTCATGGACTCATAGAACCGAATCGCATCAGCATTGTTCTTCGAAACGTTCCATGCTATCCATTGGCTGCCGGAGGATTTGCATTTCTCCGCCAATGCCTTCATTAAAGATGTTCCCACCTGCTGGCCCCTGTATTCCTTTCGAACAAACAAATCGATTAGGTATAAGCCTTTCGACACTGATTCCAGGTCGTAGCCTTCATGAAATGCTGCATAGCCGATCGGCAAATTTCCTTTTGTGGCCACGAATGCCGAGAAGCGCCGGTCATGTCCAAGCCCGTCCCGGATGAAATCTTTTCGAGTGAAACGGGATGGTTTGCCCTCTGATTCAGCTAGCTGCCGAACCAGTCCGGCCAATGCGGCAGCATCCTTCTTAGTTGCTGCTCTTACCTTGATGTCCATGGATTTCCATTGATTAACGAAAATTAATTGGTTCTGTCATATAGCGATTTGGTGGTTGAGGCAATTCCCCGGCTGTGGCATTGGACCACAACGCAATGCTCGCCGCTGGAGTTTAATGGGTTATAGGAGCCACTACATCGCCCCGGATGTCAAGGACGCAGCCCGTCTTCACTCCCCTAATGCTTCTCCGCCTGGTAATGTTTCTTCAGCACATCTTCTCCGTACTCATTGCCCTTTTCGCGCCAGATAGAGTGAATGTGGTTTGCGCTGTTGCGAGGCCCGCCATAGTTGTCAAACTCAATGAGGAAAGTGGGGCCATTGATCACGTAGTAATGCCCTTGCTTTTCTTCCAGCGCGCCAATCCATCCAAAATAGATATTGTCCATGCCTGCCTTCTGAATCTTGTCATATTCCAGAGTGGCTTTTTCAAATTCCATGTTGAAGACATACTCCCGGATCATGGACTGAAGCACAGTCTGTTGTGCTTTGTCCAGTTCTGATGATTTGATGCCCCAGTTTTCCACGAGGCGCTTGCCACTCTCCGCTGAGGTAATAATGTCGCGTGGTACCTCCACGCTTTTGATCGCTTTCTTTTTTTGTGGTTCTGTCATGGAGTTGATCAGACGCAGTCCGAGGTCCTCCTCCTGGTTCAATACGCGCCACCCTGCGTAGTCTGCCACCAGGTATTCGGCAGGATCGGTGCCCACAAAGAGGGGTGTGACAGAAATCTTATCTCCCGTAAAGGTGAAGTTGACGGAGAGATGATGCCCTTCCAGTTTATAGCCCCAGGTGGCGTCTGACGGAGATCCGAAGAACGCGAAATAATAGTTCTTGGGAGACCACTTCAGATTCCTGACGAAAGCGTACGTTTTCTCGTCAATTGTTTTCTGCACATAGAGACTGTCATAAAACCCGTTGATGAGCTCATCGAGGTACATGATGCCCGTGGCCTTCAGGTAGCCCTGCGAACTGAGGGAAGCAGAAAGGATGCGGTGCACCAGCCTGCGCTGGTCGTTGTTCATATTGCCGATGCTCATACCTGCCCGCGCCCGCAGACCCACGGGTAGGTTGTTCCATTTGAGACGGGAAGTGTCATTAAAATTCAACAGGCCTGTTTGTTTCTGAAACTTGCCGAGCGAAGCATAGAGCTGGGTGGCATATTGTTTGATTTCTGACTGATAACCCGACTGCGCGCGCGCTTGAAATAACAAGGAGAGGCAAAGCAAGAGAGTTGACACTTTAATGGTCATATTCATAGGGGTGAAAAAGTTAAAGATAGGATACTGCGGCAATCCTTGAAAGGCAAACTGCACCCCACTGCCCGGGAAAAGCAGTTGGCATTTCCTCTGAAAAATAGAAACATATTAACCCGAACCCCGTTAAACACCAAAACACTCAACCATGACCGGTTATATCGGCGAATTTGAAGAACTGGTGCTGCTCACGATCTCCGGCCTCGGCGACGAGGCCTATGGCGTGGCCATCAAGGAGGATATCGAAAAGAGATGCCGCCGCGACATCAGCATCGGCGCCCTGCACTCCACAATCTCCCGCCTGGATGAGAAAGGTTATATCAAATCCTGGCTGGGAGACCCTACCCAGGAGCGGGGAGGCAGAAGGAAGCGCTTCTTCGAACTGACACGAAGCGGCGTCAACATCCTGCATGAGACAAAAGCTCTCCGTGACGAGCTATGGAAAGTATCGAAAACAAAACTGGCGCTCAACAAATGAAGGGCAATCGACCCAGCAGGCCTCCAAGACTCGCCAACCGAATCTTCGAATGGTTCTGCGGCCGCGCATTCGTCGAGGACCTGCTTGGCGACATGGAGGAGATGTTCTTCGCCAACCTCAAGCGGATGCCTGCCTCCCGCGCAAGACGCAAGTACTGGCGCCAGGTACTGGTGCTGATATTTTCCTATGCCATCAAAAGGCGAAAACAATCATCATCTTATTCCCACCATTCATATTCACTCATCCATCCCGCTATGATCGGCAACTATCTGAAAATCGCTGCTCGTAACCTGCTGCACAACAAGGGTTACGCCTTCATTAACGTTGCAGGCCTTACTGCCGGTATGACGGTGGCGCTGTTCATCGCCCTGTGGGTTTTCGACGAAGTGACCTATGATCACAACTTCACAAACTACCGGACTATTGGTCAAGTCTGGACGACCAACAAAGTCAACGGCATTTTGCTTTCGGACCGCTCCACACCCTGGTTGATGGGAGAAGAGCTGCGCAACAGCTTCGGCAGTGACTTCAAGCAGGTGCTGCAGTCCACTTGGACAGAAGCGCACAACCTTGCAGTGGGTGACAAGAAATACTACAAGCGCGGCAACTTCATTGAACCCGGTGTGACAGAGATGTTGTCATTGAAGATGATCTATGGTGACCGCAACGGATTGAAAGAACCACACTCTATACTCCTCAGTGCATCTGTGGCCAAAGTCTTCTTCGGCGATGCAGATCCTGTGAACCAGATGATCAAGGTTGACAGGACGGAAGTGAAGGTCACAGGCGTTTATGAAGATTTCCCGCGCAACTCGAGTTTCAAAGAAATGAGTTTCATTTTGCCATGGGACTTGTTTGTCATCCGAAACCCCTTCCTGAAACAAATGGAAGACCCATGGAGTGGAAATTTCACTCAGGCATTCGTTCAGCTCGCCGACGGTGCGGATTTCGCCACGGTGTCTTCGAAAATCAAAGACATCAAGATCAAAAAATTGAAGAACGCACAGGACATCAATGCACGACCGGAGGTTTTCATCCATCCGATGAGCAGCTGGCATCTTAATTCAGAGTTCAGAGATGGGAAGCCAGCAGGGGGAAGGATTGAACTGGTTTGGCTCTTCGGCATCATCGGCATTTTTGTTCTGGCCCTCGCCTGCATCAACTTCATGAACCTCAGTACGGCGCGGTCTGAGAAGCGGGCGAAGGAAGTGGGCATCCGTAAGTCGATTGGCTCTGCACGCGGGCAACTCGTAACGCAGTTCCTCAGCGAATCCACAGTGCTAGCGTTGGTTGCGCTTGTCCTATCGCTGCTGATCGTCCAGTTGCTGATGCCAGCGTTCAACCTGGTTGCTGACAAGCAGCTGGAGTTGCCCTGGACTACACCGGTCTTCTGGCTTGCCAGCATCGGCTTCAGTCTCCTTACAGGCTTGCTGGCCGGCAGCTATCCAGCCATCTTCCTATCGTCGTTTCAACCGGCGACGGTATTGAAGGGCTCCTTCATGGGAGGGGCGCAGGCATCACTACCTCGAAAGGTGCTGATCGTGCTGCAGTTCGCCGTCTCTTCCTCATTGATCATCGGCACGCTGGTCGTATATCGCCAAATTGAATTTGCACGGAACCGGCCTGTGGGCTATGACCGCGGGGGGCTTATTAACATGCTGCTAACGCGCGATCTTCACAGCAATTTCGATGTGGTACGCAACGAGCTGAAAGCTTCCAATGCCATCGTGGAAATGTCGGAGTCTGGCAGCCCGCCGACAGAAGTGTGGAACAGCAATTCCTTTTTTGACTGGCGCGGAAAAGATCCGGCGCTTACGGTGGAATTCCCCAATACCGACGTGTCGTATGAATACGGCAAGACGGTGGGGTGGCAACTGGTAGCAGGGCGCGACTTCTCCAAATATTTTCCATCTGACTCCGCAGCCTTCATCCTGAACGAGACGGCTGCAAAGTTCATCGGCTTCAAGGATCCTATAGGAGAAGTGATCACCTGGAACGGCCGGAACTACAAAGTCGTGGGCGTCGTCCGCGACATTGTAGTGGAGTCACCCTATGAACCGGTGCGTCCTTCCCTATATCGCCTGTGCGACAAGGATGGCGGCAACGTTGCTTTACTTCGTCTTAACCCAGAAATGGAATTGCACCAGACCCTATCGACGGTGGAGAATATTTACAGGAAATACAGTCCCAGTACGCCTTTTGACTTCAAATTCGTGGACGAAGAATATGCGAGGAAGTTCGGTGACGAGGAGCGGGCAGGCCGGCTGTCAGGCTCCTTCGCGACGCTGGCCATCTTCATCAGTTGCCTCGGCATCTTCGGCTTATCCTCTTTCATGGCGGAGCGGCGCAGGAAGGAGATTGGCATTCGAAAAGTAATGGGCGCGTCGGTGATAAGCGTGTGGCAGATGCTGTCCCGTGACTTTCTCCTGCTGGTACTCATTGCCCTCGTGATCACGATCCCGCTTTCATTCTACTTCATGGGTGCGTGGCTTCAGAAATTCGGATACCGCACTGACTTACCGTGGTGGATCTTCGTCAACACTGCGCTCGGCACCATGCTCATTACCCTTCTCACCGTCAGCCTTCAATCCCTCAAAGCAGCCTTAACCAACCCGGCAAATAGCTTGAAGACGGAGTGAAGTGAACTCTCATTTATTGATTTGGTGATTGGGCGATTTGGTGATTGAAGTCTATACGCTGAATGAACATCCACTCACCAACCCACCACTCACCTCTTACCATTAATCCCCCCTGCTGTCCTGTCCTCCATCGCCGGAGGAGGCGTGCGCTTGAAGGGCTTGGTATTCACCAGCTTCATCACTTCTTCCACGGCGCGCTCCATTTGAGGGTCGCGGCCCTGCACCATGAGCGTGGGGTCGTCCCATACCTCGATGTCGGGCTTGGTACCCACACCTTCGTCGAACCACTTGCCGGAATTGTGATACAACCGCGCCTCCGGGATGGTGATGCCACCACCGTCGATGAGCTCGTGACCCGTCGCGGGACCGACCAGTATTCCCAGCGTACGTTCGCCAATGATAGGACCGCCGTTCTGTTCGCGGAAAGCCCAGGGCAATGCGTCACCGCCTGAGCCGGCCCAGCCGTTGATCACCATGCCCATCGGTGCGGGGTTGGCCTTGGTGGGAGCACCGGTGTAACGGCCATGACGCCAGTAGAGGTTATACACCACAGGACGATTCAACAACTCCAGGAACCGGTCCGACAACTGCCCGCCTCCATTGAAGCGCTCGTCGATGATGAATCCCTTCTTCTCCAATTGTCCATAGAACATCCGCACCAACTCCTGCTGGCCCTGGCCGCCAGTGTTCGCCATGTATATGTATCCCAGTGCTCCGCCAGAAAGTTTCTCCACCATCTTTCGGTTGTTCTCTATCCACTCTGCATAGCGGAGATCTTGTTCTTCACCGGTTTTAAGGCAGGTAACGACAACATTCCTTGCGTCAGCCTTTGTTCCAGTCTTGCTGACACTCAGCACCACCGTCTTGCCGCCAAGCCCTTCGAAGGCAGCATATGCTTCTTTGGTTGGGTCAATGTCAATACCATTCACTGCAAGAATATATTCTCCTGGCTGCACGTTTACACCCGGCCGGTCCAGTGGCGACCGCATGCCTGTCTCGTAGTCGGCAGGACGCACGATGCGCTTGATGCGGTACATATTATTGTTGAGTTCCCAATCAATGCCGAGGAAGCCTGTCTCAATGCGGGTCACCGCTTCGGCATCGCCGCCAAAAGTGTAGGTGTGGCCGGCGCTGAGTTCCGCCTGGAGGTTGGACTGTAGGTTGCTCACATCCCATCTGCTGCGGGCATAGTCGATGAGTGATCCATAGCGGGTGCGCAGCGCATTCCAGTCTACCTTCTGCATGTCTTTGTCATAAAAGAAATCGCGGTAGCGGCGCCAGGTGTCGTTAAAGATCTCACGCCATTCTTCCTTCGGGTTCAGGTTCATCACCAGGTCTACCGTGGGCACCGGCGTCTCGATCTTCTGGTCAGCCTCAGCCTTGATGACGCCAAACTTGTCGTTGCTCTTCACCAGCAGTGACTTGTGGTCGGCGGTCTGCTGTGCCTTCGTCACACCTCCGATAATCTTCTTCTCCTCGCGTTTCTCCAGGTCGTATACCATCAGGTCGGAACCTTTTGCCTTGAAGTCGCCCGCGAGCGGGTAGCGCTGATACACCACCTTGCCTTCGAATGCCATGATGTTATCCAGGTTACCGGCGTCAGGGGAGAGGAGAACTGTGCGGCTTTCGATGCCGGGCCAGTCAATCTTCACCGCCACCTCCGGCTTCTTCTCGGGCTCTGCTTCCTTGCCTTTCTTGCTCTTATCGTCGGTCTTCTTCTCGTCAGTTTTTTTGTCTCCCTCTTTCTTGTCCGCCTTCTCGTCTTTCACCTCGTCGTTCTTTGGTTTCATCAGGTCTGCCGCATCTGCCGTGAGGCTGATGGCCGCGAGGCGTACGTTGTTCGGATAGATCCAGGTACCGTCGCCAAGGCTGCTATACACAGCATGGAAGTCGCGGTCCGTGAGGAAGAAAAGGTACTTCCCATCTTTGCTGAAGACCGGGTTGTGGTTGTTATAGAAACTTCCCGTCACCCTGCTGGATTTGCTGTCGGCTACGCTGTAGAGGAAGATGGCTTCGTTGCCGTTGTCCTCGCCCTTCACGTATGCCAGCCATTTACTGTCGGGCGACCAGCTCATGTTATATCCGTTTCGGCCTCCGTGGCCGATTTCCCAGGAGTAGTTGTCGATCACTCTGCCGGCACCAGAAGTTACGTCCAGCACGTTGATGTCATTCTTCTCATTGAAGTAGGCCAGCCATTTGTTGTCCGGTGACCAAAACAAGCGGTAACCGAAGCCCGCTCCGCGGTTTGTCAGCTTGCGGGCGGGGTCGCTTTTGGTCATATCCTGCAGGTACACTTCATACTCACCCGACTTGTCGCTCCAGTAGGCAACAGATTTTCCATCGGGCGACCAGGCGG
Organism: Bacteroidota bacterium; assembly: GCA_018266395.1. Lineage (GTDB taxonomy): Bacteria > Bacteroidota > Bacteroidia > Cytophagales > Cyclobacteriaceae > ELB16-189. The sequence goes on along the minus strand of JAFEAM010000034.1, from coordinate 9,036 downwards.
GGTCATGGTCGAAGGCACCACTAGACTTCGTGATGTCCGTGACAAAGCCCTCTTTAACAGGCACGTTAAACAGTTCGCCACGCGCTTCGATCACCAGACGCGTACCGCCTGGTGATGCCGTTGCATTGACGATATTCTTCTCCACATTTTTTGCACGGGGAATTTCCGTAGACAAGTCACTTACCACATCCACCTTTACCTCCTGGTATTGGCTGGAAGAGAGGTCCATTCGGTAGAGCGTGCCGCCGTTTTCAAAGACCAGGTCCCTGGGCCCGGCCGACATGTAAGTAATATCGAAGTCTTTGAATTGAGTTACCTTCTTGCTGGTCTTTGCCTGTGTGTCATATGCCCAAACGTTAAGGCGCATGTCTGCATCCTGATCGGAGAGGAAGTAGATCTGGTTTCCTGCCCAGGCAGGCTTGCCGTCGTTGGCCATGTTGCTGGTGATATTTTCTGCCTTGTTGGTGGCGAGGTCGAACACAATAATGTCCGATGTGAGTCCGCCGCGGTAGCGTTTGAAGGGATAGTTCTCTGTGATCTTTGTGATGTAGGCGATCTTGTTTCCATCAGGGGAGAAGCTCGCCAGTTCCCCGTAAGGCATGGGAAGTTTGACGGGCAGTCCGCCTTTCTTATCCACCAGGTAGAGGTTGCTGGTACGGCCCGTGCTTGACTCGCGTGGTGACGCGAACAGTAATCGCTTCCCATCCGGATGCCAGTCCACCAGCCTGTCTGTGAATGATGCGTATGTCACCCGCACCGGCACACCGCCTTTGGATGGCATCACATACACATCCGGGTTGCCATTGTAGTTCGCGGTGAACGCGATCTCCGTACCATCGGGTGAGAACTTCGGCCATGACTCTTCACCGGGTGAGTGCGTGATTTGCACCGCTTGCCCGCCGGTCTTGGGCATGATCCACACATCACCGCCGTAGACGAAAGTGATTTCGGAATCGGAGACATCCATATAGCGTATCAGTTTCGCATTGATTTGCGCCTGCAGGCCGGGAGCCACCAGGCCCGCGATAACGAGAAGTATCAATCGTTTCATTAGTAAAAGGGATAATGTGAAGGGGTAAACGGAAGGAGGAAGGTAGTAATGAATGTTGAATTTTGTATGTCCAATTTTGAATGTTGAAGCAAGCCCGCAAGAATTATTTCGCGCAAAGCTCGCGGAGTCCGCAAAGTATGAGGAAATAGGGACGGTCAGTTAGGACACCGGCCTATAAGTTTTCGACTGGGATAGAGGTCTGTGTCTTATCTCGACAATCAACAGATCAATTGTAACGTCACCCAAAATGCTCCGCTGGAAACCTTTCTGATCACTAACGAATCATTATTCACATCTTTATTGCGCGCTTTGCGCCTTAGCGCGCCCCAATATTCTTGCGCGAAGCGCCCCCACTTCAAAGCAACGCCTGCCAGATGAAGAATATATTCGCAATTACATAAGCCACGATCACCAGTGCAGCGCCGCGTTTGCTCACGCGGATGCATTGCTCCTTCCTCCCCCAATCGTGCAATTTCAGTGCGATAGCCGAGACGACCAGGGCTCCGAAGATCGAAAGAAACGTGAGGGTATGAAGGGTGTCCACCAGCGTGAACTGGGATGACTCGGGCAGCAGAGAGTCGATGATGTATTTATTACCAACAGCAGCAAAGAGTCCGCCGACAGGCAGCCCGAACCGTGGCTCAAGTTCCCATGGATGTGGCGTGAAGCTGACGATGGCAATCAGGAAAGCGATGTACATGCCGATAAAGATCTTCATGAACAGGCCCCAGGCATTGCGGTCAATGTCCAGGTCGATGTTGAATGTTGCGAAGTCGGATTGCTGTGGAACCCGATAATCGCCGAAAGCTGTTTCGTAAACATTGTGTTTAGAAGAAACTTTGAAGTTGCGGACGGTCCAGCCATCGATGGCCATCTCGTCTTCAATGCGGCTGCCGTTCTGGTCCGGCACAAAGACTAGCGCTCTTTTGTCGAAGAGGGTATTTTCAATCTGCACATGAAGATGCTGGGAGTCAAAAGGAAAATCACCGACGTTCCAGCGCTCCTTCATCACACACTTCATCTTCATTAATACCCATGCCTTGCCATCAATGCTGTCCGTGATGATTTCGGGCTGGTCTATCGACTTCGCATTGGGGATGTCCAATTGCTTGCTAAAGTCGAACTTGGGATTGCTGTAGATGAACCACAGCCAGAACCGTACTGTATATTCCTTGTCGTGAAAGTTGATGTCGTGTATGCTGATGACATAGGCCCCTGTGATGACGGTGTCAGGTACTTCCTTCGCAGGGAGGGCCCTGGAGGCAGCCAACAGTAGGACGAGAATAAAAGCAATTCGTTTCATCTCAGTTGGCAGCCTGTGCCACGTAATAGATATTCAACACCACATAGATGATGGTTACCGCACGGGAACCGATCCGGTTCACCTTCAGGCAAGCAGCCTTGTTTTCATCGTTATAATACTTCAGGGAGAGCGCCGATACCGCCAGCACGGCAAGGATGCCCATGAACGTCAGGCTGTGAAGCGTGTCCACCAAACTAAACTCCGGCGACTCAGGGAGAAGTGAGTCAATAATGTATTTATTACCGACTGCGGCGAACAGACCACCCACGGGTAACCCGAATCTCGGCTCCAACTCCCAGGGATGGGAGACGAAGCTGACCAAGGCAATCAGGAAGGCAATGTACATGCCGATGAAGATCTTGAGGAACAATCCCCAGGCCTCACGCTCGATGTCCATGTCGATCTTGAAGGTGGAGAAAGTCTGGCTGTCACGGCCGGGGCGCGGATCGCCGAAGCCGGTGCCGTAACGCGTGGTGTCGGAAGTAACCTGGAAGTTGGTGAGCTTCCAGCCATCGAGACCCTCTGCCTGGTTAAAGGTGGAATGTCTTTTGTCTGCGGCGAAGATGAGTTTGTTCTTGTCGAACACGGTATTCTCCACCCGCAGGCGCAGGTGTTGTTTGTCAAATGGAAAGTCGTGTACCACCCAACTCTCCTTCATCACACACTTCATCTTCATCTGTACCCACTTCATCCCGTTCACGGAATCCACAACTGTATCTGGGTCGTCAATTTCCTTGGCGTTGGGAATATCCAACTGCGTGCTGAAATTGAAATCGGGATTCTTGTACAGGAACCAAAGCCAGTAACGGATGGTATATTCTTTGTCGCGAAAGTTGATATCGTGAACGCTGATGACGTAAGCGCCGACTTTCACGGTATCCGGCTGGGCCTGTGCCACGGCGGAAACAAAGAAAAGGACAAACAGAATTTTTTTCATGAAGGGTGTTCTGAAGTGAAGTTACCTAAAAACAGCATATTGCTGCCTAGCGAGATTCGATTTTCCCTTTCATGGTTCCGTTTCCTTTCACATAGGTCTCGAGCATATTGTCCATCTCCCACAACATGTGCATAATGGACTCCTTCGCCCGGTAGCCATGGCTTTCATAGGGCAGCAGCACATAGCGCGCAGTTCCTCCGTGGCCCTTTATGGCATTGTAGAAACGTTCTGTCTGGATGGGGAAGGTGCCAGAGTTGTTATCGGCCTCGCCGTGGATCAGCAGGATCGGTGTTTTGATCTTGTCAGCATAGGAGAAAGGCGACATCTGATAATAAATCTCCGGTGCCTGCCAGTAGGTGCGCTCTTCCGACTGGAAACCGAAAGGTGTGAGGGTTCGGTTATAGGCGCCGCTTCTGGCGATTCCTGCCTTGAAGAGTCCACTGTGCGCAAGCAGGTTGGCGGTCATGAAAGCACCATAGCTGTGTCCGCCCACGCCAATGCGGTTGGGATCTACTACACCCAGGGAAGCGGCGTAGTCGATCGCGGCTTTTGCACTCGCCACCAACTGATCCACGTAAGTGTCATTCGGTTCTTTGTCACCTTCGCCGACAATTGGAATGGAGACATTATCCAGCACTGCATAGCCCCGCATAACCCAATAGATCGGGCTGCCCCAACTGATGCGCGTAAAAGTATATGGTGAGCCTTTTACCTGGCCTGCATTATTTTTTGATTTGAATTCTTCAGGATAGGCCCAGAAGAATGCAGGTAACGGACCGTCTTCTTTCTTGTACCCGGGAGGCAGGTAGAGATCAGCAGTGAGATCCACACCATCTGGACGCTTGTATTTCAGTACCTGCTTTTTCACATCCTTGATCTGCGGATAGGGATGAGGAAAGTGGGTCAACTGTGTCAGCACCTTGGAACTCAGGGTACGCGAGAAATAATTGGCCGGGTCATTCTGTGATTCGCGTGACGTGATGAAGGAACCTTTCTTTGTATCGGTGATGGTGACCACATATTCGTAATTAGGTGCTTCGCTTCTCCACAGCCGGGTAACCTTGCCTGTGCCGAGGTCCATCTTGTCGAGGAAGGGACGATCGCCTTCAGGAGAGGCGCCTTCACCTGTGAGATAGACAGCATTGTCGGTCGAGATGGCCATCACCATTCGCCCCCATGCGTTTGGCGTCATAAATACATCCCCCGGATCGGTGTAGGTATCTTCATAAGAGCGGTCGGACAAGATCTTCTTTTTGGCGGGATTGGAAGGATCAAACTGGCAGGTGCGAGTCTTGCGGTCTGACCACCATGATTCATATATCCACGCCGTCTTTTCATTGCCCCAGCTGATGCCGCCGTAACGGAGGGGAAGAGCTGCAAGCTCGGCAGGTTGTCCACTGAAAGGAGCAGTCCATGCAAACACTTTATCTCTTACTTCTGCTTTTACCTTGGGATCTCCTTCATCCTGCGCCTCCACCCAATATAAAGTTGCAGGTTGATCGTTGCGCCAGTTATGATTGCGCGGACCTTTGATGGTGGCGTTGAACCCTACCGGGATGTTGTCGCCCAATGGAATTTCAGCAACCTTCTTCACGACATTGCCGTCGGAGTTGATCACGGCCACTGACTGTGGAAAAAGAAAGGCCGGCACAAGGTAGGAGTAAGGGCGATGCACATTACGTGTGAGGATGAGTGTGCCATCCGGGCTGGAGTTGACAGAGTTGAACACCGCCGGGGTGCCCAGCGTTTTTTCGCTGCCGTCAAGTGAGGCCAGCACGAGCTGTGAAGTACAGTAGTAGTCGAACTGCGCTTCATCGTAAGGATTCTTCAGCAAATCCTGATAGGTTCTGGATGGCGCCTTCTTTCCCAGGTTCTCTTCCACCACAGGACCTTCCGGCACGCGGGTCTTCACGGGGAGGTTCTTGCCTTCCGTGGCAGCTGCCAGGAAGATCAACTGGCTGGAATTGCTCATCCATTGAACAGGATTGGACAACGTTGCATTGATCTTTCTTTTGCTGAGCGCACGGGCGGTATTATTGGAGAAGTCGACCACCCACAATTCAATATGATCGGTGTACGTTTGAAGGAAAGCAGCCTTCTTGCTGTCGGGTGAGAAGCTGAAATTGCTGACCTGAAGCGGCGATGGCAGTCCGCTGATGGTGCTCTCCTTGCCGTCTTTCATGTTCCGGGTTTTCAGTCCGATAAAATAATTGCCGCGACTCGGACCAAAGTTTTCCGGATTGATCCGGAGACCTGCGATGCGCAGCTCCGGTCTGGAGAGTTCTTCTATCGACGGATAGTCGGACCTGTCGAGCAGCACCATGACGGATTTATCCGGCGAGAATATCACTGCCGGTGTGAGGGGAGCCTCCACCAGTTTGGCTATTTCTTCCGGTGGGCGGCGGTAGCCCTGATTGTCCTGAGCCTGAGCGTTGAAAACAAACAGCAGCAGCAAAATCCACAATCCTTTTTTCATGTCTTTGGAATTTCCAGTAAGGTACATTGGCCCGGGAGATTGATCAAGGACTTGGCTGTGGGCGGAACGTCAATGCAGGTTGTACCCCAACCCTTTCCTTCCTATTTTTACGCCCCCAAACCAAACAAGTCATGTATCATCTCCTGCTTACCCATTCCACCCTTCGCTATTTTGTACTGGTGCTGTTGATCCTGGTTATCGCTATGGCGTACATGGGATGGCAGGGCAAGAAGCCCTATGGCCGGATGGATGGCATAGCCGGTATGCTGTTGTTTTCCCTTACGCACACCCAACTGCTCGTAGGGTTGATACTTTATTTTGTAAGTCCGCATGTACAATTCAGCGGTGCCGCCATGAAAGACGCCAACCTGCGTTACTGGACTACGGAGCACATTGTGATGATGCTGATCAGCATCACGTTCATCACCCTGGCGCGGATTACATCCAAGAAAATGACTGACGATACAGCCCGTCACAAGCGGATGTTCATCTTCAATCTTATTGCCTTGATCATCATCCTCATGGCCATCGCGATGAGTCATCGCGGATTCTTCTCTCTGCCTACCGCCATTTAAACGACTTATTGTCGATGGCGCGCTGGGTGGCGAGGATGCCATCCAGGTGATCGTATTCATGTTGGATGAGTTCTGCGAGGGCGTCACTCAGCAGCCAGGAATGCTCTTTCCAATTTTCATCGCGGAAGGTGAGACGCAACGACTTATGCCTTTCCAGCCGCACCAGCAGGTTAGGGAAGCACATGCAGTCGTCCCACAGTTCGAATTTCTCTGCACTCATCTCAGTAAGGACCGGATTGAAGATCACGACCGGCCTTTCAATGTTCATATAAATCAATCGCTTCATGACGCCGATCTGCGGGGCCGCAATTGCACGCCCGGCATTATACTTCGCCCTGAATTCGAAAAGGATATCATGAAGGTCTTTCACCGCAGGCATGAGCCCGGGTACTTCTTCCTCTTTCACAAGCGAAGAGACTTCATAGAGTTTCGGATTTCCCAATGGAAGGATCATCTCCAGTTTTCCCATATTTCCAACTGATTTAAATACCTGAATCTGCTACCTTTACTAACACCTAAAGAAACAAATATTCTGTTTTCAAACCCAACCCCCATGAAGTCGTTCCTCTCCCTGATCTTTTCATTATTGATTTCTGCCGGTTATGCCGCGGTAGATACAACCCGGTACACGATTCTCACACCCGACAAGATCGCGGGCAAGCAACTGATGTGGTCTTCCGGAGACGGCAAGGTGTCCTATTACTATGAATACAACGACCGGGGCCGGGGTCCCAAACTTCGCATTGACCTCACCATGGACAACCATCAGCTGCTGGCACGCAAGGCCACCGGCGTTGATTATTTCAAGGGAGCCGTTGAAGAAAACTTCCAGATAACCAATGGGACGGCCTCATGGAAGAATCAGATTGAGGAAGGACAGAAGGCGGTTTCAGGTCCGGTCATCTACTCTGCCATGAACGGCGCTCCCGGCGAAATCGAATGGGCCTTTAAGCTGCTGATGCATCACCGCATCCTGGAGGTGGATATGTTGCCGGCAGGGAAACTGAAGATTGTACATATGAAAAGCCACACTGCCAGAGTGAATGGTTTTCCAGAAGAGCTGGAATTGTTCGCAGTATCCGGTTCAGGAGGTCCGCCAGATTATGTGTGGGTGACACCCAAGCATGAGTTCTTTGCCACCATCAGCGGATGGATGTCGACCATCAAACTCGGATATGAATTTCTTGTTCCTGAACTCCGCAAGCTCCAGGATGAAGTGGATGAAGACTATTTCGAAGTACAGGCGCTGAAGCAAATGCAGAAGCCTGGTGTACCTGTGGCTATTACCGGAGTCAGTGTATTCAATTCTGTTACCGGCAAGCTGATGGCAGACCAGACCGTGATCATTGATAAAGACAGAATTACCCAGGTGGGGAAATCAAAGAAAGTAAAAGCACCGGCAGGAGCAAGGGTGATTGACGGCAAGGGAAAGGTATTGCTGCCCGGATTGTGGGATAACCACGTTCACTACAACCGCGCTGACGGACTTTATCATCTGGCTGCGGGTGTGACCAATGTGAAGGACATGGGCAACAGTCTCGACCTTCCAAACATCAAGAAGCGAGTGGATGCCGGTGAGTTGATCGGCCCTGACATCAGCATCATGTCGGGTTTCATCGATTTCGCCGGGCCTTACTCCGGTCCTACAGGCAAGCTCGTTACCACGCTGGACGAGGGTAAAGCTGCTGTGAATTTCTATGCTGATCGTGGATATCAGCAGGTCAAGCTTTACAGTTCCATCCCGGTGGATTGGGTGAAGCCGCTTGCAGAAGAGGCACACAAGCGCGGGCTGAAAGTGTGCGGTCATATTCCTTCCGGGATGTCCGCTTCAAGGGCTGTGAACGATGGTTATGATCAGATTATTCACATGAACATGATCATGCTCAATTTCATGGGCGACAGCATTGACACCCGTTCCATGGGACGTTTTGTCAAGGTGGCCGAGCGCGCCAGGAACATTAACCCTGATGGCCCGGCGGCAAAGGAATTCATCGCTCAACTGAAATCGAGGCAGACTGTGATCGACCCAACCATGGCGGTATTTGAAAGCATGTTCACTCACGTTCCCGGTAAGATAGCGCCCGGATATGATCAGGTGCAGAATATGTTCCCCGCCGATTTCAAAAGAGGTTTGTACCAGGGAGGGCTTCCTACCATGAAAGGTCACGAAGCCGACTATAACCGTTCTTTCGCGGTGATGAAGACCATGCTCCTGAATCTCCACAAAGCCGGTGTCACCTATGTGCCGGGCACCGATGGAATGGCAGGCTTTACGCTTCAACGGGAACTGGAGATCTACTCCGGCGCTTCTATTCCCAACGCAGAAGTGCTGAAGCGGGCCACGCTCACCTCTGCACAGGTGGCAGGGAAGGACAAGGACTTTGGTTCAGTTGAAGTGGGCAAGAAGGCCAATCTGGTTCTGATCGAAGGCAATCCCGTTGCCAATATTTCTGACATCCGCAAGGTGATTCTCACTGTCAAGGATGGCAACCTGTATGATCCAAAGGCCATGTATGAGTCGTATGGATTTGCGTTTTGGAAATAGCGTGAACTGAAATAAAAGGTGACAAGATGAATGGTGACGTTAATCCCAAGGGTCTCACTTTCACAAGTAATGTCACCACCTTCGGGGTTCGAACTCCGCACTGATACAATTTGCTATAATCATTGCACCCCTTCTATGTTAAAAACAAA
>JAFEAM010000033.1 GCA_018266395.1 Bacteroidota bacterium | reverse complement strand
TTCTTCATCAAAGAGCAACTTTGGTCTCTTCACTATTGGCAAGTCTGGCCTCAAAGACAGAAATAAGGTTGCGTATAAGGGATTGTTTCACGTCATCGATGCTCAGGGCATAACCTTTTTCCTTTTGCAGACTGGTAACACCTTTATCATGAATGCCACAGGGCACGATATGCTCAAAGAAGGACAGGTCCGTGTTGACATTAAAGGCAAGCCCGTGCATGGTTACCCAACGACTTGTCTTTACTCCCAGTGCACATATCTTTCTGGCTTTGACTGGATCTTCAATGTCGAGCCAGACCCCTGTCAATCCCGGTATGCGTCCGGCTGAAATCCCGAATTCAGCAAGGGTCTTGATGATTGCTTCCTCAAGGGACCGCATGTAGCGGTGGATATCGGTGAAAAAGTTCTCGAGATCAAAAATGGGATATACTACGATTTGTCCCGGCCCATGGTAGGTAATATCTCCACCCCGGTTGATCCGGGCAAATGTTGCACCAAGTGCCTTGAGTTCCTCACCGCTGACCAGCAGATTCTCCTCCGAACCGCTTTTCCCCAACGTATAAACATGAGGATGCTCGCAAACGACCAGGTAATTGGGTGTGGGACTGAATTGTTCCTTTGGAACCTGCCGGTTGCTCATCTTGATGGATAGAATCTCATTGAACAACCTGGTTTGAAAATCCCAGGCGGCTTGATATTCGATCGGGCCAAGATCGATGAGGCTGACTTCGCGTTGAATTGGAACTCTCACCTGGATTGAGCCAGCTCGGCTTTGATAGTGTGGATGTTCTCGATCTGATCCGGATCTATCTGGTTCTCCCTGGCAAGGAACCATGAAATCCAGTCCGTAAGATGGATCAGGTAATAGTATTGTTCCAGCAAGGAAGCGCCTTCAGCAACAATGTCGATAACAGGATTGGATTGCTTTTCCAGAATGTTGCGGCAAATCTCCATTCGTTTCTCCACTCTTTCGTGATCGTGATCAGAGTAGAGGTAAATAACCTGCGCCTGCTGTATGATATTTTCAGGGAACTTCCAGCCCACGATTTCATTGTGGTTCATCTCAGGAAAGGTGTTGAAATGCGCAAACTGCTTTGCATTTTCATTCAACTGTTGCTGAAATCTCATTGACATGGCCGCAAGCCTGCCATCGCTGTAAATAACGGGCAGTCTGCCCTTCAGTTTCTTTGCGATCAATTCCGCCTGCGACTGAATGGCCTTCTCTCCTCGGTCAAGATACTCAATTGCGTTCTCGGTCTCCTTAATGAAGGCGGCCCCGATCAGATTGCAGTGGTAGAGCGTAAACAACAGAGAGACGATCATGTATCCTATCATGGCCCGGGGACTTGTGTAACCCTCGGGAATGCGGACATAGTAGAAGTTGTACTCCTTGGCAATTTCCAGCAGCTTTCCACCTGAAGTGATGCAGACGATGCTGGCCCTTTTCAGCATCGCTTTTTGAACTGCTGCCAGCGTTTCTTCCGTGTTGCCACTGTATGAACAGGCTATGAAAAGCGTGTGAGGGCTCACAAACTGCGGAATGTTGTAGCCCTTGCAAACTGTGACAGGAATCGGGATTCTGCCGAATGTCAGTGAGTCCACAAGGTTTGCCCCGATCCCGCTTCCCCCCATGCCGGTAATCAGTACATTCCTGATGTCTGATCCCTGACGACCCATATCAACAGCCTGTCCGATGCGCAGTGCTTCGGCCAGTTGTTGTGTGAATCCCTCGATTAATTTCTTCATGAGGATTCCTAAATTCTTGATTTCAAAGGTATGCCATGACCGATAAAATCAAAAGAGGCAGGGAAGGGGAGAGGCTTGCAGCCGATTTCCTGCAGGAAAAGGGCTACGAGATTGTAGCACACAATTACAGATCGGGAAGATCTGAAATCGATCTGATCGTCAGGATGGGAAACTGGCTTGTCTTTGTGGAGGTAAAAACCCGGACTTCAACGGCGTACGGTTATCCGGAGGATTTTGTCACTTATAAACAGGAGCAGAAAATATTTGAAGGAGCCCTGGATTATATGTACGAAATTGACTGGCGGGGGAATGTCAGGTATGATATTGTGGCTGTGGACATGTCATCCGGACAACCGGAAATTCATCACATTGAAGATGCTTTCTATTAAGGCTCAGGTACCTTTTCGTGAGGAGTAGATTTCCCTTCCTTTCTCATCCCATTCTTTCCTTACAAAGGGCTTGATCTCCTTTTCATAGGGCTCCCTTGGATAAGCAACAATTTTCTTTCTCTTCCCATTGGGATAGTTCTCAACCCAATCGCCGACTTTTTGGCCCCAGTGATATTCTCCCGTAACGGCTATGGTTCCATTGTCATGGAAAAGGAAGTAGAAGCCTTCCCGTTCATCAATTTCAATCGGGATCATCTCTTTCACTTTGCTGTGGGTGACCGGGTCGTAATAGGTGACGAGCGATTCTTTCGGCCAGCCCTTGTAATATTTGTCTTTGTCATCGAGGATGTCATCGCGGTTGTATTTCATCCACCGGCCGTGCTTTGTACCCTTGTAAAAGATTCCTTCTTCCAGGACTTTGGCATCCTGCATTTTTTTGTAGGGACCATGCAGCAACACGCCTCGCTTGGGATCAAATGTTGAAGTCACTCTTATTTCACGCCTTACGTAGTCATACCAATAGATATCCCGGACAAATATGGTTGGGGTCTCAGGCTTCTTCAGTGTGTAGAAAAGTTCAATGGTAACGCGATTGCTGGCCCCCTTCCGGGTGTAACCTTTTCGGGTCTTGATACCGTAAAAAGTCTTTTTCTTTGGCTTCTTCTTCTTGGTTACGATCGGCTCGGAGGTCTTCTCATCCAGCTCAAGAAGCTTATACGGTTTGTCAGTTTCAAAGGTAAAAGTGCCCTCCGTTCCAAATGCCTCTTTTTTCTCAGGGGTCTGGGCCTTGAGAAGCAGGGGCAGGAATATAAGAATGAGGATGTACCGCATCATACGCCTGTAACCCAACGAAATTAAGGAAAGTTTATTTTCCCCGGGCGTCAGGAAACCAGATCAACGCTTCGCTTGATGAAATTGGTCAAATCAGCGCCGGTCAGCATTCCCTGTGAAAGGAGTGCCAGGTCATAAGTCTGCTTGGCCAGCTTCACCTGCTGCTCCTCGTCAGGGGACTGCAAAACCCTCTGGGCGATTTTATGATTGCCGTTTACAGACACCGCATACTGATCCGGCATGCTGCCCATGAACCCATACATGCCGCCACCACCGGTCTTTGCCATATCCTTCATCCGGCGCGACCATTCGCTCATGGTAATGGTTACGGGAAGATGATCCGGTGCCAGCGAATCGATGCTTAGCGTCATGTTTGAATTGTTGATGGCCTTTTCAAAAATGGCCTTCAGTTTCTCCTGATCAGCTGCACTGAGTACACTTTCCACTTTCTCATCCTTTACGATGAGTTTGTCGATCGTATCGCTGTCTACACGGCGGAACTGCACTTTATCCAGTTTCTGTTCCAGCGTGTTGATGAAATGGCTGTCAAGAACACCATCCATGATTATTACATCATAAGCTTTCTGGTTGGCAGTCTCAATAAAAGCGTGTTGCTTGCCAGTGTCGGTAGCATAAAGGAAAATCTGCTGTTTCTCCTTGTCGGTTTGCAGGTCCTTTGTATACTCCTTGTATTCGTCCAGCGTGTAGTACTTCTTCAATGTGTTCTTCACCAGGGCAAATTCCTTCGCCTTGTCGTAGAATTTTTCATCGCTGATCATTCCATACTTGACGAAAATGCTGATGTCATCCCATTTCTTTTCAAAGTCGGCACGATCCTTTTTGAACATCTCGGCCAGCTTGTCCGCCACTTTCTTGGTGATGTGCTGACTGATCTTCTTCACGTTGGAATCGCTTTGAAGATAACTGCGCGACACATTGAGCGGAATGTCCGGTGAGTCGAGCACACCATGCAGCAGCATCAGGAAATCCGGGACCACATCTTTTACCTCATCGGTAATAAACACCTGCCGGCTGTAGAGTTGAATCTTGTTCTTATTCAACTCGAAGTCATTTTTGACTTTAGGGAAGTAGAGGACACCCGTAAGATTAAACGGATAGTCTACATTCAGATGAATCCAGAAGAGGGGATCTTCCGCAAAGGGATAAAGTTCCTTGTAAAACTTCAGGTAGTCCTCATCTTTAAGTTCGGCAGGCGCCTTGGTCCACAACGGCTGTGTGTTGTTGATGATCCTGTCTTTCGTTACAGTCTTATACTGCGGCTTACCATCCTTGTCTACGCCGTCTTCTTCCCGGTCCTCCTTGGTTCCGAATTTGATTTCGACCGGGAGAAATTTGCAGTACTTCTCCAGGATGCCCTTCAGTCTCCATTCATCAAGAAACTCTTCCGAGTCCTTGTTGACATGAAGGATCACATCGGTACCGCGATCAGTTTTGGCAGTGGCTTCCAGTTCAAATTCAGTTGAACCGTCGCACGACCACCGGGCTGCTTCCTTTTCAGAGGCTTTGTATGAGCGGGATACCAGTTCCACATGATCGGAAACCATGAATGCCGAATAGAATCCCAGTCCGAACTTTCCAATAATGTCTTTGGCATCGGCCTTGTCCTTGAACTTCTCTATAAATTCTGTGGCTCCCGAGAAGGCGATCTGGTTGATGTATTTCTTGATTTCTTCGCCTGTCATGCCGATACCGCGGTCACTGACGGTGATGGTTTTCTTCTTCTTGTCGAAGCTGACCTCGATGCGCAGTTCGCCAAGTTCGCCTGTGAACTCACCCAGGCTGGAAAGCTTCCTGAGTTTCTGGGTCGCGTCAACCGCGTTGCTTACCAGTTCTCTGAGAAAGATTTCGTGATCAGAATAGAGGAACTTCTTGATGATGGGGAAAATATTCTCGGTATTGATCGAGATGGATCCTTTTTCAATGGTTTCTGCCATAATTGTCAGGTTTTAGTGGTCCACAGCCTTGCGCAACGGACAGGGTTCAGCCCAACAAGGGCTGTTCCAAAAGGCATCAGCGTGTCAAGCTGTCAGTTCTGAAGGAACGGCTTTGCCGGGTCAAGGCGCCAGGGCTTCGACCACGGCTTCTGCCGGTTTGTTCTTTTTCTCTAGATCGATTTCCTCACCATCCTTGTTGAGGAAGTGGAATTCGGTAATCCCCAGGGAGCTGTCCTTCACCAGTTCTATCCAGCGCTTATACTTGAAGAACATTTTGACGCGCTTCGAAATAAAGCCCTTGGTATAGTATGCGTAAAGAAATGGATGGAGTGCCAGGACAAGATTAGGTTCGTTCTGTTTTTCAAACAGGTGCTGAATGTGTTCTTCTATCTGGTCGGTCACCAGGATGCTTGCATTGATGCTGCCGGAGCCATTACAGGTAGGGCAGACCTCCTTGGTGGCGATGTTCATCTGCGGCCGCACACGCTCGCGCGTGATCTGCATCAGCCCGAATTTCGACAACGGCAGTACCGTGTGCTTGGCGCGGTCCTGCTCCATTTCATCGATTATCGTCTTATAGATGATCCGCTTGTTGTCCTGGTTGCGCATATCGATGAAGTCCACAACGATAATGCCGCCCATGTCGCGAAGCCTCAGCTGACGCGCCACTTCCCGCGCTGCCTCCATGTTGACCGACAGGGCTGTCGTTTCCTGGTTTTCTTCCCGGTTTGACTTATTGCCGCTGTTGACATCGATTACATGGAGCGCCTCAGTGTGTTCAATGATGAGATACCCTCCGCCTTTCAGGCTGACGGTCTGACCGAATGCAGACTTTATCTGCTTCTCAATTCCATAATGCTCGAAGATCTTAGCCTTGCCGGTATAGAGTTTGACAATTTTGTCTTTCTCAGGCGCGATCTGGTGTATGTAGGACCGGACCTCTTCAAAGATCTTCTTGTCATCCACGTGTACGTTGTCAAACGACTCGTTCAAAACATCACGTAAAATGGAAGACGTTTTGCTCAGCTCGCCCAAGATCTTGTCTCTTGGATTGGCGGTAACGAGACGTTCCATGCCGTCTTCCCAGTTCTTGACAAGGGTGCGAAGGTCCTTATCCAGTTCAGCCACCTCCTTGCCCTCCGCAACTGTGCGGACGATCACACCGAATCCCTCGGGTTTGATGGACTGAATAAGACGCTGCAGGCGTTTTCGCTCGTCGCTGCTGCTGATCCTTTTCGAGACGTTGACAGAATGCGAAAAAGGTACGAGTACCAGGTAGCGGCCTGGTATGGATAACTCCGAAGAAAGTCTTGGGCCCTTGGTTGAGATCGGTTCCTTGACCACCTGAACAAGTACAGGCTGGTTTTTGGATAGCTGCTGGCCTATTTTTCCATGCTTGTCAATGTCCTTTTCAGCATGGAATTTGTCAAGTCGGCCGCCTGTGATCTTCTTTGCGCGAATGAGCCGGCTGAATTTCTGCAGGGAAGCAAACTGCGGTCCGAGATCGAGATAGTGAAGGAAAGCATCCTTCTCATATCCGATATCAATGAAGGCCGCATTCAGGCCCTGAACAACCTTCTTTACGTTGCCCAGGTAAATGTCGCCAACACTGAATTTGCTGCTGCCGTTGTCTTCATGAAATTCTACCAGCGATTTGTCGCGAAGCAGGGCGATGCGACATCCTTCCGGAGTAGCGCTAATGATTAGTTCGTTACTCACGGGTTGGTATCAGGATGTCGATTACTTCTTCTTGTGGCGATTCTTCCTCAGGCGCTTCTTGCGCTTGTGTGTAGCCATCTTGTGTTTCTTTCTTTTCTTACCACTGGGCATAAACAGTAATGTTTGTTGCTCTTCCGCAACAGCGGCCAGAGCGGTTAAAAATTTATTTTAGTTCCTCGAGATATGAATCCACCGTTGCCTGAACGGCAGGATCCTTATCCATTTCTTTTACTTTCTGAAACTGCAGTTTAGCCTTGTCCTTCTGTCCGAGGTTGAGGAAGGCCACCCCCAGCAACAGCTGTCCCTGAACGTGCTGCGGGTTTACTTTGGCCAGTTTCTCAAGCCACTCCACTGCCTTTTCATTCTGCCCGGATTGCACCGACAACATGCCCATGCTGAAAAGCGCCTGCTGATGTTCAGGGTTAACGGCGAGTACATCCCTCAACATCTGAATTCCTTTCATGGGTGCCGACGAAGTCACGAATGTCATGGCTATCCGGGTCTTTGTATCCAGGTCATCGGGATGCTGAGCCAGTACTTTTCCAAGCCATTCCTGGGTCTTGGCTGCCATCTGGCCTTGCTTTGACTTGTCTACCGAAAAGGTGAACGCATCGTAATAGGCATTGCCGGCTCTCATTGCACTCTCAGGGGTTCCAAAGAACATCGCGGCTTTCTCCGCATACCAGGCAGCACTGTCAAACATGCTTGCGCATGCATACGCTGCTGCCAAAGAGTCGGCAAAGATAGCATTTTTTTCTTCAGATGATGCCGTTAAGTAACGGGTTCTCAACTGGTTAATGCTTGAACGCAAAGAGTCTGGTACAGTACCATGCGCCCCAGCGGCGGGCACAGGGGCCGATTCTTTCAGTTGACTGTCATTCTCAACGACAGCCTTTGGCAACCAATACAGGACCGCCATGGCCATCACTGAAACTACAACCAACACAATCCTGGATCGGGACATTCTTTGCTTTCGACAGCAGACAGTGCTGTATTATTTCTCAGCCAGCTGCTTAACCTTGTCGCTGTTCTTGATCTTGTTGATAAAGACCTTAGCCGGTTTGAAACTGGGAATGTAATGCTCATCAATAACGATGGCCGTATTGCGGGAAATGTTGCGGGCAATCTTTCTCTTGCGCTTCTTGTTAATGAAACTGCCAAATCCACGGACATAAATGTTATGGCCGCCGGACATGGAATTCTTAACGATGGAAAAGAATGCTTCTACCGAGGCTGTTACATCTGCCTTGTCGATACCGGTCTTTTCTGCAATTTGATTGATTACGTCTGCTTTGGTCACGTTGTGGTGGTTTACTTAAGGGGACGGCAAAATTAATTTGCCCGCTCACATTTAAAAACAATATTGAAAAATTCTGATTATCAATGAAATGAACCCTGCCTTTTTCTCTAAAAACGTTGTCCGGTGGTATCAATCAAACAAGCGGGACCTTCCCTGGAGGAGGACGACCGACCCTTATAAAATCTGGCTCTCTGAAATCATGCTCCAGCAAACACGGGTGTCCCAGGCTGAACCTTATTATAAAGAAGTAGTTAAAAAGTACCCTACGATCTTCAAACTTGCAGCTGCAAAGGAGCAGGATATTCTCAGACTTTGGCAGGGACTCGGATACTACTCTCGTGCACGAAACATGTTGAAGTGTGCCCAAAGTATTGTCAGAGATTACAAAGGAAAATTTCCACAGAGCGCAGTGGAATTGAAGAGGCTGAGTGGCATCGGTGACTATACCGCCGCCGCAATCGCCTCGATTGCCTTCAATGAGCACGTTGCAGTTGTTGACGGGAATGTCTATCGGGTACTGGCTCGGACTTTTGGCAGAACAGAAGACATCGCCCTGCCCTCAGGACGAAAATCTTTTCAGGAGTTGGCCAATACTGTCATCGCCAATACTGACCCTGGCACTTACAATCAGGCCATCATGGAATTCGGGGCCCTTCAGTGCACCCCCAAAGCGCCTGACTGTAGTGGGTGTCCGTTGCAAACCGGATGCGTTGCATTTGCGCAAAAGATGGTAGAGCAACTCCCGATAAAATCAAGAAAGCCAAAAGTCAGGAACCGGTTTATTTATTATCTCCTGCTCCGCGATCAAGATAAACTGATTGTACAGAAGCGACAGAACGATGATATCTGGAAAGGACTGGTTGACTTCCCTTCGATCGAGTCTAAAGTAAAGCTGAAGAAGAATGAAATCGCGGATCGTCTGGCATCACATTTCAAACTCAGAAAAATCAATCACTTGAAGGCTCTCGTTTCTGAAGAATACAAGCATGCGCTTACGCATCAAATGCTTCATGTCCGGTTTGTCGAGGTCACAGTTTCGGGATCTCTCAAAGAGATCGGCAGCAGAATAAAAGGTGCCCGGGTCGTAAACTTTCGTCAGCTTGATAAACTTCCCAAACCAGCGCTGATTGTGCGCTATCTCGACAAGCGGAGCCTTTCATAGGAGTCCCCCGGATTTGGTATTTTTGTACCTTCCTTCACCCCGGACCGGGGTGAAATGCCCGAAAAAGTAATAAATCAGCAGAAATATGTCCGGCGTAAACAAAGTCATTCTGGTAGGTCGTCTCGGTAAAGATCCTGAAGTCCGTAATCTTGAAAATGGTGCAACGGTTGCCAATTTCACCCTTGCTACTTCTGAAACGTACAAGGACAAAACAACCGGCGACCGGAAGGAGGTTACAGAGTGGCACAATGTGGTATTGTGGAGAGGATTGGCAGACGTGGCCGCAAAATATCTTCATAAGGGTGATATGATTTATGTAGAAGGCAAACTGCGCACACGTTCATGGGAGAAGGAAGGTGTTACCCGCTACACAACAGAAATTGTAGGTGACAACATGACGATGCTCAGCACCCGCAGAGAGGGGACCGGAGGTAATGCAGAATACCGCCCATCGGCGCCTCCTCAATACAATGCAGCCGACGAAGGCGGCGCTCCTCGTGGGGATGGAGGCACAGACGACCTGCCATTCTAGGTTAATTCGTCTCTCTCCAGAATTAAAGGCAAGAAACATTGGACCAGCCTCCCAGTAAGTTGTTGGATAGCATTGGTGCCCTGCACCTGGAACCTTTCTATGTCATCAGTTTCATTGTGATTGTTGTCATGCTGATGATGTCCGGGATCATATCCGCATCTGAGGTTGCTTTTTTTTCATTGAAGGCCGACGACCTGGACCGGTGTCAGGCGTCAGATGATCCCAAGGACAAGAGCATCTGCGAACTTTTGAAGAAGCCTCGCCTTCTTCTGGCAACCATCCTCATCATGAACAACTTTGTGAATGTGGGCGTGGTAACGATTTCAACTTTTTTGATGTGGGATATGGCCCAGACGCGACGACCGGCAGAAACAATTGTCGGGATTGTCACATTTGCCACAACCTTTGCCATCACCTTGTTCGGCGAGATCATACCAAAGGTGTACGCCACACAGCGAAACATTGCGGTTGCTCACCGGGTGGCAGTCCTCTGGCAGTTCCTGGAGCGTATTTGCAGGCCGATCTCTTTTATACTCATGGGAATGAGCAACGTCGTGGAGCGCCGTATTGAAAAGCGTGGTTACAGCAGTACAGTGGAAGAACTTAATCAGGCCCTCGAGCTGACAACGGGAAGTGAGGGAACCACTGAGGATGAAAAGGAGATTTTGCGCGGCATCGTGAATTTCGGGACGTTAACGGTGAAGCAGATCATGAAATCACGCCAGGAGATTTCTGCTGTTGATGTGGAGTTGAACTTCCGGGAACTGCTGGATGCGGTAAGCAAGTCGGGTTTTTCCAGAATCCCGGTCTACCGCGGAACCCTTGACCATGTAGAAGGGATTCTGTACACGAAAGACTTATTGCCCTACCTGGGGGAAGCAGAGACATTCCAATGGCAAAAATTACTTCGGCCAGGGTTCTTCATTCCTGAAACCAAAAGGCTGGATTCTTTACTTAAGGATTTCCAGAGCAGACATGTGCATATGGCCATTGTCTCTGATGAATACGGCGGAACAAGCGGCTTGATTACCCTGGAGGATCTCATCGAGGAGATTATCGGCGAAATCAACGACGAGTTTGATGAAGTGGCGCTTCCCTATCAGAAGATTGACGATCGCACTTTTGTTTTTGAAGGCAGAATTACGCTCCACGACTTCTGCAAGGCACTCGATATTGATACGTCAGTCTTCGATGAGATAAAAGGGGAGAGTGAGTCGCTTGGCGGCTTGATGCTTGAATTGAATCGCTCGATGCCCAACGCCGGCGACAAGATCGCATACGAACGTTTTGTCTTCACCATCGTGGCTGTCGATCAGAAGAGAATCAAAAGAATTCGGGTAAGCATTCAGGACCAGGATTCCCAGTCAAGTGAGGAATAGCAAGTTCATACTTCAGTGCAGTTGCCTGGCAATGCTATTTGCAGCACTGCTCACAGCTTGCAACCGTGAGTATGCACCCAAGCCCAAAGGGTACAACCGGCTGATCCTGCCTGAGGCTGAATACCAGCTTTCACCCGACACGCTGCCATACCGGTTTGAATATTCCCAGCACGCGCGCTTTCAAAAGGACACTTCCTGGATCCGTGAGAGGCATTGGGTGGAGATTTACTATCCTGAACTTAAGGCAACTATTCATATCACTTACAAGAAGATCAATGGAAGCGACAAGTTGCTGAAGGAGTATCTTGAGGATGCCTATGTGCTCACGTCAAAGCATCAGATCAAAGCTTATGCTATAGAAGAGACCCTGGTGAAAACACCGTCCGGGAAAACAGCCGTTATCGCAGAACTGGAAGGTGAAGTGCCGAGCCAGTTTCAATTTACCATAACTGATTCAGTACGGAATTTCCTACGTGGCGCTGTCTATTTCAATGTGAAAGTGCAAAACGATTCCCTGGCGCCTGCCATTGATTACGTGAAGAAAGACGCAATGCATCTGATCAACACGATGAATTGGAGATAGCCATGCAGGTGCCGGACTGCAGGTGCTGAAATGGGGCTGATGTAGTAATTTGCCTCAACTAATCAGACTTTACCAAAGGCTGCATTCCATTGGCTTCCTTCTTTGATACGTCCATCGAATTCTTGAAAGGAGTCGGCCCACAAAGGGCGGCACTCCTACAGAAGGAGCTGGGGATCTCCACTTTTGGCGACTTACTCCAGCACTTTCCTTTTCGCTACGAGGACCGCACCCGTTTCTATAAAATCAGAGAGGTTACAGAGGACATGCCGGTGGTCCAGATCAAGGGAACGGTAATGCGAATGGATTTGGCAGGGCATGGATTCAAAAAAAGGCTGGTAGCACAACTGAAGGATGAAACGGGTTCAATGGAATTGGTATGGTTCCAGGGTATCCGGTGGATTGCACAGAAAATCGGGCCGGGGGTCGAATACGTTGTCTTTGGCAAACCTGCCCGATATGGCAGAACAATTTCCATCGCGCATCCGGAGATGGAGACTGTCTCGGAGTGGGGACAAAAGACGGGGATGCTGCAGCCTGTTTACCCCCTCACCGAAAAGCTGCGAAGCCGGCATATCGACAGCAGATTGATTTCCCGCATCGAGCAGGAAGTACTGAAGAATGCCTTGCCGCACATCAGGGAAAACCTTCCCGAGTCGCTTCTGCGCAAGCACAGTTTTATAGGAAGGAGAGAGGCCATTCAGCGTCTGCATTTCCCTGAAAATCTTGAACAGCTGGCCGCTGCTCAGCGTCGTACCAAGTTTGAAGAACTCTTTTTTCTCCAGTTGCGCCTTCTGAAAATGAAAGTCGTGCGCATGGAGAAGTACAAGGGTCAGGTATTTCAGGACACTTCCCTTTTGACGAGGTTTTACAATGAGCATCTTCCTTTTCAACTCACGGGGGCCCAGAAGAAAGTGATTCGGGAGATCTACCAGGACATGAAATCCGGGCATCAAATGAACCGGTTGCTCCAGGGAGATGTGGGAAGCGGGAAAACCATTGTCGCATTTATCTGTATGCTGCTCGTTATCGGGAGTCAGTCGCAAGCTGCCTTGATGGCTCCGACAGAAATCCTGGCGCAGCAACACTATAATAACCTCAAGAAATATGCAGACAGGATGGAGATTCCCATCCGTTTGCTTACGGGCTCAACTAAAAAAGCCGAGCGAAAGATCATACACAAGCAACTGCAAGACGGCACACTGAAGATTCTGATCGGCACCCACGCGCTGGTGGAGGAGGAAGTCAAGTTCGCACACCTGGGGTTGGCCATCATAGACGAACAGCACCGGTTTGGTGTTGCACAGCGGTCCAAACTTTGGCAGAAGACGACCACGATTTACCCTCATGTTTTGGTGATGACGGCCACACCGATCCCGCGCACACTCGCTATGACCTTATATGGTGATCTGGACATTTCGGTGATCGATGAATTGCCGAAAGGAAGAAAACCAATCAAGACCACGCACCAATATGATTCGCATCGCCTGCAAGTGAATGCGTTCCTGAAATCACAGATTGAAGCCGGACGCCAGGTGTATGTCGTTTATCCCCTCATCGACGAGTCGGAAAAGCTGGATCTCAAGCATCTCATGGACGGCTATGAAAGCATCACGCGCGCTTTTCCAGATTATGCCGTAAGCATTCTTCACGGGCAAATGAAGGCGGACGCCAAGGATTTTGAGATGGGACGGTTCCAGCGCGGTGAAACCAAAATCATGGTGGCCACTACGGTGATCGAAGTGGGTGTGGATGTCCCCAATGCATCGGTGATGGTGATTGAAAGCGCAGAACGTTTTGGCTTGTCTCAATTGCACCAGTTACGGGGAAGGGTAGGAAGGGGTGCTGAACAATCCTATTGCGTCCTGATGACGGGCTTCAAACTCGGCGCTGAAGCAAGGCTCAGAATGGAGACCATGGTAAAAACCAACAATGGTTTTGAAATCGCAGAGACCGACCTCAAACTCCGTGGCCCCGGAGACCTCATGGGCACCCAACAAAGCGGCCTGCTGGATTTGCAGTTGGCCGACCTGACCAAAGACGGGTTGATCCTTCAGGAGGCGCGCGAGGCCGCAACGGCTATATTGCACCAAGACCCTGAACTGAGCAGCATGCCGCACCTGGTGATTCAGCAACATCTGGCATCCCTCCGCAAAACTGCGGTCAACTGGGCAAAGATCAGTTGATGATCACACCCTCAACCCATGATCGCGCAATCAACAAACAAATAGTTTCTTGTTTCAAGCTGTTCAACCAAAATCTTGACACAAGCGTAGGGATCGACCCCAATCACTAAATCACCCAATCAGCAAATCACCCTTTTTCCTGGTCACCCAACTAAAACCTTCTACCCAACCCCGGGAATCGACCAAAATCACCCAATCACCCAATCACTAAATGATGGCCAGGCACGGACGAGGTATAGGCAGGGTATTGGAAAGCACGGACAGGGTATAGGCAGGGTATTGGAAAGTACGGACAAGGTATAGGCAGGGTATTGGAAAGTACGGACAAGGTATAGGCAGGGTATTGGTAAGCACGGACAAGGTATAGGTAGGGGATTGCCAAGCACGGACAGAGCACGGGTAGGGGATTGCTAAGGCACGGACAGAGCACGGGTAAGGGATTGAACAGAACCCCGGACAATGGTTTAATTTCTCACTCATCTCTCACTCATTGCTTAGACTTACATCACTCGTTGCTTAGACTGACTATAGTCGGGGGCCGGTCGTAGCCTCAGGGTATTCAGTCTTGTCCATATTTTCACCCGGTACTGGACGCGAATGCCACTCCCTTAAGCACCCCTTACCATTCAAATTTCATATCTCATGAAGCCACCTATATGCGTTCCTCTGAGGTCCGATAGTATTCTATCCCCAGGTGGTCCACTGCCACTTTGACATTCAAAATTCCTTGTTCTACATTCAACATTCGATCCCCGACGGGTCTTGCATCAACCCCTTAGACTACTTGCTTCCGTCATGCAGCCCGGAGACTGTTCAGTAAAGTGTATGAGACTGTTGAAGTTGTTCGACCCCCCCGGAGTCAATCACTCAACGCTCCAATTACTCTCTTAATAAATCATCAACTGATAAGACTTTGTCTAAACCCTCTCTAAGCCCACCCAATACCCTGTCTTAACCCACCCAAGACTTCGCTTAGACTTCGGTTAGACTCGGGTTAGAGTTGGGTTAGACTTGCTTTTAACCGGGTTCAGACTGGCTCTTAACCAGGTCCAGACGAGCTCTTAACCAGGGGTTTGACGGCTTTTTTTACCAGGCTCCAGGGGACCCTTCACTCCAGTCGGAATGACCGGGGTTACTTTACGAGCGTTTGGGAAACTCATCCGTATATCCTGCTGCCTTCCAAATTCCTGAAATTCAGGCTTTAAGGAACTGGGAAATTGATAAATTGCTATTTGAAACCTAACCTCATGCGGAAAATTCTGCTTTTTCTGCTCCTCTTGCCCCTGCTTGGACGAGGACAGAGCGTCGCCATCAGCAAAGTCGAAGTGGCCGGCGACAACATCATCGTTGATTATACCCTGGAAAGCCCCAATACCACGCATCGTTTCTTGCTCAATCTCTATTCCTCGAAGGACAACTTTTCTTCACCGCTCACCAAGGTGACCGGTGACGTAGGTCAGGAAGTGGCGCCGGGCAGCAACCGCATGGTATGGAACATCCGTCAGGAGTTCGGCAATTACAAGGGAAGGCTGGCGCTGGAGGTGAGAGGCAGGGTTTATGTTCCGTTTGTCAAGCTCAACAATTTCAATACGCTCGACTCGAAGTACAAAAGAGGTAAACTGCATGACGTGGTATGGAAGCCGGGTAACTCCGATGCGCTCAACATAGAGTTGTACAAGGGAGACCAGCGGGTTCAGGGCAGCATGGCCCAGCCGAACAATGGCAGCTTTACGCTGAACATACCTTCGAATACCAAGCCGGGGAAGGATTACCGGCTGAAGATTACCAGCACCAGAAGCAACGATGAGTTTTTGTACACGCCTTTCTTTGCCATCGTTCCCAAGGTGCCCTTGTTGCTGAAGGCCCTCGTACCGGCGGCACTCATAGGAGGTGCAGCAGCTGCAGCGGGTGGCGGCACCAAAGATTCGGGATCCACCGGAAATACTGAATTGCCTGTCCCGGCATTTCCCACCAACTGATGATGTCGACCATGAAGAGAATTCTACTTTTTGTTTGTGTACTGATTTCGCTAAGCCTCACCACGCAGGCGCAGAACTGGAGTTTCACATCAACTGCGGGACCTTATGGAGGAACTGTAAATGACCTGGCTGTTGCAAGTAACGGCGCCGTGTTGGCGGCTACGCAAGGTGGATTGTATCGGTCAACCGATAATGGAGCCACATGGTCCAGGGTAATCGTTTCGGCGCAAAATAATACTATCGGTATTCAGGACATTGAAGTGAGCTCAACAGGAACCATCTACGCTGTTCTTAGTACGAGCAATAGCAACCAATATGGTCCATTCACCTCAACTGACAATGGATTAACGTGGACTAAACTCACACCAACGGGTCTGGTTTTTATCGTGCCCAAGAAGATCAAAGCGTCTCCAAGCGGAAAGTTGTACATGGCATTTCAAAATTCAGCAGCCCTTTACAGGTCAACCGATGGAGGCACAACGTGGCAGAACTCCGCTACCGTTGGAAGTAATATCAACGACATTGACATTGATTCAAACAACAAAGTCTATCTGTCCACGCAATCCAGTTCAGTTCAATTGTCTACTAATGATGGAGTGAACTTTAATGTGGCCAGTGGGTCCGGGGGTCTGAGTACTTCGGCAATTATCTACGGTGCAACTCTCGACGGTAGTAATAACCTCTATGCGCTTTCATCAGATGGTCCATGGCGTTTGCTGAGCGGAGGAGGCAGCTGGTCTTCTGTAAAGACAGGATCACTGACAGATGCCACCTATAGCGGATTTTTGGAATCAGACGGATCGAACCTATACCTGTTAAACACAATAAGTGGAAAGTCATGGTCCGCGACATCACCATCCGGATCAATCGTGTGGTCTGGGGGCAACAGCTATTTTGTAAATAACCCCAACTCAGTGAATGCAGTATTGTTTCAAAGCAGTTCTGCCTGGTACCTTGGGCGTTTTTATGTCGGTGTAGACAAGAGTACGGATTCCGGCGCAAACTGGGCTACCACCTCTGCTGGTATTGCCGCTATTACCGGAAATAGCGCAAGGCTATTCAGAACTTCCAATGGCCGCACCCTATATGCTAATGGCGCGCTAAGTTTTCAACTTTCTATTGATGATGGTACCACTTGGACCTGGAGCACTTCAACCAATACCAACAGGGCTATTACGGACTTTGTTCAGTTGAGCGATGCAAGCATTCTTGCCTTCGGTTTCGGTGGTGTAATTCGGAGTACAGATCAAGGAAGCAACTGGGCGCAGCAGACGGCCACATCCATATCAAACATTGCCACGGCAGATGGCGCCAACCTTTACAACTACAATGGGTTGGTCATCAATAAAAGTATAGATAAGGGTGCAACATGGAATTCGATGGGCATTACGGGGCTTTCAACTGGTCCCATTAATAAGTTGCTCCCTGATAATTCCGGGAACCTGTATCTGATGTACTATTCAGGTACGGCGTGGGAACTGTGGAAGATAGTTAATGCCACCACCACGGCAGTCAAAGTCACTGCATTCAATGCTCCGGCTCTGAATGATTTCACCATTGTAGGTAACAATATATACGCCATCGGCACCAACAGTCTTTTGTACAAGTCAACTGATGGCGGAACTACTTTCAGCACATCAACTATCAGTGCCACATCTTCCAAGATTTGGGCTTATGATGACCTCAATCTCTTTATTCAGGCCGGGACGGGTAATTTTCAGCAATCCTCCGACGGAGGCGCGTCCTGGATTACCAAAACGCTGAATGACAACTCCCTTGCGTCCGCGACAGACGTTGTATTCTCTTCTACACAGTACCTGTTTGTATCGACCAATTTTTCAGTGATGCAAAAGAGTTCCACCCCTGTAATAATCCCGACAGCACCCAGCGGTCTTGTTGTAAGCGCAAAAGGAATACAAACAATTGACCTGACTTGGGCTGATAATGCTACAAATGAAACAGGCTATGAGCTGGAGTATTCAATTGGCAATAACACGTCCTACCAACTTGGATTTGCTTATCGCGGACAAATTGTTAGCCCACAGAACAAAGTTCTGCTGAGCGGTGGCATGCCTGCAGACTCGGTAACAACATACTACTACAGGGTTAGAGCCGTCAACAGCGCGGGAAATTCGCCTTACTCAAATGAGGTTTCCAGTCTTGGCTTGCTAAGTTGTACTTCCTCTTTACCGGATAACCGCAGTTGGACTGCTGTTGCCACCGCTGATCCGGGAAGTACGGCTTCAGGCGCCGGTCCGTTTACTAACAATGCTGTCTCCATTCAAAAGACTGGAAAGAACAGCTTTACCGTTTCACTATTTGATCTAGGTGTTGTACCGGCCTCAGTTGGGCTAACCACTCCAGTGCCTGGTTTCTTTACTGAAACATGCGGTAAAACCTACTTCAACAATGATAACTTCGGTCAGATGTATGCCAATGGCCTCGGCACCTGGAATTCGGGAACAAACACACTGACCTTGAAGTGGCAGGTTGATCCAACTTATTACACAAAATTTGAAGGAACTACCACACTGACATTGAATGCCACTGACCCGATACCTGTAAGTCCAACTGCAACTGCCTACATCATAACAGGAACGCAAAATCTCCTTGTTTGGACATCAGTTCCATTTGCCACGCAATACGACATCTTCCGCTCTACAACGAGCGGGTCTTTCGGAACAACACCTTTGGCTACTTTGAATTATCCAACAATTCAATATGTCGATTCCCCTGTCACACCCGGGACCACATACTATTACACTGTCAAAGCCAAGAATGCTGCCGGATCTTCAGCAGCTTCAGCGCAAACTTCGGTTACTCCTCCTGTTTCCACGTTGTTTACGCCGGTGGCAAACAGTTTGGCGCTCATTACCGAAAACCAACAAGGCATCGCATGGGGAGACCTCGATGGTGATGGGGATGAGGATTACATATCCGCTTCTTTTCAGACTTCAACGGGTGCCTTTGCGCTCCCTGTACTCTTTGAAAATGTTGGAAGCAATCAGTTTACGCGCCGTCCTCTCGCTGTATTGACAGGTGAGAATGTTGGAGTCTACAGAGGGGCTTCAGTGGTTGATGTCAACAATGATGGGAAACTGGATGTTTATTTTCCGCGACAGGGCAACAACACGCTGGCAGACCTCGTCCTGTTGAACAATGGTTCCTGGAACTTCACCAAGGTGATAGTAACACCCTCTTCAAGCTACGCAAACTTCAGGGCGGCCTCACTGGCAGATTATGACAGGGATGGACTTGTCGACGTGTTAATAACAGATACAGATGCCAGCGGTGTTGCGGTTCCACCTATTTTGTTAAAAAATACTAGTGCCGGGGGCAATCTCTCAGTCTCGGCGATCACAAGTGCAGGTACGCTGACTTCCAATGCCGTAATCAGCAGGGAAGTTTCCTGGGCCGACTTCAATAATGATGGCCTTCAGGACGCACTGGTGCCATTCTACAATGCGAATGCTTCTACACCATCTCCTAACGTGCCGAACAGATTGTACAAGAATAACGGCGATGGCACTTTTTCTGTCGTAACCGGTACCGTTTTCGACACGGATATTTTTTTTCAAGCCCGTACAGTGAGCTGGGGTGATATAGATAACGATGGAGATCTTGACCTGTTCATTGGTTCTCAACAGGGCGTAAACGTTGCAGACCGCCTTTATCAAAACAATGGGAATGGCACATTTACATCCATAACCGCAAGCCCTGTGGCAGAGGTCGGAACGCAGTCGTTTGGAAGCGCGTTTGGAGATATTGATAATGACGGTGACCTTGACCTTATCGTCATCAACAACGTTGGAGGCAATTCCATTTTCATTAACGGGGGAGGTCCCAGTTACGCCTTTACCAAATACACCGGCACTGAATTGTTAAACAGCGCAGGTCTCGGGAACATTGGAGGTGGCTTTGTTGACTATGATAAGGACGGCTTCCTTGATGTTGCAACAGGTCGGAATTCTGGTTATGTACCTCCTTACTTGTACAGAAACACCAACACTGCGTCTTCATCCAAGAATTGGATTGAGATAAAATTGATAGGAACGGTTTCTAACTATGCAGCCATCGGTGCCCGTATCAGTGTCAAAACCACTTCACCTGCGCGCACGCAAATCCGCGAAGTTTCTGCCCGCACAGGTTACGGAAGTCAAAGCAGTCTGATTCAACACTTCGGTCTCGGCACCGCCACATCAATCAGTGAAATCAAGGTCACGTGGCCCAATGGCGGCGTCCAGACCTGGACCAGCCCTCCGGCAGGACAGACCGTGAACCAGGTGGTCACAATCACAGAAGATCTCACGGGTCCTACATTTACTTTTAATCCGGCCAATGGTGCTACTGGCGTTGCACTGGGCAACACCATCTCATTTACTTTAAATGAAGCAGGCACACCGGTAGGTGGCAAAAATATCCTGATCCGGACAGTCACATCCACCAGCACCCCTGTCCAAACAATAGCAGTCTCTTCAGGGGCAGTTGCAGGAAATACCTACACGTATACACTTTCTGGTAATCTCAGCCCGCTTACCACTTACTTCATTGAACTTGATGCAGGTGCATTCACTGACATTTATGGTAACGCATCCCTTGCCGTAGCACCCACTGCATGGTCATTCACTACGCTGGATAATGTCGCCCCTACGGTATCTTTTACACCACCAGCCTCCATCCAAAAGGGAAGCATAACCGGGACTACATTCAGCGTAACAGCTTCCGATAACGTGGCAGTTGCCTCTGTGATTATGAGCTACAGGAAAATCACAGCCACACAATATCAGACCCTGAACGGCACCTTCAATGCCACCTCCAGCAAATATGATTTCCCTCTTCAGGCTACCTTCTTTGATGATATGGGAATGGAATATTATTTCACTGCAGCTGACGGTTCCGGCAATTCTGCCACAAGTCCTGCATCAGGCACGCACATCACTCGTATTGGATTCTCTCCAACTACTATTGCACTGGCGGTGCCTGCAGGAAGCTCAGCTGCGGACTACAAGATCATTTCTATCCCGCTTGATCTGGCCACAACGAATATTCCCAACATCTTCGCCGACTTCGGAGCAGCAGATGTTACAGCATGGAAACTCCTCAAATACCAGGACTCTCCGCAGGCATGGATTACCTATCCATCTTTTTCGGCTGTGGCTAAAGGGGAAGGATATTTTATCATCAGCAGGGTAGGCCACAATCTGGCATTTGATCAGGCCGTGGCACCCTCATACAGCCAGTCCAATTTGTTCCAGCTTAATCTTATCAAAGGATTCAATCTTATCGGCAACCCCTACATGATGCCCATCAACTGGGACGACAGCCGCGCAGGGGTTACAGGAGTGAATGCAGTGAAACTGTATCAAAGTGGAAATTACGTGGATGGGAACACGATCGATGTATTCAGCGGAGGGTTTGTCTTTGCCAATGCCGCAGTGACAGTGCCGGTAAAACTCAAGACGTCTCCAAATGGCGGCAGGGTCGTAAGGCCATCTTATACTTCCAGAATTGATGCAGATGAATGGATCGTCCCGATCATTATGACGCAGGGTCAACGTCAATTCAATTTTGGAGGCGTGGGCATGAGTCCCAAAGCCAGTCTTTCCTATGACGACATGGATGATCTTGCGCCACCATCACCTATGGGCAAACTGGAAATGGAATTCGCACACCCGGAACATTTCATGAAGAAGTTCTCCAGGGATGTCGTGCCCACGGCCTCCGGATTTACCTGGACTTTTGTGGCCGCTTCCGATGAGTCAGCACCAGTGGAAATGAAATGGAACAACACGGAATTTGCAGAGAGCGGGAAAGACCTCTGGCTGTTTGACGTGGCACTGCAACGGCCAGTCAACATGAAGACTGAAAGTTCCTACAGTTTCTCACCCGGGGTTTCCAAAGAGTTCAAAGTGTACTATGGCAAGGATGCTGCCGAGCAATTGAAACCTCAGCGTGTCTTCCTCGGCCTGCCCACTCCGAACCCGGCTTCCGGAGCAGTCTCCATACCATTCACGCTTCCTGACAACAATGCACAAATGAATGTCCTCATGGAAGTATTTGACATGACGGGTCGCCAGGTGCAGACGCTGCTTGACAAAAGTTTGCCTGGCGGCTTCTACACCGCAGGCTGGGATGCAGGCGCCAGCACGGTGGGAAGCGGATTTTATATTGTGAAGTTGGCAGTGAGCTATCAGGATCGCCAGGAAGTGGCGGCAACGAAATTGATCATTCACAAATGATAAGGCATATGAAAAAGTTAACAATGGTTCTGGCACTTTTGGCAATAGCAAGCTTTGCATTTGCACAAAACGTGGTCACGCGGACCAACGAGTTTGAAGTTGATCTGAGTGATCCTTCAAAACAGGTGAACGCGGTGATCCCCGTAGTGAACTGGATTACGCCTATTGCGGAAACAAACTATGTGGGTGAGCCGAAATATCGCATCAAGTTTGAGATTGAGTCCAATTCGCCAATCAAGAATATCTCGATCGTGGTGAAGGAGTCCGCAGAGTCAGGGTCCAGAGGGATGATGAACATCGCTCCTGCCACAGAGGAAGAGCGACATAAGAGCGTGGTGGAAAAAAGCATTACCCTCATGGATGGAAATAACCTGATTGAAATAATAGCGGAGACAGCGGATGGAGTGAAAACCGTAAGCCAGCGCACGATCAAAGTCGGCAGTACGGCCCTTGCCGATGCCACCAAGCTGGATCGTACCGATTATGCCGTGCTTTTTGTAACCAATGACTATGACCACTGGCCTGACCTGGTGAATCCCGTCAACGACGGCCGCATGATTGCAGAACAGCTGACCAAGACCTACGGTTTTAAAGTTGAAACGATCGAAGGCGGATCACAACAGGATATACTAAAGAAACTGAGAGAGTACGCCGAGAAGAAATACAAACCGCTGGATCAGCTCTTCATATTCTTTGCCGGACACGGACAGTATGATCAGACTTTCGGTGAGGGTTTTGTTGTTACCAAGGAGTCTATGGCCAATGATGAAGCCAAGACCACTTACCTCTCTCACAACCGCCTCCGCAGCATCATCAATAACATCCCCTGTGAGCACATCTTTCTCGCCATGGACGTGTGCTTTGGCGGGACCTTTGACGATGCTGTGGCTCACCGCGGAATGGATGACGATGTGTACCGTGAAGCCTCCCAGGGCGAAATGGTAACCAGAAAACTCACGTACAAGACGCGCAAGTATCTTACCTCCGGCGGCAAGGAATATGTACCCGATGGCAGACCCGGTATGAACTCACCTTTTGCAAGGAAGTTCCTGGAGGCTCTGAGGAGCAAGGGGGGCAAGGATGGTATTTTGACCATGGGAGAAATCAACACCTATGTGGAAAGCCTGAAACCTCAACCGAGGTCGGGTGAGTTTGGTGATAATGCTGCAGGCAGCGATTTCATCTTCATTGCGCGATAACATCTGATTCAGCCGGTCGGCATTTCTCTTAGGCTGGGCGGCCAATCATCGGCTAACCCTGCCGTTCGACTGTGTCTGCCACACACCAACGGGGATTGATACGATTGCAAGGCAAAGCCTTCTGTCGTTTCATCTTAAATCTTATCTTGTAATCCTTTTTGCTTATCATGAAACGGTTGAAGCTGTTGTTGCTGTGGTTGGCTTTCTCACAGATGGGCATCGCGCAGACCGGGCACTACTTTGTCTCGCACTACAAGCCTGACAATGACAACATCAACTATATAAGCTATGACATCGTTCAGAATCCAAAGGGTGTGCTCTATTTTGCCAGCAGGAGAGGAGTGCTTGAGTTCGATGGCCGTGACTGGCAGCTGGTAGAGACAAAGGGTGCCGTCTATACACTTTCCGTTTCTTCGAAGGGGGATGTCTTTGCAGGGGGCAGTCGTGGTTTTGGCAAACTCGGCTGGAACGATCAGAATGTTCAGCAGTATTTTTTGCTTTCTGATTCCCTGGGAGTCGCAAGAAACATTTTTGCTTCTGTACCCCTCGAAGACAAAATCTACTTTCTTAATGAGTGGGCTGTTTATGAGATGGATCTTAATGAAACAAAGCCCCGGGTGACACTTGCGTCTTCATCTGAAACTGGGCATTTCTCGGGAATTTTTCTTATCGACAATCAAGTATACCTGGCGACGGAGAAGAAAGGTCTTGTTCATCTGAGTTCATCACTTGAACCCGCGGGTTTTCCTGAGTTGGGAGATGCGGAAATTATTTTCAGCGAATCTTCACCGGATGCCAAAAGCTATCTCATCGCAACGGATGATGGCCGCCTCTTCCTCAGGCGAAACGGCACAACAACAGTCGAGTTCAAACCCAATGACCTGCTCTACCTGAATAACAACGTGATGGCGAATGCCAGTTGGGTTACCAACACGTTGGTCGCTATCGGAACCCTCAGGGGAGGGGTTGTATTTGTTGATGTGGATACCGGCGAAACAAAGGACATTCTGCACTACTTCACCGGACTTCCCGACAACGATGTGTATGCCATCCACACGGATCGCCATCAGGGTGTATGGGTTGCACATGATTATGGGTTCACCAGGATTGCACCCTTTCTGCCCTTCAGAACCTACAACCACTATCCGGGACTGGTTGGGAACCTGCTTTGCGTACAGTCCATTGGTGATCAGGTGTATGTAGGTACAACAGTCGGGCTGTTCCAGCTGGTCAGGGAGGAAATCTATGAAGATGAGACCTATACGGTAACGCAATCAACCACTGTCACCACACCGGAGGAAACCCAGGAAATACAGGATGAGATACGCCAGACGAGCAAGAAGAACAAGTTCGGATTCCTGAGCCTTAAGAAGAAGAAAAAAGAAGAGCCGACACCCGCCACGCCTAAGAAGCAGGTGGTGACCATCAAGCCTGCGAGCACGAAGACGGTCACACGCCAGATTCAGCGAAAGAGAAAGATCCTGAAAGGAGTTCAATATGTATTCAAGCCGGTGGAAGGCATTTCAGGGAAAGTGGACCAATTGATGGTTGCCGAGAATAAACTGTTGTGCGGAGGCGTCGGAGGCGTGTACGAAATCAACGGACTCCAATCATCATCAGTAAGCAGGGATCCGGCCAGGACCATGTATTATGCGAACAACCTGAAACAATTGCTGATCGGTACCTACGATGATGAGATCACTTCTTTCAGGAATGAACAAAAGGGCTGGCAGGCCGCAGACTTTCCGGACAGCCTTTCTGTATATGCTGACTATCTGTTTGAAGATAACCTCGAGAACCTCTGGATTTGCGGAAGGGATCTCATGTATAAAGTCGGAATTGAAGATGGCCAGTTATTGGACATAGAGAAGCTGCCCCTCCCTGAAGCAGCAGTCGACCGTACAGTCGGGCTTTCATACGGATCTGATGTGTATGTGGCACAAAACGGCCAGTTCTTTCAGTACGCCAGCTACAAGAATGCATTTGTCAAATACGATTCTCTGCCGAGCCCTCGAAAATATTTTGCCTCAGGCGGCAGCTTCTGGTTCTATGATGGTCATCGGTGGCGCACCATCGACAAGAGACTGCAAGGCTCCATCAAAACAGAATGGCTTGGACTCTTTTCTGATTTGCGATTTCTGTCTCCTGCAGAACAGGGCAAGAGTCTTTGGGTGATCACCTCCACAAATGAGCTGTACAAGTTTGCGGGCGACATGGCGAATTCTCCGTCTGTGACAAATCCACTCTTTCTAAAGGAGGTCAGGGGAACGCAGTCGAAGTTATCCGTAAAGAAGATCATGCAAGTGGATGAAACAGAGAGTGCCCTTACGTTTGAATTCATTCAGCCGGAATTTGTCAGCCTGCAGGCGGTGGAGTATCGGTACTTTGTGAAGGGACTTCAGAAAACCTGGACGGACTGGTCTAATCTCAACAATGTCATTCAGTTCCCGTTCTTGCCACCCGGGAAGTATGCTGTCATGGTTGAATCAAAAGACCTTTTTGGAAACGTAAGCAAAATGGAATCCATCGATTTCAAGGTGGTGCCACCGTACTGGAAACGGTCCTGGTTCTATGCATTGGAATTCTTCGTCTTCGGTACCATGGTGGTGCTTTCCCTTCGCCTGAATGTGTCCCAACTCAAATATCGTTACCTGAGCCGGTTCCTGTCCGCGCTTACCATCATATTGCTGATACAGTTTATTCAGACGATCATTGCGGTGAACCTCAACTTCAAAAGCACGCCTGTGGCAGAATTCCTTGTTCAGGTGATGATTGCCCTCATGGTGCTTCCGGTGGAGGAATTCATGAGAAAGAAGATGGTGCAAGCGGACAAAAAAATTCATTAGTTTCAAAGTCAATTCTGAAGACCTATGTTCATTAACCTGGATACTATCCCCCCTTTTTATAAAGGCTATGTCAAACTGGTAGAGCAGTCAGATCCCCTGCAGGCGCTTAGGATTTCCGGCTACCGCACCCTGGAACTGCTGCACTCGGTGCCTGAAGTCAAGCAGGATTACCGCTACGCACCGGAGAAGTGGACCATCCGTCAGGTGCTCTGCCACATGATCGATGCGGAGAGGATCTTCGCGTACCGTGCATTGCGTTTTGCCCGAAATGACAAAACGCCTCTCTCCGGTTTTGACGAAAATGCCTATGCACCGGAGTTAAACGCAGAGGCACGGCCGCTGCGGCGCATCGGTGATGAGATGCAACATCTCCGCACTACCACGATCGACTTATTTGAAGAGTTCAGTGAAGAGATGATGAAACGCAAGGGCACCGCCAATAACAATGAGGTGACTGTCATGGCGCTGGCGTTCATCATAGCGGGGCATGAAACACACCACTGCAAAATTCTGCGCGAACGCTATCTGAATGGCTGAACAATCATGGCGCTGGCTGCTGCTTCTGGCGGTGATCGCAGGTTGCTCGCCCAGGCAGTCATTGGTCAGGGAACTCCGGAAAACGGAATCAGAGTTTAAGGATCACCTGGGATTTGTATTGTATGATCCGGGAAAGAAGAAGAACCTGATTGAGTTCAACAGCGACCGGTACTTCACGCCGGCGTCCAACACCAAAGTAGTCACCTTCTACACCTCGCTGAAAATGCTGGGAGATTCTATCCCCGCGTTGCGTTACACCGTGCAGAATGATTCGGTCATCTTTTGGGGAACAGGAGATCCCAGTTTCCTTTACGGAGAGGTGATGGCCAGCACAAGGGCGTACGCCTTCCTTCGTACCGCGAACGGGAGATTATTCTTTTCAAATGCGAATTTTCAGACTGAAAGCTTTGGGCCCGGTTGGGCGTGGGATGACTACGGGTATGACTACCAGGTGGAACGATCGTCTTTTCCTGCGTTTGGCAACAGGTTCACTGCCCGCAAGGAGGGCAATTCACTCCTCACGGAGCCGCGCGTATTTGGAGGCGACGTCGTCGTTTCCCCTCATAACGGCGCCAGGCATGAAGTGGTCAGAAACTTCTCATCCAATCAGCTCACGCTTAAACCGGGAAGCGCGGGGCGTCCCAATGAGTGGAGTATCCCTTTTCATGTTTCTGATGAACTGGTGGTGAGATTGCTTACGGACACGCTCAGAAGACCGGTAGGGACAACTTCGAGAAAACCTGAAACGGCAGCGCAAACCGTCTATTCAGTACCAGCCGATAGTCTGTACAAAGTAATGCTTCAGGCCAGTGATAATTTCATTGCGGAACAATTGCTTATTCTTTGCTCTGGAACACTGAGCGATACGCTTAATTCGGAGAAGGCCATCCGTTATTCCATGGAGCATTTGCTCAATGACCTGCCCGATAAGCCGGTTTGGGTAGATGGTTCAGGGCTATCCCGGTACAATCTTTTCACACCCCGGTTCTTTGCGGGACTTTGGGAAAAAGTGGGACAGGTTGTTCCTGAAGACCGGCTCTTTCAGCTGGTGGCCGTTGGCGGAAAAAGCGGTACCTTGAAGAGGTTTTATCAGGCTGACCGGCCTTATATCTTTGGAAAAACAGGTTCCCTGAGCAACAATTACTCATTAAGCGGATACCTGGTAACGCGAAAAGGGCATAAGCTCATCTTCTGCTGGTTGAATTCTAACTTTACAGAACAAACCGGCAAGATCCGCGCAAGGATGGAGCTGGTGCTCAAGGATATTTATGAAAGGTATTAAGCTGCTCATTTTGCT
>JAFEAM010000032.1:10775-36674 GCA_018266395.1 Bacteroidota bacterium | reverse complement strand
TAAATGTGCAGGGCTTTTTTATTGCGAAGAAGAGAGGCCGACAAGCCGCCAGGGTCGTTGGTTGTGAAATTTCAAAAGAATGTCAAAGCTACGGCCGCCCTGTAATCTTTAAATTAAACTCTTCCATCCACTGAATTTCAGTCTTTGAAAGTGGCAAACTAAATGAGGGCTTATTAAAGGTGAGACACTCGAAGAATGGGACTCGATAATCTCCACCGATATATCCTTGATATCGTGCAACTATCTGCCAGTTTGGACGAAATTCATAGAATTCATTTGAGAAATTTATGAATCTACAAACCATCTCAACTGATGCACTGAATGAGTAGATTGAACGTACGCGGTCTTTACTATGAAGTTGCACCTCACCTAGAATGTGTGCCTTGCCAACTAACTCAATTGTGTAGTCATCGTTGGCAAGACAACGAAATTTCTTTGACAGGCTAGCTTTCAGTAGTCTATAGAAAGGAGTGCAATGAATACTGTATCGAATTGCCTGATCGAGTTTAGTCTCTTGCATAATAAGATTTTACCCAAATTTAGTTGAAAATTTACTAGGTCATTGGGATTATATAGATAGCAGTTGCCCCTTATCGAATTCGATGCAGCTTACTTTATTGGCAATATTTCACCATTAATACCTTTGCTTCTTGCCGGCCAAGTTCTGTTGCCTTCCTTAAATCATTGCATCCCCCTTCAGTATTGCTCAGTCTAAGTTGGGCAAGCCCCCTTGTAAAATAGGCATCGGAGTTCATAGGATTTATTTCGATTGCTTGGTTGCTATCAGTGATCGAGCCGTATTGGTCGTCTCTTTTCAATTTGAATGCAGCTCTTGCCGCGTAGATTCCGTCATTAAGGGGGTCCAACTTTATGGCAATATCACAATCATGAATAGCACCACCAAGATCATTAAGGCTCCCCTTAGCTGTGGCGCGTCCCCAATATGAATCTACCAAACTTGGATCCAGTTCAATAGCTTTATTATACTCCTTTAGTGCTTCGCTGAATTCATCAAGTGCATAAAGAGCATGTCCCATACTTATGTGCGCCGCGACGAAATTATTGTCGATTTCAATGGCTTTTCTGTAGTCGAGCAGCGCCCCCTGATAATCTTGGAGATCAACTCTAACAATTCCCCTACAATAATACGCTCCAACGAATTGTGGGTCCACTTCAATTGCACTGTTATAGTCGAGAATTGCCTTTTTGTATTGCTGGATTTCAACATATGCAAGTCCTCTTCCGATATATGCCCAAGCAAAATTCGGATCACTCAGTATAGACTTGGTGTATTCATCAATTGAACTTAAGTATTCTTTTCTTGAGAAACTTTCTTCGGCCACGTAATAATGATCAATAGCAGCAACAATGGAGATTTTGTTATTGTATTCTCTCTGAGATTGGGCTCTTGCACCTGACCTCTGCAAGGTTTTTAATTCTTTCTTAATGCTGTCTAATTCGAAAATAGCGACGTTTAATTGTTTTGTCACCGCCTCTAATTCTTTGATCTTCTGTCTGTCATTAATTATTTTTTGTAAGGCATCTTGAAAGTCTTGAAGATTTACTGTGATTGATGCCTTGACCCAATATAGCTCTCCATTCCAAGTTTCTGATAAAACGTTTAGCTTGGTTATCCCTGCCGACAAAGTTGAAATAGTCTCGGTAAAGTCCTGAGTAAATTGGTTTTTAAGTTCGGTAGTTTGAATTAGACTTTGACTTTCAACATATACTCCTAATTCGTTCAAAAGTTGAGACCTCAATTGACTTAGAGCGATTTCTCTGCATGATGCCTTGCTTTCAACCTCACTAGCCTTATAAGTGTATTCTCTAACAAACGTTCTATCCTGACTTAGCGTGTAGCTAGGGATTAATGCCAAGATAATAAGATAGGGCGATTTCAATGCACGATTTATTTAGCTCTTGATTTTTCCAGCTGATCCCACATTTCGTTTGGAAGTTCCTCTAGGTGACTGAACTCACCGCCATTGCGAAGCCATTCGCCTCCATCAATTGTAATGACCTCTCCCGTGACGTACCCTGAAAAATCAGACAGGAGATAGGCGGCTAGATTGGCAAGTTCCTGATGATCACCAACACGATGCAGAGGTATGCGCTTCGCGGGATCAAACTTGCTGGCAAGATCGCCAGGCATCAACCTGCTCCATGCTCCTTCAGTTGGGAAGGGGCCTGGTGCGATGGCGTTGCAGCGAATCTTGTATTTGCCCCATTCCACCGCCAAAGACCTAGTCAAGGCAAGCACTCCAGCCTTTCCGCAGGCCGAGGGAACTACATATCCGGAGCCTGTCCAAGCATATGTGGTAACAATGTTGAGAAAAGTGCCTGGATGGTTTTTAGCAATCCATCGTTTTCCCATTGCGAGCGTCATGTAGTAGGTTCCACGCAGCACAATGTCTACGATTATATCAAATGCACGATGGGAAAGTCGCTCTGTTGGGCTGATGAAGTTGCCGGCTGCATTGTTGAGCACACCATCAATCTGACCAAACTCCTGTTCTGAAATATTCAGCAGGTGTTCGATTTCTTCATACTTACGGACATCACATGGAACACTGAGTATGCGACCGCCGGTCAATTCCTTGAGCTCCGCCGCGGTCTTGTCAATCACTTCCTTTTTCCGGCTTGTGATGACCAGGTTGGCACCCAGCTCCATTAGGTATTTTCCCATTGACCTGCCAAGGCCGGTCCCCCCTCCCGTTATGAGAATGGTTTTGCCCTTGAATGTACCGGGCTTCAGCATGCCTTCCATAATTATAGATTAGTATTGGTTAAATCACCTTTCTAAACAAATCTAACCAGTTTTGGCATGAAGGTCTCTTTGGATGGATAAATTCTAACCCATACTTTCGTAGTACTTTTTAAACAAACTGGCCATGAAGACATTTTTTAAACTCGGCCT
The DNA here is from genome assembly GCA_018266395.1 of Bacteroidota bacterium. GTDB lineage: Bacteria > Bacteroidota > Bacteroidia > Cytophagales > Cyclobacteriaceae > ELB16-189. The sequence continues at coordinate 33,757 of JAFEAM010000032.1, read as the reverse complement.
TGGGGCAATGCTTTTAAGCCTTTCCATACAATCGTGCATTGTCAGCAAACGGAAATATGATGACATGCTTGCTCAAAAGGTGAAGGCAGAGGGTGAATTGGCTGAAAAGTCAGACCAGCTCAACAAAGCCAATGCTGATATCAGTGCGCTGAATGACAAATTGACTCATCTGAAAGAGGACACCACTTCACTCGGGGAGCAAAAGCGCGCGACGGCACGGAAGATCGCTGATTTGACCAAGGAGTATGATCAACTCAGCGCCTATTATAAGAATCTGCTCAATAGCAGCGGCAAGCTCAATCGCGACATGCAGGAACAGAAAGAACAGTTGCTCGCCATCCAGGCAAATCTGGATCGTACCCGTCACCAGAATGACTCCTTAAGTACGAGTTTACTGGAAAGGGAGCAGAAAGTAAGAGAGTTGGAGACGGTGTTGGCCAACAAGGACAAAGCCGTGATGGATCTTAAAAACAGGATCAGCAATGCGTTGCTCAACTTCAAGGAAAATGATCTTACTGTTAATGTGAAGAATGGCAAAGTCTACGTAAGCCTGCCGGAGCAATTGCTGTTCCAATCTGGCAGCATCGACGTTGACCAAAAAGGTGTCTTGGCCCTTCAGCAGCTTGCGAAAGCAATTAAGGATCAGAAAGACATTCACATTATGGTTGAGGGCCACACGGATAATGTACCAATAGGGAAGAAGTCTCAATATATGCAGGACAACTGGGACCTCAGTGTGATGCGCGCAACAGCCATCACCAAAATCCTGACCAAAGCAGGTGTAACGCCCAATCAGATTACTGCGGCGGGCAAAGGGGAATTCCAACCGATTCTTCCCAACTCCTCTGATGGAAACAAACAAAAGAACAGGAGGACAGAGTTGATCATTACACCGAACCTGGATGAATTATTTAAGATTCTTGAAGCAAACTAAGCCATCACTTATTGCATTAGGCCAGTTATTATTGAAAAAATTGAATATCCTAAGTTTCATTACATAATTCAAGAAGGTTCATTCAAATCTGATAGTTTAGGACGCTTTTATCTAATTCCATCAGTTTATTGTTATGAAGTATTTGAATGGCCTATACCTAATCACATTCTTCTTATTAATAATCGGGTGTTCTAAAGACAAGAATGCGAGTGGGACCCCTCCAATCACTCAAGTCTACGTAGCTGGAAGTATCGAGGAGAATCGTTATGGTGGCCTAATTCATAACGATGTCTTCACGACTTTTGGAGAAGCAAATATGACAACTACAGTTAATTCAGTTACGATAGCGGATAATGATATTTATGTCGCAGGCGAACAGGGTGGTAATGCCGTTTTTTGGAAGAATGGAGTGCCATCCGTTTTAGCAGGTGGGAAAATGGCAAACAAAGTTGTTGTGTATGGTAGTGATGTTTATGTGGCAGGCAACAATGGGACCAACGCTGTATATTGGAAGAATGGCTATTTCAATCTTCTCCCCAGCGGAGTAGTCTCTGGAAATGCCTTGGCATTAGCAGTGAGCGGCAATGATGTCCACGTTGTAGGTGTGATAAATGGAAATTCTGCGGGATATTGGATAAATGGCAGATTTGTAAACCTTGTTTCAGGTTCTTCGCCAGTATCGTCAGCAAACGCAATAGTTATCTCGGGTCCTGACGTTTACATCGCTGGCTCCGAACAAATAAACGGACTCTACGAAATTCCAACTTATTGGAAGAACGGAGTGCCGTCGAGACTTTCAAGCGTTGGATTGCTAAATGGGATTGCATATGACATTGCTGTGGTCGGTTCCGACGTTTATGTAGCTGGATGCCAAATGACGATTACTGCAGGATTTTTGCCATGCTACTGGAAGAATGGTTCAGCAACGTCACTGCCTGTTGATTATTTGTACGTGAATTCCTATGCCAATTCATTAGCTGTGTCTGGATCAGACATATACATAGCTGGGATGAATGGAAAACCAGTAATTTGGAAAAATGGCGTTCTAAAAACACTTTCAGATGGGTCAAACAACGATCTTACAACTCGATCTCTTGCGGTTTCCGGCGCCGATGTTTATGCAACAATTAATGGAAGCTTTAATAGTAAGGCTGTATACTGGAAAAACGGCGAGATCAATGTTCTTACTGATGGAAGAATGGATGCAAATGGTGTTGCAGTTACTGCCTCGGGCAACGACGTTTTTGTTACCGGAATGGAAGGAAGTCTAATCAAGGTATGGAAAAATGGAGTTGGAGTTCAGTGGAACGATGGTAAAAGTTTTGACGATGTATCCTCTATTGCTGTTGCAGGGAATGACGTCTACCTAGGGGGCTGGCAAAACAATGTTGCAACTTATTGGAAGAACGGAAACGCACAACCCCTGAGCCAAGCGACCAACGAAACAGGTCGAGTATATTCAATAGCCGTCTCTGGTAAAAACATATATACTGCAGGTGTATTAAATAACGCCGCAGCCGTTTGGCAAAATGGTTCTTTGATCAGCGTAATTGGAGGGAAAGTTATTAGAGCACTGCAGTTAATAGATGATGATATATACTTAGCGGGTACATCAATTTCTGGTGAAGCCTACTGGAAGAATGCCAGGAGTATTGTTGTTTCAGGTTGCTCTCAAGCTAATTCTATCGCAATTATGGGTAGCGACGTTTATGTTTCTGGCTATTACGAGTCCAATTCAGGTGATATTCCGGCGTATTACAAGAATGGTTTAATGTCCCCCTTGCAGATGGAAGGACTCACAGGACAAGCCACCTCGCTTTTTGCTCTGAATGGAGATTTGTACGTAGTTGGGTTTGAATACTCAAATGGGGTAAATAGAGCCAGGATTTGGTTGAATGGCCGAGGGTCAACCCTCACTTCAGGGAATGCTTCCGCTGTGGCAAATAGTGTTTATGCTATAAATAACTAGCTGCGATAATTCTAGGGCTCAAATAAAGAGGCGAACTAAGTCCGCCTCTTTATTTGAGCCAGTGCCTAGAATACTTCCGTTACCGCATTGATCTGCTTTTGTTTTACAAGATCATTGAACTTGGGAATGCGATCTGTGAAGATCTTGTTCAGGATCTGAAGTTGCTCATCGATCTTGCCGGTAATTTCCTGGCGGACAGCCTTTACTTGTTGCGTAGGCTTGTAGTCCGCGCCATCGGCTTCCCCCATGAGGGCCGCAAGTTTGTTATTAAGGCGAACAGGGTAATTCAGCGGATCTTGGCCGCTTCGATTTTTTGTCTGATACAGCGTCTCTTCAATCTTTTTCATATCATCCAAAATAGATTTGGCCATATCGGTGACATCCTTCATATCGTCTTTGCCCTTCATGGGATCGATTACCCTATTGATCTGGTCCCGTGTAGTACGAATCTTTTTCACGGCGAGATTGGTTTCAGATAGTTTGTCCCTTACGCCAATCAGGAAATCAAACTGCTCTTTAATATCAGCAGTTGTCCCGCTGGTTCGTGGATCTTTCAGAATCTCGAAATCGGCTTCCTGGGATTTGCCATTTACAGTCAAGCGCACTTTGTACAAACCTGGCATGGCTTTGGGTCCAGCGAGATTGCCAGCCCACATAATGAGACCGTCAAATCCTTCTGCATCAGGATAGCGCATATTCCAAACGAACCGATTGCCGCCAGGCTTTACTTTTAATTGTTCCTCCTTGGCCTTCTTGTCAGGCTTGGTGGCGAATTTCTTGATCAACTTACCATTGCTTTCCAGAATCTCAATTGATGCAGAGGCCTTGGTGGTATCCTTGAGGTAGTAATGAATCAAAACTCCGTTAGGATGATTCTTTCCAGCCGTCTTGGAAGATCTCATGGAGAAGCCCACCCCCGCAATCCTGTAGCTTGGAGCGGGTTTGAAAAGACTGAATTCACTGGTGGCAACAGTCTCGCTCAACTGATGAAGTGGTGTAATGTCATCAATGAGCCAGAAGCTGCGACCTTGTGTGGATACAATAAGGTTGTCATTCTTGATTGCAATATCTGTGACCGGAACGAGTGGCAGATTCAGCTGGAAAGCTCTCCAACTGGCGCCATCATCAAATGAAATGTATGCGCCGCTCTCGGTTCCGGCATACAATAATCCAGCCCGCTTCTTGTCTGCCCTTACAACCCTTGTGAAATGGCCCGGGTCAATGCCGTCCGTGATTTTAGCCCAGGTTTTGCCGTAATCTTTGGTCTTAAACAGGTATGGATGATAATCTCCTGATTTGTAGCTGGTGGCTGCAACATAGGCGCCTCCCTTTACAAACGGATCAAACTCCACGCTGTTGATCATGGTCCATTCAGGCATGCCCGGCACCGTCAGTTTCTCCCAATTCTTCCCAGCATCGCGGGTCAAATGAAGGAGACCGTCATCAGAACCAACCAGAATGAGATCTTTCTCATAGGGTGATTCTGCGGCCGTAAAGATGGTGCAATAGTATTCGACGCCAGTGTTGTCTTTTGTTATGGGGCCACCGGAAGGTCCGAGTTTGGAAGGATCATTTCTGGTAAGGTCAGGGCTGATGATTTCCCAGGATTCACCGCCATTGTAGGTCACATGCAGCACGTTGGAACCCGCATACATTTTCTTCGGGTCGTGTGGTGAGAAGAAAATGGGGAAGTTCCACTGGAAGCGATACTTGGCCCCTTCAGCACCATGACCCATCGGATTGTCAGGCCACGCATTAATGCTGCGGCTCTCTCCTGTGGCGTGATTCTTTCTTTCCAGCAGTCCGTCATAAGAACCTCCATATACTACTTCATTGTCCAATGGATCGACTGCCATCCAGCCGCTTTCACCGCCGGCAGATTCATCCCAGTCACGTTCGCTGATCACAGCTGCATCTGTACGATGCAGGATCCGCTGTGTGCTATTATCCTGTTGGGCTCCATAAATGCGATAGGGGAAATGATTGTCCGTAAGGACGCGATAATGCTGAGCAGTGGGCTGGTTCATGTAAGTTGACCAGTTCACGCCTCCGTCAAAAGATATCTGGCCACCACCATCGTCTGCAATGATCATGCGCTGATTGTCTTCAGGGGAAATCCAGAGATCATGATGGTCTCCGTGATTTGCATTGAATGCCTGGAAGGTTTTACCTCCGTCCTTGGAGCGGTGGTATTGAACATTCATCACATAGCAGATGTCCACATCTTTGGTGTCGGCAATAATTTTTGAATAATACCAGGCACGCTGACGCAGGTTTCTGTCTTCATTCATCCTCTTCCATATCTTCCCTCCATCGTCGGAGCGAAATACACCACCGTTCTCGTTTTCGATGATGGCATACACCCTGTTGGAATTCACGGGCGATACAGAAACATCTGAGATACCCCACGTTCCTTTAGGAAGGCCTTCGTTCTTGCTGATATCGGTCCAGTGATCACCGCCATCAGTCGTCATCCAAATGCCGCAGCCTTCGCCGCCGCTTTCAAGGCTGTAGGGTGTTCTCCGGATTCTCCACATGGAGGCAAACATGATACGCGGATTATTCGGATCCATGGCGATATCAACAGCCCCTGCATCTGCATTGGCGAACAAGATGCGTTTCCAGTTCTTTCCACCGTCTTCTGAACGATATACACCGCGCTCTTCAGAAGATTTGAAGAGATCACCAAGAACGGCTGCATAGACGAGATCCGGGTTCTTCGGATGGATTCTTATCCTGGGAATATGCCTTGAATCCTTCAGGCCCATGAAAGCCCAGGTTTTTCCTGCGTCGGTGCTCTTATAGATGCCGTAGCCGTAGGACACATTGCCTCTTACAGTACCTTCTCCGCCGCCCACATATATCACATTGTTATCCCAGTCACTTACTGCAACTGATCCGATTGAGCCCCCGAAGTAACCATCAGAAATGTTCTCCCATGTATTGCCGGCATCAGTTGTGCGCCACACACCGCCGCCGGTTGATCCCATGTAATAGAGATTGGGTTTGCCGGGCACTCCGGTTACGGCAGCTGATCGACCACCGCGGTAAGGGCCAATGCTCCTCCACTCGATACCGTTGTAAAGTTTTTCATCATAAGTTACGGTCGTCTTGGCGGGTGTGCCCTTCTTTTGACCCCATGCCGTTACAACAGCCAGGAAGAACAGGACACCCCAGGTAAGTCTTTTAAACATATTCAATGGGTTGATTCAAGCACGATTTTAGTGATTTTTCAGGACGAATCCGGCTTTTTTTGACCAGTGGTTCATGATCGGCGATGTGGATTTGGAGAAATGAGCTGACATTTACTATTCTCTTACATCCCTCTCAATAAGATACTCTTGTTTTCTATTTTGGGCACAATGGTTTCCACCCCTGACCCAAATCGAATTGTCCGGATCCAATTGATGGCTGTCATGTTGACTGCCCTGACCTTTCAGGCACCTGCCCAGAACCTCAGGTTGATTGACAGCTTGAAAAATTCGCTGAAGAATGCCGCGCCAATGGACCAATTTGAGATCTTGAATTCGATAGGCTTTGAATTCCGATACTCTTCACCCGACAGCACGATCTACTATTGTAACAAGGCATTTGAGCTTGGCAACAGGATTGGAATGCAAAAGACGCTTTCCAGACCGCTCAGTTTTATTGGTCTTGCAAAATCATACGGGGGTCACATTGAAGAGGCCTTGAGGTACCATAATCAGGCGATCAGTATGGCGGTGTTGCAGCAAGACACTGTTCAGATGGCCCATGGTTACAATAACCTTGGCCGTCTGTTTTTTGATCAGGGAGACGTGGTTCGGGCTTATGCGAATTTTGTAAAGGCAGGAGAGCTTTTCAACCATATACATGACAGCAGCGGCGCCGCCTATGTCTACCGTAGCCTGGCATCCTTATTCAAATCAAAACAGGACTATAGCAAAGCGCTCGTGAATTCCAGGAAGGCACTCGAACTCAGAAAAAGAATGGGAGACCCCCGCGCAACAGCGTCTGCCTATATGGAACTCGGCTTGGTTTATGCTGAAATGGATTCGACATCTCATGCCCTGCTGGCGTTTCATCTGGCAGAAACTATTGCTGCGGCTGTACATGACAAGGTTACTGAGGCGGAAGTTCATGTAGGCATAGCGGAGGTCTTCCTGGTCGAACAACGTCTGGAGGAAGCATTAAGCCATGTCAGGGAGGTATTTAAATACATTAATAGATATGCGAATCAGAGGATTTATTTGCGAGCAAGGCTCGTTGAAGCGCAATGCCTTAGTCTTCAGCACAATGCAGGTCGAGCCATCCCCATTCTTCAGCAAATACTGACTTCTGCTGAAAAGTCGGGTAATCATATCATCCAACGGGATGCAGCCAAATATTTGGCCCTGGCATATCGCGAAGTAGGAAATGCTATGAAGTTCAGGGAAGCTGATGATCTTTACCAGATTCTGGATGCAAAGATCAGGAATGCTGACCTCAATAAGGAAATCGAACGACTGCAGTTCCAATTGTTGATTGAGAAGGCTGAGCTCGAGAATGCCTCATTGAGATCCCGCCAGGCACAGGACGAGACACTGATTTCCCGTCAGCGGTTGCAGAATATTGTGTTAGGCCTTATTGTGATATTCCTTGGAATACTCACCGTCATCTTCTTCCGGGTTAGTGCAAGAAGGAAAAGGATGAACACTACCCTGGAAGAACAAAATCAACGCATTATAGCCCAGCGGAAAGCGATCGAAATTCAAAACCTGAACCTTTCCCAGGCCAACACAACGCTCGATGCCATCAACCATGAAAAGGATGCGCTGATGAATATTGTTGCTCATGATCTTAAGTCTCCGCTGAGCAGAATTCAAGGACTTACTCAACTCCTGGAGATTGAAGGTAAATCAATGTCAAGCTCTCAGCAGGAGTATATTGATCACATCCGTAACAGCACCAAAGCTGGTTTGGATCTGATTACCAATTTACTTGATGTTCACGCATTGGAACAGTCCGCCGATGTGCCAAAGCCCGGTGCATTTAGCCTTGGTCAGCTTATCGCGGAGAAGATACAACTCTTCGGCCCTGCCGCCGAAGCGAAGCAGATCACATTGGATTCAAAGTGTGAAGCGAAAGGTCTTTTTGCCGGTTCACAGGAGTATATCGGAAGGATTCTGGATAACCTCATGTCGAATGCAGTGAAGTTTACCCCCTTGGGCACTGCCGTAAAAGTTTCTGGCAGCTGGATCGATCCGTACCTCATAATAAGCGTCAGTGACTCCGGACCTGGATTCTCGGCCCAGGACAGGGAGATGATGTTCAGGAAATTCAAAAGACTTAGCGCCAGACCCACTGCAGGGGAGAGTTCAAACGGATTGGGGCTGGCCATTGTCAAAACGCTGGTGGACCGTCTCAATGGAAGCATTGATCTTGAGACTTCGCCTGCTGGGAGTAAGTTTATTGTCAGAATTCCTGTTCAAAAAATATCCTGAAGATATTTTTGCTCCTATACTTGTTCCAGAGCCTGGTCAAGATCCGCGATCAGGTCCTCTATATCTTCGACTCCAACACTGAGCCTGATGAGTGTATCCGTCAGTCCGTTTTTGATCCTTTCCTCGCGGGGTATGCTGGCATGAGTCATGGAGGCAGGATGGTTGATCAATGACTCTACTCCGCCCAGTGATTCCGCGAGCGAAAAGACCTTCATACTTTCCATCAATTTTGTCGCCTTCTCGATCTTATCGTCCTTCAGCGAGAAGGATAACATGCCTCCAAAATCTTTCATTTGCCTCCTGGCTATGGCATGGTTGGGATGATCCTGGAATCCCGGCCAGTACACATGCCCGACTTTGGGATGTTGTCTCAGATGCTCCGCAACCTTGCGTCCATTAAAGCAGTGGCGCTCCATTCTCAGGTGAAGCGTCTTGATTCCACGAAGCACGAGAAAAGAATCCTGGGGACCGGGAACAGCCCCACATGAATTCATAATGAAAGTGAGATCCTGGTGCAGTCTCTCATCATTCATGACCAAAGCGCCCATTACAACATCACTGTGCCCTCCGAGATATTTGGTAACGGAATGCATGACAATGTCAGCACCCATGTCCAATGGATTTTGCAGGTATGGGGACGCGAAAGTGTTGTCGACTGCGACGAGGATATTGCGGTGAAGCCTGGCCTGACGCACACATTCCTGAATATCAATTATCCGCATGAGCGGGTTGGAAGGTGTCTCCAGCCAGATCAGCCGGGTCTTACTATTAATGAAGGGTGTGAGATTGGCTGCATTGGTAAGATCCAAGAAATGGAATTTGATGCCAAACCTTTCGTACACCTTGGTGAACATCCGGTACGAACCTCCGTACAGATCATTGCTCGTGACAACTTCATCACCAGGATTCAACAACTTGATGACAGCATCTGTTGCTCCCATTCCGGAGGAGAAGCAAATCCCGAATTTTCCATTTTCAAGTGCTGCAATGCTTTTCTGCAGCGAATTCCTTGTGGGATTTGCGCCGCGCGCATAGGCATAGCCTTTGTGTTTCGATGGCGATGGCTGCACAAAGGTTGAAGTTTGAAAGATAGGAGTCATGATGGCTCCGGTAGACGGATCCGGTTCCACGCCGGCGTGAATTGCTTTAGTACCGAACTTCATGGTAGTAGAAGATATTTTGGATGTACAGAATTACTGGAATATCACTTGCAAAACAAGAATCTGATGACTGATGGTTAAAAGTTGTTAATGCATTGTTAAAGAATTCAACCTTTGACTTGATGGTGCGTTGAGGCTGTTAAAGTACCATATCATGAAGGGGAGTAGTAACAGCAGAACCATAATTATTCTTCTGATCATCACCCTGCTGATGGCGCTGATTCCCTGGTTCGTGGTGTGATCAGGTTGCCAGCTTGAGTCAGATGGCCCGGTTTGAGTCGAATTTTTCGAGGTAATCCGCAACCCTTCTTACGAAACTTCCGCCCAGGGCACCATCTACAACGCGATGGTCATAGGAGTGCGAAAGGAACATCTTATGGCGTATGGCGATGGTGTCCCCCTCCGGCGTTTCCACCACCGCGGGCTTCTTTTGAATGGCACCAGTCGCCATAATGGCCACTTGTGGCTGCATGATAATGGGTGTACCAAGAACATTTCCGAAAGTCCCCACATTGGTCAGGGTGTAGGTACCGCCTGAAAGATCATCGGCCTTGAGTTTATTCTCGCGGGCGCGTCTTGCGAGATCATTTACCGCCTTGGTCAGACCTGCCAGACTGAATTGATCCGCATTCTTGATCACCGGCACGATGAGGTTGCCGCTCGGCAGCGCTACAGCCATCCCGATATTGATATATTTTTTCCTGATGATGCGATCCCCATCGACCTGGATATTGATCATCGGGAAATCCTTAATAGCCTTAACGATCGCTTCTATGAAGATAGGTGTGAAGGTAACTGGCTCGCCTTCACGCTTCTCAAAGTCGGCTTTCACCTTGTTTCTCCAGGTGACAATTCTTGTAACGTCAGCTTCAACGAATGAGGTGACATGCGGTGCCACATGCTTGGAGTCCACCATGCGTTCAGCAATCATCTTGCGCATGCGGTCCATCTGTATTATTTCATCACCTGGACTCACAACGGCCGGCACAAGTGGTGTTGTACCTGAAGTTCGTGACGGGACAATTGTCCCGGTTCCGCGTATCTGAACGTAGGCAAGAATATCTTTCTTGGTTACCCTGCCCGCTGCGCCGGTACCAGGTATTGTCTCGAGTTCAGCAACTGCAATCCTTTCTGTTTTAGCAATATTCCGTACCAGCGGAGAATAGAATCGCCTGGCGGACTTGTAATCTGCAGGGGATCCGTTAGCGACCGATGTAGGAAGGGTGGCAGCGGTTGGAGTTACAGGCACCTCTTTAATTGCCTGCGTTGCTGCACCGTTGGTGGGCGCAGCAGACTTGGTTTTCACATCAGCATCAGAAATGATAACCGCAATGGGCTTCCCTACTTTTACAACCTCGCCCTCTTTCGCAAGGATTTCTTGCAGTACACCTGCATGGGTGGAGGGCACTTCAGTATCCACTTTGTCAGTGGCTACTTCAAGCACCGACTCGTCCTGATCGATCTTGTCGCCGGGTTTTTTGAGCCACTTCAAAATAGTAGCTTCCATGATACTTTCGCCCATTTTGGGCATGATCAATTCTACCCTTGCCATGTCCGTTTATATTGAAGTGTAAAGTTAGTGTTTTTGAAGAAGGCTGCTATATCCGATTTTTAGCAGAATGCTATTCTGGAAGAAGCAACTTAGACCCAATAAAATGTATGCTTTTGGTTTCATGTTTCTTGTTTTTCACCTGAGCAGTGGGAAATTGGGATCGATTATATTCGGCAAAGACTAATTTTCACATCATGAATACGCAAATAAGAATCTGCTTCCTTCTGCTCGCCCTGGTTTGCAGCTCTTTCGTCCCATTAGGAGGGAGGTATCCCGTATACGCAAAGCAAGGGATGGTGGTCTCATCTTCAATGCCTGCATCTGAAATTGGCCGGGATGTGTTGATGGCAGGTGGTAATGCAATTGATGCAGCGGTCGCCACCGCATTTGCATTGGCCGTTACTTATCCCGGGGCAGGGAACATAGGTGGCGGCGGGTTCATGGTATATGTGCCCAAATCCGGAGAAGCCACAACAATTGACTTTCGTGAAAAAGCTCCACTGGCTGCAACAGAGAAGATGTTCATGGATCAGAGTGGAAAGCTGATCCCTCAATCCAATCTTGAGGGAATTTTGGCACCTGGTACTCCAGGTACTGTGGCTGGACTTTTCCTTGCGCACCAAAAATATGGAAGACTCCCCTGGAGGCTATTATTAGATCCTGCCGTGAAGCTTGCCACAAATGGAATCATAATAACTCATGCGTTACAGGAGGACGGCAAGAACTTTCAGTACTTGTGGAGAAAATATCCATCCACGGCCAAAGTGCTTCTAAAAAACGGCCGGCCTTATATGCAAGGGGAATCGTGGAAGCAACATGATCTTGCCAGGACGTTGAAACGAATCAGCGAAAAAGGCCGTGATGGATTCTATAGCGGTGAGACTGCCGCGCAATTCGCGCAATTCATGAAAAGAAATGGTGGCCTCATCACCGAAAAGGATCTGGCTCAGTATCAAGCTATAGAACGGAAACCAATTCATGGTACTTACCGCGGCTATGAATTGTATTCCATGGCCCCACCCAGTTCCGGCGGCGTGGCATTGATTGAAATGCTTAACATCCTTGAAGGATATGATTTGACCGAAGTGGGTTACGCGTCCGCCGATTATTATACCCTTTTGAGTGAGGTGATGCGCCGGGCCTTTGCCGATCGCGCTCAATTCCTCGGTGATCCGGACTTTATTAAAGACATTCCTCTGACGCGACTTACCTCCAAAGCATATGCTGCGACTCAACGAGCGGGTATTCAGTTTTACAAATCGTCTCCAAGTGATTCGACCAGGTTTGGCCAGATCTATGAAGGAAGCAATCACACCACGCACTTTTCCGTTGTTGACAAGGAGGGCAATGCGGTTGCGGTTACTTATACAATAGAAAACTGGTTCGGCTCACAGCTAGTAGTAGACGGTCTTGGATTTCTGCTGAACAATGAAATGGGGGACTTTAACCCCGTACCTGGTGTGACAACCTCCAACGGACAAATCGGAACGTCACCCAACCTTATTGCCCCGGGGAAGCGCATGTTGTCAAGCATGACCCCTACCATTTTGACTAAGGACGGCAAACCCTTCCTTGTGATCGGAGCTCCCGGAGGCCGGACGATCATCAATACAGTTCTTCAGGTGATACTTAATGTTGTGGATCATCATATGCCCATCAGTCGTGCGATTGAAGAACCAAGGATTCATCACCAGTGGCTTCCCGATGTTTTGCTGTCGGAAAGACTTGAGATCAATAAAGATACGAGGGCGATCTTGTCATCACGCGGCTTCCGACTTGGTGATCTGGAATGGACCGGTGACGCCATGGGAATTCTGATTGATCCAAAGACCCATCAATTGCTGGGTGCATCCGACTCCAGAGGTGAAGATGCAGGGGCAGCCGGCTATTAATGCCGATCACCCACCTCTTTATGCAATGAAAGTAATCTTATAGATTAGCCTTCCATGTCAAAGGACGCAATTCCGATATTGTACCAGGTAAATATAAGGGTTTGGCTTACAGGTCTTTCCGGGCCATTAGGAAGAAAAGCAACGCTGGATGATGTTCCGGACAAGGAACTCGCGAGAATCAGCAAGCTTGGATTCAATTGGATTTGGTTGTTGAGCATTTGGCAAACAGGCCCGTTGAGCCGCGAAGTGGCTGTCAGACATCCCGAATTGCAGAAGGAATTTGCCGACACTCTTCCTGACCTGAAAGAGGAGGATATTGCAGGCTCTGGTTTTGCCATCGGAGGATACCATGTACCCGAAGATCTGGGCGGGGATGCAGCACTAAACCGGCTTAGGACCAGGATGAAGAATTACGGACTTCATCTCATGCTCGACTTTATTCCGAATCACGTTGGGCTGGACCATCCGTGGGTGAAGTCTAATCCTGAGTATTTTGTAAGGGGAACCCTGACAGATATGGACAGGGAACCCAAAAACTTCACCTCCATAAAGGTTGGGGATCAGAAGATGATATTTGCTCATGGGAAAGACCCGAACTTTCCGGGCTGGGAGGATACGCTGCAATTGAACTATGGAAACAAGTCACTGTGCGAGGCCATGGCAGAAGAGTTGGGCAATGTGGCATCGAAATGTGATGGGGTTCGTTGTGACATGGCTATGTTGATGTTGCCGGAAGTTTTTGAACGCACCTGGAACATCCACATGGAGGATTTCTGGCCCGTAGCCATCAGGGCCGTTCGTGAGAAGTTGCCAGGGTTTCTGTTATTGGCCGAGGTGTATTGGGGACTCGAGTGGAAACTTCAGAAAGATGGATTTGACTATACTTATGACAAAGCTTTGTATGACCTTCTGAAGGAAGGTCAGGCACATGACGTCCTCAGTCATTTCCTGGCACGCGTCAATTACCAGAACCATCTGGCCAGGTTTCTGGAAAATCATGACGAGCAGCGCGCAGCAGTGGCTTTTCCGTTTGAGGTACACCGGGCTGCGGCGATCATTACATATTTGTCACCCGGATTGAAATTCTTTCATCAGGGGCAACTGGATGGATGGAAGAGGCGAATCCCGGCGCACTTGCGCAGAGGGCCTCACGAAGTAAGGGACGGCCGCATTGTGGACTTCTACAATAAGTTGCTCGACATTTTGAAAAGGAAATCATTGCGATCCGGTACATGGAAGTTGCTGCCGTGTGCCGCTGCCTGGGAAGGCAATCACAGCAACGATTGTTTCATCTGCTTTTCGTGGGAGGCGGGCAGGCAGAAAGTTGTATCATGTGTGAACTATGCCTATCACCAAAGTCAGTGCTACGTGAAATTGCCCTTTGCAGATCTTAAAGGCAGGAACTGGAAGCTTCTGGATCTCATCGGCGGCAACTCCTACGAGCGTACTGGAACTGATCTGACAACCAAAGGATTGTACCTGGATGAACCTCCGTGGAAAGCAATGGTCTTTGAACTTACTGCCGGCTAACAAGGCTAATAACCTCTCTTCACGTTCACTTTTGACGACAACTCCTTGGCGAGGCGATAAAGGAATTCCTGTCCTTCGTAAAATGACTTGATGCCGATCCGTTCATCTTTCCCATGCGCACGTACGTCAGTGATGTCACCAAAGATGCCAGACACACCGTAGGTGGGGATGCCAGAATTTCGGAGATACGATCCATCGGTGGCTCCGGTCGACATAGTGGGAATCACAGGCACACCAGGCCACATGGATTGCGTTATCTTTTCAATGGGACCGATCATGTCCGGGTTGAGCGGGGAAGGAGGGCTGGGATGGGCAGGTCTGATTGGTGTCACGGTGATGGTATTGTCGCCGAAAACATTGATAAGTGTTTCTTTTATTTTCTCTGGATCTTCACCGGGCAGGATCCGACAATTGACAGTAGCCGTTGCGGTTTGCGGCAGCGCATTTTCGGCATGCCCTCCGCTTATCATGGTAGCCACGCAGGTCGTGCGGAGCATGGCGTTGTAATTGGGGAAGACAGAGAGTCGAGCGACAACTTCCGGATCAGGGTTGGCCGCAAGTATTCCGCTCATGTCTGATGCGAGCTGACCGGTCTCGATCTTGGATGTTCGTTCAAAGAAGGCGCGGGTTCCGTCATTCAGGTTGATAGGAAAATCGAATTTGGCCAGGTTGTCCAGCGCCTTGGCAAGACGATAGATTGCATTGTCTTTTCTCGGCACGGAACTGTGACCACCCCTGTTTCTTACTTCAAGCTTGAAACTCTGGAACACCTTCTCCGAGAGCTGCACGTTGTTGGATATCTTTTTTCCGTCCATCTCTGCTCCGCGGCCACCTTCATTGAGTGCATACTCGGCATTGATCAGATCGTGGTGGTTCTTCAGCAACCAGTCTACACCATTATAATCACCGCCTTCCTCGTCAGAAGTAAGGGCCACAATGATATCCCGGTCCGGAACGAATCCTTCTTTTTTCATGCGGATGAGATTGGCAACAAAAATGGCTGCCATCGCCTTGTCGTCACTTGATCCACGCGCATAGTAGAAGCCGTCAATTTCTTCAAACTTGAACGGATCAGTAGTCCAGTCATCTCTCAACGCTTCCACCACGTCAATGTGCGCAAGGCAAAGGAGCGGCTTGCGTTTGCCTGTGCCATGAAGCCTGACCACCAGGTTTCCTTTTTTGGGATGGGGTCCGCCGATAAAAATGTCCTTGTCAGGAAAACCTGCCGCCCTGAAACGCGCAGCCATGGCCTCACAGGCTTTGGTGTTGTCACCGGTAGAGTTGGTGGTATTTATCTCGATCAGCTCCTTAAAGATCTCACGCGTAAGTTTCTGGTCAGGCTGAGCAAAGGCCATTATGGGCAGTGTCATCAGCAGGACGGCAAACAGGTTTTTCATGGTTGTGTTATATGACTCCAAAGTATAATAAAACCAGCCAATTGTTAAACGTTTTTTTGATGTCTGAAGTCATCGATAAGAAATCCGGAATGATCCGGAATCAGTAATCACCAATCATATCCACTTTTTCAGCGCCGGTCTACAGGAGAATGCTGAAAGATGAATTACCCCTAGCTTTGTGCTTTATGGCTCAGCCATTACCATCAGTGATCCGAAACCGCGTGTGGATCCACGTCGCGGGATGGATCTTTTTCTTCTTCATACCGCTGTTGCTGGCGCCTCCTTTTGAGTTGCATTCGGCCCTTGAGAATCCGAATACCCTGACATCCATGGCCGTCAGAAACATCCTTTTGATGGGACTTTTTTATTTTAACCTCCTTTATCTGTCGCCCACAGTGCTGCCGCAGAAAGGGGCGAGAACTTTCCTGGCTATCATGATCCCCATTGTGGTGGTTATAAGTTTTGTTATTTGGCAGGTTCACCATCAGCTTACTGATCCGCGATGGATGTACAGGCCGATCCAACCATTTCCAGAAGGATTCCCGTCAGGAAGAAGACCATTCATGATGGCTGGCTCTTTATTCGCCAGCCTGCTTATTGCAGTTATTGTTGCGAGCATCAGCACCAGTGTCTTTCTGTGGAATGACTGGTTACGAACCCGCGGCGAGGCACAGCAACGTGCCTACGAGAAAGTCACTTCAGAACTTGCGGTGCTGAAACTTCAGATCAGTCCGCACTTCTTGTTTAATACGCTTAACAATATCCGTTGGCTTGTTCGGTCAAAATCTGATCGTGCAGAAGAAGCAGTCATCAAGCTATCGCAGATACTGCGATACATACTCTATCAGACCGATGCTGAAAAAGTTCCGCTTCAAAAGGAAGTTGAGCATCTGAGAGACTACATCAGCCTCCAGCAAATGAGACTGGTGGATGCAAGCAGCCTTGTATTTACCATAGTTGGCGACCCGACTGGTGAGATCGCACCATTATTGATGATCCCGCTGGTTGAGAATGTGTTTAAATATGGAAAGTTCGAAAACACCTTCCTGAATAAGATCTCCCTGGAAATAACTTCCGGTCGTGTGGTGTTTTCCACAGAGAACCGTGTCCAGCCTGCCTCAGGCGATAAGGTTGATTCTGGAATTGGGCTGACTAATCTTAAAAAACGCCTCGAACTTCACTACCCCGACCATTATAAATTAACCTTTGGACAAACAGATGATATTTTCCGGGCGCGACTGGAGGTAATCCTGAACTGAAAGCTATGACTACTACGACTAAGTTGCGATGTGTTGCTGTTGACGATGAGCCGTTTGCACTGCGGTTGATGGCAGATGATATTGCAAGGATTCCATACCTCCAGCTGGTAGCTTCTTTCACAGCACCTGCTGAGGCAATCACCTGGATCGACAAAAATCCGGTAGACTTGCTATTTACCGATATACAGATGCCAGGCATGCTGGGCACCCAGATGGTCCGTATGCTGAAAAAGCCTCCCATGATCATCATGACGACAGCCTATGAGCAATATGCACTCGAAGGTTTTGAACTTGATGTTATCGACTACCTGGTTAAACCAATTCCATTTGAAAGATTCCAGAAGGCGGTCAGCAAGGCGCTGGAGCAGTTTCACCTGAAGCATCAAAAGAAAGAGGAGGACGGCCGGTTCTTTTTTGTGAGGGCTGAGTATAAAGAAATCAAAATCCTGTATGCTGACATACTTTATATCGAGGGCCTGAAGGATTATGTGAAGATCTTCCTGGGTTCCCAATCCCGGCCGGTTATGACCCGTCTCAACCTGAAAGCTGTTGAATCAAAATTGCCTCCGGAGGAGTTCTGCCGCATTCATAATTCATTCATAGTGCCTTTGTCAAAGATCACTTCCAGCCAGCGTTCCCAGGTCTTTGTCGGCCCGGTTGCCATCCCGGTTGGAGAGAAGTATGCCCCTGAATTTAGGAAAAAATACCGCCAGGAAGCCTGAAAATCTACATTTCATGACTGACCATCGACACATTTTCGGGGTGACCATGACGTTTCCCTCTTTTCTGTCGTAATGGCTGTAACGAAACACAAAAGCCTCTTTATGAAAAGCTCCTTTTTGAAGCCCTTCGCACTGGCAGGCCTGATGGCTCTGGCCATGACGGCCTGTAAAATGGGTTCAACCCCGGACAATTCTACTGGTGATACAGCCAGTGCCATTGCTTCTACATCTTCACAGTTGGCAAGCAGCTCAAGTTTTTCTTTGAGCGGAACGGGTACATCCGCTGGTTCCGGAATGTCCGGACCGGGTGGCATGAGACCTGGTGGGCATCACGGACCTCATGATCACGGTATGCTTGATGGTACATCTTTTCTGGCTATAGACGACAACCTGCTGGCGATCATTGATTCAGAAACTGCTGGCGATTTTCGCGGCATGCGCATGCATGAAATGGGCGGCGCAACCGTAACAAATTATGATGCATCAGGTAATGTAGTAACGATGGCACCGCCCACTATGAATGGCGGAGGCCCTGAAGGATGCAGTTTCAGCGGCAAGCAGTTCCCAAAGTTTGACTCGCTGCTGGCAAAAATTGCAAAGACCGTTATCGACTACGGTTCTGGGGTCACGATGTCGCATGGCACTACCAGTATCACCCGATCCGGCAAAATGATTATCACACGCACGGGATCGGGTACAACCCATACGGAAGTGATCACTTTTGACAGCTACAAAGTCAACGCCAGCCTTATCCAGGGAACAAAAACACGTATCAGTACTTTTGATGCTTCAACCGGAAATGGTGTTTCATCCACAAGCGTTACTGACGGTAAGATCACTTTCAGCGACGGAACTTCCTCTACCTGGACCAGCTCCAAAAAACGTACCTCATCGATCACACTGGATGCCGGCAATCGTCCTTCTTCCGGAACAATCAGCACAGATGGAAGCACTGTGGTGACTGGAGCAGATGGCACAACGATCTATTCGCACAATATCACCAAGACTTTGATTGAAAATATTGCCTGCGGTCCGGAACGTCATGGACCAGTGAGTGGAGTAGTGGAGGCGGCATACAAGTCAGACAAAGTTTCAGTCGACTTTGGAGACGGTTCATGCAGCAACCGCACCGTTACGGTTACACTCAATGGTGTTGCGACAACGCAAACCATCGGATTCTGAAATAATGTACAGGTTTTAGGTTAGGTTTGTGGAGTAAGGGGGCGGGGGCCCCTTTACTTTTTATTGGGAATTCCTGGGGCCACCGGGAAGGTGCAGCCGCAATAGATTCAACACCGCTGTCGAGGCCAGCTGAATGTTGATCATGCGATCCTTGGCCAATTGGAGCTTTCTCGTTACAGTCTGATGCCGGTCCGAATAGCCGATCCACACGGTGCCGACAGGCTTATCGGGTGTTGCTCCACCAGGCCCAGCAATGCCGCTGGTTGCGATGCCAATGTCAGTGTTGAATTTGGCCCTGACAATATTCGCCATTTCGCTGATGGTCGGTTCACTTACGGCACCGTATCTTTCAAGCGTTTCAGGCTTGACACCCAACTGTCGCATCTTGATTTCATAAGCATATGGGATCATGCTTCCCAGAAAGTATTCCGACGAACCGGGGACGCTGGTGATCAAGTGGGAAACGTAACCACCAGTACAACTTTCCGCAATGGAGAGGGTGAGCCTCTTTTCCCGCAGCATGCGCCCTACAACTACTTCAATGGTATCTTCTCCATATCCGTAGATATAGCTGCTGATAACCGGGGTCAGTTTGTCTGACCATGCTTCCAGTTCTGCCTGAAGATTTGACGCTGAACTGCCAATACCGGTGAGTCGGAGCTTTACCTCGCCCAGGCTCGGCAAATAGGCGAGCGACAAATGAGAGGGAAGGGACTTCTCCCATTCCTGGATGCGGTCTGACAGCATCGACTCGCCAATTCCAATAGTCCGGATTACTTTATGAAGAATGGTTGGGAGAGGAAAAGTTTCCTTCAGTTTGGGAATCACCTGCTCCCTCATCATTTTCTTCATTTCATCAGGCACACCAGGCATTGACATGAATACCTTTCCTCGAATGTGGAACCACATGCCAGGAGCGGTTCCCACGGGGTTGGTGATCTTGGTACAACAGGTGGGGAGTGCCGCCTGTTGGCGATTGGTTTCAGTGAGTTCGCGACCCCTGCTCACAAAGAATGCTGTCACCTCTTCGAGCGCCTCAGGATGGATGACTAATTCGCATCCGAAATACTTGGCAATGCAGGGCTTGGTGAGATCATCGCTTGTGGGCCCGAGTCCACCTGTAATCAGAACAATGTCAGCGCGCTTTTCCGCTTCTGCGAATGCGGTAAGAATCTCCGCTTCTTTGTCGCCTACTGTAGTCTTGCGGATCACTTTGATTCCCACCTTGTCCAGTTCCACACTCATCCATTGAGAGTTGGTGTCAACAATCTGCCCGTACAGAATCTCATCCCCAATCGTAAGCAGCTCAGCGTAAACCGGTTTCATACTGTATAGAATAGAATTTGGCTCCCAAAGATATACGAATCCCTGTATTGACCTGATGGGTAAAAAACTGAGCCAACTCAATTAACTTCGTGATCTATGGAAAAAACTTTCAATCCCTCAGAAAGGCAAAAGGACATCTATCTCGGTGGCTTCGCAGGAAGGCGGTCGGCAGTTCCAGTAGACTTTGACCTCCTTGAGTCGCGTGCTCGCTCAGCCATGAGCCCTGAAGCGTTTGCATACATTGCAGGAGCCGCGGGAATGGAGGGAACCATGCAACGCAACCGGTCAGACTTTGATGCGATCTCCATTGTGCCCCGTATGCTCAGAGATGTGGGTCATCGTGATACTTCGATAGAACTTTTTGGAAGGAAAATCCCCTTTCCACTTCTGCTTGGGCCTGTCGGTGTGCTTGAAATGGTTCACCCGCAAGGTGACATAGCGGTGGGAAGAGCGGCCGCACAAATGCAGGTCCCTTATGTCTTCAGCAACCAGGCCAGTGTACCGATGGAAAAAGTGGCAGCAGAGATGGGCGATGCTCCCCATTGGTTCCAGCTTTACTGGAGCAAATCAAACGATCTTGTAGCCAGTTTTGCGGAAAGGGCGGAGAGGTGTTGTTGCTCTGCGATTGTTGTGACATTGGACACCACTTTGTTGGGTTGGCGCACACGCGATCTCGACCTCGCCTACCTTCCGTTTCTTGAAGGAAAAGGAATTGCCCAGTATACTTCAGATTCTGTTTTTCAGAAGTTGATGGATGAACCGGATGCAAATCCGCCAAACAGAAAGGTATCATGGGCCACGGTCCAGGGACTCATACGAATGGTGAACGCCTATCCGGGGACCGGCTTCTTCGCAAAATTGAAATCAGGCCGTCCAATGAAAGCAGTAAGCAAATTTGTAAGCATTTACAGTAATCCCTCTCTTTCATGGAAGGAATTATCCTTTCTCAGACAGCGCACCAAGCTTCCGATATTACTGAAGGGAATACTTCATCCCGATGATGCGCAGTTGGCCGTGGAGTATGGCATGAATGGCATTATTGTTTCCAACCATGGCGGCCGCCAGGTTGATGGATCCATCAGCGCAATTCATGCATTGCCGGGTGTGGTGGACGCGGTGAAGGGTGCAATCCCTGTACTGATGGACAGTGGTGTGCGGGGAGGTGCCGACGTTTTCAAAGCCCTCGCCCTCGGTGCGAAGGCAGTGTGCATCGGGCGCCCATATGTGTATGGTCTCGCAATTGGAGGACAGGAAGGAGTTGGGGAAGTGCTTAAGAATCTGGTTGCGGATTTTGATCTGACGATGGGTCTTGCAGGATGCAAGTCTGTTTCGGAGATCGGCAGACAATGCCTGGTCGGGTTGAAACAGTAAGGATGGAATCTAAACCGGCAGAGAACCGTAATAAACCATACCAATTCCTAAA
Organism: Bacteroidota bacterium; assembly: GCA_018266395.1. GTDB lineage: Bacteria > Bacteroidota > Bacteroidia > Cytophagales > Cyclobacteriaceae > ELB16-189. Next base: position 11,949 of record JAFEAM010000032.1, on the reverse strand, counting down.
TTGCATTCATGAAAAGGGTTCCCATACTAATTGTTGGCCTGGTGATCATCAGCTGCACGGCAACACAAATCACCCAAACGGTTACAGAGGCAGAAAAGGCGATGGAAGGAACGACCGCCCCAACCACTTCGGAAGTAAATGCCGGACTCAAGGAGGCCTTGACGCGAGGTATCATGAACGGCGCTGATCTTGTTTCCAAAACGGATGGATATTTCGGCAACCCTGCTATCAAGATCCCATTCCCACCCGATGTGAAGAAAGTGGAGGACCGGCTCCGCCAGATGGGCATGGGTAAGGAAGTCGATAATTTCATCCTGGCTATGAACCGTGGGGCAGAGGCCGCCGCCAAGGAAGCCAAACCTGTTTTTCAGAATGCCATAACAAGCATGACTATCGATGATGCATGGGGTATTCTGAAAGGTTCACAGAATGCTGCAACTCAATACTTGCAACGAACCACCAGCGCAGAACTGAAAGAGAAATTCAAACCGCATGTGCAGCAGGCACTGGATCAGGTGAGTGCCACCCGGTATTATGGCGATCTGGTGACCACTTACAACAAGATTCCTTTTGTAGAAAAAGTCAACCCCGATCTTACCGATTATGCCACCACACAGGCCATCCTGGGTTTGTTTGTGATGATAGCCGAGGAGGAAAAGAAGATCAGGGATAATCCCGCTGAAAGAACAACCGATTTGCTGAAAAAAGTGTTTGCTTACCAGAAATAGATTATGACTCTTTTTGAAAAACATCACCCATTGCTGGACAAAGCCATCCAGGCATTGCACAACAGAACCTTCTTTGCTGCCTATCCGGAACATCCTTCGCCGTCGATTTATGGCGAAAATGCCGATGCCGAGGCGCAGGCCAAATTCAAAAGCCAAATGTCCGGAAAATTCTCCGAGTTGAAGCAGTCTGGAGAAACCGGCTGGGTGGGACAGGAAGAATCACCTTACTTGCAAAAGCCACTTGGCATTACCTATCCACAGTTCCCCGCCGCCACGTTGCTGGATCGTTCTGGTAAGGCCTATCATGTGTGGAGGAAGGTGAGCGTCGAAGATCGAACTGGTATTCTGATGGAGTCCCTGGAACGGGTAAAAGCGAGATTCTTCGAGGTGGCTTATGCCACCATGCATACCACGGGTCAGGGATTCATGATGGCCTTTCAGGCTTC
>JAFEAM010000032.1:0-10653 GCA_018266395.1 Bacteroidota bacterium | reverse complement strand
GCTGTGCCGAAGGGGATCTCTCTCGTGATAGGATGTTCAACTTTCCCGACATGGAATTCGGTCACCGGAATTTACGGCAGCCTGGTAACAGGCAACCCGGTTATCGTCAAGCCTCACCCTGGTGCCATTCTTCCCATCGCAATATTTGTCGCTGAAATCCAGAAAGTGCTGGCCGAAAACAATCTGGACACCAATATCTGCCAGCTCGCTGTCGACACCTTCGACAAAATGATTACCAAAGAACTTGCAGAGCATCCTGAAGTCAAACTTATTGATTACACCGGCAGTTCTGTTTTTGGTTCTTATCTCGAGACCCTTGCCGGGAAGACCACCTTCACCGAAAAGACAGGAGTCAATTCTGTGATCCTGGACTCTGCCGAAGACATTGACAAGGTCGCAGCCAATCTTGCGTTTTCCATCAACCTGTATAGCGGGCAGATGTGCACTGCTCCTCAGAATTTCTATGTGCCGGAATCTGGGATCGATACACCAAACGGTGTCGTTTCCTTTGAACAGTTCGCTGAAAAACTCGTACATAACCTCAATAGTCTTATTGACAATCCCAAAGCAGGACCATTTATACTGGGTGCCATCCAGAGTCCGAAAACCTCCGAGCGTGTGGTCGAGGCTGAAAAACTTCCCGGAAAGGTATGGCTTAAGTCAAGGACATTTGAAAATCCCATGTTCCGCGATGCGCGCCTGATTACGCCGGTGATCGTTGAAGTTGCCGCATCAAAGAAAGATGTATTCAGCAAGGAACTCTTCGGCCCGATCGCCCTTTTGATTCGCACCAAAAATACCGATGAATCCCTCCGGCTTGCAAAGGAACTGGCCCAGCAACATGGTGCGATTTCCTGTGCCGCATACACAACCGATCCGGATGTGAAAGAGAAAATTGCTGATGAGATGTCATTGGCGGCAACACCTGTCTCCTTCAACCTCACGGGCTCCATCTACATGAACCAGAATGCTGCCTTTTCGGACTTCCATGTAACGGGTGGAAATCCTGCAGGCAACGCCTCATTCACTAACCCTGAATATGTTACCAAAAGGTTTACATGGGTAGGACACAGGGAACCTGCTGGACTATAGACTACAGTTAGGAACGAAATTTGGTGAGATGCCTCACCGGGTCGGAGGTAATCACAATTGCGGTGCAACCTTCTGCCAGGTTTTTCAGTCTAAATACTATTCAATAGCCATGAAGACCCGATTTGTCCTTTTTATCTCCTTTCTATCCTTCCAGACATTGCTTCTCGCTCAGGGAGTGGGCATTCCATCCAAAACCGGAGGAATAGGGTTCGGCAACCTTTCCCGTTTTACCGGTATCCGCTTTAACTGGGCCGACAAGAATTTGGAAAAAGTAAATGGTATCAATGTCACAGTCTGGCAAACCAAGAGCGATTCTGATCAGACCGGTGCTGTCAATGGGTTGGCGGTGGGGCTTCCCATCGCGATGGGCAGCGAGACCCAGAAAGGGCTCGGCGTTGGAATATTTGGTGTCGGTGCCAGACAGAGTCTGAGTGGAATCTATCTGGGTGGACTGGGAGTAGGTGCAGGTGGAAATGTAAAGGGCATTGCCGTAGGTGGACTGGGAGTAGGTACCGGAGGTGACTTGAAAGGTCTTAATGTTGGTGGCCTCGGTGCCGGGGCAGGCGGCAATGTGGCGGGCATCAACATAGGCGGTCTCGGCATTGGTGCTGGGGGAAACCTCAGCGGGTTCAGCTTTGGCGGCCTGGGTGCGGGTTCGGGTAAAAACGTTAGTGGGATAACGATCGGAGGACTGGGTGTGGGAGCAGGTGGAGACCTGAAGGGATTGTCTATCGGTGGTGTGGGCGTAGGATCAGGAGGAGAGGTGACCGGAATTACAATCGGAGGGGTTGGTGTGGGCTCTGGGAAAGAAGTGAAGGGTCTGGCCATTGCCGGGATAGGTGTAGGGGCTCCGAAAGTTCGGGCAATCGTGATTTCGCTAGCCTCAGGCGGCAACGATGTAGGCGGCCTGATCATCAACCCTGCTGTGCTTCAGGTAGGGAGCAAGACTTCCGAGGATGCCGTCATGGGCGGCTTGTCAGTCAGTGCATTCAATTATATCCGCGGCCTGCAGAAGGGGGTTACGATCGGTATATTCAACTACACACGCAAACAGAAAGGCTTGCAAATCGGCGTTCTCAATTATGTAAAAGAGAATCCGAAGGGGTTGAGATGCCTGCCATTATTTAATATGAGGTTTGGCAAAAAGGCGGAAGATCAATAAAAAAGAATGCCCCGAACAATTGACGGGGCATTCCTGCTAAAAAAGGTACCCTAACCCAAACCAATTAGATAAACACCATGTGGGTACCTTCCCCCTCAGCCAACGCATACATATCACCTACCGTGATAATGTCTTTTACTTCAGGGATGAAATCCTCCTTCTTCAGGTGGAACATGTCAGCTGCGAGTTTACAGGCGTAAATCTCTCCGCCGCCGGCATCAATCATCTGGAAGAACTCCGTTACGTGAGGCATTTCCAGTTTGTCCATCTCCTTTTTCATCATGAACGAAGCGAAGGCTTCAAATCCGGGCAGTCCCGCCAGTACGGTCGGCATGCCAGGCATGAATGCGGGGTTACCAACGGTCGCCGTGTGCAGGTGATCTGCGTTGGTTTTCTTGATGGCCTCCAGACCGAAGAAGGTGAAGAACATTTTGGCTTCTATCCCTTCCATCAGGGCGCCGTTGGCCATAACCAGTGCGGCATACACATCCTCCAGTTTCCCTTTGGAACAGATGATGAGTACTCTCTTTACTTTTTTAGTTTCTTTATCGGCGGTCACCGGTTTCTCCAGTGTGGCCGGTCTTTCCATTGTGTCAATCATAGGACTTTTAAAATTTGCGGTGAGGGGAACGAACTAGATACAGCTGGCAGGTTTCGGAATGCCGGCAATCTTGCTGGAGATCTTCAACGGACCTCCCGGGAAGAGTGCATAGAATTCCTTGATGTCAACCAGGCCCGAAGCACCCACTTTACGGATGGTAAGGGGAACACCCGAAGCATGCTTGTCCCGCAACCACTTCAATACTTCAAAGTGCTTGTCGGTCAGAGTAATGTTGAGCTGTGCAGCAACTTCTTTGGCCCATTCGGGCGTCCACAGCTTGGAGTCGAGCAAATATCCTTCCTTGTTTACAGGGAGGGCTTGAGTCAATACGGTTTCCATATATGTGCGTTTAAAGGGTTTCTGATAATTACATTACTAATGAGTCAACTTTGTGTTCCTCGACAATTTTACCTTTCATCGACATGTGGGTCGGAACAGGCAGTTTCTTGCCGGTGAGCAGCAGATGCCAGTATACCCAGCGGAAGAAAAGTTTGCCCAGGTGGTTGGTGTGAGTCGGCTTCAGCAAATCCATCGGGCCGATTGCAGCAAACGGGAATTTGCCTGGAAGTGGCTCGGTATCGTAGTTGAAGTCGATCAATGCTGCTTTCTCATGGCCGGTTTCAATGAAGCAGTTGGAGTGACCATCAAAAGTGGCCGTCATGGGTTCCTTGTTGATGAATTTCACAACATTATCGGTGAGGATATCAGCCTCAAAGTGTGCCACTGAACCTGCCTTGGAAGCAGGAACATTGGTGGTGTCGCCTATTACGAAAACATTCTGAAACTTCTTCGACTGCAGTGAGAACTTGTCCGTAGGGATGAAGTTGAGTCCATCCTCATCTCCCATGCTGCTGCGTTCCACCATGGCGTCGCCTTTGTTGACGGGCACACTGATCAGCAGATCGAATGGCACTTCCCGGCCTTCATAAGAGATAATTACCTTCTTCTGGTTGTCCACAGCGGCCAGGTAGAAGTCCGGAATCACCTCGATGTGTTTTTCCGCCATGAGGCCGTTCAGCATTTCGGTTGCTTTAGGCTTGGTGAAAGCACCTGAAAGAGGCGTAACATACTTGATCTCGACTTTGTCGCGCATGCCCTTGTCGGTGAAATAGGAGTCTGCGAGGAAGGCGAATTCAAGGGGTGCTACGGGGCATTTGATCTGGGTTTCAGCGAGATTGATGACCAGTTTGCCGCCTTCCCAGGTCCTGAGTTTTTCAGCAAGTTTGACGGCGCCGTCGTAGGTATAGAAATCGAAAATGTCCTTGTACCAGAGCTTGTCTTTCAGACCCGGCGTTTCCTGAGGTGCTGTTTCAACACCTGTGGCAACGATCAGGACGTCATACACTGGAGATTTACCGCTTCTTAGAAAGACCCTGTTGTTTTCGCCGTCAATACGGTCAATCTCATCGATAATGAAGTTAACCCCTTGAGGGATGTAATCGGTCCTTGGTTTTACTACCTCGTTGGGCTCGTAGATCCCAAAGGGTATAAACAGAAAGCCAGGTTGATAATAGTGGCGGTTATCACGGTCAACAATAGAAATTTGCCATTGATTGCTGTCCAACGCGTGGTGCAGTTTGTTGGCCATGATTGTTCCGGCGGTTCCTGCGCCGAGAATAATCAGTTGTTTTTTGTTCATGACTGGTAGGTTTTAGCGATATAAAGGTCGCTCCCACCGAACAGCCCGTCGATGACTCACCACACGGGCCGCAATGATTTAAGTCAATGAAATTCGGTGACTTAGGTTACAGAAGACTGTACGCCCTCCCGTTAACCTCTACCGTAACCGTGTGCAGAAAGGGAGGCTATTCATCTTTCAGTGAATCCACAGGGTTCATCGCTGCGGCCGTATAGATCTTGTACCCAACAGACAAAATGGAAATGGCAATCAGGACGGCAATGGAAAGTGTAAAGGTCAGTATATTCACACCTTGGTAATATCGCCAGATACTGCTCATCAGCAGATTTGAAAGCTCGTAACTGGCCCAGGATCCAAAAGCCGAAGCAATGAGTAGAATGACAAAGAACTCCGTATTAACGATGCGGGCAATATTGGATACCGTGGCGCCAAGGACCTTACGTACACCGATTTCCTTCATTCGCTTGATGATGTTCAGCGAAACAAGTGTAAACAACCCGGTCGCAGAAAGCATCAGGGCCACGCCTCCCAGAAAAGTGAACATCCATACAATATTGATGTTTACCTCACTTACCTGCTGCAGGTCTTCTTCCATCATGACGCCATTGTAAAGCCGGTTTGGAAATACTTTGGTCCATGCCATCTTCATGAAGTTGTCTACCTCCTTGAGCTTTTCGGCCCTGGTATTGACAACAATCTGAGAGTACTTTGAAGGCAAAATATAGCGTATCATCAACGGTTCCATCTCACGCCAAAGCCCCATGGTGTACACATCCTTCACTACACCGATCACATACAGTTTGACAGAATCCTTCCACACCACCTCTTTTCCGATGGGCTGTTCCCATCCAAAAGCGTCGGCCATCTTCTTCGAAATGATGATAGACTCCTTCCTGTCCGTTTCAGAACCTTTTACAAAGTCTCTTCCTTGCGTCAATTTCAAGTCCATAGTGTGCAGATAATTGTCGCCGACATTGATGATATCGACCTCGAGCTGGCGGGATTCAAACTTGACGGGTTCATGCGCCCGGTTGGAGAAGATTCCGCTTTGCGCTCCTGCCATGGAAAGGATGTCAGGATTGGACTGCAGCTCATTTCTGTAAGTATCAAACTCACCCTGGTTATTTACCCAGGCAATGATGGTCCCCTTCAGGTCAAATCCCAGGTCGTATTCGCGCTGGTATTTGGCGTTCTGCATGAAGCCGATGGCGCTCACAATGGCGATGAGGGAAAAGGCAAACTGAAGCCCCAGCAAGGTACGGGTGAAATGATTGGTGCCTCCAAAGCGCAGCTTGCCCTTGAGTATGCTCACCGGCTCAAATTTGCTGATGTATAATGCCGGATAGGAACCAGCCAGTAAACCAGCCACCATCAGGATGATGCTCATCACAATAAGAAAAGAAGGATTATCGATGTAATGCGGACTCAGTTGAAAGTACTGCCACATGTAGTTCCACCCGCGCACCAGGAATTCTGTGAGTACCAGGCCCAGTAGTAATGAAATCAGACAGATAAACATTGTCTCGCTGATATATTGGATGATCAGATGTCTCCTCAGGCTTCCCATTACCTTTCTCAGTCCGATCTCCTTCAGCCTCCTGGAAGAAATAGCGATGGTGGTATTGGTAAGATTGAAGCAGGCGATGAGGAGAATCATGACCCCCATAACCATGGAACCGATAACCGCAGAGATCGGAGGCGCATCCCATGTCCGGGTCTGCACATTTTCAGCACGGTCACGTGTAGCCATTGAAGGCAGCGGATCGAGGGTAAACTCCTTGATCTGGAAATCCTCCCTCAACTTGTTGTTGTTTTCCGTAAAGGGCTGTAAGGACTTATAAACACTCTCCACCCGTTCTTGATGGCTGATCCCTACAAAGAGCGTCAATTCATCTTTCCAACTGCCTTCCGCAATCCCTTTGTGCTCGTCCTTGCAGTTGTCAAAATTCATATAGGCTGAACCTTCCTGATGATAAAAGCTGGAGTTCATCGGCTGCTCACTGAATACACCCGCCACCTTTACTTCTTTCAGCTCCGTGCCGTAAACCTGGGTAAGGGTTTTCCCCATTGCCTCCGCCGGGCTACGGAAGAGCCGGATAGCCATGGCTTCGCTGAGAAATACGCTAGTCTTGTCTTTCAGGTCGGAGGGATCGCCGGCCACGAATTGAAAACTGAACAGTTTGAAGAAAGCAGGATCCACGTAGTAGAGGTTGGCGGGAAAAAGGTCGTTATCCCGTTTGAAGTTGGACCAGGAGTGGAAAAACCTGGCCGACTGATCAATGTCGGGCATGGTCTTGTTCACTACTTCACCGAGTCCGAAAGGGACCATGCCATAACGCTTTAGATTATTTTCAAAATTCCGGACAGAACTGATACGATAAATCTGATCACCGTTGACATGATTACGGTTGAATGTGGAATCATATTCCCAGGCGAAATAGCCTACGAAGCAGTCGGCAATGGCAATACTCATTCCGATAATATTGATCAGGATGAAGAGTTTGTTCTTCATCATGCTGCGGAGGGTGATCAGGAAGTAGTTTTTAAGCATAGTGAGGCAAATTGACCTAAAGACATTACCAAGAACGGCAGGTTGCGCCCCCAGGTTATTAAGAATAAGACCAATTGAACTTTTATTATCCAGTGGCCCGATGGGCGTTTGTTCACCCCAAATCTCGCTCATTCACCCCAGGTGACTTGCCATGCAACCCGAATACGGTATTTTGTGTTTGAATCCATGGATATATCTTCAGGCGCCATGAATGATACAGCAGTAACGGCCCAGCCAAAGGGAATTTCATTGTCAGACAGGTGGAATTCGCCGTTCCCCTTCTATTTGAATGATGAAAGAAAGAATGCACTGCTGGTCCTGGCGATTTCGGCATTTGTGACGGTCTTTCTCTATGCCTTCAAGACACCGGCGGAAGCAGGTTTCCCGGGAGGGCTGGAATGGCTTCATGGAATAATCACTCTTGTATGCCTTTCATTTAACATTTTATTGCTCCCAAGGATATTCCCTGCTGCACTGGATCCCGTTCGCTGGACCATTGGAAAGTATGTCTACATCAATCTGGGTCACCTGCTGCTGATTGGAATTGTTACGACCATGGTTGAGAAGGCCCTTTTTTGCCCGGACAAGACCTGGTGGTTAGTGGCCAACCATGTAAGCTTCCAGGTGGCACTGAAAGGTATCATTCCTATAGTGCTTACCACACTGTTCTTGAAAACGGTCATGTTGAAGGAAAATCTTGATGCCGCACTTCGTATTAACCAGGAATTAGGAAAAATAAGAGCCTTGAAGGCGGAACAGCCACGTTCAGCTAACCAGGTGACCTTGTATTCGGATACAACCGACAGCCTGACATTCAACCTGCCTGATTTGCTGTTCATAGAGGCCGACGATAACTACTGCACGGTCTTCTGGAAAGAGCAGACTGAAGTAAAAAAACGATTGCTGAGGGTGAACCTGAAAAGCCTTGAGTCGCAGTTGAACAACTCTTTCACGCTGCGATGTCACCGTTCCTATATAATAAATGTGAATGCCATTTCTGCAGTAAGTGGCAATGCAAACGGATACAGGCTGAAAATCAACGGAAGTGAGTTCGCAGTCCCTGTGTCCCGCCAGAAGGGCAAGGAGGTGATGGAAAAGATCAGTCAGCTTCGGAATATGATGGAATTGACGGCTTAGCCATTCACCCCGTGTTATTGTTATTCACCCCCTGAACGGCCGTTCACTTCAAAACCTGCTTCCTTTCACCACATCCTTACTTTTTCTTCGATTTCCTTCGTGGGTATGACGTTGGTTGCAGTAAAACAAACGCCTTATGAAAACATTCATTACCTTCCTTTTCTCTGTTGTTGTAGCCGGAGTATGGGCCCAGACTTCTTTGGAAACGCCCAAGAACGATTATAATCTCTCTGTTTCTGAATCCAACCTGGCGATTAAGCCCGGCGAATCCCGGAACGTGACTATAACATTACTCCGCTCAAAGTCGTATGCAAAGGGGACAATTAAAATGTCCACCTCAAGCACGCTTCCGAAGGGTGTGACCGTACTGTTCAACCCGGCAGAAGGCAATTTTGAAAGTACCGTTGCAACAATAGCTGTGACATCTGAGGTTCCTTCCAGCACTTTCTATGTCATTGTGAGCAGTGAAATCTATGGCAAGGTCAAAGGCAAGACGCTGAAAGTCACCGTGGAGGGCTCATCGGTGGTCTCGGTAAGAGACTAGCCTCATTCACAATCTAAAACGAAAGCCGCAAGAAACTCTGGCGGCTTTTTTATTGTATGATCCCTCTATTTTGTACGCAGTGTCGCAGCCAATTTCTTTACGTCCTCCATGTCGTTATAGATGGAGGGTGATATTCGGATCATGTGCTCATAGACTGAAATGTCGATGTCGGCTGCATCCAGCTTTGGTTTCAGCAACTTCTCGGCGTCCTTGTATGCGAAGCAAACGATTGGAGAAGGGGAGTGGGCGGGTGTCAGTGGGAGGAATCCATGGTCTGGAAGTTCATCCTGCAGATAGTCGATCATGGGCTGCCGGTACTGCTGTATTTTTTCCGGACCCGCGCTGAGGAAATATGGCAGTGAATAGTGCAACGGTGCGATGGCGCCGCTGGCAAAGGTACCGACTTCAAAATGCCCGCTCATGTCTTCTTTTGACTCTGACTCAAAAGGCATTCTGCCTGGAGTTTCAAACGGAAGGAAATGTTGTGATGAGCTGGCGATCTGCCTGTATCCGAACATGGTTCGTTTCATTTCACTGAGCAGATCTTTTCTCACATAGAGGAATCCGACTCCGAAGTCGCCCATCAGCCATTTGTAAGTAGCAGTAGCGCAGAAATCCACACCACTCGCCTTTACATCGATGGGTATAGCGCCCGCGGCCTGGATGATATCTGCATAGACATAGGCCCCACGTGCGTGTGCCAAATCGCACACTTGCTTCAGGTCATGGAGGTATCCGGTAGTGGAAGACACAAGAGAAAGGGCCACCAGCCTGGTTCCACGCTTGATTGCCGCATCAAGGTCGTTGAGGTCGATTACCTTTTGGCGGGGCCTCACCACTTCGGTGTCAAGCCCTTCTTTCGCCAGCTGATTATATAAGTGCAGTGATCCGTGAAAATGAAATGCGTCGGTGACGATGCGGCTTTTGGAATCGCGCAGCGAAAGTCCGGAGATAACAAGGTTTTCTCCCACCATAGTGCTGGGAACAAACGCAATCTCGTCGGCACCTGCGTTGATGAGTTTGGCAAAGTTGGCTTTCACCGTGGCGCGTTCATGTGCATCATATCCGGATGGGTTTGTGCGGTTCAGCATCCTGTCATTCAGGAACTGGTTGATTTCATTGCGGCAGCCTTTGCTCATGGGGTGAGTATAGGCGGCATTGATGTAGGTGCCCTTGATATCAAATTCATTCTTGGCGGGGAACCCGTTGGCCGCCGCCTTTTCGGCAAGTTTGTTTAGCCTCGTGGCCAGGGGTATGCCAGCGAGGAGTGAAACGAAGTCTCTTCTGGAATATTGACCTTCCGGGTTGCCATCAGAAAGTATCATGATGTGGTAAAGTTGATTGTTGAATGGTTCAAGTTACCTGATCCTTCAGTATTTTCTGAACCTGGTTCTTTGTTAGTTACAAAGACAGAAGTCAAAGCCCCTTTTAGCATCGGCAACGGCATTGATGAACTAAAAGAAACCCGAGGGATTGATATTATTATAGACCTCCATTGAGGAGAAGGAGATAAAACCGCGAAGCGATGACATAATGAATGTAAACGCTAACATAATTCAGAGATTATGCCACCCCTCCAGGGTTTCGTTGTCCTTAGACGAACTACCTTTTCTATAATCATACCATCCCTCCGGGATTTGCTGAATCATAATACTCGTCGCAAGGCAACATGCTTCGAGGTAAGAGATGTATGAATTTGAATTGCCCCCAAACCCGAAGGGTTGATTTTATCATAGACGTTCATTGAGGAGAAGGAGATAAAACCGCGAAGCGATTACATAATGAATATAAGCGCTAGCATAATTCAGAGATTATACCATCCTTCCGGGATTTGCTGAATCATAATCCTTGCCGCAAGGCAACATGCTTCGAGGTAAAAGATGAATGAAGTTGAATTGCCCCCAAACCCGAAGCCTGTATGTTTAAA
>JAFEAM010000031.1:62504-67057 GCA_018266395.1 Bacteroidota bacterium | reverse complement strand
GATCAATACCGAGTATTCGCCTGGCGTACCACTGAAATTATAAGAACGGGATGTCGCGCCATCAATGATCTGTCCATCTTTCAACCACTGATAAGATGATGACAGCACCGTACTGATGAGATTACCGTTGTTGGTCTGGACGGTGTTATCGGGCAGATCATTTGCCTGCATTGTCACCTGCTTGGTGACAGACCTGCTGCCGGAAGAGCCTGTTATGGTCAGCGTAACTGAAAATGGACCTCCTCCGGCATAGTAATGTACAGGGCTTGTGAGGGTCGATGAATTTTGGGGCGAGGATGGATCACCGAAATTCCATGATCTGGAAGAAATCGATCCGGAGCTTTTATCCGTAAAATAGGTCGCCGACTTCTGACAGGTGTACGCAATGCTGAAATCTGGAAACAATATGGAAGAGCATGTCATCTGCAACCAGTTCGCAGAATTGGTCAATGTGCTTCCCGTTCCGGCATTCACTACACTGCTCCCGCCAATATCAACATTCTGCACATCAACATTATCCATACATACCAGGTAATAGCTGTTGAAACCAAGTGTAGCATTTCCAGCTGATGAAGATTTGATAGCCACCCTGCTCGCAGCCGAGGTGGCGAATGAAATCTTGTCAGTAAAAGTCTGCGTCGCACCAGATTGAAGCACAAGCTGTGAACCGCCCGTGAGCGAAAGATTGGACGTGAGCAATGAACCATTGAGCCGAAGGATACCGTTACCTTGCACGCTCCTCAATTGCCCGGTACCAGTAATCGTAATATCTCCCCCCTGCAGATTCACCAATCCTTGAAAATTCGCCGATGAAAGTGTCACCTGGTTGGAGACGGAGGGAAGGGCAATTATTGACGACTGCACATCGGACTGAACCATTGCTCCCGTAAAATCGATGGTCAGGCCGGCGAGAGCCTGAATGGTGGATGTGGTAAATCCATAGGTTTTCACAGATACTCCTGCAGTATTAAGTTGATTGATCTTTATCGTCGCATTAACAAAATTGACAGTACCCTGCGTATTGGTTATCTGATTTACGGAACCGGACCCTGTAACGGTCCATGCGGAACTGCCATTGAAATTAAGTGACCACTGATTCAATGAACTGGATCCCAAATCTATGGCGGTAACTGTAGACGCTGTGCCTGAAAAATTGAGTGTGCCCGGTGTTGAAGTGGTGATCTTGTCGGTAATCAGGGTAAGACTTTCACCGATGTTAAGCGTATTTCCACCCATCGAGAAATCAACTGCATATTGCTTCGCAAACCAGCGCAGCGAATAACAAGATTGGCTGGCCGTAAGTGTCACACCGCTGCCTGCGGCAGTAAAGGACTGCTCGTCAAAGACCACACGGTCATTGGCACCTGGTACCACTCCCGCAGCTGCACCACCGCTGCTGAGTGACCAGTGAGCACCGTCATTCCAATTGCCGCTGTTCCCGATCCAGTAGTAGGTGGTACGCGGATCAACCTGTGAGGAATATGTAATTACGAGTGAATAAGGTTGTGAACCGCCGGACAGCGTTCCCTTGTGGGTGACTCTGAGTTTATAGCTTCGGGGCTGTGGAAGGCCGAATTCAATCTTTTCCACATTATCCCTAAAGTTGTCTTTTGTACTGTCGGCTGCCGCATTCGGGCTGGCGGGATTCATCGTCCAGGGAAAACGGAGGTTACCGCCATCATCCACCAGTCGAAGGTCAAGGTCGTTAACCAGCATCTTGGTGGTGGGGTTGAGTGAAGGCGCCGGAGGAGTGGCGGCAGGATCCGTCCAAACCAGCGTAGCCGTAATCTTCTTTCCGATTTTGGGTATGCCAAGGTCTACCTCATAGGTCTGCCCATTGGCAAGTACGGATTCCTGAATAAAAATATTTTGATTGTCCTCATTAAGGATAAGCCCTGCTGCACCTTCCACGTTCAGCAATCCCCATCCGAACTTGTAGTCGGGACCTCTGCTGGATCCTGATTCCCGGGCCGTATGAATTGCCAGGGCCTTCAAAGTTGCGCTTCGCATGTAATTTCCAGAATTCAGGCTCTTGTAAAGCTGCTGGAGCAGGGCTAATGAGCCGGTTACGGTTGGCGTGGCCATTGACGTACCATCCAGGGATTTGTACACATTCGTTGCTGAGGTTCCATCATAAAAGGAAGAGAACAGTTGCACCCCGGGAGCTACGATATCTGGCTTAATGCGTCCGTCGTCTGTAGGTCCCCAACTGCTGAAAGAGGTCATGAGTACATCCGTTGGGCCGGTGTAGGGACTGAATAGTTTGTTTACTGCACCGACCGTGAGAATATTCTTTGCAACACCATACATTGAAATGCAGTCAAAGCCGGAAGTGCCCCCATCAGGTAAGGCTGGTCCGCTCCCATTATACTCACCGCGGTCATTGCCTGCCGCTTTCACGATCAGATAATAAGGCGCGTTAACGGCAATGGCATCCCATTGCGCGGACTGCGCATCATAAAATCCGAACTTATAGTCCTCAGTCGCGCTAATGGAAGGATCTCCTTTCCATGTCCATGTGGTGCCGTCAAATTCCCAACCGGCACTTACTCCGTATGAATGATTGGACAGCAGCGTACCAGTTTGGTCGGGCTTGGCCAATGCTGTCATTTCGCTGACATCATTATTGAAATCGTAAGCAATCAGCGTGGCCTCCGGCGCCATCCCTTTCGCACTGGAATTAATTCCCGAGGCAATCATCGTACCACTGGTATGGGTGGCATGCCCGTCAAATGCTGATGGGGCATCTCCAAAAGTTACCCTGCCGGCTAATTCAACATGGTTGCCCAGAACTTTACCTCCATCCCATGTAGCCAACCGAATTCCGGTTCCCAGAATATTGATGCCCAGACTGCCTCCTGTTCTTAATTGTGGAACACCAACAGTATAGGCCGCTTGCGCATTGAATGTTTTGACATAAACCGGAACCCCACTCTCCGTCACATCTACAAGAAGATAGACGTTGTTGTTGGCGTAGAAATTTATCCGGGTGTCGGGATGGGATGATGCATAGGCCTGAATCCGGACGTCGGCAAGTTTTCTTTGCTCTTTGTATGCAATGTCTACATCCGAAAGGGAAGACATGCGCTGACCAAAAACAAGGGCAGGAAACAAAAGCAACAAAATCACTCTCAAAACCATCCCCTTCCACATTCCCGATCCTGGTTTCATCTAGATGTTGCTGTAAATACGCCCTCCGACCCTTCGGTAATCATTGGGGGGTAATAATATGTGTTCCCGTCACTACGACCGAGTTGTTAGTTGTGTCATAAACGGTATAGTTCAGGGTAATGATTTTGCCTGTTTCGTCGTATGTACCGGAGGCCTCATATTCATAGGTGGTGATACCGGCAAACAGTTGGAAGCGAACTACAGAGGCAAATCCTTTTGTGGGTGTCACCGTTCCCTGGGTTAGAATTATGGTCATGGTTGATGACGGGTTGCTGCTCCCAAAGAAGTTGCCTGTCACACTCAGCGTACCCCCGCAAATTCCGCCGGCCCCCGCATCAGCCGTACCGGTAGCGGTGGAGGAGCCGCTTTGGATATTTACACTGCCTGTCCAAATGGAAACCTTCGGAACAGTCGGCAGGCAATCATCATCCAGAATGGTAATATCTACCTGGCTCACCACCTGAACGGTCAGCGTAGATGGATCCACGCTCTTTATTTTTATAGTGATTGTTCTCACTTCCGGCTGGATCACATTGTTGTTCACAGGCAAAACCGAAATGCTGGCGCTGTACTGGCCCCTGGTGATCATCACCGGACTTGGGGTTTGAACAACGTAGTCGGAAAAGGGCAGCACGTTAGTCCCTGTGACTTCAAAACTTACATTCACATTATCCTTTTGTGCCAGACTCACTTTAACCGGAAGCACCAACGGCGTCTTTTGATTTTCGTAGATAGACAACTGTGGTTTCGTGTCAAGGAAAACAAAGTCCGGTCCATTGTACACAATGCGATCCGCCTCCTGACTGCACGTGAGAAGACTCAACGGGAGCAAGAACATCAGCACTATGGAAATCGGTCGTCTCATTCCTTAATCAATATCCTGCATTTTGTTGGTCTGCAATATTGGGATTGGCTTTTAGTTCCACTTGTGGGATCGGCCAAACGAACCTGAAACTCGAAGTCGGCAATGAACAGGCGGTTGCGGGGGCTTTGCAATCACTTCCACGGCTGATGCCCTGCCCTGCCATTCTCAAATCAAACCACCGGTGCCCTTCGAGGAAAAGTTCCTTCCTCCTCTCCACTGAAATTGCCGAAAGCAACAAAGAGCCCGAAAGAGTATTGTCATTGACATAGCCAGCAATTCGCTGACCCCTCAGCGCGTTGAGATCTGCCCTTGCTTGTGCTTCCTGGTTGGAGCGGGCATATGCTTCTGCCCTTATAAGATACATTTCCCCCATCCTGAATGCCTTCCAATTCACAAGACCATCAACTGCGCCATTCCGACCCAGGTACTTTGATATCACAAGCTCACCCGGGCGAAGCGTGGTTGAATTAGAAAAATAACTTGAATAGCGAATGTCATTATTGATATCATAAATTGA
>JAFEAM010000031.1:20841-62475 GCA_018266395.1 Bacteroidota bacterium | reverse complement strand
GTAGGTTATACTCCAGATCACTTCAGTGGTAACTGCGTCATCGGCCCAAATGCCCGGAAAATCTGCGCGCGACGCCAAAGGTATGCCACTATTGATCACAGCGCTTGAAGCGGAAATGGCTGTTGAATAATCCTTCGCGTAGTAAGCAACACGCGCCAGAATCGCGTTGGCTCCAGCTATATCAATCCTGCTTCGGTCTGTGGAAGTATTGACTGAATGGTCAACGCTGCCTAGCATAGTAATGGCTTGCGTCAGATCGGCATAAACCTGATCGTAGACTTCCTTAACCGTATTCCGCTTAGGTTTATCCAAACTCGCCACCGTTTTAATCGGGATACCCAGATTGGAAGAACTGCGATCGTAGTCCTGACCGAAATAGCGAAGCAGGTCAAAATGGGCAAGTGCCCGGATTGCAAGTGCCTGTCCTTTCAGGCGATTCTTTTGACCTGTTGCATTTTCCTTGAAGTTGTCGACATTGCCGAGTAGAATATTGCAATCGTTTATAAGGCTATACGGTGTAGCCCACACACCTGAAATGGTTCCGTCATTTGAAACGTACAACCAATCCACCACACTACGATAGTTCCCTAGCGACTCAACATTCTCGGCCAGGTTATCTGACATCATGTCCGGTAAAACCCCGTAAGCGAGGGAATAATACCCACTGCCCTGCAGCCCCGAATAAATTCCATTGAGGTGCAGCTCAATATCATCAATGGTCTTGAATGCATTATTTGGGGTTAGTGAATGAGTAGGTTCGATGTCTGTGAAATTGGAGCACGACATCACCATTAACCAACCGATAGACCATATGATGCGTAGAACTTTCATCAGAATCCAACATTGATGCCTCCCATCACCGTTCTTAATGCCGGGTATTGTGCGCCAACCAGTGTTCCGCTGGCCAATTCCGGATCCCAACCCTGGAATTTGAACCATGTCCAGAGATTTTGTCCCTGTACATACACGCGCACAGAGCGTAATTTGGCTTTCGAGATCAACGCTTGAGGCAAATTATAAGACAGCATTACATTTCTCAGTCGTAAGAACGACCCATCTTCCACAAACCGAGTGGTTTGTCCCTGAAAGGGATCAGTAGTAAGTCCCCCTGTAGTCTGAACTCTCGGTACATCTGTAACGTCCCCCGGTTGCTTCCACGCCCTCAGCAAAGACACCGCAAGATTGTCCGCATAATAGGTTGGGTTCTCCACGTTGGTCCTG
The DNA here is from genome assembly GCA_018266395.1 of Bacteroidota bacterium. GTDB lineage: Bacteria > Bacteroidota > Bacteroidia > Cytophagales > Cyclobacteriaceae > ELB16-189. The sequence continues at coordinate 61,254 of JAFEAM010000031.1, read as the reverse complement.
TCATTGTTGTAGACCTTGTTGCCATAGATCCATGAGAAGAAGACAGATAACTCGACTCCGCGATAATTGAAGGTATTCGTAAAGCCTCCAAAATATGGAGCGAAACGGGTACCATAAGGTATCAGGTCATCAGAAGAGAACTGATTGGTGAGGCTGCCGTCCTTCTTGCGATAAAGTGCATCTCCATTTGCTGGATTGACTCCGGCATACGGAACCACGTAATTCGTTACAGCAGGATAACCCACTTTCGTTATCGTCAACCCGTTCACAATTTCATCACCGTCCACCAGTTTCGTGATCCGGTTCTGGTTCCAGGTGAAGTTGGCATTAAGAATCCATGAGAATTTGGTAGTCTTGACCAGCGTGCCGGTCAGATCTACCTCAATCCCGGAGTTACGCATCTCGCCCACATTCTGGGTAATGGAGGAAAAGCCGCTGGTGCGCGACAGTTGGGTCGGCAACAGCATATTCAAGGTTGTGTTGTTATAGAATTCCAGCGATCCGGACAGCCGGCTTTTCAACATGGAAAACTCAAACCCGGTATTGATGGATCGGACCGTTTCCCATCCAAGATTCGGATTCTCAGGTTGCGTCTGGATCAAGCCGGCACTTCCGTCATAACTGTAACCCTGGCTGAATAATGAAAGGGAACCAAAATCACCGATTCCGGTTTGGTTGCCTGAAGTGCCAATGTTCGCATAGAACTTCATAAAATTGATGGTGCGGGATAATGCACCCTGAAAGAAAGCTTCATCACTCAGGCGCCAGTTTAGTCCAAAGCTGTAGAAATTGGCGTTCCTCTTGTCCTTGCCAAATCTTGATGATTGGTCATTCCGAAATCCCGCCTTGGCAAAATAACGCTTCTTGAAGCCATAGTTCACTTCACCAAATATGGATTTAAGAGAAGACTCGGTGTTGGATCCCCCCAGTACTGGAAGGAAAGTACTGCTCACTGTAATGCCGCCATCATTCTTGAGGTTACCCTGAAGACCATACCCTGTAAAACTGAATCCTTTGTTCTGGTTATACACAATCTCATAGTAAGCCGATGCAAACAGGTCGTGATCTGCACCAAAACTCCTTCTGTAATTCACAGAGGTGGTGCCCACAAAATTCACATTGTACGAACTACCTCTGGTCTGGCTGCCGCTTTGACCTGGCGTCTGCTGGCCGGTGTATGTTGTCTTATCAAAATATTGGTCTGTCTCCCGCTGCGTGTAATCAGTGCCCCATGAGGTCTTGACGCTGAGATCTTTTACAAAAGGAACGAAATACTCAGCGTAGGCATTGACAATTCCCTTTACATCGTAGTAGCGGGTATGATTCTCAAGCAATTCCTGCAACGCATTGGGCTGTCCAGATCGAATCTTAGTGTAATTGCCACTATCGTCATACGGTTTCTCATATGGGTTAGTCCACCTCACTGCATTGAGTGGAGATCCGATATAGGCGTTTCCTTCCAGGGTCGTCTGATTCTTGGAATATCCAAGGGTTGAGTTCAATCCCACCCTGAAGTTGTTGGCCTCGTGCTGAAGATTGAATTTGGCGGTATATCGTTTAAGCCCGGTGTTCTGTACCGTACCTTCCTGATCGGTGTAGTTACCCGATATAAAAAAGGTGGTCTTGTCATTGCCCCCCTGAATACTTAGATCGTGCTGGGCCGTATGGGCTATCCGGAACAATTCATTCTGCCAATTTGTGTTGATCAGCCTTAGCCTTGCAATTTGTTCGCTTGTATAAGTGCTGAGAACCGTTCCTCCGGTTTGAAGTTCAAAGTCAATCTTCTGATTGGAATTCATCACCTGCAGCCTGTTCTGTGGTGTATAGGAAAATCCATATTGAAAATTATAGTTGACCTGAGTCTCCCCTGCTTTGCCCTTCTTGGTAGTGATCACCACCACCCCATTTGCACCCCTCGATCCATATAAGGCTGCTGCAGTTGCATCCTTCAAAACTGTAATGCTTTCAAAGTCGTTTGGATTCAATGTATTGAAAACCCCAGGAGCAATGGGGACACCATCCAGCACATACAACGGTGCATTGGAACCGCTTAACGATTTGATTCCTCTGATGATCACATTGGCAGAGGCACCAGGCTGACCTGACCCGCTGCTGACGTACATACCGGCAACCCGGCCCTGCAGTACCTGATCAAACGATGCGATAGCCGCATTTTGTATTTTGTCCGACTTCACAACCGCCACAGAACCGGGCAGCGCTTTCCTGCTCTCCTCACGGTATCCTGTAATTACAACCTCCTCCAGTTGTTGCTGGTCCGGCTGCATGACAACATCAATGACAGCCCGCCGGCCAATGGTTATCTCCTGGGTCTGATAACTGATGAATGAAAAAACAAGCACTGCTCCTTCTTCAGGAACGTTGATCCTGTACTGGCCTTGGGCATCTGTAACAGTACCGGTGCTCGTGCCCTTCACAACAATATTGACGCCGGGCATGGGCTGATTATCTTCGGCCGTTACCACTTTACCGGAAACTGTGATGGCTTGTGCCCAGACACCGGTAGCCGTCAGGAGGACGCAGAAGAGCAAAATGCAGAATCTCATGACGCAGGTTCTCAGGACAATGTCATTGCAATGGAAGCAATCGGTTTTAAAAATAACAAAAAGTAGATACCAAAGTTTGGTTTCCGGGGACGAATACCCAATTATGGGGCAATGTAATCTTTGGGTTAATGAATGATCCTGAATTCAATCCGCCGGTTCACCTGACGGTTCTCTTCACTATCATTAGGTTTGAGCGGCCGATCGGCACCATACCCCTTCTGAACAAGCCTTCCGGAAGGGATACCATGCGAAGTCAAATACTCTGCCACAGCCTGTGCCCTCTTTAGTGAAAGTTGAATATTATAACTGGCAGAACCCTGATTGTCGGTGTGGCCGCTGATCTCAATTCGGACTTTTGGATTCTCCTGCAAAAAACGAATAACTTTCTCCATTTCGGTAATGGACTTCTCTTTGAGCTCGTATTTGTTCAGGTCAAAAAAAATATTTTGTAAAACGGCAGAGGCACCGGTTTCCACGGGATCGAGGTCAACATCAACCACAACCGGTTCTATCTTGCCCTCTGCTTCATAATTGAAATGCAGGCTCCGGAAGAGATATCCTGGCCGGCTTACATATAAAGCGTAGTCAGCACCCTCTGTGAGGACCATGAGGTAATCACCATCAACAGAATCGGATTCTACGTATGATATCAGCTGGTTACTGCTCAGATTGAACAACTCCACCCTGGCTTTCAGCGGCAAATGAGTCTTGCGATCGCGCACAACACCCTTTACCCAGTTGCTTTTGTATCGGAGACGCATGTCTTCCGGCACCACAAGCTCATAAATACTCGAAGCATTCAACCGGTCATGATTTTCATGCGAATAGTAGGCATGCTCGCTGTTGGCCGTAATGAACAATGAAAACTGATCTTCGTGATTATTGACCGGATAGCCGAAGTTTACAGATTCAGACCACCCGGTTCCGTCCTGTTCACTGAGAAAGATGTCAAAGCCGCCAAAGCCAGCCTTTCCATTTGATGCATAGAACAAGCTGCGCCCGTTGACATGGATGAACGGTGATATCTCATCATATGGCGTGTTGATCTTTTCTCCAAGGTTCACTGCTTTTGTCCACTGGTTGTCAGGTTGCCTGGTAGATACATAAATATCCTTCCCGCCCTTGCCTCCTCTTCTTTCCGAAACAAAAAATAAGGTGCGGCCATCTGCTGAAAGAGACGGCTGCGATTCCCATGACGATGTATTAATGGCAGGTCCGAGGTTAACAGGTCTGGACCACTCATTTCCGGTCTTGATGGACTCATACAGGTCGCAGCTCCCAAAGCCGCTCCTGCCGGCACAAGAAGTGAAAATCAGCTGGCGGCCATCAGCAGAGATCGTGCTGGTACCTTCGTTCAGTCGGGAGTTTATATTAGGCGATATGCTCTCCGGCCGGGTCCACCTGCCTTTAGCATCACGTTTTGAAATAACGAGATCTTCGTCATCAGTTTCAGAAGGTCCGATCCGCCTGGTGAATATCATTTCCAGTTCGTCAGCAGTCAGCACGGGGAAATACTGCATGGCAAATGCGTTTATGGTGTCGCTCAATTCGTGCGGTTGAAAATGAGAAATATCACGCATGTTCTTCAACCCGTATTGGGCATTCTTCTTCCAAAGCGATGCCTGGTTCGTTTTGGCCTGATTGGTAACCTCACCATCCAGATAACGGTTAAGGAAATCCAGCGACTTCTGATATTCTCCTTCCAGAAGGAAGTTGTCGCCCAGCTCATAGAAATACGGTCGTTGCCTCCGGAAATCAGAGACGAGAGAAAGACCTTTCATAAACTGAGCGGTCGACTCATCATAATGACGAAGGGTCTTGTAAATTATTCCCTGTCTGAAATAGGCCTCGGCAAAGTTCTTATCCCTTTCAATGGCCTCCTGCAAAAGCTGAAGTGCCTGCCGATATTGTCCTCTGACCCTGTAATTGTCTGCTTCGTTATAAAGCTCTATTGCTTTCTTGTTCTTTGTACTTAACAAGGGTTGTCCGGCAACAGGGAAAATCAAAGTAATGAAGAGGATGCCGGGCAGAATGAAACGCATGCACAAAAATATGGAATGGGATCAAGCTTTCGGAGATAGGCTGTCCTTAACTTTAGATCTCCAACCGTTCACGTATCACCCTAATCGACAACCTTAACCATTCTCTTAAGGAATGTTCATGTATTTATGAATCTGGAGGGAAACACGCCATTGAGGATGGGCTTTGACGTAGTCGATAATGAGAGGGAGCATTTGCTTTTCCCTGGACCACTCCGGCTGCAAAAAGAGTTTGCAGGCCTTCCCCACTTTCGCTGCCTCCAACTCCGCCCATTCAAAGTCATGCCGGTTATAGATCACTACCTTCAACTCATCTGCCCGGAGGTAAGCCGAGGGTTTCGGCGCTTTGAATTTTTTCGGGGAAAGGCAAACCCAGTTCCATTGGCCTGTCAGTTCATAAGCTCCTGATGTTTCGATATGGGTTCTGAGTTTTTTCATGTGCAGGCTCTCCGTGAGCAGGGTGAGATCATACATAGCGGGCTCTCCACCTGTGACCACGGCCACAGGTGCTCCCGAAGCCGCGGCCTGCGCAGCAATCCACTCGGATTTTACCAAAGGATGTGCGTCCAAAGGCCATGATTCTTTCACATCGCACCAGACGCAACCGACATCACAGCCACCCAGCCGGATAAAATAGGCAGCTACTCCCTGAAAGAAGCCTTCGCCCTGGAGTGTATAGAACGACTCCATCAGCGGTAACACGGAACCGGCAGTTATATTCAAGGGTTCGGATGTTTCTTTGCCTTTCACCAAAGGAGATTGATCTCTGACAAGCTTCCCTTCTTCAGTACCTATGGATGGCGCAGCTCAGTGGCCCTGAGCGTATTGAGCAGCAATGACGCTATGGTCATGGGGCCTACGCCACCAGGTACTGGAGTTATATGGGAGCATTTCGGTGCCACATTCTTGAAATCCACATCGCCAACGAGGCCAAATCCACTAGGCTTGGATCGGTCTTCCACCCGGTTGGTTCCAATATCAATGACAATAGCTCCCTCTTTCACCATATCCCCGGTTATAAGTCCGGGCTTTCCTACCGCAACGAACAGAATATCCGCCTGACGCGTATAATCGGCAAGGCCCTGAGTATACTTATGGCAGATCGTAACCGTAGCACGCCCCTGCTGAACTAGCATCATGCTCAAAGGCGCACCTGCTATGCGGCTGGCCCCCACTACGACACAATTCTTTCCTTCAGTCTCTATGTTATAGCGCCGCAGTAATTCCATCACACCAAAAGGAGTGGCAGGCATAAGCAGCGGTACTTTGGAAATAATACTGCCAAAGTTCCGGTTGGTAAAACCGTCAACGTCCTTGTCCGGACGGATTCGATCGGTAATGCGTTCCACGGAAATATGAGCCGGCAGGGGCAGCTGAACGATAAAGCCGTCTACGTCTTCATCATTGTTTACAGCTGTGATATGTTTGGAAAGTTTTTCTTCGGAAATCGTATCAGCAAACCGCATCATGGTGTAGTGGTAACCCACATCCTTGCAGGCTTTGACTTTGTTGTCAATGTAAGTTTGGCTGGCTCCATCGTCGCCAACAAGGATAAATGCGAGGTGCGGTATTTTCTTCCCCGCCTGCTTTCGTTCTGCCACCTTCGCAGCAATTTCCTGTTTGATTTCAATCGAAATCTTACGGCCATCAATAAGGGTGTAAGGCTTAGTGGGTGTCTGCATTTTGAAGGTATACACTAATCAATTTTTAATACGGCCATAAATGCCTCCTGCGGAATTTCCACTGAACCCACCTGCCGCATACGTTTCTTTCCTTTCTTCTGCTTCTCCAACAACTTGCGCTTGCGGGAAATATCACCTCCATAACATTTGGCCAACACGTTCTTGCGCATTGCGCTGATGGTTTCACGGGCAATGATCTTCTGTCCGATTGTAGCCTGAATCGCCACTTCAAACATGTGGCGGGGAATCAGTTCCTTCAACTTCTCACACAATTTCCTTCCCCATTCATAAGCCTTGTCGCGATGAACGATCGCCGACAGTGCATCCACTTTCTCCCCGTTCAGCTGCACATCGAGCTTTACCATATCACTCTCTCTGAAACCGATGAGATGATAGTCGAGGGAGGCATAACCGCGTGAAATGGTCTTCAGTTTATCGTAGAAGTCGAATACTATTTCTGCCAGAGGCATTTCAAAAGTGAGTTCCACTCTGTCGGAAGTGAGATACATCTGATTCTTGATGATCCCGCGCTTATCCATGCACAACCCGATAATAGGGCCTATGTATTCAGACTTGGTGATAATCTGCGCAGCGATGTAAGGCTCCTCGATCATTTCAATCATGGTCGGATCCGGCATCTCTGAAGGCGCATTGATCTCCAGGATCTTCCCATTCGTAAGCAATGAGCGGAACTGTACCGATGGCACAGTTGTGATGACCGTCATATTGAACTCTCGTTCCAGCCGTTCCTGGATGATCTCCATGTGAAGCATTCCGAGGAAGCCGCAACGGAAGCCAAAACCAAGCGCTGCAGAGGTTTCAGGTTCCCAGACCAGAGATGCATCATTGAGTTGTAGCTTCTCCATGGAGGCACGCAACTCCTCAAATTCAGAGGTCTCGACCGGATAGATACCGGCAAATACCATCGGTTTTACATCCTCAAATCCCTTGACCGCCTCACCCGGGTTATCCACCAATGTGATTGTGTCCCCCACCTTCACTTCCTTCGCTACTTTGATTCCGGAGATAAGGTACCCGACATTACCGGCACTGATTTCTTCACGGGGTTGTTTGTCCAGTTTCAACACGCCGATTTCATCAGCACCATATTCTTTGCCGGCATTGACGAACTTCACCTTGTCGTTCTTGCGTATGGTACCGTTGAATACGCGGAAGTACACCTCAATGCCGCGGAATGAATTGAAGACTGAGTCAAAGATCATGGCCTGGAGTGGCGCCTTGGGATCCCCCTTGGGGGCAGGAACGCGAGCCACCACTGCTTTCAGGATATCCTCAATGCCTATCCCTTCTTTCGCGCTTGCCCGGATCACATCTTCGCGGTCACAGCCGATAAGATCGACAATCTGATCCGTCACCTCCTCAGGCATGGCTGCAGGCAGATCTATCTTGTTAAGAACAGGGATGATTTCTAGTTTGTGATCCAGGGCCAGGTAAAGATTGGAAATGGTCTGGGCCTGAATGCCTTGGGCTGCATCAACAATCAGAAGCGCTCCCTCACAAGCTGCAATGGAGCGCGACACTTCGTAAGAGAAGTCCACGTGCCCGGGCGTGTCAATCAGATTGAGGATATAATCTTTCCCATCCAGCCTGTAATTCATCTGGATGGCGTGGGCCTTGATCGTAATGCCTTTTTCACGCTCCAAGTCCATGTTATCCAGCACCTGGGCCTGCATCTGGCGATCCGTGAGGGTTCCGGTAAACTCCAAAAGGCGGTCCGCCAGGGTACTCTTTCCGTGATCAATATGGGCTATAATGCAAAAGTTGCGGATATTCTCCATTCCAGGTCAGTCGTCTATCAATTGTGAGGCGCAAAAGTAGCCAATTTTCTGTGGTTTTAACCCAGCCAGCTACTGTCAAATTGCTGTTGTCTTTGTCCGGAAAACCGTCACCGGATAGAAGCATCCGATCCTGTGAAAAGGTATATTTGAAAAGATTTAAGGCCGGGCCAATGGAAAGAAATTACGACGAAATCATTGCAGAAATGTTAATCCAACTGGAGAGGCATGCTGAGGAACTTGATAAACACTCCCTAGAGTTGTCCCGTCACTCACAGGAACTCATCGCGTCCAAGAAAGAGCACGACATGGTTCATCTACAAATTGTAAACCGGCTTAAAGACCTGGAAGTCACTCACGAGAAAGTAAGTAATAATCTGTTGGAACAACTAGTGCACTCGGCGACAATCCTGGACCGGATTATCAAAAGAAATGACTTAAGGGTTTAGGCACGGCCAGCTGCAGTAGCCCCTAAATTCGTTTCAGGTGTTTCTGCGTGAGTTCCCTAAGGGCCTCAACCTCATCCTTTGACATGTCTGCCGACCGCACGTTCAGCATCAACTCAAACAAAGCCTCACGGTCATATCCCAGTCGGGATGCCACCTCCGCCACAAACCGGATTTCGTCACGATATAAGCGCTGATCGATCTTCATGAGCTTGACAAGCTGAAAAATGCAATCGAACTTCTCATCCTCAGTCATTCCTGAAGGCACAAACATCTCATGCTCTTCACTAAAAAGGGGAAGAATTTCAGCGACCATCATGTGATTGGCCTGACCTATGTTGATAATATACTGCTTCTCCTTTTCACCCACCTCACCGTCTATACGGGCCAGGTTGACCAGAAGGTGCATTTGATCGAGCGGGGACATCAAAACAAAAATCGGCAATTTCATCCTTGCCAAAAAATCAAAGTTTGGATTTTACATTACATTGGGTAAATGAATTTCCTTGCCCATCTCTACTTGTCCGGCGACCATCCACCGGTGATGGTGGGTAATTTCATTGGCGACTTTGTTAAAGGTCGAGAACTCGCCGCCGTGCTCGGGCCAGGCGTCGCTGCCGGAGTAGAATTGCACAGGGCCATAGATGAATTCACTGACCGCCATCCTGTGGTGAAAGAAAGCAAGAACAGGCTGAGGCCAAAATACCGGCATTATGCTGGCGTGATTACAGATATCTTCTATGATCACTACCTCGCGGTTCGGTGGGATGAATACCACTCCGAAGCGCTGGAAAGTTATGCATCACGAGCCTATCAATTGGTGATCGATCACGATGCCGTGCTTCCAGAACGGGTGAAGCAAATGCTCCCGTTCATGATGCGTGGCAACTGGCTGCTCAACTATGCCAGACTGGAAGGGATTGAACGGGCGCTGAGCGGAATGTCCAGAAGAACTTCATTTGAATCACGAATGGATGAATCTATTGATGAACTAAGGACATACTATGACAACTTTGACCGTGAATTCCAGCTTTTCTTTCCGGAACTGAAAGATTTCTCCGAGCAATGGCTCGCAAGGAACCTGCCTGAAAGAATTTAAGTTAGTTTCATAAAACGTATTCCTAATGAATAACGACCCTGAACTGAGCGGCAAATACCTAGGCACCATATCCAATGATTTCGTCAAGATCGCCGATACCATTAAAGAAGCTTCCTACCAGATCAGAAAGTCAGGTTTCGAACTGCCTATATTTCCCATTTGCAGGGATGAACAACCAATCGGTCAATTGCTGATAGGCAGAAAAGACCTCCACCTCGAGTGGAATTACTTCGCCTCCTTCCTGGATGAGTTTATTCAGCGGGAACTGGTTGCGAAGGACCGGGAAGAGGACTTCAGGAAAACCTATAAAGACCCGGATGAATTCTGCTGCCTGTTCGTCATCGACCGTGATTTTACACGGTTCCTGTTCATTCCCTACCCCGAAGATTAATTCTTCCTGGGTGGTTGAAGAAGGTCTTCGAGACGGTACACAAATCCGTTGCTGATAACAGTGCGGACATTCATCGCATCACGAATGGTCTTGAGCGGATCCCCATCGACAATCACGAGATCAGCAAGTTTCCCTGACTCAAGTGATCCAAGGTCCTTATCCACGCCTGCAGACTCTGCAGCCCATAGCGTGGCGCTTTGCAGAGCATGGAAGGGACTTACCCCCAGAATGTTCACATAAGTCTGAATCTCAAGCTGAATGCTCATCCCGTAAGGCATAAACGGAGCATCTGTGCCCGCCGTAATATGATTTCCATCCGCGATGAGCTTATTTACCGTAATGCCAAATCCCGTCAGCATCGCTTTTTCCTGTGACATGTCCGCCTGCTCCTTTTTGACCAATGCCTCGTAGGGAGTGCGGTAGCTTTCAGGATAGATGGAGACATACTGTGTGGTCTTGAAGAGTGACGGATCCTGATAGGTCAGAATATTGAAACCCCCATAAAGTGCTGCAGTGGGTGTGACTCGAATCCTGCTCTTGTTGATCAACTCCATCACATCCTGATAACTCCGGCCAATCGCAGACCGGACCGGCGAGTAACCCCTGCGGCTGGTCGCGCCAATGTGCTCGATGGCATCCATACCAATTGCAGTTGATGGATAGATTTCATGCGACGACAATGGCATTCCGTGCTGATGCCCAAAGTCAACATAGCGCTTCTGCAGATAGTCAGGCATTCGCACATAGGTCTTGAGCATGTCGAAGCCAAGCGCAACGGATCTAGCCAACTCAAGGTCAGCACTTGCGCCTGTATTGCTTCCGGCGATATTATAATACACCCGGTTCCCATCCTGCAGATAGCCTGTAAAGAACAGCCGTGGCCCTTTGCGCACACCGCTGGTCCAGATTTCCTTACGTGACACTGCATCATACGGATCAGAACCGGGCTCTCTCACCGATGTGATACCAAAGGCCAGCCAACCCCTTCCTGTCTTCTCACCTTCCAATTCTGACTGATGTGCATGCATATCGAACATGCCTGGGATAACGGTTTGTTGTGTTGCATCAACCACCTTTGCGTTTCCATGATCACGATGAGGGACGATCTCTTTAATACGGTTGCCCTCTATGATCACATCCACGTTACTGCGGTAGCCATTTGTCTTTCCGTCAAACAACTTGCCCGCATGAACAATCCTTACAGAATTAGCAGGCTGATGTGGCTTCCAGGTGAGCTTTACCAGAATGGTCTCAGTCTTCCCTCCAGGCACCGAAACCAGTCTGAGTTGATCGGCAGACTGATAGCACAGCATCTTTGAATTCCCGGACCATGACGGGTTCTCCGACAATTCTGTTGTAATTCTCCTCGCGGGACCGGTAACGACTCCTGCCGGCGTAACCGGCAACAGCCAAAATAACCCCTCCTGGTTGTAAACAATCCACTGTCCATCAGGTGACCATACAGGGCCATTCCGAAGACGGGAGCCGATGGTAATACCTTCTGCAGGCGAGAAGTATCGGTCAGGCTCTCCGGTTAAAGAGATAAAGAGGAGTTTGTTCAGACCCTCGCGGTATCTTGATGAGAACGGAACCAGGGCACCAAGTACAATATGCTGTCCATCCGGTGACCATGATGGCTGGCTTGGCGTGGTGATCGGATCGTGTATTTTCCTGATGGCTCCTGAAGAAACATCAATCACATTCAGCAGGCTTCCACTCAACAGCGTATTTCCATCTGTCTGCAGGTAGGCGATCGATTTCCCGTCGGGAGACCAGGTAGGCAGTGATTCATTGCTGGTGGTATGAGTGAGCTGCCGCTCCATGCCGGAGGTCATATCCCTCACCCAAACATCAAATGAGCCGTCGCGGTCTGATACGAAGGCGATTTGCTTCCCGTCAGGAGACCAGGCGGGATGGGTGTTGACAAATTCATTGTCGGTGAGCTTAACGGGCTCCGACGACTTCAAGGGCTGGTGCCACAGGTTTCCAAGCGCACTATAGATCACACTTTTGCCATCAGGCGAGATTACAGGGGACGTGACGCCTTTGACAGGATGGGAGTCTGAATTGTCAAAGTCGTACTTCTTTCGTTCGTAGGGAGGACGATGAAGGTAAACGGTGGCCTCCCATATTATTGGTGCGATTTTCTTTTTGATCAGATCTTTCTTCTTGATTAGTCCGTCTGCTGTGTAGATCACTTCATTGACGGAGACCCAGTTCACGCGAAATGGAAAAGCATCCTCTTTGGGATCAGTGAAGTTCGTAACCTTCTTCGATGCATAATCCGCCTGTAAGAGTCTTGTCTCTACTCCATCAGAGGCATAGTAAATAATCGATTTGCCATCCGGACTCCACGACGGAGCCGCCGCAGAAGTCAAACCCTGGGCTATCTCTGATTCATTTCCATCCTCCGTGCGGACATACACAGAAGGTCTGGTTCCACGCTCTGAAATGTACGCCACCCATTTCCCATCTGAGGAATAGGCCGGGTTGTAGTCGTTCTTTGGATCAGTGGTGAGCGCACGAAACGATCCTGCCGTAAGATCCATCTCCCAAATGTCATAGTTGTTATTCCTGTCTGATGAGAACAGGATCTTCTTCCCGTCCGGCGACCACTGTGGTTCCCGGTCATCATAGATTCCAAAAGTCAATTGCCTCAGGTTCTTTCCATCGCTGTCCACACGCCAGAGGTGCCAACCTCCATCACGGTAGGACTGGAATACCAGAGACTTCCCATCCGGAGACCAACTTGGCTGACGGGAATCTCCGAATGGATCGGTAATAGCTCGCGCCACACCGCCACCCGAAGGAATGATCCACAGGGTCCCCTGCAGATCGACAGCCATCTGTGTCTGATCAGGTGAAAGGGCCACTGCCATGTTGGTCCCTTCATGAATTACAACTTTAATGGAATCATTGGTCTGGGCGGATGCACTTATGGCGCCCATAAGAAAAAACAGGAGGAGAAGTCTCATCAGTGGAAGGTTAGGATTTTTGGAAGATAGAGAGCAATTATCAGAATGAAAAACTCTCTTATACTACCGGCCCAACCTCTTCTGCAAGGTTAAGCGAAGTGATTCCAGCCTTGTGCCTTTAAGGGCACCGGCGTTCCTTGCTTTGTCACCATGATCTTTTCTTTGAGGTTATTGTGTACGTAGCCTATTGTGGTGATGTCAGGATGATTCTTGATCTTCTCGTAATCAGAAGGATGGATGGTAAACAATAACTCATAGTCTTCCCCGCCATTCAGGGCACATGTATAGGGATCGAGTTTAAATTCAAGTGCCGTTTGAAAAGCGCTCTCATCTATCGGGATCTTGTCCTCAAAAATGCGAACACCCACCCTGGAGTGTTTTGTAATGTGGAGTAGATCAGACGCCAGGCCATCCGATACATCGATCATGGATGTTGGCCTGATACCGAGTTCATTCAATTCGTGAATGACATCCATGCGTGCGATGGGTCTCAGCTGCCTTCCCACGCAGTACTGGTGTTTTTCCAATTCGGGCTGCATGGAAGGATTGGTCAGATAGACCTCCTTTTCACGTTCCAGCACCTGAAGGCCGATATACGCTCCGCCCAGGTCGCCCGTCACACAAAGTATGTCATTATCTGCCGCGCCTCTGCGGTACACTTCCTTTCCTTTCAGTGTTCTTCCCAAAATGCTGACAGAAATGATAAGCCCGGAGGGTGAGGCCGAGGTGTCCCCTCCCACCAGGTCAACCTTGTATTGATCACAAGCGGCCCGCATGCCTTCATACAACGCATCAACTGCTTCCACAGAGAATCGGTTGCTCAGACCCAGGCTGACGACCACCTGGTGCGGAGTTCCATTCATGGCTGCGATATCAGAAACATTCACGGAGACTGCCTTGAAACCCAGGTGCTGAAGGGGTGTGTAGGCAAGATCGAAGTGCACGCCCTCCACCAGCATATCAGTCGACAGCAGCATGACCTCACCGCCGGCGTCGATAACCGCGGCATCATCTCCTATGCCTGAAAGAGATGTCGGTTGCTGAAGTTTAATTCGTTCATGGATGTGATCAATAAGCCCAAATTCTCCGAGGGTGGCTATTTCAGTTCTCTTTTCGGCCATGGTTTCTGTTGTTTGGCGATCAGCGCCGTCATTTGACCGGCAAAAATACGCTTATGGCGTCATATGGAGGAACCGGCTGCTTGCAGGTCGTATCTAGAGGAAGAAAAACAGGAATATGAAAAGATTACTGATGCTGCTTGGGTTGGCTGTTTTTGTGCTGAGTTCATGTGCGCCCAAATCATATTGGGAAACGCGTGCAGGGAAAGAGAAGTGGAAGTACTACAACAAGACGCAATACGGTCTGCGTCCTGAGAAGTCGCCGAAGTTTTAGGACTGACGGTCTTCGCAGATTTCAACCAGAACGCCGTTGGTGGATTTCGGGTGAAGGAAGGCAATCTTTTTATTGTCGGCTCCATCCTTCGGTTTTTGATGGATCATGCTAAATCCATCCGCACTGAATTGAGTAATTTTCTCTTCAACTGATGCCACATCGAAGGCCAGGTGATGAATCCCTTCTCCCCGTTTTTCAATGAATGTCGCAATGGGAGAATCCGGCCGTGTGGCTTCCAGTAATTCAATCTTCACTCCGCCAACCTCGAAAAACGAAGTACGGACGCCTTCACTTTCTACCACTTCGGTCTTATAGGGAGCTGAGCCCAAAAGCCGTTGAAACAGTGCATTGGCCTGCTCAAGGTCCTTCACGGCGATGCCGATATGTTCGAGTTTTCTCATAAATGCTCAGTGTGGCCGTTGTTTGTTATTTTTGCAGAATAAAGAACTTTTACCCAGCGTTGGCAGTTCTGCAATTCAATGGCAAAGGTAATGATTGAGACGGCTAGTGAAGCACACGTGGAATCTGCCCGGATCCAGCAACAGATCAAGGATTACCTTGGTTTGCGTACCTCTGACCTTATTTTTGAATACAGCACAGTGGATGGCAAGGTCAAATTGGATTTGATAACCATCAACCCCCGTCACAGCCAGTCTTTCCTTTTTCATTCCGAGCAGGGTGCCGACAAAGTGGATGCCCTGAAGAAGATGCAGGTCTACGTCCAGAGCTATAAGGAGAAAGAGAACTCCTACACCATCCAATGGGTAGCCAGGGGCGAACATGAATTGCATACCTCTTATTTCAGGGCCGGCAATATCCTGGATGCGCTGGAAAAGCTTTACTACGGAAGAGACCGAAATACCATTACTGTGTTCAGCGTTGTATTGAACCCCGTTTCATAAGAAAGAACCTTTGTATGATCACCGTAACCGAAAAAGCCAAGGAAAGAATCATGGAACTCAGAAAGCAGGAAGGCCGCACCACGGAACATAATATCCGTGTTTCTGTGAAAGGAGGGGGCTGCTCTGGCTTGATGTATGACCTGAACTTTGACGAACAGATAAAGCCGGTGGACCAGGTGTTTGAAGACAAGGGTATCAAAATTCTGGTGGACAAGAAAAGTCTCCTCTACCTCGCCGGCACCACGCTGGACTTCTCTGACGGGCTCAATGGAAAGGGATTCCAATTCATCAATCCCAATGCTTCACGCACCTGCGGTTGTGGAGAAAGCTTCGCTGTCTAGGAAATCACTGCGATACATTTTAGTTCAATGGCAATGGGTGTAGGCAAGGCCCCCACCTCCACTGTTGTTCTGCACGGCTGTGTGGCAGGATCAGGGAAATATTCCCTGTAAATACGGTTATAAACAGGAAAGTCTTCCTTCATATGGGTAAGGAAGACCGTCACATCCATCAACTGCTCCCATGACGATCCCGAAGCCTCAAGGATGGTTTTCACATTTTGAAAGACCGACCTGCACTGCGCCTCAATGTCTCTTTTGATCACTTCCCCTTTTTCGTTCAGCACCGCACCGGGAATTTCTTTGGTTCCTTTTTGTCTGGGTCCTACACCTGACAGAAACAACAGGTTGCCGACACGTCGGGCATGGGGATACGGACCTACGGGTTCCGGTGCTTTGTCAGAAACAATCATGATTGACTTTTATGTGATGAAGTTATTTGCGAATGTACAATGGCTTTATTCTCCCTCCTCTATTCCGAAGACAAGACTGGTCCAGTAGCTCTGATAATCAGCACCGGGTTTTTCGGCGTGAACCATCTTCACTGAGCTTACCATCCAGGGCCCGCCGCTGCTGAGGGGAAAAGTAATTGTTCCGTCATCCTCTGAATAAATGTTCTGCAGAAAAATCCTATTGCCAACATGACTCCATACTTTCATCATGGTATGAGCAGAAGGGCGTCCGTTCCAATACAGCCGGCATTGGAGATAGTCTCCCACCTTCAGGGCGTAAGGATTGGCAAGCGGAACGATTTCAAAACGGAAATCAGCCCGCTTCCTGTAGGTGTCGTCGGCAGCAGTTCCCGTTTGTACCAGCAGTTTTGCGTATCGTTTATAATATTCCTTTGAGGGTTGATCCAGCGTCTTCTGTTGCGTTCGCTCCGAAAGTATATCCTCAATCCCATCCTCTTTAAGATAGGCGTTGAATTTCTCAGCGTCCAGTTCCAAATAAGCATCGTCGCTCTCAAGAGCCACTAAATAAGTTCCACCCTTCTCCAGTTTGGTCACAATATTGTTTCCTTTCGAGAGCCGGACGTCCTTAACCATGTTTTTCTGCATACCACCGGCAAAGAGAATCAACTTTTCAACTTTGTGTTTTTGCAGATCCCAGTATTCACCAGTGAACTGTTCACCTACCACGAAGTCGACCTTAAGTTCCTCCCCGGTTTTGAATCTGAATTTCCTCGGTCTCAGCCAGAATTCATGAGCATCCACAAAGAGGGACACAGCAGAGCAAACCGTCACCAGAAGAAATACTCTTTTCATATTCAATAGAATCCCGTCACTCCGTTGATTATTGCAGGAAGCGACTATTTCGAATTCATCAAGTCCTCGATCTCCTCCGCCTCCACCGGGACGTGCGCCATCATGTCGGTGACTCCGTTCTTCCCGATGACTACATTGTTCTCCAGCCGGATGCCAAACCCTTCTTCCTGAATGTAGATCCCCGGCTCTACGGTCCACACAGAGCCCACAGCCATCTTCCCGTGCATGTTTCCGACATCATGCACATCAAGTCCAAGCATATGGGATGTGCCATGATAGAAATACTTTCTGAATGCTTCCTGGCCCGGACGCTGATTCTTGATATCGGCTTTGGAGATCAGCTTGAGCTTCAGCAATTCTGATTCCATCAGTTTTTCCACCTCACGATGATAGTCAAAATAGACCATGTGGCTCGCCAACATTTTCTTTGCTTCATTCATGATGCGAAGCACGGCATTGTAAACATCTTTCTGTCTTTTGGTAAACCTGCCATTCACGGGTATGGTTCGCGTAAGATCGGCGTTGTATCCTGCATATTCCGCGGCAGCATCAATCAACAGCAAATCACCTGCGTGACATTTCTGGTCGTTCTCTATATAATGAAGCACCACGTTGTTCTTTCCGGAAGCCACGATCGGCGTATAAGCGTGACCCCGGGATCCGTGGCGGACAAACTCATGAATGTATTCGGCCTCTACTTCGTATTCCATCACACCGGGCTTGAGAAACTTCAACACCCGCCTGAAAGCATGACCCGTGATATCCATGGCACGCTGCATGAGGTCCAGCTCCTCAGGCTGCTTGATCTTCCTTAACTCAGAAAGAATAGGTGCCGAGCGCTGATAAGTGTGCAACGGATAGGCCGCCTTGCACCAGTCAATGAATCTCGCATCTCTTGTCTGCACCACCACGTCTGACCGGTAATGTTCATTGGTATTGAGGTACACATGCTCCACCCCGCCCATCACCATCATGTGATGAAACCATTTCTTGAAATCCCCGGTCCATAGCACTGTTTCCACCCCCGAGATATCCGTTGCTTCAGACCTCGTCAGTTTATGACCTTCCCACTTTTCAAGGTGCTCATTTGGTTCCCTCAGAAACAGAACTTCACGATACTTCTTGTCAGGGAAATCCGGGCACAGTACCAGCATGGTTTCCTCCTGCTGAATTCCTGTCAGGTAGAAAAGATCGCTGCTCTGCTTGAACGGCATCGTGCCATCCGCACTGGTGGGCATGATGTCATTGGAATTGAAAACAGAGACAGAACCTGGCTTCAGGCCGGCTATAAACTTCTTACGATTCCTTACGAAAAGACCTTTGGGAATAGATGCGTACCTCATGCGTGCTCAATTTTGGAGCACTAATTTACGCAAACTCAGGAAAGCCCAGTGGCAAACCACACGGGTTGACGAAATAGGGTTCCAGCCTTATTGGCTTTCCCCTGCAGGATCGTTTACATCATCCGTGTCTACGTAATTCATCAGGACGAACGTGACAAGGAGTCCGGAGAAAACACCTTCAAGCGCGACTATGAAAGCGGCGATATAAGCATTTAGATAGTGACCCATCGGTTCGTTGTCAATTATGGACTGCATGAAACCACTGTCGAGCTTCATATAGGCAAACATGAACAGTGCAAACAATGCAGATCCAACTGCGGCAATGGCAACACCCGTTATGAGACCTCTGAAATAGTTCATATGCTCCTCATGGGTGTTTTTGAACTTCTTAAGACCGTAATAGACACCTGCAGAAAGTATCAACAGGTTGGCAAGTCGCAGTTCAACATGATGCCCCAGCCCGATCAGCTGCATCACCAAAAAGAAAGCAATGAGGCCGCCGGCAATGCGAAGACCATAGTTTTCAGGAATACGATTAGGATCATTGAGTAAACCCATGGGACGTCCGGTTTAAGTGTATTCGAATATTTCTTTTTTTTGGGATAAAAGCAACAGACCCTGCCCGCTTTAATGCTTAATTTGTTTTATCAAAGCCTAATCCTATGAAAATCCTGAAGATCATTGGCGTTGTTATTCTTGCTATCCTCGTAATTGGAGCTATTATGGCGTCGCTGCAGCCGGCACAGGGACATATAGAAAAGCACATCGTCATAAATGCCCCGGCCTCAACGGTTTACCAGGAACTCAACAGCTTCAAGTCATTTGCCAAATGGTCTCCTTGGTCCAAAATGGATCCTGAGGCGACTTACAAATTTGACGGCCCCGAGGCAGGTGTCGGCGCCAGGATGAGCTGGGACGGTAAGAAGGTTGGGAAAGGGTCCCAATGGATTGAAGAATCCGTTGAGAATACCAAAATCAGGAATGGTCTTTCATTTGAAGGGATGGATGGCAAAGCTTCTGCGGAATTTATCATCACACCGATGGGCAATGGCACCGATCTGAAATGGAGCTACGATGGCGACAATGGCGGACTCATGGGAAAGGCTGTTTGGATGTTCATGTCCAAAATGCTGGAGGATCAATATGAGCAAGGACTCACCGATCTGAAGGCATACCTGGAGTCAGTCCCCGCAACTCCTGACTCTACGCAGGTCGTCCACTGACGGGAAATGACACCATATGAGTTAAGGACGGCAGCTCATCCTCCGTCAGGAGCACATCCATTATTGAAAGCGCTCTGGCATGACGCAAAAGGCGAATGGGCTAAGGCTCATCAACTGGCCCAGGATGACGATACCTCCAATGGCTCTTGGGTCCATGCCTATCTGCACCGAAAAGAAGGTGACCTCTCCAATGCGTCCTACTGGTACCATCGGGCCAGGAAATCATTACCCGAAATTTCGCTGGACGAAGAGTGGAATCAGATCGCTGCCTCACTTCTCGGAGCCTGACAACGAATCAGTTTCATGGGGACGCGGTTTGAATCGCCTAAGTTCCCTTATTTTTCTGTACTCGTCCAACAACCTCTTCTGTTCTGCCGGATCCGGCTGCACATCCAGCAACCTCGAAAGATCAGGCTGGCCTGCATTTACCCATGCAGTATACCAGAGACTTGCAGTCATGCGCACACTGCTTCTCCACCGTCGCTCCACCATTCCAGCAAGCCTGTCGTGGAATTTTCTTGAATAAGGAAAGGAAAAGACCTTCTCGGTTTTCTTTCCCTTTGTCTCATAGCTGTACCGCGTTTCACCATGTTCACTCAGTTCCTTTTCAAATTGTAACACAGTGTCCACCATAGTATGAGACTGCCTCACCATATCCCAGGCAGCCCCTTGGACATTCTCCACATATGCAGCCGGCCCCACGAAGAAATTGTAGTCTTCGTGGAAAAGCTCCGGCAACCTTGACTCCCAAAGAGCGTGGATACCTCGCTGCCCTGTAAGCTGGCCGTCATAATTGCTGGTGGTATGGAGCGGAACATGCGCGTCGCCCACATAATGCCCCAGCTCCGCAGAATACCTGAGAATGTCCTCAGTATTTTGTGCGGCGAAGGCCTCTTCCAGACGCTTCACCATTACAGGCAAATACCAGGGCAGGACACCGTGTTGCTGCAGACTGTCCTCGCTGTACCTGGCAACCGCATCCATCCAGTAAAGCGGCAGTTCCTTGTTGTCGTATCGGTCCAGGTCAATATAATGGCGGGCCCCCTCCTCCGGAACCAGATACCGGCGCCGGTCAGGATTTACTGCTGCCCCGGAAATGTATTGAAGATGTTTTTTATAAAATCTGATCATCTCAGGGGGCAGGGTAAATACGGCCAGGCGATTGATCCGCTGGTGGACAAAGAACCCCCATCCGGTATTCAGTAAAAACGCACATAACAAAACAATTTTCAGAAATGGCTTCACTTCCTATCTTTCAAGATGAAGTTATTATCCATGCACAAGGTTATCCTCTGCCTTCTTCTGATGATCACAAAATCCGTACACGGCAGTGATCCCTATCCCAGGAATGAATCCATCGACATCCGAAATTATTTGTTCAGGCTGGAGCTGAATGACTCGACGGATCGCATTGCCGGTGAGGCGACCCTCACCGTCAGGTTCAAGAAATCCGTTACCGCTTTCGAGATTGACCTCACCGGCCCCGATGGCCAGGGTCGAGGAATGAAAGTCGAAAACATAACTTCAGGCGGGCGTATACTTACGTTTGAACATATCGGCAACAGAGTCAGGATTAATCTCCCGTCCGCCATCCAGCCTGGCGAAGACCGCAACTTTACGATATGGTATCAGGGCATCCCGGATGATGGCTTGATCATAGGCAAAAACAAATTCGGTGACAGAGGCTTCTTTGGCGACAACTGGCCGGATCGCGCTCATCACTGGCTGCCCTGCATCGACCACCCCTACGACAAGGCCACGGTGGAGTTCGCAATCGTAGCGCCTGCGCATTATGAAGTCATAGCCACCGGAAAAAAAGTGGAGGAAAGCTATCTGACAAAGAATCAAAAACTAACAAGATGGAAGACATCCGTAATTCTTCCCACAAAAGTGATTACCATCGGAGTCACTCACTTCGCCATTTCCTACGAGGGACTGGTAAGCAATGTTCCCATGGAATCGTGGGTGTATGCCGAGAACCGGAACGAAGGATTCAAAGACTATGCTATGGCTGCAGGCCCGCTTAGCTTTTTCATAGATAGAATCGCGCCATACCCTTACGAAAAACTGGCCAATGTTCAATCCAAGACCCGTTGGGGTGGATTGGAAAACGCCGGCAACATCTTCTACACTGAAAACTCGGTCACCGGAAAGGGCACCATCGAGGGATTACTTTCTCATGAAATCGCACATCAGTGGTTTGGCGATTCGGCGTCGGAAGCGGACTGGCAGCACGTATGGCTGAGTGAAGGATTCGCCACCTACATGGCCCATCTCTACTTTGAAGCTACGTATGGCAGGCTCAGGCTTGCGCAGGATATGCAGGCAGACCGCTCAAAGGTGACAGCGTACTATCCACAGAACCCCACGCCCATCGTAAACGAGCAGCTCATGGACATCAACAAAGTTCTGAGCACCAATACCTACCAGAAAGCCAGCTGGGTGCTACACATGCTTAGACACGAGGTGGGTGACCAGAAGTTCTGGGAAGGAGTAAGGGCCTACTATCAGAAGTATCAACTGGGCAACGCCCTGACCGACGACTTCCGGAACGTTATGGAATCTGTATCAGGAAAGGATCTCAAGACTTTCTTCCAGCAGTGGATATTCAGGTCCGGCCATCCCCAGATCGATGCAACGTGGAAGTACGATGCCGGCAAGAAAATTGTGACGCTGACCATCACACAGAAACAGGCTGTGCCCTTTGAATTTCCGCTTGAGTTGGGTCTGGAGGGTGCCGGGGGGAGGACTGAAAAAGTCTCCATAAATGCGAAAAAGCAGGAATTTCGCTTATCCAGCAGCCAAAAGCCCTCTGGGCTGGTGCTGGACCCTGATACATGGCTTCTTTTTGAAGGTTCCGTCAGGGAGTTGAAGTGAGACTCTGCTTTGCATTTCCGGCATTACGGATTACCTTTGCACTCCTTTTTAAAGACACTTATGGCAAATCATAAATCGGCAGAGAAACGAATCAGGGCCAACGAGAAAAAGCGCGTAACGAACCGCTACCAGCACAAGACCACCCGTACGCAGGTGAAAAAGCTCCTCACGACAACCAAGAAGGACGAGGCCCAGGCGCTCCTGAAAGAGGTAAGCGCCATGATCGACAAACTGGCCAAGAAGAATATTATCCATTGGAAAAAGGCTGCCAACCAGAAATCCATGCTGGCAAAGAAGGTCAACTCCCTGGCTTAAGATAATTGTAGTTGTTTTTCCCTCCTTTCGGGACTCAACCGGAAGGAGGGTTTTTTATTGCCTTGGCCGTAAAACCACGCATGCATTAGTAAGGTTTTCCAACGGCGTTATTCTTTCCAGCAGCGTCACAACAAGGTAGCTTTGGTTTGTGCAGATTGACGAAAACCGAAACCCTGGCATCAAGGCATGGTCACCCGAAGACCGACCCAGGGAAAAGATGCTTGCCAAAGGACTGTCAAGTCTGTCGGATGCAGAATTGCTCTCCATTCTTATTGGCACAGGAACAGCCAAAGCAAGTGCCGTTGAATTATCGCGAAGGATATTGGTGAGCTGCGACCATCAGTTGCACACCCTGGCAAGACTTTCTGTAAATGACCTTACCCGCGTGAAAGGAATTGGTCCCGCAAAAGCCATCACCATCGTGGCAGCCCTGGAATTGGGTCGCCGCAGAAAGGAAACAGACCGGGCAGAGAAACCTAAAATTGATGGCTCATCCAAAGCATTTCAGGAATTAAAAAGTGAAATGATGGACCTTCCGCATGAAGAATTCTGGGTGCTGTTCCTGAACCGTGCCAACCGTTTAATCCGGAAGAAGAAGATCAGTGAGGGCGGGGTTAGCGGAACGGTAGCAGATCCCAAGATCATCTTCAAACATGCCCTGGAGGACCTTGCCAGCGGAATGATTGTCGCACATAACCATCCCTCCGGAAATCTGACAGCCAGCACCAGCGATATTGAGCTCACCCGCAAGATTAAGGAGGGAGCCAGGCTCCTTGAAATGCAATTGCTCGACCACCTGATTATCTCTGGCGAAAAGTATCTTAGCTTTGCAGACGAAGGGATGCTGTAAATATGAAGTTCTCAAGGGTCATTCTTATTCTGGCGGTCATGACGGCCGCCGTTACGATATACTTTATTCAATCGTCGTCGGGTGATGATGAGGAATCTTATCTGGCAGATCTGCACAAAGACCGGGAACAAAAAGATGCCTTCATGAGATCAGACCAGTCCCCTTTCGGAGATAACAGATCACAATTCAACGGGCTTCAATATTTCGAGCCTGATCTCAAATACAGGGTCATCGCAGACCTCGAGCCAGTCAAGGATAAGAAAGTGCGCATTCTCGGCACCAGCACAGGCGAGGAAACGCGATACCTGGATTACGCCTGGGCAGACTTTACGCTCGATGGAGAGAAATGCAGGTTACTATTGCTCGAAGTGATGGACATGGGTCCAACCCGTGGCAGTTTGTTCCTGGCATTTTCAGATGCCACCAGTGCAAAGGAAACCTATGGAGCAGGCCGATACCTGGACGTTAAGAAAGTGAAAGGCGCTACCTCGATTGAACTTGATTTCAATAAAGCATACAACCCGTATTGCGCATACGCGGATAGTTTTTCGTGCCCGTTCCCGCCAACGGAAAACATCCTGAAGGTAGCCATCCGGGCCGGCGAAAAGATTTATCCGCATTGACAATCAGGATACTGGCACAAGCTCTTAACATTTTATGCGCCTGGCCTTGATAACTCGTGATGGTTATTTGAGGTACTTTTGAATATTAATATTGATGCGATGGCTGCTGAAGTCGGGGAAAATACACTTGAGAATAAGTTGCAGATTTTGTTCTCGCATGAAGAACAATCAGTTGGCATTGCCGAAAACCATGACCGCCAGCCTCTTTCACTGCCGGGTTTGATCCAGAAGTCGATTATCCATTTCTATTTCTGCCTCGATGGCTCAATCGTTTTTGAATTTGGTCCCCACTATAGCCGCGAAATACTCAGGCAACACAACTACTTCTTTTACAATCCCGATAAGGACCTTCCATTCATTCTGAAACTTTCTCCAGGAGCCAAACTGGTTACGTTGACCATTTCCCTTGAAAGCCTCCATCATCTCTTCGTACATGACTCCCTGCCTTTCCTCAAGCCTGAGAACATCAGGCAAAAATTCTACGACGAAAGGGAAATCCCTTCCCATCTGATGGTGGAACTGAACCAGCTCTTCAATATCCGACTGGGCGCCAGCGCCGCCAAACTATACTTCCAGGGGAAAATTCTGGAGCTCATTGCGCTTTATTTCTCGGAAAAGCGGCCCGATACCGAAGCATGCCCCTTTCTGAATGATCAGGATGTGGTGAGAAAGATCAGGGATGCAAAGGACTTCCTGCTAAAGAACATGAATCAGCCACCGGGATTAAAAGCCCTTTCCAAGCAGGTTGGCCTGAACGAATATCAGCTGAAAGCGGGCTTCAAGGAAATCTACGGCAATACCGTTTTTGGATATTTACTGGATCACAAACTGGATCAGGCGCGCGTGTTGCTGGACTCCGGCAAGTACCAGGTTGCCGAAGTTGCCTACCAGATCGGCTATACCAATCCAAGTCATTTCATCGCGGCATTCAAAAAAAAGTTCGGCGTTACGCCAAAGAAATACCTGATGGCGAAGGAGTGATCACCACCTTGAACGGGTTGTCCTCCGTCTGGCGGGCGCCGTGCCGAAAAGCATCCCGAATACTCCCCTGACCAGTTCTTTCCCAACCTGCTTTGCTACCGGTGAGGCTATGATTTCCTCAAACGTACTCTTCTGCGGTCTGCCCCCGCCTGCCGGCCTCGCAGCTGCGGCCGGAACTGCCGCCTGCTGCTCAGCAGCTTTGCTGGCCTGCATCCTCTCATTCAGAATCTCAAAAGCGCTCCTGGGATCAATGGTCTCTTTGTATTTTTTAAACATATCGGACTGATCCAACTGCTGCAGATACTCCTGTTGACTGAGCGGACTCATGCTCGAAACAGGAGGTGTGAGATGGGTAACGACCGTCTCCGTGGGAATGCCCTTTTCGTTAAGCACAGTAATAAACGCCTGGCCAATGCCCAGTAGAGTAAACTGTTTCTCCAGGTCATAAAATTCAGTCTTGGGAAAAGTCTTGATGGTCTCCTTAAGATCCTTCACATCATTGGGAGTAAATGCCCGGATTACATGATGGAAGCGGTTGCCCAATTGCGACAATACCGTGGCCGGCACGTCCTGCGTCAACTGTGTGCAAAAAAACACTCCTACGCCTTTGGAGCGGATGAGGCGCATCACCTGCTCAATCTGATCCATGAACGCCTTTGGAGCATCCTTGAAGAGAAGGTGAGCTTCATCAATAAAGAACACCAGTTTAGGCTTGTCGAGGTCACCGGCTTCGGGCAATGATTGGTATATCTCCGCCAATAGGGATAACATGAAAGTGGAGAATATGGCCGGTTGACTCTGAACATCCGACACATTGAGAATGCTGACCTGCCCGCGACCATCAATCTTGCCCATCAGGTCTTCAACATCAAAAGATTTCTCTCCAAAGATCTGGTTCACACCCTGCTGTTCGAGGGCGACAATCTTCCTGAGAATAGTGGAGGCTGTCGCAGGGGAAATCTTGCCATATGAATCCTTAATTTCTTTTGCTCCCTCCCCTTCTGAAAGGTAGTTCAGCACCTTCTTCAGGTCGTTCAAATCGACGATGGGCAGCTCCTTGTCGTCGGAGTATTTGAAAAGGATCATCAGCACACTGCTCTGCACATCGTTCAACTCGAGTATCTTGCTCAGCAAAACAGGACCGAACTCGGTAACCGTTGCGCGCATCTGTGCCCCCAGCTTGCCACTGAGAGAGTAAAGCTCAACCGGAAAGGCTGCCGGCGTATACGTGACCCCAAGGGCATTTGCGCGCTCCTGGATTTTGTCATTTGAAGTGCCCTCCTTTGCCAATCCTGAAAGGTCACCCTTCATATCGGGCATAAACACTGACACGCCGGCGGCTGAAAGCTGTTCGGCAAGCAACTGGAGAGTTCTGGTCTTTCCTGATCCTGTGGCGCCCGTCACAAGTCCATGCCGGTTCATCATGCGCAGGGGTAAATTGACTTTTGCTTCCGGAACGATTTGTCCCTCATATACACCTGCCCCCAGGTAGATGGAGGCGCCGGTCATGGAATAAGATGAACTGATGGCTGCTATGAACTTGTCCTTTGACATGGCGACTGGATTCTTTTACCGTGAAGGTACGTGAGCGCAATCAAAAAATTGTGAAAAGACATCAAATCTTCCCTCCTTCCGCCTGCCCAAAATCCGTTTTCGCAGGTCATGAATTTCGCTAGCTTTAAACATTCATAAAAACCAACCATGAAGAAGACGATTTTGCTATTGCTCCTGATCAGTTTCCGCCTGATGGCCCAGGAGGCAATGAAGAAAGCACCGGAAGTAAAAGAAGGTGACGGCCCGTTTACACAATTGATCATTCGCGGCGTGACGCTGATAGACGGTACAGGTGCACCGCCCGTTGGGCCAGTCGATATCGTGGTGAAGCAGAACAAGATTGTAAATATTGTGAGCGTCGGGTTGCCCACCCCGGGCATGGCCAGTGACGGCAACCGCGTAAAACTTGACCCGGGCGGCAAGGAGCTGAACTGCGATGGCATGTACCTCATGCCTGGGTTCATCGACATGCACGGTCACATCGGGGGAGGTCAGGCACCCATTGCGGAATATGTCTTTAAGCTTTGGATGGCGCATGGCGTTACTACCATCCGTGAACCCGGATCCGGTAATGGCATCGACTGGGTGCTGGATGAAAAGAATAAGAGCGCTCAGAACCTCATAACAGCTCCACGGATCAAAGCATTAGTGTCGTTTGGCTCCGGAAGCAAGGAAACTATCCGCACCGCAGAACAGGCCCGAGCCTGGGTTAACGAGAACAAATTGAAAGGAGCAGACGGCATCAAATTTTTCGGCGCCTCCCCTGAAGTGATGGATGCGGCTATCCGCGAGAACAAAAGACTGGGACTGCGTTCCGCTTGTCACCATGCACAACTTGGTGTGGCCAGATGGAATGTTTTGAATTCTGCCAGGGCCGGGCTCACGAGCATGGAACACTGGTACGGACTTCCCGAGGCTTTGCTCGCCAACTCAACACTTCAGAACTATCCGCTGGACTATAACTATTCCAATGAACAGCACCGGTTTGAAGAGGCAGGCAAGTTGTGGAAGCAGGCAGCAGCTCCTTATTCCGCCAAATGGAATGCGGTGATGGACACCCTGCTCAAACTGAATTTTACACTGGACCCAACTTTTAACATTTACGAGGCTACGCGCGACTTACAAAGAGCTCGCCGGGCTGAATGGCATGAACTGTACACGCTCCCGAAACTCTGGGCTTTCTACCAGCCTAACCGCGCAGCCCACGGATCTTTCTGGTTCTCCTGGGGAACAGAACAAGAGGTGGCGTGGAAAGAGAACTACAAGTTGTGGATGACGTTTGTAAATGAGTACAAGAACCGCGGCGGCCGCGTCACCACCGGATCGGATTCAGGATTCATTTTCCAGTTGTACGGCTTTGCCTACATCCGCGAACTCGAACTCCTTCGCGAGGCGGGCTTCCATCCGCTGGAAGTCATCCGCTCGGCCACACTCTACGGCGCCCAGGCACTGGGTATGGACAAGGAGATTGGTTCAGTGGAAATCGGAAAGCTGGCAGACTTCGCAATCGTCGATCAGAATCCGCTTGAAAACCTGCAAGTGCTGTATGGAACAGGCGCCATCAAATTGATGGAAGACAACACCGTGAAGCGTGTGGGCGGAATCAAGTACACCGTGAAAGACGGAATTGTCTATGATGCAAAGAAACTGCTGGCCGACGTGAAGAAGATTGTAGACGAAGAAAAGGCGAAAGCAGGTTTTGTGCTTAAGCAACCAGGGAACTAACTGAAATCAATAAAGGAGCCCGTGCAACAGTGCCGGGCTTCTTCTTATACCAAAATTCCACATTGTGTGAAAACCTTCGTATCAGTCCTCCTTCTCTGCGTGGCGTTTACGGCCAGCGCTCAAGATCCCGAAAAGGTAGCTCCCGCCCCCGAAATCAAAGAGGGCGATGGTCCGTTTGCCCAACTCATCATCCGCGGCGTAACGCTGATCGACGGAACGGGTGCGCCCCCGGTGGGTCCCGTGGATATAATTGTGAGACAGAACAAGATCGTTAACATTACCACGGTTGGTTATGATGGTCTTCCCGTTGACCCGTCCCGCAGGCCGAAACTTGAAGCTGGCGGTAAGGAAATCGATGCCACCGGAATGTATCTTCTCCCCGGATTTATCGATTGCCACGGGCATATCGGTGGCGCGCAGGCGCCCTTCGCGGAATATGTCTTCAAACTCTGGATGGCCCACGGCGTGACCACGGTTTGTGATCCTGGCTCAGGCAACGGAATTGACTGGGTGATTGATCAACGCAACAAGAGCGCGAAAAATCTGATTACCGCACCACGCCTTAAAGCTTACACTTTCTTTGGCATGGGCAGCAAGGAACCCATCTCTTCGCCTGAAATGGCCAGGGCCTGGGTAAGAGACAACAAATTGAAAGGCGCGGACGGAATCAAGTTCGGCGGTCAGGCACCTGAATTGATGGCAGCGGCGCTGGATGAAAACAAAAAGCTTGGTCTCCGTTCCAATTGTCATCATGCCCAACTTTATGTGGCCCGATGGAACGTGCTCCACTCTGCACGAGCGGGGCTCAATAGTATGGAGCACTGGTATGGGCTGCCAGAGGCGTTGTTTGACAACAAAACCGTGCAAAACTTTCCGCTGGATTACAACTACACCAATGAGCAGGATCGCTTCGGCGAAGCAGGCCGTCTTTGGGCGCAGGCAGCAAAACCTTATTCCGAGAAATGGAATGCGGTTATGAATGAGTTGTTGTCGCTCAACTTCACCCTCGATCCTACTTTTGGCATCTATGAAGCAAGCCGCGATCTGCAGCGGGCACGGAGAGCAGAATGGCATGAAGACTACACGCTGCCATCATTGTGGAAGTTCTACCAGCCCAGCCTTGTCTCGCACGGATCTTACTGGCATTCCTGGGGCACTGAACAAGAGGTAGCGTGGAGAGAGAACTACAGACTGTGGATGACGTTTGTGAACGAGTACAAGAATCGCGGCGGGCGCGTGGCGACCGGCTCCGATTCAGGGTTTATCTTTCAGCTCTACGGATTTGCTTACATCCGCGAACTGGAATTGCTGAGAGAAGCCGGATTCCATCCTCTTGCAGTCATCCGGTCAGCCACCCTCAACGGCGCCCAATTACTGGGAATGGACAAGGAAGTGGGAAGCATTGAAGTGGGGAAGCTGGCTGATTTTGTATTGGTAGATCAGAATCCCCTTGAGAACCTGCAGGTGTTGTATGGTACCGGCGCAATCCGCCTTATGGATGACAACACGGTGAAGCGTGTGGGTGGTATCAAGTACACCATTAAGGACGGCATAATCTATGATGCCAAAAAATTACTTGCCGATGTCAAGAAGATGGTGGATGCAGAGAAGTCAAAGACCGGCTTTGTGCTGAAGCAACCTGGTATCGAGTAAATTCCCTATTGGACATCGCTGAATGAAACGCCTTCTTGTTCTGTTCGCCATCGGCCTTGCGCTTTTCTCATGCGGCAGGAAAAATGAGGGCCGTGCACCGGTAGTCATCTCCTTGCTGGGGAAGGCATATTACGAGCCTGAGCGGCCGCCGAAAGTTCAGGCCAGGCTTGACAGCAACCTGGAAGTCGCGCTAAGCAACCTGGAAAACAGGATTTCTGAGGAGAATTTCATCTGGCTCGGAAGAAGACTGGGTTACATGTCACGCTTCAACGAGGCCGTCAGAGTGTTCACGGATGGACTGGAGCGATATCCCGAATCCGCCAGGCTATACCGTCATCGCGGGCACCGCTATATCTCCTTACGCCTCTTCGATAAGGCCATCGATGATCTCAATCGTGCGAACGTACTTTCTGCCGCACTTCCGCTGGAAACAGAACCGGACGGCGAGCCCAACAAGATCAACAAGCCCTTGTCCACGCTCCAGTTCAACATCCGCTACCACCTTGGGGTCGCCCATTACCTGAAAGGCGATTTTACCAAGGCATGGGAGGCCTTCGTTGAGTGCCTCAAGATCTGTGACAATGACGATCTGCTGGTAGCCTGCGTGGACTGGATGTACATGACTGAAAGGCGACTCGGCTGGACGCGTGAAGCAGCATCCGTCATCAACAACGTGCACGAAGGAATGACCATCATTGAAAACGATTCCTACTACAAGAGATGCCTCATGTACCAGGGTCATCTGTCTCCCGACTCACTTCTGGCAGGGGATCCCAAATCCGAGGACTATGACCTCGTAATGGCCACGCAGGGTTATGGTGTAGGCAACTGGTACTTATATAATGGTGATTCCGTTAAGGCGAGAGAAATTCTTGAGAAGGTAGTCGCCGGAAAATACTTCTCCGCATTCGGCTTCATCGCCGCCGAAGCAGAACTGGCACGCTGGAAGTAGCGCTCACTCCCTCCTGCTGGTCAGAAATCCGACAAGTGTATACACCGCTCCCAGGATGAGCAAGTTGAAAAAGAAATTGATCAGGGTATCACTCGCAGAGTGAGAGCGGCTGTCGATATCCAGGAAGCGATAAACTGCTGCCACCAACGCTCCGGCCAGGATGATCCATCCGATCAATGATACCGGCACATAAAATATTCCAACGCGTTTGAACCATGAGGCATTCATATCAAATCAAATTTAGAGTTAACAGCAAAATTGAAATCAGGATCATGAATGTGTTATACCAATACACACCAAGCAGGGAGGGAAGAGAGGGGGCAGCCGACGTTCGGTATTGGAACATGAGTATCCGGACATTCAGAATCATCACGCCAAGCGGAATCACCAGCATGTAAATCCAGTAGGTACCGGAAGATGCCTTTAGTTGATGCAGATTATCCATCATGCCGGAGCCCTCCACATACATCGTCTTCATTACCAAAGCAGCGGTAATGTAAAGCGGAATGCTCAGCCACCATCCCGCCAGCACCGACCGGCCGCGCGAACTGACAATCAATTCCGTTAGCACCCGTTCATGTTTCAAATCATTCACACGCGGCTTGGTCAACTTCTCCAGTGATTCTTCAAATGAATCCATAACTCATCAGTAATAATGCAAATACCTGATTTGGGTTGCAGATCATACGAAGTTTTTCCAGTCCTCTTGAAACAAGGGACTTGACGGTCCCCTCCTTTATCATCAGAATGTCAGCCACTTCGCGGTTATCCTTGCCCTCGAAATAGCGCAATGACAATACATCCTGATAGGCAACCGGTAAAGTCTTCAGCGCTGTAAGCACCGTTTGAAACTGATCATGCAGCTTCAACTCACGATCCAACTGCTCACGATCAAGGGCCCAATT
The DNA here is from genome assembly GCA_018266395.1 of Bacteroidota bacterium. GTDB lineage: Bacteria > Bacteroidota > Bacteroidia > Cytophagales > Cyclobacteriaceae > ELB16-189. The sequence continues at coordinate 29,364 of JAFEAM010000031.1, read as the reverse complement.
ATCGTCAAAATTCCTTCTCAGTTCAGGACCAACACGGTCGAGGAATGCTCCCATCCTCTTTTTCCTCCGGAAGTGCATGTTGGTTTCATTGGTCGCTATGCGGTACAGCCAGTTCCGGATGGGTTTGCCCTCATATCGATAGCGTTGCAGATGCAGAAATGCCTTCATGAAAGTCTCAGATGAAATGTCGGCGGCATCCTCCGCATCGCCTGTACGGCGGAGAACATATCCAAAAATGGGACGATAATACGATTCCATAAGCCTTGAGAAGGTCTTTGGATTTTCCTTTATTAATCGAATAAGTTCTTCGTCCGACACGTAATCAAGTTACTAATGCCGGACCCTGGTTTTGGTTGCACATCCTGAAAAAGAACGGGCAAATACGAAAATCACTTATATGAAAGCGCCTGCTTTAGGAAGACCCGTAGGCGTTTGGATCCTTCCGGTATACAATGAAAGTAAAAGTCTGTGACTTACGATACAGCCGGGGTCTAAAGTGTGTTGTATCATCGTACAGGGTTTAACGAGATATCCAACAGGTGAGGCCGAACAGGTCTGAGAAATCAGTAGGGGGGTTTGGTTGTGGGTGATCGGCACTCCTGCAGAAGGTTGAGTCCGGATGGCAGATAACCTAAAAGGTGATTGCCATCCGGTCAACCGTCCAGGGCACGCTCCTGACAATAATTCCATTGAAGGGACTATTCCCAAAGACTTCCATCGTAACTTTATAATAACCATCACTTACCGCCTTGCCTTCACAAGCTAATAAAGCGGCCATTTGGAAAAGCATTCTTCAGCTGATCCTACCCAACCGCAAGGCATTCCTGGCAGTTGTGCTGATCAGCCTGCTCAGTACCGGTGTTAACCTGGTGGAGCCCCTTATTTACAGGGAAGCAATCAACGATATCGCAGGCTTGTTTGTTCAAAAAGCAAAGGAAGACACACGCAAGGAATATGACGCGGCCGACGACCCGGATGAAGACGCAACGGAAGCGGCTGATTCAACCGCAACCGCAGATTCTACAGCCACTGAAAAGGTGCAGGCGCTGGATTCCATCGGCGAGGATGCACCCGCTGTTGTACAAGCCGATCAACCACTTGCCAAACTGCCCCATCACCGCAGTCATGTGGCCGCAAGAACCCGTGATCAGGCAATGGAAACCCTCATGTGGGCAGTGGCATTGCTCTTCATTGCAGGGATAGCCGGACAAATCCTCAAACTTATCGGCGACAACATGAACGTGCGAATGTCCTGTTATATAGAACAGGGATTCATACAGCAGACGTTTGCCCATGTACTTGCACTGCCACTGGGATTTTTTGGGAAAAGATCCAGCGGTGCAGTGGCCAAACAAATCAACCAGTCAGAAGAAGTATCAGCCGTGGTCAACGGACTTTCCCAGGAGATTCTCCCTGAAATCATCAGCCTGACAGGCATTCTGGTGATCATGTTCTTCCAGAACGTGACGCTTACACTCATCGCCCTTTCGGTAATTCCCTTTTACCTGTATGTCGCGTGGACCTCCGCTACCAAACTCGAGTCCAGCATCGACAAATATTACGAGCAATGGGAGGAAGTCTCGGCTCGGGTTCAGGATGCCCTCGGCGGAATAAAGACGGTCAAACTCTCCGGAGCTGAAAGACGGGAGACACAGGAATTCAGAAAGCTGGCCGATGGCGCCTACTCTGATTACATCACCCGGATGAAGAAGTCCAACTCCTACGTGTTCTGGGAATCGATGCTGACGCGAATTGCCAGCGCACTCGTCCTCGGTTATGGAGGCTACCTCACATTGGAAAACCGGCTTACCCCTGGCGATGTGGTCATGTTCGTAGCCTACCTCGACAGGCTCTACGATCCGATCGATGCGCTCTCCAGCCTATGGGTGAACCTTCAACAAAACATCGCCTCGATCAACCGCGCGCTCAAACTCAGGGAAAATCCCACTGAAAAGACAGGCGGCAAGCAACTGGTGATCCAGTCCGGCGATGTGGAATTTCGCGATGTCCATTTCAGTTATCAGCCTGAAAGGGAAATCCTGAAAGGGATTAACATGCGTTTGAAACCCGGAAAAGTCACCGCCATTGTGGGCGGCTCCGGAGCGGGAAAGACGACAGCTGTTGATCTCCTTATGAAACTTTACGAACCCAACAGCGGTGAAATATTGATTGATGGTGTACCCTTGTCAGACTGCGATCCTGCCTCCGTTCGCGCCCAGATGGGTATGGTGTCGGCAGATGGCGCCATCTTCAGAGGATCGCTTGCGGACAATATTCGTTATAAACGACCGGAAGCTACTGATGAAGAAGTACGGGCCGCTGCCCTGGCAGCAGGCATGGAAGGCACACTTCAACGCCTCGCCAACGGCCTGCACACGCCTGTGGGTGAAAATGGCATTGGGCTTTCGGTAGGTGAAAGACAACGCATCCAGATTGCCAGGGTATTGGTTTCCCAACCGAAGATTCTCATCCTGGATGAAGCCACCGCCAACCTGGACTTTGCCACCGAATCCGAGATCAAAAAGACCGTGGAGGAAATCCGTCAGAAACATACTGTGGTGGTGATCGCGCATCGGTTCAATATGGTACGCGATGCCGACTATGTATTTGTTCTGTCAGGTGGCCAGGTAATTGAAGAAGGTTCACCACTTGCACTCGCACAGGCAGGCGGCTGGTTTTCCAATTTCGCCAAAGCAGCCAATACAGAAGCGACCGGCCCGGCAAAGGCAGACAAAAAAGAAGAAATTGAAGAGGATGATGACGACGAAACTGAGGATGAGGCCGAAGATGTGGATGCCGAAGATGCAAATGAGGCAGGCAATGTCAATAACGAAAATGAGGCTTGAAAATGGAAAGTGATTCTAACAAGTACTGGAAACGCATGATCAAAAGGATCTGGCCTGTTATAGTCAGTCTCAGTGGGGCTGTAGTCATGATACTGGCCTTTTTCATTCCATCGCTGCAGGAGCAATGGGATCGCTACCAGGCAAGGAAAGTCATACAGGAATATGAGCAACTGGGCGATGAGTTCATGGACGAGGATCGCTACCAAATGGCGGAAGAGGCTTACGCCAAGGCCTTTGAGTTATCCGAGCTGAAGAGACTCGACATCGAGATGAAGCGTCTCAATGCCCGGGTGAACCGCATCCACGAGAACCCTGAATGGGACAGCGAACTTCCCGATGATCTTAAGGAGGTGGACTTCCAGTACCTGCTGCACCTTCAGAAAAAGAAGAACCTGGCTGATGACCGCTTTCACACACTCAATAGCTATGGAATCTATCTGGCCGCGTTTGACCGTTACGAAGAAGCGCACAAAGCCTTTGAAGAAGCACTTACCCTCCGCCCCACTGATGCCCTGACCTGGGTCAACCTCGGCAATCTTTATGACCAGGAAAAAAATTTAAAGGAAGCTCAAAATGCATATGAGAAAGCACTGGCGCTGGAACCCGACAACCTAAGGGCACATTACAACCTCGGACTTTTATACGCGGCAGAGCACCTTAAAGAAGAAGCCCGGAACGAATTTGAAAAGGTATTGAAACTGGATCCTGCAGACTCGGATGCTGTGGAGCAGCTGCGGCTGCTGGGAAAACGGTGAGAGTGAGTGGAAGGTGGTAAGAGGTGAGTGGTAAGTGGTAAGAGGTAAGAGGTGAGTCGGAGACTGTTCGCTATTCACAGATAATTCCCCGCCACCATCCTGGCGGCAACCAGGTCCTCCAATGCGTGACCGACCGATTTGAAAAAAGTAATCTCCCCTGGATTGCTCCTCCCCTGCCTCTGTCCACTGCAGAGTTCTGAAAGTTCGGCACGAATGTCCGACCTCTTTATAACACCTTCTCTCAGGGGAATCGCCAGGTCACCGGTCTCGTGAAGCGCACCCTGGTAGTGATCGACAAAAATGGAAACCCTGCGTATGGCCTCGTCATCTGCTTCCCTCAAATGCGGACGATAGGCCCCCACCATGTCCAGATGCTGACCGGCACGCAGGTATTTACCATGAATAACGGGTGATTCGCTCAATGTGGCGCAGCTTACAATGTCTGCCAGCCCTATGCCCTCTGCTAAATTCGTTTCAGGCACTATCTCAATCCCCAGTCCTTGCAATGAATGGGCAAGTGCTTCAGCCTTGTCCCTGCTGCGACCCCAAACCATGACTTTCTTTATTGGCCTGACGGAAGCGTGCGCCCGAATAAGTTGAGGTCCCAATGCACCGGTTCCCACCATCAACAAGGCACTGCTGTCTTCCCGTGAGAGAAAAGAAGATGCCAGTGCTGAAGTGGCCGCCGTCCGCCAGGTCGTCAATGTCTTGGCATCGAGGACAAGCCTGCAATCGCCGGTATGGGCATCAAAAAGAAGGTAGACACCATGAATGGCCGGCAGTTGGTGTTTTGCGTTGTTCGGCGAAACTGTCACCACCTTGACCCCCAGATCCTTTCCAGGTATCCAGGATGGCATGAGCAGGAGTGTCGAATCTCTTTCCTCGGGTGGATTCTTATAATCATGGTGATGCCGCAGCGGCGTCACCGCCTCCCCTGATGCAAAGGCTAACCGTAGTGCTTCAATAAGAGAAGGAAAGCTCAGTGCGTGATTGATCTGGTCGGGTCCTGCGTAAGTCATTGATGCAGCATCATGACCCAATATTGGATTTGATTGCTGATTATCCAATACACGAGATGCAAACGGTGCGGCACTCCTACTTCTTTGCTTTCATCATGTCTGCTGTTACGCTGGTAAGGCTCCCTGCCGTCCACTGTTCCGTCCAGATATTGAAGATCTTTTTTGTTCCCGGTTTGGAGTTGGTCCACATTTCGCTGACGGCAATCTTGTTCCAATGCCGTGCGTCTTCAAGGGAACAGCCCTTGTGATCCTTCATAAACGCACTGATTCTTCTGTGCCAGAATGCGTAGAGTTTTGCATCCGTATCATCGCGCTTGCTCCAGTCCTGGTGAGCGAAAGAAGCTTGTTTGGCGCGTTCACTTTCCCGCGCGATGTCATACTGTTCCAGGTATTTGGAAGCCTTCCAGACTGCAAACATGTCCAGGGCCTGAGCCGTATCAGGTTTTGTCATCCAGGCATAAAGGATTACTTTCTTCGCCCAGTTGTACAGTTTGGTTTGCTCTGTTCGGTCACGGATAAGGCGGTTCATAACATATTTCCTGGCCTCATCAGACCAGCGTCCAAGCGAAATGTCCTCCCAATAGTTTCCACGGAAAGGAAGCATACCGTATGCCACGCTCACACCCACCCAGTCATAGCCATAACTTACCTGTTCGTTCTTCAGGGCCATCGCCTGAACCTTCAGCGGGATGGACGGGTTGTCGATAAGAAAACTGTCACGGAGAACCCGCTCGGTGCGCGGATCATAAAAGGTTCGGGGTGCTACAACTCCTACATTCAGCGTGTCATAATACTGGTGATCCTCCAGCCTGGAATACTTGTTCTGTTCATTCCATTGTCTTTGCTGATCAAGCCACTGATGCACTTTTACAGGAAGGCTTTGACCCATCAAAACGGTGTACCCCTGCATGAGGAGGATTAGCCACACATTTTTCATATCGAGAGATTTGATTTCATTTCAAAACCAACAAGACTCTCCCGCCACATCCAAAGCCCAGCTAAAAAGCTGCCATGGGAACGGCTAACCCTTCAGAACCGGACTGAGTTCACAGACATGCACAACCAATTTAAGAAAATCATGCCAGAAGGAAAAGGCAGCCTGTCTGAATCTCAAATTGACAAAGCTTAACTTTGCAGATGATGTCAGCGCATTTCAATCTATGAATCCCGAAAACATTACCGACGTCACCAAGGCCATTCAACTGGCCCTCGCCCCTGTCTTTCTTCTCACCGGTATCGCAGGGATACTTAACGTGATGATGGGACGGCTTTCGCGGATTATTGACCGTGGCCGTACTATTGCCGATGGACATGCGTCCATTGAAACAGAGGAACAAAAGTACCGTGAACTTCATAACCTGGAACGGAGAAGGCACTATGTCAGTATTGGCATCACGGCATGCACCATTGCAGCACTCATGTTGTGTACAGTCATCGCTACGCTTTTTATTGAAGCGATGATGGCCGTACCCCTTCATTGGCTGGTGGGCTTGCTCTTCACCGCATCGACCATGGCCCTCGTGGTAGGGCTGGCATTTTTTCTGCGCGAGGTACACATCGCCACTAACACGGTGCGAATCCGAATTCCCGGCAAGAAGACAGAGAATTAGACTGGGCATTAGTTACCGTTAACAACTGATGCCTCGGTGGATTTTTTGAATTGCCAGTAGAATGGCAGGCCACTGGCGATAAGAAGCAAGGCAAAAACCGTCTGCTTCGGTTGCACGATGATCGTATTGATTGTAAACACCACAGAAAACAGGAGGAAGATCAGCGGGATAACGGGATAACCAATTACCCTTGCCTGAATCGCACCATTTCTCTTCATCCGAAGGACCGCCAATGACAGCAAACCATAGAACAGGAAGATCGTAAAGACCAGCATGTCGGTAAGCATGTCGAAAGAGCCTGTCAGCAACAGAACCACACTTCCCGCCATAGTAAAAAAGAGTGCCATATAGGGCGTACGAAAATTGGGATGGATCTTCTTCACCGTGGCGAAGAAATATCCTTCCTCGGCCATGCGGAAGCTTTTGCGCGGAACGGCGATGACGTTGCTGTTCAGTGCGCCGAAGACAGAAATCATCAGGAGCATGACAAGGAAGGTCTTACCAAAATCACCAAACAACAGGTCTGCCACCGCAAAAGCGCCAATATCTCCTTCCCCCAGTGAGCGGAAAACCTCCACAGGCATGACACGAAGGAAGGTAAAGTTGGTGAGTACGTAGATCAGCATCGAGATAAGTACGCCCAGTGTCATCGCAAGGGGAACATTTCGTTTTGGATTCACCATCTCGCCTGAAATGTTGGCGGCGATATCCCACCCATGATAGGCCCAGAAGGCTCCTAGCATCGAAGTGAGAAAGGCACTGTAAAGAGATACACCGGATAGTAGACTAGAAGATTCTGCAACGGCAGTTTCGGGGGCCTTGTATAACAACCCCATTGCAATGAGTACGAAGAGCCCCAGGATTTTGGCTGAAGTGATTATGTTGTTCACTACACCGCTGGCCCTTACTCCCAGCATGTTGATCATGGTCAGAATCACGATGGAGGTCGCACCGACCAGTTTGATACCTGAATCCCGAAAAGGATGAATGAATCCGGCGATGGAAATATCAGCCCATGCGTCCATCGGGTTGGGCAAGGGCACCATGGAATTAATGATCTGGGCGAAGAGAAAACTGAGCGCCGCAATGCCTGCAGGACCCACAATGACAAAGTCGGCCCACCCGGAAAGAAAGGCCATAAAGTTGCCGTAGGCGATCCTGAAGTACTCATACATGCCGCCTGAGTCTTCTGTCAGCGAGGCGAGTCCGCTGATGGTAAGAGCACCGAAGAGGCTGATGACACCGGCTACAATCCAGGCGGCGATGATGGCCTCTCCTCCCAGCCCGGTCTGTGACATTGGCACAATCTTCTTGAACACACCGCTGCCGATAAGGAGACCCACCACAAGCAGGGTACCGCTTGTAAGTCCAAGCGCCCGTTTCAGGGAAGCACTGTGGTTGGGGTTATCGCTTTGCATAGGAACAGGCAAAAGCGAAGATAGAGATTAGGTGATGGTATTCAGACGAACCCATTGACTATCTGCAACGATAATCCACCGCTGATGGAAAGAATGGCGTCCGTCTTAGTCGGTCACTTCCTTTTCCTGTTTGGTCTGCGTGTCCGACTCCGACTTGGCATCGCTATCGGGAATTTGTTCTCCCCTGCGGCCGAAGAAAGTCTTGCGGAACATAAACAGTACCCATCCGGCTATGACCAGAAGTCCGAAGATGATGTAAGTTGATGAAGACATTGGGTGATGCACTTACAAGTTAAGAATAATCTAAGGAATGTTGAATTAATGTTGAATACAGAATTATATAGAATGTCCAATAATGAATGTTGAAGTTGATCCGCAGGTCAGACTGATTCAACTGTTTGACTGGTTAAGTTCCTGGATTCCGATTGAGCATTGCTGAAAGATGACCCTTTGGTTTTCGTTGATACTGGACTTCATCATTCAAAATTCAATATTCATCTGAATTCAATCTTCTTTATTTAATGTATTTCACGCAGAGGCGCAGAGAGCGCAGAGTAATGCATTTAAGATAATTGGCCTTACTTCATTAGTGTGTCCAATCGTGCTTCATTACAAGAGCAGACTACCCTTTAGCTTAATAATCTCTGCGAGCTCTGCGCCTGTGCGTGAACTTAATTCATTTCAAAATTCCGCAAGCATCTGCTGGGCATTGGCTGCTGGCCGGTAATGCAAATGCCTGACGTGATTCAAACTATTTGGCGATTTGTCCATCAATTCCGATCAGGTATTGGTGAGAGCTGACCTGTTGATACTCGCATCCCCTTGACTTCAACATTCAAAATTCATCTGTTCAATATTCAAAATTCACGCCGGCC
>JAFEAM010000031.1:0-20684 GCA_018266395.1 Bacteroidota bacterium | reverse complement strand
ACTGGCTTCTGGCTGGTTATGCAAATGCCTGACGTGATTCAAACTATTTGGCGATTTGTCCATGAATTCCGATCGGGCATTGGTGAGAGCTGACTGTTGAATCTCGCTTCCCCTGGACTTCAACATTCAAAATTCATCTGTTCAATATTCAAAATTCCAAGCCTCTTCCTATGGCCTGATTTTCAATGGTTTGTGCCTGAGTTAGTCCTTCCGGACAGATGTTTTATGCGACGCGCATGCGACGTTCATGCGACGCGCTAGCGACGCGCAAGCCTGGTTCAAGCCTGGTTCAAGCCTGGTTCATGCGACGTTCATGCGACACTCATGCGACGGGTATGCGACGAGTATGCGACGGGTATGCGACGTTATGCGACAAATACGCTGGAAATGAGGGTGGGTAAGAGGGGAGCTGAGGTCGTAGACCATTGAAAGTACCCCTAAAAGGGGGAAATGAGAGTGGTTCGCTTCGCGATGAGCCATGGATGATTACGAGCGAAGCGCTGGAAAGTCACTTCACCGTTTGGTCGCTCACTTCGCCACGATAAATGAAAAAGCCACAAGCCTTTAGAAAAACCCTACGCCCTCGTTGGTATGCCAATAGCACCCACGCCGCCCTTGTTGGTTTTTAGAACCAACAAGCCTACGCACTATCAAACAGCACCCTTTCATTAGCCGTCGACGTGGGACAAAAAAGCATCACTGGACCAGATGGGTTTGCTTCGCCATGACGTATGGATCATAGCGGGCGAAGCGCATCTGGAACGGAGTGGGTGGCTTCACTTCGTTCGCCATGACGGCGTAGTTACTAGGTTGAAATGCGTGGAGGATTGCGTCGCTACGCTCGCAATCTTACTTATACTGTTTTACCAGGACTTGATGGAGACCCTACGCCCTCGTTGGTATTCCAATAGGACCCACGCCGCCCTTGTTGGTTTTTAGAACCAACAAGCCTACGCACAATCAAGCAGCACCCTTTCATTAGCCGTCGACGTGGGACAAAAAAGCATCACTGGACCAGATGGGTTTGCTTCGCCATGACGTATGGATGATAGCAGGCGAAGCGCATCTGGAACGGAGTGGGTGGCTTCACTTCGTTCGCCATGACGGCGTAGTTACTGCCTTGTTCAACGAAGGGCAGGTGCCTAATTTGCACAAATGCAGAATGGTTGGAATTTTTACGCGTGAGTCTTCGTTGAAAGCCATTATTTATAGAGACTGTCTTCTTTTAATTTTAGAATAGTTGATCAAACGAAAGTTTCAAAAACTCTCGCCATGGTATTCCGCTGTTTCCAACGAGTAGTACCTTATCGGGCTCGTGTTGTCTCTTAAATGCTTCCATGCCAGCTGTCTTTTGTGCAGCACCACTTTTCACTTCCAGCCCAATCACTTTTCCTTTTTTCTCCAACACAAAGTCAACCTCGTCATTTCGGTGTCGCCAGTAGTGAACCGTGTAGCCTTCACTTAATTGGTGGTTCACGAGGTGTGCACCAATGGCTGCCTCTACCCAACGCCCCCACACATCGGGCTTCAATCTCACCTCGTTCAATGCAGCACCTTGTTGCGAGGTAAGTAACGCAGTGTTATGCACCTGAAACTTTGGACTGGAAGAACGTTGACGAAGTTGTTCGCCTGTATATTTTTCAATACCTGCCAACAGCCCTGCCGTGTCGAGCAACTGCAAGTAGTGAGCTAAAGTCGTTGTATTGCCTGCATCCTGCAACTGCCCAACAATTTTTGTATAGGACAAAACTTGCCCTGAATATAAACAACCTAACTCAAAAAGCTTTCGCAGCAAGGCAGGCTTGTCAACACGCGTAAGCATGAGAATATCTTTGGAGATACTGGTCTCAATGAGTGCATCGTTCACGTACTTCTTCCAACGATCTTCATCGCTCATCAGACTTGCTGCACCGGGGTAGCCCCCAAACCAAACATATTGTTCGGCTGTCACGCCAAAGGCTTGTTCCATTTCTGTGAATGACCAATGCCCCAGGTAGGTAGTTTCAAATCGCCCGGCCAGTGACTCGGTTAATCCTTGTTGCAAAAGCAAACGAGATGAGCCTAATAAGATTACTTTTATATTTTGGTTTGTTCGTGTGTCTTCGTCCCACAATTTTTTAACCACCTCGCTCCAGTTATCAATCTTTTGAATTTCATCAATGGCTAAAATAAAGGAAGTTGCTTCGGAAGATTTCCATTGCCGACGAGCTGTTTCCCATTGCTGTTCCAACCAAAGCTCTCCGGCATTGGCAACGGCATCAGCCGAAACGAAAAGATGGGGAGAGTTCAATTTGGCCAACACCTGCCCGGTAAGGGTGCTTTTACCCACCTGGCGAGGCCCCATAAGCACTTGAATGAAGCCTCTTGACTCGTTCATTCTGCTTATAAGTTGCTGAATATAAGGTCTTTCAAAGGTCATTTACAAATTACTCAATAAAATGAGTAAATATACTCAATAGTATTTATTTCGATGAGCTCAAGACGGATTTGCAAAAATTGGTCTTCCCGAAGGGCGTTCAGTATGATCGCAAAAACAACGATTACGATGAAGTAGACCTCCTTCGTCGGTCACTTCATCGTTTGGTCACTTCACCACGATAAAGTGAAAAAGCCTGGAAACTGCGACGCATATTGGAAACTGATTCCACGCTTTTTCTACTTTAGCGGGCTATCAAAAAGGAATGGACGGGCCCAACTGCCAGTCCATTTTTCCGTAAGGTCATTTTCCCTACGCTGAGAATCACGAACTTAGATTCTGTTTGGAGTAAAACAGACAATGTGGTGCACTACACATTGTACCTTACATTAATTGATAATATTAATTAGTTCACCCGTCTTTCCATCCACTCTTTCATACTTCACGTAACCATATGCTACACTCCAATAAATGAACGTTATTTCGTTCCGACCACCACTGATCCTGGTGGTTTTTACCTTAATTACGTCATCAAATATTCGATAACTTGTCTTCAATGTAAAACGAACTTTTTTTTCCAATTCAACTATTGGATAACCTCTACCCAAGAACCTATCACTGCCAATGCTTAGACAGAAGTCAACACCACTAGGCTCATCGTAACCTGCAGCATAAACCATTAAAAATATGAATTCCGTAGGCTTACCATTATCAAATTGTTTACGAACAACGGTTCTCATAGTTTCATTCCTTGGTGAACCAAGGCCTGATGGGAACATGCTCTCTCTTCCTTTCGTGACTTCTATCGTATCATACTTTAAGTCCGCCGTAAGAAATACAAGTTTTTGATCACTCCTGTAGGGGTTCCAGATCTTTTCAATTTCTGTAAGCCGTGTCTCCTTTTGGAAACAACCCTCAAACGCAATCGTCAAGAGACTTAAAAGGAATAAATTCATGCTAATTATTCTCATTGATTATCTCACCATTATCATAAATTATCTTTTTATCAATCAGGTATTTCCAAATTTTAGGTGCCACCTTCTTAAATTCATCTGCCGTGTAGGTCTCTATTCGATGGTTTCCTAGGCCATCATCATTGCCGTCTGGCATTTGAACATATTCTGAATTGTTACCTATCCTCTTATTCTTTGAACCTGTAATCAAAGCTAAACCCTTATTAGATATTAAATCACTTTCCCTGTAAAGCTGAACAAGGGTAATATTTGCTATTGACTTAATCTGCCGCCCTTGTTGGTTTTTAGAACCAACAAGCCTACGCACAATCAAGCGCACCCTTTCATTAGCCGTCGACGTGGGACAAAAAAGCATCACTGGACCAGATGGGTTTGCTTCGCCATGACGTATGGATGATAGCAGGCGAAGCGCATCTGGAACGGAGTGGGTGGCTTCACTTCGTTCGCCATGACGGCATAGTTATTAGGTTGAAATGCGTGGAGGATTGCGTCGCTACGCTCGCAATCTGCCTTACACTGCTTTACCAGGACTTGATGGAGACCCTCCGAGGTTGGATTCGTGGAGTTGGTCAGCCCTATTTTCTTGGCGGAATATCTGATATTGCGAGCGAAGCGAAGCAATCCTCTAAGTGTCAAGTTTACTGAGCCCGTCATCGCGCGCGAAGCGATCTGCCGCTTTAGTAGCAGGACATCCGAGTGCCGTCTTGCTGGTTCGGTCACTTCCTGAAGCAGATCTCCAGCAAAGAGGATCGCTTCGCCGATCGATCGCTTCACCACGATAAAGTGAAAAAGCCTGAAAAAGAGTCTCCAGTATTGGAAACTGCTTCCAGGCTTTTTCTACTTTATCGTAGCCCCGAAGGTACAAATATCGAACCGGTGGGTGGAGGACATCAAGAAGCTTAGCGAATTATCATTTCGTTTGAAACGATAGGAGTTTGCCAAGTAGTGCGGACGGTAAACGTTTTGATAAAACGTTTCAACATGGTGCAGATCTGTAGTCGCGTCATGACAATAAAGGGAAAAAGCCCAGAAAGGAGTCTCCCGTATTGGAAACAGCTTCCGTTTTTCTACTTTATCGAAAGTGCTTGATGTTTTTAATTAACTTGCTCTTGTCAAATGAAGAAGATGCTATGAGAAATGTACACGTGAATATTGATTTGAGTTTTCAGCAATTGACTGATATCGTGAAACAACTTTCGCCATCTGAAAAATTGAAGCTGAATGATGTGATTTGGGATGAAAAGATGGAAGTCCCAGAAGAGCATAAAAAGATTGTGATGCAGCGAATCAGGAAATCAAAGCAAGATTCCGGACGGATGTTGGATTGGGACAAAGCTGCCAGTTCGCTTAAGCCCTAGATGCGAGCCTATCGAATATCCATTGATCCTGAAGCCCTGCAAGATATTCAGGATGCCACCGATTGGTACAACGAACAGCTGAAAGGGCTTGGTGGCTACTTTCTAAAGCAGGTAAAAAGTCAGATCAATTCCTTGAAGAAGAATGCTGTCGGATATGCAGTACGCTACGAAAATGTTCGTTGCATGCAGGTCAGGCGATTTCCATTTCTCGTTCACTATACCGTGAGCGAAAGACAAAGGACCGTGGAGGTGTTTGCTGTCTTTCATACCAGCCGAAATCCAAAGATTTGGCTCGAAAGAAAAAAGGGTGAATAGCGTGGAATTCTGCGAAAGAGGTTTCAAGGGTGAAGTGCTTGCCCTGCTACTTTGTTCGACCAAAAGTAAATCTTCAGGCAAGCTTCCAGCATCTCCTTGCTTCTCGAAAAACAAATCGTCTTCCTGGACAAACGTTTCAGGTGCGTACGCAGGTTGAGATTGAAACGCTCAATGTGCCGGGTATTGGGTGGTGAAGTAGACCTCCCATGAAGCAGACCGATGAAGTAGACCTCCTGCGTCGGTCACTTCATCGTTTGGTCGCTTCACTGTTCGGTCACTTCACCACGATAAAGTGAAAAAGCCCGGAAACAGTCTCCAATATTGGAAACAGCTTCCAGGCTTTTTCTACTTTAGCGGATCATGAAGGTTTTAAAAACCCTATTATTTGGGCTGTAAGGCTATCAAAAAGGAATGGACGGGCCCAACTGCCAGTCCATTTTTCCGTAAGGTCATTTTCCCTACGCTGAGAATCAGGAACTTAGATTCAGTTTGGAGTAAAACAGACAATGTGGTGCACTACAAACCTCAACGTTCTCTAATCATAGTAAGGGAACCCGTCTAAAATCTCGACAATTATTTTATTCTTAACGAAATTGATTGCTACATAACGGTGCTTCATATTAATATCTATAGCAATAGTTTGCCCCTTGTTAACACTAAACTGTATTGTCTTTGTATTGTTTAATCTTCCCAAGGGCACTAACCGCGCAAATCCGAGAGACGAATTCGAGGTAATAACATCTTTTACTGTCGTAATACTGTCAGTCACAGTTATATAGTCCTTGTCGAATCCTTCTTCAAAAAAAACAAGCACTGAATCCCCATAATTCTTCCTTGATTTCTCAGTAGTCTTGGAAGGAATAATATGACGAATCGGCGAATATCTGATTTCAACTTCATATTCACTTCGCAACTGTGCGCATGAACAAAAGCAGTAGGACATGATTGCCATAAGCAAAACATACCGCATTCTAATTCCTTTTATTTCCATCAATCGTATCACTGACCTTCTTCATTTGATCACCATTAATCTTCGTCCCGTTGGATTCCGAACTTTGTCTCATTAAGTTGTCACTTTCTAGTTTGATTCCATTCCTATCTTTGTCAGCTCCGCGACTTTCTGGATGATGCAATCCTCCAGTGTGTCCAACTTCATGCGCGCCGCTACGAGTTATTTCACCTTCATTTCTTTCTCTGTTAGCGGATACAACCACTTGAATCCGATTCTTGTTAGTATCACCAATATTATCCACAGCTCCAAGGGCATCAGCGGGAGCTCCCTCCGCTTCGACTTGCGGAACAAGATCTAAATAGAAATCCTTCTTAGTATCTATTTGACTATCAAAGTCAAGATTCACTTTAGTTTGGTACTTCATACCACTCTCATCAGTCCCCTTGAAGCTCTCTTCAACTTGCTTCCCTATCCCAAAAGCAGCAGAATACATTGAACCTTCGGGTAAATTGGCCGAGTTCTTGACTTTCATTGTTACGGTGAAAGTCGTCGTGCTCGTTTTTGTGTCAATTGACTTAGCCCACTCCAGCCCCTCAAGCTCCCTACCGTCAATCACCCTATTCTCGGCAAAGGCATAAGGACTGTTATAAACATACTTCTCAGCTAAGGGATCAATATTAAAGAACCGCCCAATATCAGGTTGATGGTTTCGCCACTTGAATGAATCCCAATTCAAACCAAGATCATCGACGTGTTCCTGACTCTGGAACTTAAATTTATTGATTAACGAACTTTCTCGCTGATACTGGTTGAATGACAAGCCAAATGGATAATAATCCTGCTGGCTCACCACCGGACTCTTCGTTTGTGTCACCTTGAAATCATCAAAATACACTTCCACCGGCGTAGTCTCTTCATTGCTGAGATAAATATACACATACCCAGGCTGGGAGATGTTGATATTGGGCGAGGCCATCCGCTCGTGAGCGACGTTATTTCCTGTTTCCTTCGGGGCCGCGCTAAGGCGCTGGTAGCCCCCAGTGATCATGACGTAGTTCCTGTCGGTGAAGTAGACCTCAAGGGAAGTAAACCTCCATCCAAGCAGACCTTACGGTCGCTTAGCCGTTCGGTTACTTCACTGTTTCGGTCACTTCACCGTTTGACCACTTCACAACGATAAAGTGACAAAGCCAGGAAAGCATCGCCTAAAATATGCAGGAAGTATCCATGCTTTGTCTACTTTATCGGTACTGCTGCTGTAATTGGCCCCGTCAATGACTACTCCCGCCGTTCCGCTTGTGATCTGTCCCATTAGGGTCGTCAGCGCAGGGGTCCAGTTGGCACTATTGGGGTCAACATATTTGGCATACACCTCGGCCGTAACCACATCGCCCGGCATCACGCTAATGGATTTGGCCAGGCCATATTTCTCGTTGGCGGAGCCGCTGAGCCGCTCAGAGTAACTTCCGCCCGTGGTGTGATTGAACAAAGTTGCATTGACTAACCTGGCATTGCTGTATCGTACATACTGGCTGTTTTCCTGTGATTGGTTGGCAGGCTCATAAGTGGCCGTGGTCTGATCCGTTCCAGGATTGGTCGTGAAGGTCATCCGCACGTTGCCAAGATGATCTTTCAGATGGTATTGGTATTCCGGAGTGCCTGTCCCCAATTTGGTGACCTCAAATTCATTCACATAGAAGGACTCACCGGAGGTAACGGTGTTCCAGGCTACACCTACCTGCATGGCGCTGGCACTTCCTGAAATGGTAACGTACTGCTCTGTCCATGCTTCTGTGTCAGCAGACGAAGCCAGTGTCGCCCCGGGCCAACCCTGATTGACACCGTCTACTTTGATTAACAGGTAAGCCGGATTTGAGCCTGTTCGGTATCCCTTTACCCTTACTCTATATACCTCTCCTGTGGCAACAGGGAAGATGCCTCCCACTGGAAATACGCCTGTACCGGACACGGTGCTTCCTGAAGTCACTTTGACATACTTTTCTGCGTTCTGAGTGAACAAGGCTGTGGTGGCGTTCACGGTAACAAAATCATTGAGGCTCTCACCGGGATTGGTATATACCAATTTAGTGGTTGCCGTCACAATTCTGCCCTCTTCATGGTTCACAAATTGAAGCGCTGAATTTTCATAGACAAATTCACCGGCGTAGTCTGTCCTCTTCGTGGAGGTGCCGAACGTGGCGATCTGGGCAGTCCCGAAGGTACAAATATCGAACCAGTGGGTGGAGGACATCAAGAAGCTTAGCGAATTATCATTTCGTTTGAAACGATAAGATTTTGTCAAGGGGTGCGGCGGTGAAAACGTTTTGATGAAACGTTTCAAGAAAAGTGCCCCTGGGCACTGCATTCATTTGTATATATTTGTATATAAGTATATACCTTTCAATTCACTATGAAAAGGGCCGATAGCGCTTCCAGACGAGCCATGCAGTGGATCACCAGCCAAGGGGGGATGGTGCGCAGCAAGGACGCTGTGGCCTCAGGAATCTATTCACGGACCCTCAGTCAACTACTGAAGCAAGGCAAACTGGAGCAACCTTCAAGGGGTTTCTACCGGATTGCAAGCAGGGCTTCCATTGCCAACCCGGATCTGGTTACGGTGGCAATCCGCATCCCCTCCGGGGTGATCTGTCTGATTTCGGCTCTTAGCTTTCACAAGCTCACCACCCAAATCCCCCATAAGGTCTATGTCGCCATTCCCGAAGGCGCACGAAGTCCTAAGCTTGATCATCCACCCCTGGCCATCCACAGATACCGGGGCAGGGCATTTAGTGAAGGTGTCCAGACCCACCTGATCGATGGCATACAGGTCAGGATTTACTCTCCTGAGAAGACTCTGGCCGACTGCTTCAAGTTTCGCAACAAGATCGGCCTTGACATTGTGCTGGAAGCCCTGAAACGATACCGGTCGTGGAAGAAGTTCAACATGCAGGCGCTTACCAAATTCGCAAAGATTTGCCGGGTGGAGAAACAAATGCAGCCCTACCTGGAAGCGATAGCATGAAAAAATCTGTCAAAAACATGAGCGTGTCGGTTCATGACCGACTGCTTGCACAGTCGAGACTGGACAAGAGGCCCTTCCAGGAGCTGCTTCAATATTTTGCCATGGAGAGGTTTCTCTACCGGTGGAGCAAATCTCCCCATGCAACGCAGTTTGTCCTGAAAGGAGCCCTGATGCTTAGAATATGGAAGGTAAGCGAGATAAGGCCCACCATGGATATTGACATGCTTGGCAAGATGCGCAATGAAGAAACTGTTATCCTTGAAATGATCAAAAGCATTATCTCCACAAAGGTTGACCCGGATGGTTTGGAATTTGATCCGGATTCAGTGACAGCGACAAGAATAACAGAGGATGCTGAATACGAGGGATTAAGAATCGGCTTTACCGGCAATCTGGGCACAGCGATAATCAATATGCAGGTAGATATTGGATTCGGTGACATTATCTATCCCGCACCACAGCCCATGGAACTTCCTGCCATGCTCAACTTTCCTTCGGGAAGGCTCTTGTGCTACAGCCGTGAAAGCACAATAGCTGAAAAATTTGAGGCTGCCGTTAGTCTGGGTAACGCCAATAGTCGCATGAAGGACTTTTATGACATTTGGGTATTATCTCGTCAGTTTGATTTTAATGGCGAAAGCCTCGGGGAAGCTGTCCGCCTGACCTTCCATAATCGCGGCACTGAATTACCCGCGGAGCCGATCTTCTCCGCTGAATTCGCGGAGATGAAGCAATCACAGTGGAGTGCCTTTCATAGCAGACTTAATCAACAGCATCTGCCAAAATCCTTTTCAGAGATTACAGCGGCGGCAGAACTATTTCTATCACCCATTGTAAGTGCAATAGGTTCCCGAGCGTCAATGCCTACCACCTGGATTGCTCCCGGACCATGGCAGAGCAGCAAACAGGAAAGTAGCAATAGTCTATAACTACGACATGATAAATCCCGGATAGTTCAAATCCAGTTCGTCTTTTCAGACCAAAAGTAAATCTTCAGGCAAGCTTCCAGCATCTCCTTGCTTCTCGAAAAACAAATCGTCTTCCTGGACAAACGTTTCAGGTGCATACGCAGGTTGAGATTGAAACGCTCAATGTGCCGGGTGTTGGGTGGTGAAGTAGACCTCCCATGAAGCAGACCTGACGGTCGCTTCATGATTCGGTCACTTCACCACGACAAAGTGAAAAAGCCTGGAAAAGTGTCCGCCAATGGAACACCCCTGAAGCAAATCGACCAAGGTCGACTGCTACAAGGCAATAAAGCGACAAGCCTTTAGAAAAACCCTCCAAATATTGAGTGCTTTTTGGAGGCTTGTCTGCTTTATTGGCCCAATCCATCCGTACAGATCTTCTTCGGGTCCCCTGTCAAAACGTTTTCGGTCAGGCCTTTTCAGGTTCTCAATAGACCTGGCCCCAACTTTAAAATCAATCACTTTCCTGCCTTGTCGCTCCAGTGAATAAGCAATCCAGGTTTCATTGCTTTTCTTTCCGATAAAGGTCCAGAGTTCGTCGATTTCATAGATCCCCCTTCTGATGACGGCAAAAGGCTTGTTGACCAGACGGGCGATGCCTTTGATCCTCCGGATCACCGTTGTGATGGATATTTTGAGCACTCTCGCAATGCTTCTGATGCCCAGGCCTTCAATGAGCAGCTGGGTAATGCTTTGATTGGTGGTCTTGTAGCAGGCCTGGTATTTGTATGTCTGTTGCTGATATTTCTTACAGCCCTGGCATCTGAATTTTTGAGTACCATTCTTACGACGGCCCGCTTTTAAGCATAGCTGACACAACTACAATACTTGCATCTTATCAGTCCTGAAGCAGATCTCCGGCAAAGCAGACCCGGCGGTCGCTTCATGGTTCGGTCACTTCATTGTTTGGTCGCTTCACCGTTCGATCGCTTCAGGACGCTAAAGTGAAAAAGCCAAGGTAACTGCCTCGAATATTGGAAACTGCTTCCAGGCTTTTTCTACTTTAGCGGATCATGAAGGTTTTGAAAACCCTATTATTTGGGCTGCAAGGCTATCAAAAAGGAATGGACGGGCCCAACTGCCAGTCCATTTTTCCGTAAGGTCATTTTCCCTACACTGAGAATCAGGAACTTAGATTCAGTTCGGAGTAAAACAGACAATGTGGTGCACTACACTACACAATGTGGTGCACTACACTACAAGCTAGGATTATCTTTTGCTTTGAGCGATTGACGATCGATAAAACTCCTAATTAATTCAAAAACAATCAGAATCCCTGCAAGCCCTGACGAGATAATCCCAGTCCATAACTGATTTGCAAAGCAAGATACTGCTACCAAAACGGGGGCTACAAAATAGACGATATCAAAGAGACGTAGCCTTTGCTTTGCTGGTTTCAAAAGCCACAGCCTCAATAAACCAAGCATAATTACCAATGGAACTAAAATTAAGGCAATGTACATCAACCCCTCTTTTACCCCGCCTCCATTGCTGCTAAAGTGGGTAGTTAAATATAGGGCTTTACTGATTCCATAATTTAAATAGACCAGTAATGCCAGAATGATCCAATAGAAGAACAAATGTATTTTTTTCATAATTGAGTTTTTAAAACCCTTTAGCAGTATCAGGGTGTTTCTCTTTCTTCAATTTCTCTCCTTTATTGGTATGCCCAGAGCTATTACCCCCATTATTCCTCATTGATGCAAACTTGCTCAATACCTCGCTCCAATTTGTGCTATCAGAAAAATGCTGAGATACTCCAAAGGGATCGCTTGCAGCTGGACTCTTTAATCCTATTTGTGTCACATTAGTTCCGACGAGTCCTCCATATCTACTGTTGGGTGGTGAAGTGGACAATGTGGTGCACTACAAATCTGGTGCACTTCAGCACTACACGATGTCGTGCACTAAACGCTAATAGGATTTGATATTGTAGACATAGAGAACAAATTTCTCTTCATCAATATCGAAAATGACAAGATGATTATCGTCAAAATCCACATTATATGAGTCCAAATAGCTTGTATATGGTGATTCAAGATGGATTTCCCTCCCCATTATTGTGACGTAGTCTCCAGATGGCATTCGCCTATATGATCCTTCCTTACCTCTAAAAGAGCCGCTTTGTGGATCAAGTCGGGATTCACAATATAGTTTTTCATTCCGCTTTGTGAATTGCTTGTCAATTAATTTCAATGAATTGTCTATACTATAAATAATGCTTTTGGAATTTACGTAGATAGAAATTATTGAATCATTATGCTGATGTATACAAGTGGGGCAATGATAGCTGTTCAACAAAACTACAGTATCAATTGAAAGATCTTTGTTTAAGATTAGCAGAGAATCACTGAACGTAGCAACTACAATAGATTCGCCGAAGACACCAATGTCAGTTAATTTCCTTCCGCGTGCCGCTGAGAATAGTTTATTACTGGTAGTTATTTCAGAGGTATTAAGATCAATACGTTTAACATTTCTATGGACTTCATCGGTCATGTACACAAAATTGTTATCAACACATATTGAGCTAATTCCCTGATAGAATACCATTTTATTGTCCCATTCTGTTCTTTTGAAGCCTATCCCTGTGCTATTTTGGTTATCAATTGGTAAACTAATTATTTTGACCTTTTCCTTTTGGGCGCAGCAAGTTACGGCGATCGGGAATAGACCAAGTAGAAAGATTGCTAACTTATTTCTGAGCATAAACTTATCTATTGAGTCCCGTTTTCACAACCGAGTACCTTCGAAGGCTTTTCACCAGATTTTTCATGCAAGTCATCCCATTTATAGACCCCTACTAACTCTGATTCGTATACATTGACATTCTTACCCGCATCCTTGCCAATATTTTTGATATTAATCAAAGTGTCAATGACCTTTCCGTTATAGCCCTCATTGTGGGTCATCACGAAACCTGTTACGTTTCCATCTTTATCCTTGAATACTTCTGTAACGAGTCCGATGTGCGTCTTGTCGTTCGTTACGACTGCATGCCCCCTTTCAACCATATTAAAGCTTTCTTTTGGGTCCCCTGGTGCGGCGACTTGCGCCATATTTGACTCCATTTTTGCAGCTCCTCCACCTGGCGCGCTTCCAAAGTTGGGATTAACTTCCCCAGCGTATACAATTGCTTCTCCAGCTGTTCCAGAACAATCGCTTTTGCCGCCTGGTTGAACTTTTGGACCTTCGCTACCTTCCTTTGAACCATGCAAATATGTTGTTCCCTTGTCCCTATGTTCTTCCATTCGATCGGCAGCTGCATTCCTTTCCTTTTCGGTCATCCCGTCAGGATCAATGTACCTAAGTGGATTATCAAAAGCATATCTATAGGGGCTCCAGCGTCTATCTTGCTCAGACAGAGGATCAATCACACCCCATCTACCAATCTCCGGCATATACATCCTAGCTCCATAATCCAGCCAGCCAAGATTCAATTCATCCTGCAATTCTTTGCCATTGTATTTATACTGATTAGGTACAATATTTTCCCTCTGATATGAATTGAAACTCAAACCAAACGGATAATAATCCTGCTGGCTCACCACCGGACTCTTCGTCTGTGTCACCTTAAAATCATCAAAGTACACTTCTACAGGAGTTGTCTCTTCATTGCTCAGATAAATATACACATACCCTGGCTGAGTAATATTGATATTGGGCGAGGCCATCCGCTCGTGAGCGACGTTATTGCCTGTTTCCTTCGGGGCAGCACTGAGTCTCTGGTAGCCTCCCGTGATCATGACATAGTTACGGTCAAAAATGATCCAGTTCAAGTAAGCCTTTGGTCCGCCAGTGCTTCCAGCGGTACTCAATAGTCCCGCAAACGGGAAGCTGCTGGTACAGCTGCTGTAATTGGCCCCGTCAATAACTACCCCGGCTGTACCGGCAGCTATCTGGCTCATGAGGGTGGTCAAAGCAGGTGTCCAGTTGGAACTTACGGGGTCCACGTATTTAGCGTAGACTTCAGCATTAATCACATCCCCCGGCATCACACTGATGGACTTGGCCAAGCCGTATTTCTCATTAGTAGATCCGTTCAATCTTTCGGAATAGCTTCCTCCTGTGGTATGGTTAAACAGTGTGGCATTGATCAATCTGGCAGTGCTATAACGCACGTACTGGCTTTGTTCCAATGCCTGGTTTGCGGGCTCATAAGTCCCGGTTGTCTGATCCGTTGCCTGGACCGTTGTAAACGTTGTGCGAACGTTTCCAAGGTGGTCTTTGAGATGGTATTGGTATTCAGGGGTGCCGGCACCAATTTTTGTAATCTCAAATTCATTGATATACATGATTTCTCCTGAGGCTACTGTATTCCATTCTACCCCTGCCTGCAAAGTCGTGGCTCCTGATGGAATGGTCACATATTGTTCTGTCCAGGCCTCTGTGGCTACAGTGGACGCAAGTGTTGCCCCTGGCCAACCTTGGTTAACTCCATTAGCTTTTATGAGGATGTATGCAGGATTAGTACCCGTGCGGTAGCCTTTGGCCCTGATGCGATATACTTCTCCCGCATTGACCGGGAAGGTGCCACCTATAGGAAACACGCCTGTACCTGCGGTGGTGCCGCTGGATGTGACCTTGACATACTTCTCAGTACCATTCTGCGTAACAAGTGCCACTGTAGAATTCACGGTAGTAAAGTCGGTTAAAGCTTCTCCTGGATTGGTATAAGTTAACTGATTTGTGCCGATTACGATCCGGCCTTCATCATGGTTCACAAATTGCAGGGCATCATTTTCGTAAATGAATTCACCGACGTAGTCCGTTTGTTTCGTCGATGAGCCGAAGGTGGGGGTTTAAGCCTGCCCTGTAGCAGATCTCCGGCAAAGAAGACCAATGAAGTAGACCTCCCATGAAGCAGACCAGTGAAGCAGACCTGGCGGTCGCTTCACTGCGGACGGTCGCTTCATGGTTCGGTCACTTCATTGTTTGGTCGCTTCGCCGTTCGATCGCTTCAGGACGATAAAGTGAAAAAGCCAAGGAAACTGCCTCGAATATTGGAAACAGATTTCAACGCTTTTTCTACTTTAGCGGATCATGAAGGTTTTAAAAACCCTATTATTTGGGCTGCAAGGCTATCAAAAAGGAATGGACGGGCCCAACTGCCAGTCCATTTTTCCGTAAGGTCATTTTCCCTACGCTGAGAATCAGGAACATAGATTCAGTTCGGGGTAAAACAGACAATGTGGTGCACTACATTGGCCTACTCATTGTATTTAGTCGAGTCCCAAATTATGTTTTTCAATTTATCTGGCATTCGGAAAGATCTATTTCTATAAGTCAGGCAATACTCATTTGCACAAATTGTGTCGGTAAAATCCTTGAACTTTAAAAGCAAAATGGCCCTCGTGTCAACTGAGCAATCCTCCTTATTTGAGGAATCCAGAATACTAACGAGGTATTCAATCGCATTTTCCTCACTTATTTTCCTTTTAGAAATTTCATTTTGAAAGGATTTGCTAAAATCAGAACACTTAATTCTGTACGGAGTCTCTATATCAACCTCTACAGAATAAATCTCTACACTCAAAACATTTCTTTTTGCTTGGCAACCGCTAAGTGCGATCAACAAGATTAGACATACTTTATTCATCATTCTTTTTAATTGGAGTCATAAGTTTGTCATAGATACCTTCCGTAGTTGTAGGGCCAGTTGTAGGCCATGGGGTCCCCTCATGATCCGTTCTAGTCACCTCACCAGGTTTTATCTCTCCAAGTTTCAGAGCTGTATCTTGTTCAGAGCCTGTAATTACTCGTCTTTCTTCCTTAGAGTCATATTGAGCATCAGTTCCTCTTTTGCTTTCAGCAATATGTTTTTCTCCATTCTCGGCATGATGCAGCGCGTGATCCGTCTCATGATTTAAGACGGCTGTCGGTGACATAATTGATCCTTTAGTTGTAACGAGCCCGCCAGTGGGATTCCACGTTATTGTATGCGTAGAGGGCTTGTATCGCGATGAAGTTCCTTCTTGTATGTAGACTTTTTGAGTATTCTTCTCTAGTGCGGCAACCATTTGTCCAGCTCCTGCTTTGTTGAGTGCGCCAACGGCAGAATAAAAATTCTTAATGAACTGATTGTTGCCCTTATAAGTACTTCCATTTTTATAATCATAAGTTTGCTTCTTTCCTTTGTCGTCAGTGTAATTCAGAATAATGTCTTTACCGTCCGGATCGATAAACTTCAAAGGATTATTCCCGGCCCAACTATATGGACTCAGATTTGGATACTTATTTGCGTTGGGGTCCATAGTAGTTGTGTGCAAATCCCATGGATCGTATTGCCGCCAATGAAAATCATAGAGATTCAAGCCTAAATCCTCTTGGTATTCCTTTTTTTGATACTTGTACTTGTTGAGTACGCTGTTCTCCCTGACGTAGGAGTTGAACATCGCTCCGCCTGGATAGTAATCCTGCTGCTGTATCACCGGACTCTTGATCTGTGTGACCTTGAAATCATCAAAATACACTTCCACCGGCGTAGTCTCCTCATTGCTCAAATAAATATATACATACCCAGGCTGGGAGATGTTGATGTTGGGCGAGGCCATCCGCTCGTGAGCGACGTTATTGCCTGTTTCCTTCGGCACTGAACTGAGTCGCTGATAGCCGCCTGTGATCATGACATAGTTCCGGTCAAAAACAATCCAGTTCAAGTAAGCCTTTGGTCCGCCAAGGCTGCCCGCCGTACTTAACAGTCCCGCAAACGGGAAACTGCTGGTACTGCTGCTGTAATTGGCCCCGTCAATAACTACCCCGGCTGTACCGGCAGCAATCTGGCTCATGAGGGTGGTCAATGCAGGTGTCCAGTTCGAACTTACGGGGTCCACGTATTTAGCGTAGACTTCCGCATTAATCACATCCCCCGGCATCACGCTGATGGACTTGGCCAGGCCGTATTTCTCATTAGTGGATCCGTTTAAACGTTCTGAATAACTGCCGCCCGTTGTGTGATTAAACAATGTGGCATTGACTAACCTGGCATTGCTGTACCGTACATACTGGCTGTTTTCCTGAGACTGGTTGGCAGGCTCATAGGTGGCCGTGGTTTGATCAGTTCCAGGATTGGTCGTGAAGGTCATCCGCACGTTGCCAAGATGATCTTTAAGATGATATTGGTATTCGGGTGTACCTGTCCCCAATTTGGTGACCTCAAACTCATTCACATAAAAGGACTCTCCGGAGGCAACAGTGTTCCAGGCCACACCTACCTGCATGGCGCTAGCACTTCCTGAAATGGTAACGTACTGCTCTGTCCAGGATTCTGTGTCAGCAGACGAAGCCAGTGTCGCCCCGGGCCAGCCCTGATTGACTCCGTCTACTTTTATTAACAGGTAAGCCGGATTTGATCCCGTTCGGTAGCCCTTTACCCTTACTCTATACACCTCTCCTGTGGCAACAGGGAAGATGCCTCCCACCGGAAATACGCCAGTTCCGGATAACGTGCTTCCTGAAGTCACCTTAACGTACTTTTCTGCGTTCTGAGTAAACAAGGCTGTGGTGGCGTTCACGGTAACAAAATCATTGAGGCTCTCACCGGGATTGGTATACACCAATTTAGTGGTTGCCGTCACAATTCTGCCCTCTTCATGGTTCACAAATTGGAGCGTCGAATTTTCATAGACAAATTCACCAGCGTAGTCCGTCCTCTTCGTGGAGGTGCCGAACGTGGCGATCTGGGCGGTCCTGAAGCAGATCTCCGGTCTAGTAGACCTGACGGTCTCTATACCGTTCGATCGCTTCACCACGATAAAGTGAAAAAGCCTGAAAAAGAGTCTCCAGTATTGGAAACTGCTTCCAGGCTTTTTCTACTTTAGCGTAGCCCCAAAGGTACAAATATCGAACCGGTTTGTGGACGACATCAAGAAGCTTAGCGAATTATCATTTCGTTTGAAACGATAGGATTTTGCCAAGGGGTGCGGCGGTGAAGACGTTTTGATGAAACGTTTCGCTTTTTGATTGATTACAGCGATAAAGTGAAAAAGCCTGGAGTCTGCCTCGAATATTGGAAACTGATTTCAGGCTTTTTCTACTTTAGCGGATCATGAAGGTTTTGAAAACCCTATTATTTGGGCTGCAAGGCTATCAAAAAAGGTTCAGATTGAAACGCTCAATGTGCCGGGTGTTGGGGTGCACTACAATCCTTGGGCATTCAATACACGCGTACCAAACTCTGAACTCTTAAAATCCTGCAACTTTTGAAATGGGTCTTTGAGTGCAGAGTTGTCTAACGTATTCAATACTGCAATCGGTTTTAGCTGACTTGTCTTGAATTAGTACTCTAAATCTTATTTCATTAACGAATAGCGGTATTTTTGCAATAGCAGCCATGCTATCTCTATCCTGCTTAAGGTCAATCGGCAACAGTTTCATCCGAATGCGGTTCCTACCAGGCCCAAAATCTTGCTGACTAACTGTTCTATTCACTGCAAGCACATATTTTGAAATTCTTTGGTTTACTGGATAAAGGCATTGGGGCGATTCACTGGACACGACGGCATATTGCACACTAATTTGCCTGTATCCAACGATAGTCTTAGACTCTATTTCAGCAACATTGTATAAGTCCACGAAACCGTCAATGAAGCGAGGCAAATCCTCAAATTCTCCAAGTTTGCGTTCACTGGTATCAAAGCCATCAATAATTTTTGAATTGTGAGTCAATGTAATTTCAATTTCAAATTCATTGCAACTCGGCCGAGATTGGCTCATGGTATTAGTCTGAAATGTAATTACCACAACTGACGTTATGAATATGGACCTCATGAACATAGACATTACTTTCATCATTAGTTTATTCCAGACCTGAAGTAGATTTCGGATAAGCTGTTTTGATCTTCGATTTATCGAAGTTGCCGACATGAAAATGAGTATCGTGCTGACTCAACGGTGTTGTCCCATCAAGAAATGCTTCACCTTCTTTAAGAGTATATATAGTCCTAAAATTGTAGTAACACATCTTGTTAGCAGCATCTTGACTTGCATCTCGATCAACATTACTAAAGTTTGACCAAGTCTTTTCCGTGGTACCCTCAGTATTTTGGTAAGTGATATCAATTGCTCCGGGCACATTCTTTCCAGAGTGCTCTCCATCTAAGGTCGCCATTTGGTTGATTCCCAAAGATCTACCTGTTTCCTTAAAAAACATATGGGCAGCTCCAAGAAAGCCAGCAGCGTCATCCTCTCCAAGGAATGTTGCCTCATTTTCAAGTCTCATTACCCAGCCACTTCCTCCTGACCCCCTACCACCCGGTGCCAGATTAACCATACCTTGTGAGCTAACTTCATATGTTCCAAGATCTGTTTTTTTGTTGTCCCCATCAACATAAGTGTAGGTATTAGTTGTGCGGTCATTGCGTGTGACTTCAATGTTCCCATTCGCATAAATTGTATAATCATCTTCCAGCATTCCATCCGGATCAACCAATCTAAGTGGATTATTGAGAACATAATTGTAAGGGGTATATCGACGATTTACTTCGCTTTTTGGATCACTAACAAACCATCGGCCTAAATCAGGCGAATACATTCTTGCTCCGTAGTCCAGCCATCCGATACCCAACTCATCCTGCAATTCTTTGCCATTGTATTTATACTGATCAGGTACAATATTTTCCCTCTGATATGAATTGAAACTCAAACCAAATGGATAATAATCCTGCTGGCTCAACACCGGACTCTTTGTCTGCGTTACCTTAAAATCATCAAAATAAACCTCCACCGGCGTCGTCTCTTCATTGCTCAGATAAATATAAACGTACCCAGGCTGAGTAATATTGATATTGGGCGAGGCCATCCGCTCGTGAGCGACGTTATTGCCCGTTTCCTTTGGAGCAGCGCTAAGCCGCTGGTAGCCCCCAGTGATCATGACGTAGTTGCGATCAAAGACAATCCAGTTCAGATAGGCTTTCGGGCCGCCTGTGCTGCCCGTCGTACTCAATAAGCCCGCAAACGGGAAGCTGCTGGTACTGCTGCTGTAAGTGGCTCCGTCAATGACTACTCCCGCCGTTCCGCTGGTGATCTGTCCCATTAGGGTTGTCAGCGCAGGGGTCCAGTTGGCACTATTGGGGTCTACGTACTTGGCGTACACCTCGGCGGTAACCACATCGCCCGGCATCACACTGATGGATTTGGCCAGGCCGTATTTCTCGTTAGCGGAGCCGCTGAGCCGCTCAGAGTAACTTCCTGCCGTGGTGTGGTTAAACAACGTCGCATTGACTAACCTGGCATTGCTGTACCGTACATACTGGCTGTTTTCCTGTGACTGGTTGGCGGGCTCATAGGTGGCCGTGGTTTGATCGGTTCCAGGGTTGGTCGTAAAGGTCATCCGCACGTTGCCGAGATGATCTTTCAGATGGTATTGGTATTCGGGTGTGCCTGTCCCCAATTTGGTGACCTCAAATTCATTCACATAGAAGGACTCTCCGGAGGTTACGGTGTTCCAGGCCACACCTACCTGCATGGCGCTGGCACTTCCTGAAATGGTAACGTACTGCTCCGTCCAGGATTCTGTGTCAGGAGAGGAAGCGAGTGTCGCTCCGGGCCAACCCTGATTGACTCCGTCTACTTTTATTAACAGGTAAGCCGGATTTGATCCTGTTCGGTATCCCTTTACCCTTACTCTATATACCTCTCCTGTGGCAACAGGGAAAATGCCTCCCACCGGAAATACGCCA
>JAFEAM010000030.1 GCA_018266395.1 Bacteroidota bacterium | reverse complement strand
AAGCCGGCGTTCACTTCGGGCACCTGACCCGGAAGTGGAACCCACGGATGGCAGAGTACATCTTCATGGAGAACAACGGCATCCACATCATTGATTTGAACAAGACAATGAAGTGCCTGGAAGAAGCGACGTTTGCCATTAAGAATATTGTCCGCTCTGGCCGCAAAATCATGTTTGTGGCTACCAAGAAGCAAGCGAAAGACATTATTGTAGAGGAGGCAACCCGACTCAATATGCCTTACGTGACTGAGCGCTGGTTGGGCGGTATGCTGACCAACTTTGCCACGATCCGTAAGTCGTTGAAGAAACTGGCCCAGATCGAGAAACTGATGAAGGATGAAGCTTTTGCCAACCTGGCCAAGCGCGAGCGCCTCATGGTCTCCCGTGAAAAAGCCAAGCTGGAAAAATTGCTCGGCGGTATTGCTGACCTGAACCGTCTGCCCGCAGCCCTTTTCGTTATCGACGTGAAGCGCGAGCACATCGCCGTTAAGGAGGCCCAGAAACTGAATATCCCCGTCTTCGCAATGGTGGATACCAACTCTGATCCTTCTGACATCGATTTCCCGATTCCCGCTAATGATGATGCATTTAAGTCCATCAACATTGTGACCCGATACATCGGCAAGTCGGTTGAAGAAGCCCTGATGGAGCGCAAGAAGGACAAGGAGGATGCAGGGATGAAGAAAGAGGAAGAAGAGAAGCGCAAAGTGGACGAGGCCGTTCACGAAGCCTGATCATTAGCTTGTTGGCCAATTAGCTAATAGCATAAATCGCAACAAAACACTGGCCGCAAGCCGGTGTTTTTTTGTTGGAGAAAGCCAACAAACCTGGAACAAGAAACAAGAACTAGAAACCAGAAACTACTTCATTATGTCAATTACAGCTCAAGATGTGAACAAGTTGCGCACCATGACAGGCGCCGGTATGATGGACTGCAAGAAAGCCCTTACGGAAGCCGATGGTGACTTTGAAAAAGCCATAGAGATTCTCCGGAAGAAAGGCCAGAAAGTGTCCGCTTCCCGTTCCGACAAGGAAGCCAGGGAAGGATCAGTATTTATCAAGGTTTCTGATGACAAGAAGGAAGCGGTGCTGATCGCACTGAATTGCGAGACAGACTTTGTAGCCAAGAACGATGAGTTCCAGAACCTCGGCAAACTCATCGCCGAGACTGCATTTGCCAAAAAGCCGGCATCGAAGGAGGCGCTTCTTGACGAGAAGGCCGGTAATCTGACCTTGGGAGAGAAGATCACTGAATTGGTAGGCAAGATCGGAGAGAAGCTTGAAGTGAGCGAATATGTTCACATGAAAGGCGAAGCAATCGTTCCTTACATCCACGCCGGTTCGAAGCTCGGCGTGCTGGTTTCACTGAAAGGTGTAAACGGTAAGGATGTGACGGATGCCGGTAAGGATGTAGGCATGCAGATCGCAGCCATGAATCCTGTGGCAGTGGATGAGAAGTCGGTTGACAAGAGTGTAATCGAGAAGGAACTTGAAATAGCCAAGGCACAGATCCTGGCGGAAGGCAAGCCGGAGAACATGGTTGAAAAGATTGCGCAAGGCAAACTGAACAAGTTCTTCAAGGAAAGCACGCTCGTGCACCAGGCTTTCGTAAAGGACAGCTCCAAGACGGTGGCACAGTACCTGGACAGTGTGAGCAAAGGCTTGACCGTTGCTGAGTTCAAGAGGATAGCCATCGGATAATCTTTTGGCATAGGAACCGCCAGAGGCCAAACAAGAAAGGAGCTCATTGAGCTCCTTTTTTTATATTACACCAATAGTTATTTCCCTTCCTTCAGTCGATTTCTTACAACCCAAAAGGCTGCTCCTGAAGACATAAACACCAGCAGGCTCACCGCCAAAGGGAGGACCAACTCCCATTGACCAGGTCTTGAATCTGTTCTAATTTCCAAAACGCTGAAATACCTGAACAAGGTAAAGAATACGCCAAACCCTCCGGACGCGAGGAGAAGCGAGGCAAAAGAAGACCAGGCTGCTGTTATTGTGGAATTGCTTTCCTTTTGGCTTGATCGCATGGCATGATAGATGACCAGTACGTTCAACAGGATGAGTGTTGCAAGAAAAATGTAAGGACCCTGAAATTGGGAAGTGATGGAGGGGTTATCGGGCATCATGATCCTTGCTGACTGTTATTTGACTGGTAGGATTTGAGAAAGATGTAGAATGACAGAGAAATCATATAAATAAGAAAGCCATACAAAATTCCAATGAGACCCACTTTTAGTCCGCCTGAGATAACGGCGAGAGGCAAAGCCTCTTTAAGCTCTTCCAGGGCTTTCAATGCCATAAACAGACCAACCAGTGTGCCGAAGGTCCCGTAGGCAAGGGCCGCCCCTCCCAGGTGGCGCATGAGTTCCAATTGCTTTTTGTACTCCTTGTGAAGCATCATCCGGTAAACGGAATAAACCAACAGGAATATATTTATCACTCCAATAAGATCCAGTGGGAGCATGAACGGAGGCCCACCGTAATGGTGCAGCTCGCTTAGACTCATATGATTGATGTTGATATCAGATTGACTTCGATTCAGCCGGTTTCGTAAACTGGAAAATAATGAAGGATGCCATTGAGATCATGTAGACTACAAATCCGTAGAGTACAGTTATGAGTGCAACCCTCAGACCGCCGCAAATGACGGGAAAGGGGATTGTGTCTTTGGCTTCTTCCAATGCGCCGAGGGCCTGGAAAAAACCGGCCAGTGTTGCAAAAGCTCCCCAAGCCAAAGCCAGTCCGCCGATCTGCTTCAGTGCCTGAAGGGTTTTGTCCGGCAGATTCTTTTTCATCGTCTTGCTAAATAGAAGGTAGGCGAACAGCCCAAGATTGATGAGACCGAGAAGGTCAATGGGGCCCATCCAGATGATCCCGCCACCGGATTCATGAAATTCTGAAAAGCTCATAGTGTTAAAGTTTGGTTTTTGTTTTGTCGTGTACAAGGGTAAGGACAAAGATCGTTCCCTCACTTCCATCTTACTGACAAGAACACGCCCCTTCCGGATATAGCAACAAGACACTTGGATGCGGCGAAAGGGGAGTTAAAAGTGTCGAAACCGGATCAGGCTTTGTTCATTGCTACATGCGAATTCTTTCTTGTGTATTTTTTCATAATTATGCACAATGGTGCGAGTGGCCGGCCTGATGGATGAGCTTGTTCTGCGGAAGCGCTGGCTGATTCATCTATCCTTTTGGATTTTCGTACTTGTTCTGTACTCCCTTCTATTTGGTCAGGGAGAATGGACCTACTGGAAGACTCTTTTCTTTGTTGCTTTACTGATGCCGGTCACTATAGTATCCACCTATTTTTTGAATTACTTCCTGGTTCCCCGTTACCTGTTGAAGGAGCGCTACGGAGCCTTTTTGATGTATTTCATTTACACATTGGTTGGGGCAATGTTCCTGGAGATGTGCGTGGTAGTACTCACCTTTATTGTTGTGGCGGGAGCGGATATCAAGGGCATGAGTCCATCGACAATAAATCTGCGTTTTCTGCTCGCTGCCCTGCTCATGATCGTCTTTTTGGGTGTGGCCGTCAAGATGATGTCTCATTGGAGAAAATCGAAAGAGGAATATCAGGCACTGATGCGTGAGAAGATTGAAACGGAATTGAAGTTTCTCAAGACCCAGTTGAACCCGCACTTCCTCTTCAACACGCTTAACAATCTATACTACCTCGCATCCGAGAAGTCGGACAGAGCACCGAAGGCTATCATGGCACTGAGCGAATTACTGGATTATGTGATCAACGAAGCGCGGCAGCCGTGGGTGCCGCTGGAAAGGGAAATCCGCTTTCTCAGAAACTACATCGACCTCGAACAGCTCCGCTATGACGACCGCCTGAAGCTGACTTTTGATGTGTCGGGCAACCTTGCCGCCCGCCAGATCGCCCCCATGATGCTGGTGACGCTGGTAGAGAATTGCTTCAAGCATGGCCCGGGAAAATCCGCTGGGCGGCATTGGATGGACATCAGTATCACCTGTGCACATGATTTTCTTTCCATCCGTATCTCGAACAGCAAATCGATGGACCAGGAAAGCAATGCATCGGGTATCGGACTGAGCAACCTGCGTCACCAGCTGAGCTTGTTGTACCCTGACCGCCATGAGCTGGAGGCAGAAGACTTGGGAAATGGATTTACAGTGAATCTTAAGTTGACATGAGTGCCCGGTGTCTTATAGTGGATGATGAACCGTTGGCCAGGAAGCTCCTGGCTTCCCATGTGGCGAAGACGGAGGGCCTGACCCTCGTCGGTGAGTGTGGCAGCGCCATGGAGGCGCTTAAGGCACTTCAGCAAAAGAAGATTGATCTGCTTTTCCTGGACATCCAGATGCCGGAGTTTACAGGACTGCAACTGATCAGGACCCTGACACATCCGCCAGCCGTCATTCTTACCACGGCTCACCGTGACTTTGCTGCCGATGCATTTGATCTGAATGTGCTTGACTACCTGTTAAAACCCATCTCCTTCGACCGGTTTCTTAAGGCAGTCAACCGTTATTTCAACCAGGTTCAGCCATCGGCCTCTGTGACTCCTTCAGGCGAAGATTCTTTTTTTCTTCGGTCAGACCGCAAGCTGGTGAAAGTACCTTTCGATCAGGTGATGTTTGTTGAAAGCCTGGACGACGAGGTGGCGGTTCATATGACGGAAGGCACCCTTTTTACCAGGGAGAACATTACGCATCTTGCCGGCTTACTTCCTGAGGACCGGTTCGTACGCATCCATCGCGCCTTCATCGTATCCAAGAAGCATATCAGCTCTTTGACCAAAGAAGGTGTGGAAGTGGGAAAGCGCTTTATCCCGTTTGGGCGGGCGTTCAGGCAGGCCGCGTGGAAACTGCTTGGTGTATCCTGAAGAGTAAGGCTTGCAGCTTAGATCTTCCTCAATGCATTTTCCAGGTCCGCCATCAGATCCTCGACATTTTCGATACCCACTGAGTAACGGATCAGGCTTTCGGGGATTCCCAACGCCGCACGCTGGGCCTCTGTCAGCTCCACGTGACTGGTGGTGCGCGGAGGGCCAGCCAACGT
Source organism: Bacteroidota bacterium (assembly GCA_018266395.1). Lineage (GTDB taxonomy): Bacteria > Bacteroidota > Bacteroidia > Cytophagales > Cyclobacteriaceae > ELB16-189. The sequence continues at coordinate 16,276 of JAFEAM010000030.1, read as the reverse complement.
ACTTACCGATCCCAGGCTGGCAGCCAGGTGAGTGAGTTTTAGCGCAGGGAGAAATTTCCTTACGGTGTCGTAGTTGCCTTTCAGCGAGAAGCTCATCATTCCTCCAAAACCTTTCATTTGTCTGGCGGCAATGTCATGTCCTTTGTGCGAAGCGAGTCCGGGATAAAACACATCTTCAACTTTAGGATGGGCCTTGAGGAAGTGAGCGATTTTCAATGCTGAGGCATTGTGTCTTTCCACGCGGAGCTCCAGTGTTTTCATTCCACGGGCGATCAGGTAGGCCGGATCCGCCTGGAGGCTGGCGCCGTTGATCTCGCGGAAGCGAAAAACTTTCTGTACCAGTTCTTCTTTTCCACAGAGCAACCCACCCATGGCATCGGAGTGGCCGCACAGGAATTTGGTGGCGCTGTGCACCACCAGGTCTGCGCCAAGCGTCAGCGGAAGCTGATTGACAGGTGTGGCAAAGGTATTGTCTACCACCACGATAGCCCCGACCTTCTTGGCAGCGGCGGCAAGCCTGGCAATATCAATGACTTTTAAGGTTGGATTCGTCGGTGTTTCGAGATAAAGCAAGTCACAGCCTTTTGCGATTTCACTTTCCAGCTGATCGTGATCCGTGGTCTCGCAAAGCTGAACTTTCACTCCATAGTGGGGAAGAAACTCGATAAAGATCCTGCTGGTTCCGCCGTAGCTGTCTTTGATGGACACTACTCGCTTGCCGGGTGCGAGCAAAGCAAACAGCGTGTTGCTGATCGCTGCCATGCCTGTGGAAAAAGCGGTGGCTGCTTCAGCGCCTTCCAGTATGCGAATCTTTTCCTCCAGCGCATGAACCGTGGGATTGGTATTGCGGCTGTAGATGTGCCCCGGCTTTTTGCCCGTGGCCACTTCATGCCATCCATCCAGGTCAGGATAGGCATAAGTTACACTCCTGAATACAGGTGTGGTGGTTGCGCCGGCATAATCATCCAGGTCTTCACCGGCCCAGACAGATTGCGTGCTTTTTCTGAAGGAGGAGGAATCCATATTGATTGGCTAATTCAAGAATTGCTTATCGAGGATTCAAATATATGCACAATTGCATCGCTTGGTGCCCATCGGTCACGTTTCCAGGGTGACTGACATTCCTGAAACCTTTCGAGGAATTGCCCGTTAACGATACCCCAGATCTTGATATTTTTTGCATCTTTACATCCCAACGCTGAACGCCTATGATTACCTGTTCAAATTCCTATACTGCCGTGGTGCATGTAGGTTTTCCCTTTCCCTGGGAATAGAGGTCTTTCAACAGACCAAGTCAGGTTAATCACGTTTCTAATCCTATTATCATGAAATCTGCTTTCAGCAAAGCTTTGAACATATACACCCTTTTCAAGGAGGCCATTCTTGGGAAGGAGCAAAACTTCACGGAGGGGAGCATCAACAGGGCCATCGTTTTGTTGTCCATTCCCATGATCCTGGAAATGGTCATGGAGTCCCTGCTTGCCGTTGTTGATATATACTTTATCAGCAGACTAAACAACAATGATGCAGTTACTGCGGTTGGTCTTACGGAGTCCGTCATTGCCATTGTTTACTCCATAGGCGTTGGAATGGGCATGGCGGTCACGGCCATGGTCTCGCGCCGGGTTGGCGAGAAAGACAAGGATGGCGCTGCGGTATCGGCTGTGAATGCATTGTATATCGGCGGATCCGTATCAATCGTCATTACCATATTGGGTGCGATCTTCTACACAGATGTCCTCCGTCTGATGGGTGCCTCTGACGCCATCATTGAAATTGGATCAGGGTATACACGGTGGATGTTTATGGGAAACATGAGCATCATTGCTTTGTTTCTCATCAATGCCATTTTCCGCGGTGCAGGTAATGCTGCCATTGCGATGCAGTCTTTATGGATTGCCAACATCATCAACATGATCCTGGATCCGATTATGATCTTCGGCTGGGGACCCTTTCCGTCGCTTGGGGTTGAGGGTGCTGCTATTGCCACCAACATCGGGCGCACCTGCGGAGTCCTCTATCAGTTGTACTATCTGGCCGGCGACCGTGGTATTGTCCGTATTCACAGTAATCACCTGCCGTTTAATAGGGAGGTGACGATGCGGCTGCTTCGGCTTTCGGTGGACAACATTGGTCAGTTCCTGATCGGCACGGCCAGCTGGCTTTTCCTGGCCAGGGTTATTGTCACGTTTGGGAGCGCGGCATTTGCGGGGTATCAGATCGCCATTCGGGTGGTGATATTCACGATCCTTCCTTCGTGGGGCATGGCCAACGCAGCCGCCACGCTGGTCGGTCAGAATTTGGGTGCCGGACATCCTGAGCGTGCAGAGAAGTCGGTCTGGAAGGCTGGATTCTTCAACATGTGTTTCCTTGGATTTGTGTCTATCTTCTTCTTCATTTTGAGTGAATGGGTCATGAGGTTTTTCACCCAGGATCCTGAGGTTATCCGCAACGGTGCCAATTGTTTGAAGATCGTTGCGTTCGGATACCTGTTTTACGGATATGGAATGGTGGTGCTGCAATCATTCAACGGAGCAGGGGATACCCGTACGCCTGTTGTGCTGAACATATTCACCTACTGGTTCTTCCAGATTCCGTTGGCGTGGGTACTCGCAACCATGACCAGTCTCCAGGTGTCAGGGGCCTTCTGGGCCATTGCCATTGCCGAGTCGGCCATTGCCGTAGCCGCGATCTTGATCTTCAGAAAGGGAAAGTGGAAAGAAGTTAAGGTGTAGGTAACATCTTAACTATTACCAGCCATGCGATGGTTCATGCTTGAACTGTATTAGGCATGAACCATCCGTGGATGGTGGTTTATGCTTTTTTCCTGAACGCTGCTTTCAATGCATTCTCCAGTTCCTGACCTGCCTTTTTCAGGCTGGATTCCACTTCCTGCCAGCGCTCCTTGTTTTTTGTTTCNNTCTACAGAAAACTGGTCCATCTTTTTGCCGAATTCACGGAAGAATTTTTCAGCCGATCCTTCGCTCTGCTTGTCCTGTTGTTCGTTTTCCATGACGGGTCGAGTTTAACTTATTCCCTAAATTACAGACTTATTTACTTCAAATCATGGAAAAGGAGCAGGATCCGTTGGAGTACATTCAGCGCATGTTGGAAAATAAGTCCACAGCGAAACAGATTACCTACAAGAAGCTCCTTCAATGCTTCGAGGGCTTGGCGAAGGAAGCCAGGCGCGTGGCCACCGAATTGAAGAAACGCGTGAAGCCGGGGGATCAGGACGTGACCGTTGATTTCAAGCGCATCAACGACCATGAGTTCCAGGTGAAGTTGGCGGGCGACTTGTTGATATTCGTATTGCACACCAACATCGTGACTTTTGATGAAGATCATGAGGCGATGAAGGAGCCTTATATCCGTGAGAATGAGATCAACCGTTATTTCGGGCAGATCATGATCTACAACTTCATGTCAGACTCACTGAAGTATAACCGGGTCAACGATCCAGGTTATCTGCTCGCCAGACTACTTGTTAACCATGAGGGCCGGTATGTGGTGGAGGGGGAAGGAAAGCTGGGTGTGGTGTACAGTCATATCTCACAGGCCCCCATAACCGAAAGTGATTTGAATGTGTTAATTAAAATAGCGCTAACCCTGGCAATCGAGAACGACCTTATGGCACCTCCGTATCCACAAGTGAAATTCATCACGCTGTTTCAGAAGATGGAGAAGACCCAGGAGATGGGGGCAGGTCAGAAGATTGGGTTTCGGATGAGTTACAACAAGGCGGAAGGCTGAAGTTTGTGCAATCACCGGGCTTTTTGCAGATTGACCTTTGAATGATATTACACATGGTACGTCCCTTAAGAAGTGCGTCCTGGCTGGCTTTGATGATGCTTGTTTTGGTAATGGCATGCGCTTCTCACAAACCGAAGCATAAGAAACTCAAGCCTGGCAAGCCCATCCCTTGTCCGCTTAAGGATTGTTAATGAAAAAGATTATCATCGCCATTGATGGTTATTCGGCGTGTGGCAAAAGCACCACTGCAAAAGAGGTGGCGAAAATTCTCGGTTATCGTTATATCGACTCCGGTGCCATGTACAGGGCGGTGACGATGTACTTCCTGGAACATCACGTTGCGCTTACGAATCCCCACGAGGTGGATCATGCGCTGTCAAAAATCAAAGTTTCCTTCAGGGTCAATTCAACGGGAACGTCAGAGACTTGCCTGAATGGACTGGTAGTCGAGGATGAGATAAGAGAAATGCGTATCTCCCAGCAAGTAAGTCAGGTCAGCGCCTTGCCAGCAGTTCGACATGCCATGGTGGATCAGCAGCGAAGACTTGGCAAAGACCGTGGTATCGTGATGGATGGCCGGGATATCGGCACCGTTGTCTTCCCGGATGCAGAACTGAAAATCTTTCTGACGGCCGACATTCTGGTACGGGCATTCAGAAGACAAAAGGAATTGTTGGGCCGGGATGAAATGATCGACATTGACACCATCGTAGAAAACCTTGTTTTGCGCGACGAAATGGATAGTACACGGAAGGAAAGTCCCCTGCGGAAGGCACCCGATGCGCATCAGTTGGATACCACCTTCATTACCATCGATGAGGAGGTGGATGAGGTGGTTCGGCTTGCCCTTTCCAGAATGGTTCGGGCTTCCAAATAAAGCCTTTCTCCAATGTGACGAATGGCCCAATAAAACCTCCAAAAAAGGTTGCCGGGCAAGGATAATTGCTAATTTTGCCACGGCCTAAACTTTACCTAGTTCCATTCGTATCCATGGGCAAATTCATACGTCTTTCCAAAGGATTTAATATCAATTTGACGGGCAAAGCCGCTGTAAAAATCGCAGAGGCGGAGACGCCGGAAACAGTGTGCATCAAACCGTCTGACTTCCATGGCATTTACATGCCAAAAGTGGTGGTAAAACAGGGCGATGCCGTCAAGGCAGGCACCCCTCTCTTTCACGACAAGAAGCATGAGAACATTCTGTTTACCTCACCGGTAAGCGGCGAAGTAGTTGATGTCAAGCGCGGGGAGAAGCGTTCCCTTATTGAAGTCAAGATTCTCGCCGACAGGAAGAATGAGTTTGAAAACTTCGGGAGGTTCTCGGTTTCAGACATTGCCAACATGCCGGCTGCCAACGTGAAGGACATCCTTCTTCGTTCCGGCGCATGGCTGAACCTGGTGCAGCGCCCTTATGGCATTGTGGCGGATCCTGCCGCCACTCCCAAAGCCATTCACATTTCCGCTTTCGACACAGCCCCGTTGGCGCCTGACTACGCCTTCATCTTTAAAGGTCAGGATCAGTACTTCCAGGCGGGAGTTGATATTCTCAAGAAGCTTACATCGGGTGAGGTGCACGTAAATATTCACACCACCAGCGAAATATCCACTGTATTCTCACAAGTAAAGGGTGCAGAGGTCAACAAGTTCTCAGGCCCGCACCCGGCTGGCTGTGTAGGCGTTCAGATTCACCACGTGGATCCTATCAATAAGGGAGACGTGGTCTGGACCATCAATCCATTTGGGGTCATCCAGATCGGAAAGTTGTTTCTCAATGGTATTCTGGATTGCAGTAAGATTGTAGCAGTCGCAGGATCAGAAGTTAAAAGTCCTCAGTATTATAAGACGGTTACAGGTGGTTCAGTGAAGAAACTGCTTGCGGGCAATCTCAACCATGAGCATGTGAGAGTAATTTCCGGGAACGTGCTCACCGGCACCAACATTGGCCAGGATGGCCACCTGGGCTTTTACGACCACCAGGTTACGGTACTGCCCGAAGGGGACGATTATGAATTCCTGGGATGGATCACGCCTGGCGCCAACAAACTCAGCGTGCACAGGGCATGGGGATTATTCTCATTCCTGACTCCGGGTAAGGAATACAAGTTATCAACGAACACGCATGGAGAGCATCGCTCCTTTGTGCAGTCGGGTGTATTTGAGAATCTCGTTCCCATGGATATCCTTCCGACCCATCTTCTGAAGAGCATTCTGGCGGAGGACATTGATGAAATGGAGGCCCTGGGCATTTACGAGGTGATCGAGGAAGACTTTGCACTTTGCGAGTTTGCCGATGTGTCCAAGCATAACGTGCAGGAGATTCTGCGCGATGGAATTGAATTGATCAGACAGAGCTAACAGACCTTATGAATTTCCTGAGAAAGCAGCTTGACTCGGTCAAGCATAATTTTGAGAAAGGCGGGAAGTGGGAGAAGTATTATTTCGCTTATGAGGCGTTCGACACCTTCCTGTTCTCACCCAATACCACTACCGGTGCGAAAGGAGCCCATGTAAGAGATGCCGTAGATCTCAAGCGTCTCATGATGACTGTGATTATCGCCATGCTGCCATGTCTCCTTTTCGGGATGTGGAACGTGGGTCATCAGCATTATCTGGCCATCGGCGAAGCAGCGTCTAATGGAGATAAATTCTTGCTGGGGTTAATTAAGACTCTCCCGATTATTGTTGTCTCCTACGCAGTAGGGTTGGGCATCGAATTCATTTTTGCAACAATTCGTCGTCACCCGGTAAATGAAGGCTTCCTGGTAACCGGCATGTTGATTCCGCTGGTGATGCCGGCGAGTATTCCGCTCTGGCAGGTTGCGATTGCCACGGCATTTGCAGTGGTAATTGGTAAAGAAGCCTTTGGCGGTACCGGAATGAATGTGCTCAATGTGGCACTCACTGCGCGTGCTTTCCTGTACTTTGCTTACCCGTCACAGATTTCCGGGGAAGTATGGACTTACCTCGGCGAGGGGGCCAAGACTGTGTCCGGTTATTCCGGCGCGACTCCTCTGGCGCTGGCTGCTGCATCCACGGGAAATGTTGTTCAGGATCTGAACGGGTTCGGCCACGGATGGGCTGATGGTATCTACAGTTTCTGGAACATGTTCCTTGGCATCATGCCTGGCTGCATCGGTGAAACTTCGACGCTTATGTGCCTCATTGGCGCGCTGATTCTCGTGTTTACCGGTGTGGGTAGCTGGAAAGTTATTGTGAGTGTGTTTGGCGGGGCCTACGGAATGGGACTTTTCCTCAATGCTGTGGGCAGTGCTCCATTCACCCAGATGCCCGCGCACTACCATCTGGTGGTTGGCGGACTGGCTTTTGGCGCGGTGTTTATGGCAACAGATCCCGTTACAGCTGCTCAGACCGAGACCGGCAAGTGGTTCTACGGATTCCTTATCGGAATTTTCACCGTACTCATCAGGGTGTTCAATCCGGCATATCCGGAAGGCATCATGCTGGCGATCCTTCTTATGAATGTGTTCGCCCCGCTGATTGATTATTTTGTAGTTTCTGCCAACAAGAAAAGAAGAATGCAACGTGCGACAGTCTAACATCTACATCATCTTGTACTCCGCGGCGATCACGATTGTCAGCGGAGGGCTCCTGGCCTTCGCTTCCATTAGTCTGAAGCCGGCCCAGGATGCGAACATCGCCCTGGAACAGAAGAAGAACATTCTTTCTTCTGTTATTACACTGGATGAACATGCCGACATCACCAAGATGTACAGCCAGAAGGTAAAAGCCTTTGTACTGGATTTTGACGGCAACGTGAAGCCGGACATGAAAGCAGAGCAAGTTGTAGTGGCGGTCGAATACAAGAAGGCCCCCAAGGACAGGCTTCTGCCGGTTTATGAATTCATGTCTGATGCAGACTCGACTAAGGTTGAGTTCGCGGTGATGCCGGTCTATGGTTATGGACTTTGGAACAACATCTGGGGCTTTGTGGCAGTGCAACATGATTTCAACACCATCCAGGGCGTGAAATTCCAGCATGCTGGTGAAACACCGGGATTGGGCGCAAGGATCGAGACAGAGGAAATCCAGGCGCGTTTCAAGGGCAAGACGATTTTCACAGACGGCAAACTGATGTCCGTCACTATTCAAAAAGGGGAGGGTAATGATTATTCAGGAGACGCACACAAAGTGGACGGAATGTCAGGAGCTACCCTCACTGGAAAAGGTGTGAACAACATGCTTAAGGACTACTTTGCGTGTTATGAAAACTATTTGAAGAAGCATTCAGCTGTAAACCAGTAATATATGAGCACAGAAGCAGCAGTAGTGGAGAAAGCCGAGGTCAAGAAACCTTCTGAGCCGCTTTTCTCTAAGAAGAACAAGAAGCTTATTACGCATCCGCTGGATTTGGACAACCCGGTGACGGTACAAGTACTGGGTATCTGTTCATCACTGGCGATTACCACGCAGATGAAGCCAGCCATCATCATGTCGTTGGGTCTGACCATTGTGACAGCATTTTCCAACGTGATCATTTCTGCCATGCGCAACTCCATTCCTTCGAGGATACGGATCATTGTACAGCTGGCAATTGTATCCGTATGGGTAATTCTGGTGGACCAGTTGCTCAAGGCCTATGTGTATGACGTATCCAAGTTCATGTCTGTTTACGTCGGATTGATCATTACCAACTGCATCGTGATGGGGCGCCTCGAGGCTTATGCAATGGGCAATCCTCCCTGGCCTTCTTTCCTGGATGGTTTGGGCAATGGACTGGGTTACGGGATGATCCTCGTGATACTTGCATTCGTTCGCGAAATCTTTGGAGCAGGCTCACTTTATGGCTACAAGATTTTCGCGAATCTTGGAATCCCTTACCATGGTAATGGTCTCCTGCTTCTCCCTGCAGGCGCTTGTATTCTGCTGGGTATCATCATTTGGGTGCAACGAAGTTTGAACGGGTACAGAGAGTCCCATTAATAAGCTGTTATGGAAAACCTGATTAATATTGGAGTCCGGTCGATCTTTATCGACAACATGATCTTCGCCTACTTCCTTGGGATGTGCTCTTTTCTCGCCATCTCCAAGAAAGTGACAACCGCCTTTGGTTTGGGTATCGCCGTCATTTTTGTGATCGGCGTAACGGTGCCCATTAACTGGCTGATTCAGAATTACGTTCTGAATGCAGGCGCCCTCGCATGGGTGAGCCCTGCATTGGCAGACATTGACCTGAATTTCCTCCAGTTTATTGTGTTCATTTCGGTTATCTCTGCATTTGTTCAGCTTACAGAGATGGCTGTAGAGAAATTCTCGCCGGCGCTCTATGGTACGCTCGGCATCTTCCTGCCCCTTATCGCGGTGAACTGCGCTGTTCTCGGTGCTGCTTTGTTTATGGTGGGAAGACCTTATAACCTGGCAGAGGCAACTACTTTTGGTTTTGGCTCCGGGATCGGCTGGACCCTTGCCATTGTGGCCCTTGCGGGAGTTCGCGAAAAGATGAAGTATTCCAATGTTCCTGGTCCGCTGAAAGGATTGGGTATTACCTTTATCCTGGTGGGGCTGATGTCGCTGGGCTTCCTCAGCTTCCTGGGCTTCGCTCTATAGAATTAAATTGAAACTCACGAGAAGGCTTCCGTGAGGAGGCCTTTTTGCTTTGAAGATTATGAGAACACTGATCGGAAAGATTGCGCGGTATTTCTTTAATGGAACGCTGTTTATCGTTCCGCTCGTGGCAACCGGCTACTTCTTTGTGCAGGCCTTCCAGTGGCTTGACAGCCGGCTGAATCTGCCCTATCCGGGTGTGGGATTCCTCATCATTATCGGAGTCATCACGCTCTTCGGGTACCTGACATCGAACTTTGCTTTTCAGACCATGGCGAACTGGTTTGAGCAGGTAATCAACCGCATTCCCTTTGTCAAGCTGATTTACTCATCAATAAAAGATCTGCTGGCAGCCTTTGTGGGCGACAAAAGAAAATTCAACACTCCCGTACTGGTGACCATCAATAAAGAGAATACCATCCACCGTGTGGGCTTTATAACACAATCGGACCTTTCTGATCTCGGTTTGCCGGATATGGTAGTGGTGTATTTTCCGCAATCCTATGCTTTTGCGGGCGATCATTTTGTTGTGTCCAAAGAGAATGTAAAACCACTCAATGTCCCCGGAAGCATAGCAATGAAGTTTATTGTTTCAGGGGGCATTTCGGGATTTAAAGAATCGTAGACTATCTTACAGCAATGAAGCGCATTCTCCTCCTGCTCGTCCTGTTTGCTTCTTCCTGTCAGGTGAACGAAGCCGATGCTCCTGAAGTCGTCACCACTGACCCGCAGGAAATAGGGCGAACCAGTGCCGTCATCTGGGCGGATCTCAGAGAGGTGGGCCCCGTACGTCCTGTCAATTACGGCTTTCTATGGGATACACAGAATAATCTCACGACGCTCTCTGCCAAAAGCAGTTATGTGATCGGCTCGACTAGTGACACGAAGACCTTCAGCATCAAGATAGAAAATCTTACTCCTGCAACCACCTACTACTACAGGGGTTTTGCAGCCAATGCGGATTATTCCAAGATCTACTACGGCAACATCGTAATGGTTACCACACTGCCCTGAGCAGGAATATTATTTTCTATGGACTGAAGAAGCCACTATGGTGTTTATGGAATTTTCCCTGACTCCAGAATAATAGTAAAGGAAGGAGGCGCTCGCAAGGGAGACCGATTCGGTCACCAACCAGGTTACCACAAATGTGTTAGGGGTTCCGTCCAGGATGATTCCGGAAAGGCGCCCGGTTACAAACCCTATGGTGTATAAGATTACAAGCGCAAGCGGTCCTCGAGGATTCCGGAAGATGCCCCAAACGCAATAGAGGCCAAACGCAAGATGCATTCCGCCATAAACCGCCCGCATGGAGCTGAGCGCGCTGACGTTGTCCAGCGTGATTCCTACCTGGGCAAGGACCCGCTGGGGGTCGATTAAAGCTTCCAGTCCAACTTTCGCAAACGCAATGCCCATGAGGCCCAGAAAGATTTGTGTGATTCGGTTTGTCATAGTTTTTTTATTGTAATGAACGGCTTCGCTTTGAGGCCGAACATGATATATTGTGCCAAAAGGAGGACACTTCCCGCCATATGTTTGCACACATGCCGATCATTCGGGAGATCATTTATGGGGTGGCGCACTATGGGGCGGATCCTGGGGAACTTTGCCAACGATCAGGCATCAGACTGGACGACCTCAACGACTCGGAGGCCCGCCTCGAGTTTGAGTCAGCGGCCATGGTGTGGGACTATGCTGTGGATCTCACCGGCAACAAACTTCTGGGGCTACATCTGGGCGAGCGTTCTACACCTCTGATCCTTGGCATGATCGGTCATTTGATGCAAAGCAGTCCATCCCTTCTGGAAGCATTCAAGGCTGTCAGCAAATTTGGTGAAGTGGCCACGGATATGTTTCGTTATGATATGAAAGTAGCAGGTACTCGCTGTATGCTCGAATATCAACCGGCGGCGATTTGGACGAAGCTTTATCCTGAAAGCGCCAGACATGCCACCGAACAGGCAATGTCCGGCACCTTGCATGTGTTTCAACTTCTGGGAGGGAAGAACATCTACCCTCTGAAAGCTGAATTTTCCCATCAGAGAAAGCAACCTCTGCAGGAATATGAACGCGTGTTTGGTTGCCCTCTAACTTTTGGGACAAAAGCAAATCAATTGCTTTTTGAAAAGCATCAACTGGATCAGAAGGTGCTAAGTCATGACCGGTCGATTTATTTGAGGTTTGAAAGAATTCTGCAGGATCTTCAGAGCAGCATGCGTAAGGAAAAGAAACTCCCTGAGTTGGTCGAACAAATCATATTATCTGAGTTCAAGGGACAAACACCGCCCATTGCAGTGATGGCCTCCCGGCTGAATATGACGGTCCGTTCTTTTCAGAGAAAGCTCTCAGAAGAAGGCGTAGTGTACCGGGATTTTTCCTTCCGGATAAGAATGACAATTGCGGAAAAACTACTGAAGAATGATCAGCAGTCCATCAGGCATGTCGCTCGTGTCCTTGGATATTCAGAAGCAAGTGCTTTCACCAGGGCCAGGAAGAGTTGGAAATCAGCAAAAGGATTAATGAATCACTCCTGATCCGATTAATTCCTTTCCATCGTACCATGCCGCAAACTGACCGGGCGTCACGCCCCTTTGCGGATTGTCAAAGACGATGTACATGCCATCAGACTTCTGGTGCAGCGTGCATGGCTCCAGTGGTTGACGGTAACGAATTCTCGCCAGGTAGGATCTTGATTCTCCGCCCTGAAGTTTCAGATCTTCGCGAATCCAATGCACATCAATGGAAGGGATGAACAGACCTTTTCGAAAGAGGCCTGGATGGTGGTCGCCCATTCCAGTGTAAATAATATTCTGATCGGTGTCCGTGCCAATGACAAACAGAGGCTCTTCGAATCCTCCGAGGTTCAGCCCTCTCCGTTGTCCTATGGTATAGAAATGTGCACCCTGGTGTTCACCTGCAACCTTTCCTGACTCCGGGGTGAGAGGATAGGGGGCGACGAGTTGTTCCAGTTCATCGGAGGTGTTATGACCGAAGAGTGGTGACTCTGCCGGAACCAGGACCACTTTTCCTTTCTTTGGTTCAAGCCTTTGTTGCAGAAAATCGGGGAGGTGCACCTTTCCAACAAAGCAAAGTCCCTGGGAGTCTTTCTTCTCCGCTGTGGCCAGGCCTGCCTTTCGTGCAATCTCCCTGACTTCAGGTTTGAGCAATTCACCGACAGGAAACAATGCGCGTGACAGCTGTTCCTGTGTAAGTTGACAAAGGAAATAGCTCTGATCCTTATTGGGATCCTTACCTGCGAGAAGGCGGTAGACTTTCTTGCCGTTTACTTCTGTTTCGGCCTTGCGCCCATAGTGTCCCGTTGCCACAAAATCGGCGCCCAGCTTGATTGCCGCTTTAAGGAAAATGTCAAATTTAATTTCCCTGTTGCAGAGCACATCAGGATTCGGTGTCCTGCCGCTTTGATATTCGGCAAACATGTAGTCGACGATCCGTTCCTTGTACTCCTTGCTCAGGTCGATGGCCTGAAACGGAATTCCCAGGTGCTGTGCCACGATCATGGCGTCATTGCTGTCGTCAAGCCAGGGGCACTCTTTACTGATAGTAACGCTGTCGTCATGCCAGTTCTTCATGAACATGCCGATCACCTCGTAACCCTGCTCTTTTAAGAGATAGGCTGCTACGCTTGAATCGACACCTCCGGAAAGACCAACAACAACTCTTTTTGCCATGATTATTTATTCAACGCAACCGGCTCGTTTAAAAGTTCATTTACGATCTCATTGAACCGTTGCTGAAATTTCTCATAATATATCCCTGTGCCCGGACCCTCAAAACCGGCATGAATATGCTTTACCTTGCCATCCTTGCCGATGAAGATGGTAGTTGGAAATGCTATCACCTTGTTCAGCATGGGGAGGGTCTTGACCACTTCTTCTTTGTCGTTGAGTCCCGCAAAAACGAATCCATAAGGCACACCCAGCTTGGCAACCATTTTGTTGATCCTGGTTTTGGCATATTCGAAATCGTTCTTGCGTTCGTAAGCCAACCCAAGTATTTCCACTCCTCGATCGTGGTTTTCTTTATACCAGGAAGTAAGGAACTTGGTTTCATCCATGCAGTTCGGGCACCATGTGCCGAAGATCTGCAGGATCAGCACCTTGCCTTTGAAGCGTTCGTCTGACGGAGTCACTTTGTTGCCAGCCATATCAGGGAAGCTGAAGTCAATCCTGTCATATCCTTCACGCATGAGTGTCTGTTTCTCCACATCTGGTATGGCAGCCTGCTCATTCCTGACCCCTTTGAAAGTTTCGTGGGTGAGCTTGCCTGAATAGTAATCACCTACCAGGGAATCTCCTTTGAAGGCAGCGTCAAAGATGAAAGCATGGTTGCCATCGAAGGTGCTGAGGAGCAGACGGTCATTTACAATATCTCCTTCCAGGTAACGATAGTCGCCCATGGGCGTAAGGAAAGTGCCCGTGACGCGACTGCCTTTTTGCTCGAAGATTCCGACTGATGCGTACTGATCCTTGTCGGTGGAGAAGAGCAGTTGATACTTCCCGGTGTAGTTGACCTGAACCGGAACGTCTTCCTTAGCAAAACGAAAGGTTTCACCGAAAGTGGCGGTAAAGGGAAGGTTTACTTCAGGGGCATAGTATTTCTCAAATGTGCCTGTCATGTGGTCGCCATCGATTTTGGCGTGCAAAGCCGCATCAAAGATGTGTAGGTTCATTTTGACTGAGTCTCCGTTCATGGTCACCTCGTCCAGGAGAATGCGTTCAGTTACATTCTTCAAATAGACGGCATACTTCCCGTCCTTCTTTTCCACATCGAAATTGAATGGTAGTTCATGGCCTTGCATGGCGATAAGTCCGCGCCAGGTACCGGTTTTGAATTCAGCAGGGGAAGAACATGAAATAAGGCTGGTGGCCAGTAAAAGGATGACGAAAAACCTCATTATTTTGACAGAATTAGAACGTAAAGACTTAAAAACGGTGCAAAATAAAGAAATGTTCGCCGGACTGAAGGTTTTGGAACTGGCATCTGTTCTGGCAGGACCCAGCGTGGGTCAGTTTTTTGCTGAACTGGGGGCTGAGGTAATTAAGGTGGAGAATCCCGATGGAGGTGATGTTACCCGCAGTTGGAAGAGTGCCGGCGAAATTACTGATGACCGTTCGGCATACTTTTGTTGTTGCAACTGGGGAAAAAAGTCGGTCACCTTGAATCTTCATACGGAAGGTGACAGGCAAAAGATATTGAGGCTAGCAGCTTCAGCAGATATTGTAATTGCAAGCTACAAACCTGGTGATGCGAAGAAACTTGGTGTTGATTATCCGACCCTTTCCAAAGACAATGAAAGGCTGATCTATGGACTCATCACGGGCTATGGTTCAGCCGACCCAAGGGTGGGATATGATGCTTTGATTCAGGCCGAGTCAGGATTCATGGATATAAACGGAGAACCTGACGGGCCTCCGCTCAAGATGCCCGTCGCATTGATTGATGTGTTGGCTGCGCATCAGCTGAAGGAAGCTCTTTTGCTGGCTTTGTTGCAGCGGGAGCGCACTGAAAAGGGATCATGTGTGGAGGTAAGTCTGATGGATGCTGCATTGGCCTCACTGGCCAACCAGGGAACCAACTGGCTGGTGGCAGGTAAGTTGCCCATGCGCAAGGGTTCAACCCATCCCAATATTGCACCTTATGGAGATATGTTTGTTACCGCTGACGGTAAGCGCATACTTCTGGCCGTGGGAAGCGATCGTCAATACTTTGATCTTTTGAAAGCCATAGGTGCAGCGGATGACCCCTTGCTGACTAGCGCCAAATTTTCACAAAACCAGTCCAGAGTCACCCATCGTACGGAACTGGTTACAAACCTGGGTGAGTACATCTCCAGGATCGATTCAATGGATCTGCTGAATGAACTAAGAACAACGAATGTTCCGGGTGGCATCATCCAAACGGTGAAGGAGTCGCTAGCCAATGCCGGTGGACTGGTACTCAAAGCAAACGGCTTGGCAGGGGTGAGGACATTTGTCGGTTTACCGGATGGAGTGGAGAGAAGTGCATTATCACCGCCTCCACACCTGGGACAACATAACGAAGAAGTGCTGAGGGGCGAAGGCTGATAGATAGTCAGGAAAACCAGCACGCTATTTTTTCGAATATTTATACTGACACCATATGTTTGGATATGGCAAATACCTATTCTCAGATTTTTGTTCATATAGTGTTTACAGTGAAGTACAGAAAGGCACTTTTAGATCTTTCCTGGAGAAGTACTGTGTTCGGAGTTATAGCCAATTTAGTCAAGGAAGCCAACTGCAAACCTCTGATTGTAAATGGAACGGCTGATCATGTGCACTGCCTGGTCGGTCTGAAGCCAGCGGTATCAGTTTCTGATCTAATGCGTGTGGTTAAGGCAAAGTCTTCAAAGTACATCAATGATAGGGGACTTACAGGAGCCAGATTTGAGTGGCAAGAGGGTTATGGAGTTTTTTCACACGCCTATTCCCAAGTCAAGACAGTCTACAATTACATCAAGAATCAGGAAAGTCATCATCAAAAGAGACACTTCAGGGAGGAATACCGGAGCTTCCTTACCGACAATGGTATTGATTACGATGAAAAGTACTTATTTATTGACCCTCAGGAGTAGCATCGATGGAGTAGCATGATCTGATATTGATGTACCGTGCCTACGGCACTTATTATTGGGGGGTGGATACAACGGGTTATCACCCGTTGTTAATATATGAGCCGGAGCCTACGGCTCTTACCCCTTGAAGTTTTGTCTTCGCCATGTGCACAAAGAGGCGTCGCCTCGATTTGGATTAGCGACTGTACTTGTGCCTACGGCATACAACGGGTTATCACCCGTTGTTAGTATATGAACCCGAGCCTACGGCTCTTACCTCTTGAAGTTTTGTCTTCACCATGTGCGGGAAGAGGCATCGCTTCGATTTTTCGATTAGCGACTGTACCGTGCCTACGGCATACAACG
>JAFEAM010000002.1 GCA_018266395.1 Bacteroidota bacterium | reverse complement strand
GCCGGAGCGTGCGCTCAAGATCCGAGAACAAGTGCGGGATGGCCTGTGCATAGTTCCACACATGGGTACAGCTGCCATGACAGCAACCAGCGTTGTCGCTGCAACCCTCAAACGCCCATAGCCGTCCATCATATTGGCGAAGAACGGTCGGGGACTTGAGGATCGAAAGATTTGCTGCAACTGCCTCCGTCACTTCAGCAGGCAGGGTACTGGAAAAGAATGCATCCCTGAACAAAGCAGACTTCTTTTTCAGATCGTCATAATTCTTTGTGAAGTAGGAAGCAATGGATGATACGTCGGGATACTTGCTGGCATACCAGGGTTTATACTCTTTTCCTGCAAAAGGCTTCATCCCTTCAAGAAGGTCCGCAGTAGTATTGCAGCATCCTGATCCAGGATCGCATTTTTCATCTGTACCCTCTGTCCCAAATCGAAGTTCACTGAGGGGCACATACCAGGCAAAGCAAACTCGGATAGTCTTTGCAGCACCGGCACCCAGCTTGAACGGTACATAGAGTGATCCTCCCGGCGCTTCGTCAGCTACCGGTTCTGATGCACGTGTACCTCCTGAACGAATTGTTTCCCATGCCATGGTGAGCGGGTCAAACCATCCACCCCGAAACCAGCAGTGGTCCACAATGGTTTCCGGCTGATCGGTATACACGGCAAAGTCACCTTTGTAGAAAAGCTTGTCGGCCACTTCCTCGCAGGAAAGAATAAACCCATTCTGAATCCGGCCAATGCTTCCTTTGGCAGGCTCCTTGCGCATGAAGTTTCTGGTGTGGCATGAAAAGACAGCTTCGACAGTTTCGTTTCCGTGATTTTCAAAAGTGTATTCAATTGCACCTGATGGCAAGCTCGAGTTATCCGCATCGCCGGGAATGAAAGGACTCCACCCCTCCAACTTTACCGACAGTGGAAATTTATCATCCTTCAGATCGATGGACGCAAAAGGGAATCGCGCTGTGAAGGCAGCCTCATGAAATCGCGGCAAGCCAAAGATGGCTCCGGCACTACCATTGCCAGCATCCGGCTGGCCAAACCTCTTCCAGTCAGGCACGGGGCCCTCAGCCACACGTGCAATGGGTTCTTTGCCCTTCACTGCAATAGCAGCAAAAAGACCTGGCTCATTAAAAACTTCAGGTCGGTTTCTTACCGACATATGAGAAATGGCTCCTGTGCCTTCAAGACAAAACATACCTGAGCCCAGTCCACCTATGGGAAAGGCTACGCGACGCAGGTTGTCATTTTGATAGGCCCCGTTGTAGGATCGACCTGATGCAGCGAGTTGTTGCTGGACTTCTTTCGCCGGAGCTGCAACCGCTCCAAAGGGCGTGGCCGCAACGGCAGCAGTGATTCCGCCCACTTTTTTCAAAAACGAGCGGCGGTCAGATGGTATCTTCATAGGAAGCGTAGGTTAGGGAACAGGAATTCTCTTCGCACCTTATGTGTGCGTCTAACCAAGTTAAGCAAAAGAAGGGAGTGTTAGCTCCCTGCTGATTACATCGCTTCCGTCAGATCCGACAGAAGCTTTTTAGCCTGTGAAGGTTCAAGTCTCGGGCCCCATTGGCTCACCACCCTTGAAGAGGCCAGTGAAGCCAGCTTGCCTGCATCGGCCATACCGTGCTGATGGGTGATGGCATAGAGAAATGCGCCTGCAAACATGTCGCCCGCACCATTGGTATCAATGGCTCTTACCTTATATGGCTCTATTTCAATGAAAGTATCGCCATCGAAGATGAGGGCTCCGTTGGCGCCGAGGGTGATGGCAAACCGCTTGGCTACTTGTTTCAGTTTCTCACGCGCCTGGAGAATGTCGTCTGTGCCGGTAAAGATCATCGCCTCCTCTTCATTGCAGAAAAGAAGATCTACACTGGCGCCCACAATGTCCTCCATCTGCCTGGAAAAATATTTCACCATGCTGGGATCGCTGAACGTGAGCGCCACATCAACTTTGTTGCGCTCTGCCATCTTCTTCGCCTCCTTCATCGCTTCCAGTCCCTTTGGGCTGGAAACCATGTAGCCTTCGAGATAAACGATGGAAGAATTGCTCAGCGCATTTTCATCCAGGTGCTCTGGAGACAGAAAGGAACTCACACCCAGAAAAGTATTCATGGTGCGCTGCGCATCAGGTGAAGTCATGACCAGGCACCTTGCCGTGTGGCCTTCCGGAGCGCGTTCATGGCTCATATTGGTATCTACACCGTTGCGCTTCAGGTCCTCAAGAAAGAATCGTCCAAGATCATCATGAGCGACCACACATGAGTAGAAACTCTTGCCGCCGAACTGGTTCACTGCCACCACCGTGTTGCCTGCGGAGCCGCCTCCCGACATTTTGCTTCGCTTCATGTCGATGGCCTTCATGAGATGCAGTTGCCGCTTCTCATCCACCAGCGTCATGACCCCTTTCTCCACTTCATTCCTTTCAAAGAAGTCTACGTCCACCTCAGTAACAATATCCACGATGGCATTTCCTATGCCGTAAACATCATATTTCATGTCCGATCCTTAATGGGCCGTAAAAGTAACGATTAATGGAAAATTGGTCCGGGGATTTCAATCAATACTGGCAAATCTCAGTCGCAGGCTGTTGGACACCACGCTGACCGAGCTCATGGCCATTGCCGCACCCGCGATCATGGGGTTGAGCAGGAATCCATTAAAGGGGAACAATATGCCGGCTGCCAGCGGGATGCCAATGATATTATAGATAAACGCCCAGAAAAGGTTCTGACGAATCCCATTCACCGTTCTTGATGACAGCAGAAGTGCTCTCGGAACCGACTTCAGGTCGCCTGACATCAGCGTGATCCTTGCTACGTCCATAGCTACATCGGTACCGCGTCCCATGGCCATGCTTACATCTGCCTGGGCCAGTGCCTGTGAATCATTGATCCCATCCCCTACCATCGCCACAATTTTTCCTTTTGACTGGAGGCCTTTCACAAACTCCGCCTTGTCAGCCGGAAGGGCTTCTGCCTCAAAGCCATCAAGGTCAATCATTTTGGCAATGGCGCCTGCCGTATGCTTTTGATCTCCGGTGACCATATACACTTCAATTCCCCGTGCGCGAAGAGACTTGATAGCCTCGGGTGAATTGGGCTTGATTCGATCAGCTATTGCAATGACTGCGAGAATTTCTTTCCCGTTGGAGAAGTAGATGGTGGTCTTGGCTTTTTCCTGCCATTTGTGTGACAGTTGTTCGAGTGCATCAGCGGCATTTATTTTCAGCTCCTCCATCCATTTCTGACTTCCCACATAATAGGTTTCACCCCTCCACATTCCCTTCACGCCGCGTCCTGTAACACTTTCAAATGAAGTAAGGGAATCATCCTTCACGTTATCTGTTCTCAATACATCTGCGACGGCACCAGCCAGCGGATGCTCTGATCTCGATTCCAGTGACAGCAGAACTGATTTTAGCAATTCCTTTTCGGTGATCCCTGGCTGCCATTCAAAATCAGTAACGGATGGTTTGCCTTCCGTGATGGTGCCAGTCTTATCCAGGACCACTGCACTGACGCGATGGGCTATTTCGAGACTCTCGGCATCCTTGATCAGGATTCCGTTTTCAGCGCCCTTACCTACACCTACCATAATCGCTGTCGGAGTGGCGAGTCCCAGTGCACATGGACAAGCAATAACCAGCACAGTGACTGAAGTGAGCAAGGCATGTGTAAATGCATTCTCGCCTCCGAAGATCATCCACAGCACGAAGGTTAATACCGAAATTCCCATGACCACGGGAACAAATATTCCGGCGATTCTGTCGACAAGGTTCTGGACCGGTGCCTTGCTCCCCTGCGCTTCTTCCACCATCCGAATGATATGTGCGAGCATGGTGTCTGCGCCAACACCGGTCGCCTCAATTCTGAAGCTTCCTTTCTGATTGATCGTTCCGGCAAAAACTTTGGCGCCGGATGATTTCTCAACAGGCACTGGTTCTCCCGATATCATGCTTTCGTCAACAAAGGAGCTGCCTTCCGTTACGCGTCCGTCCACAGGAATTTTTTCTCCGGGATGCACCACAACAATTTGCCCTGACTTCACCGAGGCCAATGGAATTTCGATCTCCGCGTCGTTTGAAATGATCCGGACCGTTTTGGGCTGCAACCCCATCAGTTTGCGGATGGCCGACGAAGTATTTGTCTTGGCGCGTTCCTCCAGGAGTTTGCCCAATGAAATGAACGCCACCACCACGGCGGCTGCTTCGTAATAGACATGCGCATGCAATCCGCGGGCATGCCAGAACCCTGGGAAGAAAGTATTGAAGGCACTGAACAGAAAAGCAATTCCGGTAGAGAGGGCCACCAGCGTATCCATGTTGGCCTGCCGATGAGCAGCCTGTTTCCAGGCGTTAAAGAAATATCTTCTGCCGAAGTAGAAGACTACAGGGGCCGTAAGGGCGAATGAAATCCACGGAGAGTATTTCCAATCCATGAAGAACATACCCAGTATGACCACGGGTACGGCCAGTATGATGGCGCCGAGTGTCCGGAACTTCAGGTCTTCGTATGCTTTGTGCAGTGCTTCCTCCTTTACCGCCTGCGGATCTTCCACATTGACGACGAGGTCGTAGCCAATTGACTGGACGGCCTGCCGCAGATCCGCGGGTTTGGCTACCTGCGGATCATACTCCACCCACGCGGATTGGTTGGCAAAATTTACACGCGCCTCGTTAACGCCTGTAGTTGCCTTCAGCATGCTCTCCACGCTCACTGCGCATGCCGCGCACGACATTTCCAGTACGGGAAAGGTTTCGCGTTTGAGTGCCAGTGTCTGTTCTTTTGTTGCTGATTTTGTCATGATTACTTTATTGATCTCAGCTATTAAACAGCATACGCGCTTCTCCAGGTTTGTATTTTACCCCGTTTCATTTCCAGGATTTCCTTATCGGGAATGTCTGACAAAGTTAGGGTCCCGGAGGACGGAGTTCTTACATTTTACCTTGAAAGACTTATGGAATTAGGAGGTGATTGGGGATTGCTGGTTGATGGTCCTATAGACCAAGTTCCCGGTATGGTGCATATACCCTTGCTGTAAGGCGTAGGTGCTACCTCATTCTCTTCGCCGGGTCTTGTCTTGTATCAAAGAAGGAAAGTATGATGATTCGGTTATCTGTGATTCGATAGAGAATCCTGGTTTGCGGCGAAATCCTCTGATTTCACCATTTTCAATCTGTCCCATCGCCGGAAAGCTCTGAAGTAGATTGAAAACCTTGTCTGCTTTTGTCAGGAATTGCTTAGCGGTTCGTTCCCCCCATTGATTCCTGATCTGTTTAACAATTGAGTCGAAGTCTTCCTCGGCGTTGGGCGTAACGAAGACCTGCACTAGTACTTCTTCTTAATTGTGTCCCAGGCAATCAGTTTTTTGTCATCTTTTGATTGCTCATAGGATTCGTAAACCCTTCGCTTTTGATCTTCAGTGAGGGTTTTCCAGAACCTACCTTCCTCCTCCTTGGTTCCCTGTTTGAGAAACTCGTAAATCGTTCGAAGCAACTGCTCGTCATCTATATTTTCCAGCATTTTGCTTAAATCAGATTTCAATTCGGCTGTGCTCATGGAACCAAATTTAAGGATTTTTGGCGGGTAATATGGCGCACCTATGCTTTACATCGACCAACGCTTATTACGGCTGCGGATTTCTGAGCCGCGACGTGTCTTACGAGCTCAACATTGTTCGTTCTTTCTTCTCTCATCTTCGTTTGAAAACCAATAGATTTCTTTTTCATTCTCAGGATTCCAAGTTCTCAGTGTTTGAGCTAGTTTGTTGAGGGAAGCTGACTCTGATAAAATGTAAAACTCACTTCGATTGTAATTCGGGGGGTCACCATGATTGTCCACGATAACTCTTATGACTGATTGTCCCGTGGTATCTTAACAGAAAACACTCAATAGTAAATAGTACGCCCATTTCGGTTGGCCGTAGTTTTTGTCATCTCCTAACTCATGCTTCACTACGTCTTTCAGGCCGTTTGGAAAGTAAGTCAGTCGTTCACCAAATTCCTTGAAGGCGTCCCCGTAGCCCCAGAATTCTAGTCTTGCGATAAACTAATCATGAACTTATATAGTCCATCTTCATCGGGATCTTCATCGGGTTCTCTAATAACTTTTATTCTTATTCCTTGTCTCATTTGTCCCGCAGGGATGACGCACAACGCCCGGTGCATATGACGTTGCCGGGATAGGAGTGGCCCCACTCAGTGTGTGATTGAAATGTTAATGTGCCCACCGAGGCCTTCATGAATAATTCTCAGAAGAGTCGAAAGCCTGATGTCGCTCGCGTCATTCTCAATTCTTGAAATGTAAGTCTTCGTTGTCCCACACTTCTCAGCCAATTGTTCTTGAGTCAGGTTTTTTTGCTTTCTCAACTCTTGAAGCATAACTCCAAGTTTAAAGGCCTCAAATCCCTGTTCATACTTTTCTCTTTTTATTGTTCCGCGCTTTCCGTACTCCTTGTCAAGGTGGTCCGTAAATCGTACAATTCTATTTTTCCTGGTCTTCATAGTATTGTCTTTTAAGTGTCAGTGCCCTTTCAATTTCATTCTTTGGAGTCTTTTGTGTCTTCTTTTGAAATCCATTCAACAAAACAACAAGCCTCCCTTTGTCGAAGAAGCAGAATATTCTAAAGATGTTACTCCCAAGAATGATTCGTATTTCATACAAGTCCGTGCCTTCTATATGCTTTAAATACTGTTCAGGAACCATTCTTAGGTCCTTTACAAGCCCAATTGTCCAGTTGATTTTGAGTTTAACCTTTTGCTGTTGCTTGTTGTAGAATTCCCAAAAATCGTCCCCGTAAACTATTACTTCTCTTACCAGTCCAGGCTTGCTGTCCATTATGGCAAAGTTACCTAAATAGGTAACCCCACCAAAGTTTATGAACCGCGGTTTTCTTGAAATAGTTCATGGATCAGGCTGAAGACCAATGAGGGCGAAATGGTGCGGGGTAAACGGTGTATTGAACCAGCCTGCTGTTCGAGAGTTGAGCGAGAATGCCTGGTTCTGCCTGGTCCCGGCTCCATATCCTCCCTGCCGGAATGAATAACTATTTAGTAGTAGTTGCGCGACCGTTTACAAGGTTCCTGCAAGGTCTGCATAAGGTAAACATATGGATCCCATTAGGTATTTGTAAGGTTCTTTGCCGGATAAACAAGCTCTTTGGCCGGATGGGTAAGGATGTTTGCCGGATGGGTAAGGATGTTTGCCGGATGGATAAGGATGCCTGCCGGATGGGTAAGGATAGAATGTAGAATATTGAACAAGGAATGCTGAATGTTGAAGTGGCGGGGGACAACCCGGCGGGATGGGCAGCTACTGGATGCGACTGGATACTCTGTGGGCACGAGTGGACCATGAGTATAGTGAGCCTAAGCAACGTGTGATGTGAGCCTAAGCAAGGAGTGAAGAGTGAGTGAGAAATGAGTGAAGAGTGAGTGAGAATGAGTGAGAGCTGAGTGAGAAACGAGTGAAGAGCGAGTGAGAATGAGTGAGAGCTGAGTGAGAAACGAGTGAGAAACGAGTGAGAATGAGTGAGAAATGAGTGAGATTTGAGTGAGAAACGAGTGAGAATGAGTGAGGTTGAGTGAGAAATGAGTGAAGGAGTGCACTTCAAGGTTCAATCCTCAAGGGAGACGGTGGTCGGTGGGTTCACGAGACCCTGTCCAGCGGCTTGCGGGATTGGGCGACATTCCTCGCCTTTTTCATCTCGGAGGGGGAAAAGCCGGTCACCTTCTTGAACTGGCTGGAGAGATGGGCCACACTGCTGTATCCCAGACGGTCTGCGATCTCGCTTAATGACCATTCATCGTAAAACAGCAATTCCTTAGCCCGCTCGATCTTCTGACGAATGATGTACTGCTCAAGGGTAATCCCCTCGACGGAGGAGAAGAGCGTGCTCAGGTAGTTGTAATCGTAATGCAATTCCTCCGACAACAGGCTCGACCAGTTGATCTTCAGATGAATCCGCTCACCCTGATGAATAATCCGGATGACGATATTCTTGATGGATTCTATGAGCCTCGCTTTTCTGTCATCGATCCGTTCGAAGCCCAATCCCAGAAGAGATGCATCAAGGGCCGCCAGTTGTTCACGGGAAAGGCTATCCTCCTTTATAACCGCCTGGCCCAGGACCACGGTATCGGGGTGGAGACCCTGGCGTTCCAATTCCTGCGTGACCGCCGCCACGCAGCGGCTGCAAACCATGTTCTTGATGTAGAGTGTCATCATGGGTGCTGAGGATTGGTTCTCAAGTTAAAATATTAAACTAAGCCCATTGATAAACAATAAACAGTTTGCCTGAGTTTCCCTGAATAGGTATTTCCTTTCGGAATATTCAAATCAATGTTCGATATTCATCTCTCCACATTCAACTCTCCACCTCACCCGCTTCAACATGAAAATGCAAAACTTCTCCTCCATTGATGAATACATCGCCCTTCAATCACCTAAGATGAGAAAGTACCTCAAGGAATTGCGGGCCGTCATCCGAAAGGCGGCACCAGGGGCGGAGGAAGCGATCAGTTATGGGATGCCTGCCTTCAAATACCATGGGCCGCTGGTGTACTTTGCCGCGTGGGATCAGCACATCGGTTTTTATCCGGGTAGTAAGTCAGTAATTGAGCAATACAAGAACCAGCTTAAGAAATATCAGACCTCAGCCGGCACCGTGCAGTTGCCTCCCGATGAACCTGTGCCGGTAAAACTGATCACAGCTATGGTGAAATACAGGATGAAGCAGAATGAGGAGAAGAAGAAATTGAAGACGGCAAAGGGTTCAAAGGTTCCCGCTAAGTCTTGATACAAGTCTCTGGTCGACTTCATCATATCTTTGATGTTTGTCACTTTTCTTTGCTTGCCCAAAGAAAAGTAACCAAAAGAAAAGGCAGCACGAACGCTGCGCACCTCCCCGCTGCTAGCCGCCTTGCCACCACACATGCCTCGGTTTGCGCCGCGCCGTTCGTGCACGTCCACCGCACCTTAAGCTCGGTAAGCGCACGCGACAATTTCGACTTGCCTCAGTCAAATACTTAATCAAGATAACACCATGCGTAAAAGACAGGTCATCTGCTACCCATCTATTTCTGAGCCGGCACGATCATCAGGGTCATTTTGTATTTCCTGGCACGATCGGGGTAATCGGTGATAAAACCGTCCACTCCCATTCCCTTCAGGGCAACCATTTCCTTTTCATCGTTGACGGTCCACGGAATTACACGCAGGCGGTTGTTCACCTTTTTCGACTTGCCGTTTCCATTTCCATTCTTTGCCTTCTTCTGTGCCGGTGACAGAGGGACCGTAATCTCATGGATGTGCTTTACATCGTCGCGGGTGATGAGCTTATACATGGGACTGTAAATGGCCGGCGTAAAACCTAGATCCTGCAGATTCTGGTCCACAGTCTTGAAGTTTTCAACCAATGCCGACAGACGGACATCCGGGTACTTCTCATGCCAGTACCGTAATACCCTGAAATCAAATGACTGAATGACTACGCGCTCCCAGGGCAGGTAATCATTCAGCAACTGATAGACGAGATCAGAATACTCCTCCGGCTTGGGATGAAATTTGCCGTCCCCGTCCGGAGAGCTTTTAATCTCGATGCTATAATCTACCTCATATCTGGACTTATTTTTAATATGATCTTCCACCGCCATCACCACATCCCGCAATAGCGGCTTGGAGACTTTCATCTTCACCTGCTGTGGGAAACGCTCCGATCCCTTTGAGCCACAGTCCCAGGATTTTACTTCATCATAGGTCATCCCGTAGATGTTGTACTTCTTCTCATCTTTTTTGGTCAGCGCCTGTCCGGATGGATCGAGGCAAATCTCCGGCGACATCCAGGGCTCATGGGACAAAATGATTTGACGGTCTTTGGTTACGACCACGTCCATCTCAAGGGTCGTAACCCCTGAGTCCAGCGCGAGAAGAAATGCGGGAATGGAGTTTTCCGGCCTCAGCCCGCGGCAGCCGCGATGCCCGGCAACGTCAAATTTGGGATAATGAATCTGTGCGGCCGCATCACTCATGACCAGGACAAACAGGAAAAACAACAAGCGCATGCCCAAATATATGCGCCTGTCATGAGTTCTCCGCCCTCAATTCCGGATCATCATCCTCATACCGCCCCGGCCGGGTCCGCCCCCCATCGGGTTGAGTTGCTTATTTAGGACGTAGGTGAAACTCACCATATAATATCTGCCGAGGTTATTAGTGGTCTCCTGCTGAAGGTAATTCGCCGTCGCTGACTGTGTCACGCTCAGGCTCTTGTCCAGTGCATTGACTACAGCAAGCTTCACTTCCCCCACCTTGTTCTTCAACACAAACCGCGACAAGGACAGGTTCAAGATCGGTATGGTCTGGTCGAAGCCGGTGGTCTGGCTGTGATACCTGTAGAAATCAAACGACGAACTGAAGTTGAAATTCCTTTTCAGGAAAGTAACGTTCGCCTCTGCTGAATACGTGGAGTTCAGGTAAGTCTGGTTTTGAGCAGTGTTGAAACTGTACTCCGTGTGGGAATAGGACTGGTTTGTACTCATACCAAAATTCAGGATGTCGCTCAGGTTGTAGTCATACCGCGCAGTTCCTCCGGTATTCTGCTGCCTGGCCAGGTTTTCCTGAAGGTTCAGCAGGTTGATCGATTCCGTATAGGAAACATTGGGGCCCAGACTGAAACGCCCACCCTTATGAACCGGGAAAACAAAATTGAAATTCCCCGACAACTGCATGCCGTATTTCACATTAACCGGCACCGTAGTACGGACGAGCTTCGCGTTCACCGTCTGAGAGTAGGTAATGGCATTGGTAGTATAGTTTGCATTGACAAAAGCGAAGAGCCCCACTCCTTTTCCGGGATCAAACTGCGTATAGTTGAGCCGGACACTGTGGGCATACGACGGCTTCAGGCTCGGATTGCCAACCGACAGATTAAGCGGATCACTGTTATCGACCACGGGTTGCAGTTGCTGAATAGTGGGTTCCTGCATGGAAGTCTCATAATCAAATCGCAGGTGCTTGAAGTTGGAGAAGTCGTAGTAGAACCTGGCCACCGGCAGGATATTTTCAAACACCCGGTTGATGGTGGTGTCGCGCAACACCAGCGTTCCCTTCAGGTCGGTGCGCTGGTAGTTTGCGCCGACCGTGAAATTGAATTTCTGACGGTTCATGCGAAAGTTCACACCGGGGCGGCTATACAGATAATTGCTATGGTATGAATTACTCAACTGCATGTTCATCACCGGAGCGCCACTCACCATGTCGTATACCATCTTATCTACCTGGTTCCTGTTTGTGCGAATCGCATAATTGAGCTCCAGATACTGGCGGTTGCCAAGCGGCTCCGTGTACGCAGCCTGGATGCCATATGTCTGGTTATCCGATTTCTGATTGTTTGTCTGGGCGATGTCCTGCTTTTCAACCGACGTGGTGTAATACTGGTTCACCGATTGCAACGTGCCATCGGTATTGGACTGACTGATGGTTCCCGAAAGCAAAGCTGAGAAGGTCCTGCCTTTCTTTGCAAAGCGATGGCGCCACAGCAATGTGGAATTGAAGTTGCCGCTGGACCCATTGCTGGTTGTGTTGCGAAATCCGTCGTTCTGCAAAAGACCATTTGCTGTTGTGGTCTTGCTGATGCTTTGCAGATTCTGATTGGTGGTGGTGTATGTGCCGCTTGCTGTAAACTTCAGGGAATTTGCAGAGTCTATTCGGTGATCGAGTGTCATGTTAACCCGGTGATTATCGCTCAGGCTATATTGACGACTCACCTGATTGAAATAGTAATTCCCGGCAGGCAGATAATTGATGCGATCCAGGTTTTTGTTGACATTCTGATCCAGCCGGTTGTAGAAATAACTCCCGCCCAGTTTAGTGTTGTTACCTATGTCCTGATTGGTGTTTATCCCTCCTGCGTAGCTCGTCAGAATTCCGTTTTGTCTGCCGCCAAAATTGAGGGGCACGCCGTTCTGGTTGTTGCCATCCAGTTGTATCCTTACACCTCCTCCTCCGCCTCCCATCATTTGTTGAGAGCCTCCGGAGTAGTTCATGTAGTCATCCATGGAGAAGCCCTGCTCGTTTACATTGTTGCCCATTCCCAGGAATGACAACTGCTTTCCCTTGGCAAACTTGTTGATGCTGGCTTTGGCCTGAAAGCGATCCGTGGTACCCGCTCCGGCCATTGCATTTCCAAAAGCACCCTTTCTCTTTTCCTCCTTCAGCGCCAGGTTGATGGTCTTCTCACGCTGACCATCATCGATACCCGTGAAAACCGCCTGATCCGACTTCTTGTCGTACACCTGCACTTTCTCCACCGCGTCGGCCGGAAGGTTGCGGGTGGCAAGCTTGGGATCCCTGCCGAAAAATTCCCTGCCATCCACCATCACCCTTGTCACTTCCTCTCCTTGGGCCTTGATGGTTCCATCGGTTTGGACTTCCATCCCCGGCATCTTTTTGATCAGATCTTCCACGTTGGCATTCGGCCTGGTCTTGAAAGCCGTGGCGTTATATTCAATGGTGTCCCGTTTCACGGTAACCGGAACTTTCTCACCCTGCACCACAACGGCGTCCAGCTGGCTGTTCTCCGGGCGAAGCACAAACTTGCCGGCATCAACAACCGGGCCGTCAAATTGCGCCGTAGAAATCAATCGATCTGCCGGGGCATACCCCACAAAAGTCACCTTGAGCCGGTAATTGCCCTTTGCCACATTTTTGATCTCAAAGAAGCCTTTGGCATCCGTCACACCAAAATTCACCAGTGACGAGTCTTTTTGGCTCAACAACATTACTGTCGATGAGGGCATGGGAGCAGCAAGCGTGTCGGTCACTGTGCCCCGTATGGCTGATTTCTGCGCAGCAGCACTGACGCTGATGGCAAGCAATCCTGCAATAAGGAACGCTTTCAATAAGTTGTTCATTGAATCCAGGAAACTTTGAACTGAAATTGGGTCAGTTGCGGATGATCATTCCTCCACGGCCGCCCATCTGCTTCATCTGTTCATCCACAATTTTGCGGAATTCCTTCTCCGACACTTTTTGTCCTGAGGAGGGCACTTTCATTTCGTTTTTCTTCAGCGGTCTGAATTCAATGCTGCGGGCTACGATTACCCGCTCACCATTATTTATGTCGACGGCCAATACTGCGCCGGGAAGTGAACCATAGCGTTCCGGGCCCAGGTTTGCCCGCAGCTGGTCTGTGTACCATGCCGTGACTTCCATTTTGCGATCCGGCTGGGATTCATCTGTATAATAGGCCTGCTTGCAGGTGTATCCCTGGATGTCTTTGGTCTCAGTTCCGAATTTCCAGGGACGGATCTTAAGCGTATCCTGAATGAGGTAATCCTTGCCGAAGAATTCGCGCTTGATCAATCCCGTGATTTCAGAAGGCTTGGTGTAAAATTCCTCATTCGGGTTGCGCATTCTGATCTGGACATTTCCGCCGCCACCGACAGTACCGTTGAACGCCTCTTCTTCGTCGTCTTCAATCACTGGCTTGTAAATCGATTCATTGGCGTTGAAAAACAACTGGTGTTTGGTGGAGCGGTATTCAGGTACCATGGCTTTCATGGACTCACGGTCCGCAGGAATTCTGCGATGCAGGTTCACTTTCATTTCGTAGTTAATGACGCCGTCTGTATTCTGACCCCATACTACACGGGCGGCGGCCACCGAAACCAATATGCCGATGATCATTAAAATGCGTTTCATATGTCTGTTGATTATCATGTTTATCATTCCAGTGTAAATCTACGGCCGATTGATACGCTGCCTGGTTAATTGGGCTGTATGAAAGG
This sequence comes from Bacteroidota bacterium, assembly GCA_018266395.1. Classification (GTDB taxonomy): domain Bacteria; phylum Bacteroidota; class Bacteroidia; order Cytophagales; family Cyclobacteriaceae; genus ELB16-189. Next base: position 84,899 of record JAFEAM010000002.1, on the reverse strand, counting down.
TTAATTAATGTTAAAGCCTGAACGGCTGCGAAGTAAAAGCCGTTAGTTTTGTCGAACCTGAACGACTTAAAGAAGCATCCTGAAGAAGCGCAATACCATAATCCTTACCCTGATGATCACCACCGTTGCCCTGCTGATGGTGCTGGAGGGATTTTGGCTCAGGAGCGCGATGAGGGATGAATTGATGTTATTGAAAAGAGAGACCAATTTCATTTACCGCTCCACGCTTCTGGAAATGCAGGACTCCCTGATCCGGCAGAACATCAGGCCTGTGGAAGGCGCGGACAGCGGAACACAAGCAGTGACTGCCCGGAAACTCATGATGGACAGTTTTAAAATTGTACACAGGCGTGTGGTGGGGAAGGAAGGAAAATTGCCACCGTCATCTGATAACATACAGATATTTATCACCTCTGACGGTCGTATGGATTCACTTAAGCCGGTGTTCTTCCGGCCACTGGTCAATAATTTCAGCGAGCCAGGGAAAGGAAAAGCTTTTGTCATCCGGATGAAGGGCGACTCGCTGAAGAGGTCCGACATCCAGTCCCGATACAAAAAAGCCCTCAGCGATGCCGGGATTGATTTACCCTTCAGGATCATTCATTTGGCGGGGAAGAAAATGCCACCACCGGAAGATTTCCATTTCGACATCCGCACAGAATGGGTCCCGGTCATGCCTGCCAATTCCTATGTGGCCACCTTCGACAACGTATCCCTTCCCATTCTGAGGAAGATCGCTCCTCAGATTCTCTTCTCGGTATTCCTGACCGCCCTGACGGTGATGTCGTTCCTCCTGCTGTATCAAAGTATGAAGGCACAACAGAGGCTGATGACCTTGAAGAATGATTTCATCAGCAATGTGACCCATGAACTCAAGACGCCTATTGCAACCGTGAGTGTCGCTCTTGAGGCATTAAAAGAGTTCAAGGGAATGGATGAAAACGTATCGTCCGAATACATCGACATGGCGCGTCAGGAACTTGGACGGCTTACCCTTCTTACCGACAAAGTGTTGACGAGCGCCATCCTGGACGAGCACGGCATCAAAAATAACGTTGAGACCGTTCGGATGAATGAGGTCATAGCCCATGTTCTCAACTCGATGAAACTGGTCACCACCAAACGGAAAGCCAAGGTTTCATTTGAAACGACCGGCAACGACTTTACCGTGCAGGGAAGTCTGATCCACCTGACCAGTGTGATCTTCAATCTCCTGGATAATGCCCTCAAGTACAGTCCGGGTGCTCCCGACGTAACCATACTATTAAAGGACAACGACGATCACCTGGAATTATCTGTTTCCGACAAGGGGATTGGCATCTCAAAGGAGTTTCATAAGAAGATATTCGAAAAGTTCTTCCGGATGCCAACGGGCGATGTTCATAATGTGAAAGGGCATGGACTTGGGCTCAGTTATGCAGACAGCGTGATAAAAGCTCATGGCGGCTCGATCAAAGTGGATAGTGAGCCAGGTAGGGGTAGTCAGTTCATTATTCAATTGCCGAAAAAATCCTGACATGTCTGGCGTGAGAATTCTGTATGTGGAAGACGAACCGTTCCTGGGGCGAATTGTCAAGGAGACACTGGAGAGGAGAAACTTTGTTGTGAGGATGGTGGACAACGGGGCCGAGGCCGTGCCTGTTTTCGATGAATGGAAGCCGGACATTTGCGTGTTGGACATCATGTTGCCCCAGCGTGACGGGTATGCCATCGCTACGGAACTACGGGCCAAGGCTCCTGCCCTTCCCATCATATTTGTGACCGCCAAAACACAAACGGAAGATGTTGTAAAAGGATTTGAATCCGGCGGCAATGATTATCTGCGGAAGCCATTCAGCATGGAGGAGCTCATCGTAAGAATCAACAACCTCCTCAGCATAACCCGAAAGGAAACTACTGGAAAGAATGTTGAAGGCATTGCCTTGGGGAAATACACATTTTATCCCAACCGGTATGAGCTGAAAAATGGAGATCAGGTCCGGAAGTTGTCCCACCGTGAGGCGGTACTTCTTAGTCTATTGGCTGACCAGAAAAATACGGTTGTACAGCGGAAGGATATTCTTCTGAAAGTGTGGGGGGACGACTCATTCTTCAATTCGCGCAACCTTGACGTCTACATCACCCGCCTTAGGGAGTACCTGAAGGAGGACGCAGACGTGGAAATCATTACCATCAAGGGTGTGGGATACCGGTTTGTTGCGGGCTAAAATGAGCAAAAAGGATGCTCTTGAAAGGGATTATTGCTAAATTGAACTCGCAAAAACACCTAATTATGAAGAAAGCTACCTTCCTGATTGTTCTGGTTTTTATCGTTTCCAGCGCCTTTGGACAGACAGCACCTGCGGGCAACTGCTTTAAAGAATGGTATTCCCTTTTTAAAGACCGCGGCGCCAACCCTGTTCCTGACGGTACAAATGACATCATCATCAGCATCCGTAACGGAGATTATTCCGATTGTTTCATGGGCAAGGTCGATATCAAGTCAGGCTCACTTGCCGGAAACCTGATGATCCAGAAGGCAGACGGAACATGGGCAGCTTTTGATAAGAAAGCCACCGCAGCTTTTCAGGGTGCAGATAATCGCCTCAAGCCTGAAGACAGGGTTGTAACTGACGGTATGAGCGCCCTTGTCGAGCTCCAGGATGGATCACTTATTCGTCTCTTTTTCTACAAGAGTTTGAAATCAAAATCCATCGGCTATAAACGCGCCCCCAGCCCTTCTCAACTGGTCAAGTAACTGACAAAACAAAAATAGGAAGACCGGTGAAAGCCGGTCTTTTCTTTTATGCGGGCGAAAAATAATCGATACGGTGCAGCCGGCAATTTGAATCTAATTTCTTTGGGCAGCTATAAACTGATTGTGGCTTGCCTGCTGTTAGGAAATTTTCTTTCACTTTCCGTTACCGCATTCGCCCAGGCGGAAGATGTGTCCAAAAATCCGGGATATTTTGACATGACAGATCTTCGCAAAGTCTTCTCGGAGATGAGGGGCAAATCCGATTCTGCTGTAAGTAATCCGGCCCCTGAAAAAGGGAAACTCATGTTCATGATCGTGCCGGCTGTGGGCTCCAACCCAAGCCTGGGTGCGTTTTATGGGCTCGCCGGAACAGGCGCCATATTTCTAGGTAAACCAGAGGACACGAATATCTCCAGCATCAGCGCCTCAGCATTGTTTACCACGAAGAAACAATTCATAGCCACGATAAAGGGAACCGTGATGCTTCCCGGCAATTCATGGGAAATCCTTACCGATATCCGTTACAGCAAATTCTCAGAGAGCACCTGGGGATTGGGCAGCGACTATCAGCAGCCCATCCAGGAGGACTGGACCCTGGGAGGTGTTGCGGCGCAAGGCATCAGCGGCGCTCAACCCATGACTTTCAGCCAGGTTCGCGTGCACATAACCCCTCTGAAAGAAATTGCGAAAAGCCTGTTCGTAGGAATAGGCCTTCACTTTGATCGCCACTCCAACATCCAGGATCTCAATCTGGATCTTACTTCGCCGAATCCGGTGATCACCAGTCATTATTACTACTCCACACACTATGGAATCGACCCCACGGCTTACAGCACTGTCGGAACCAGTCTTAATATTCTATATGACAGCCGCGACCATGTGGTGAGTCCTTACAGTGGAACCTATGCGCAGCTTGCATACCGTACCAACACAAAATTCTTTGGCAGTGCAGCAGACAGTGAGCAACTCTACGCAGAAATCAGGCACTACGTTCCTCTGTCCAAAACTATACCCCGACATCTGATCGGATTCTGGGGAATTGCACAAATAATAACGTCAGGGGTGATTCCCTATCTCGACTTGCCGGCTAGCGGCTATGACATGAGGAACCGTATCGGGCGGGGATACGTAGCGGGCCGGTTCAGGGGTCCTTCATGGGTTACACTGGAGAGTGAGTATCGCTTTCCCGTAACGAAGAATGGCCTTTTTGGAGGCGTGCTTTTTGCCAATGTTACCACTACATCACGAAATTCTGTAAGTGATATTAGCGGCAGTGTTGTTTCACCTAAACTGCCTCTTTTTGAGGCACTTCGACCTGCGGCAGGCTTTGGGGCGCGTATCACCCTCAACCGGTCTGGCCGCCTGAATATCGCCATGGATATGGCATTTGGGCAAAACGGCTCAAAGGGGTTTTACTTTGCCGTGGGCGAAACATTCTGACATTGATCAGGCATTTTAGCCGCGAATTGAATAAAATTGCACCCTAATTCTATAACACCTTAATTTTAAAACACATGAAAAAACTAGTGATGATTTGCAGCGCCGTCCTCCTCAGTCTGGGAGTCTTTGCGCAAAGCAACAAGGAGGATGTCGATATCATCCAGTCTGTATTAGGCAAACAGAAGAAGGAAATCGTAGCAGGCTTTATCAAACTGGAAGGAGCACAGGCCGACGCTTTCTGGAAGAATTACGACGCTTACGAAACAGAACGAAAAGCGTTGGGTAAGAAGAGAATTGAACTTCTTGAAAAATATGCTTCCAGCTACAACAGCATGGACGATGCACAGATGGATGGCATCATCAAGGAAATACAATCTCTTCAGGAGAAGACCGACAAGCTTATTGTGAAATACTACGGCATCATCAAGAAAGGTTCCGGTGTAAAACCAGCTGCCCAGTTCTACCAACTTGAAGGCTACCTGCTCAGCGTGATCCGCGCTTCCATTCTTGATAACATTCCATTTATCGGAGAATTGGATAACAAATAGTCAGAAGCTAATCCTTATAAACAAAATGACCTGCCAATCGCAGGTCATTTTCTTTTATCCCTTGTGAACCTTACCAGCCGCCACCCAACGCCTTATAGAGATTCACCGTTGATGTCAGGTGGTTTTGAAGCGCAAGCGATTTCTGGTATTGCGCATCATAATATTGTCTTTCTGCATCGAGTACTTGCAAGAATGAAGTGTAACCATTGTCATACAGCTGTTTTGAAAGGTCAAGCGTTTTAGCGGTTGCGTTTACCTGACCGCTCAGCGCCTGATACTCGCTGCGATAAGTTCTTATTCCCGCCAGTGAATTCTCAACTTCTGCAAAGGCATTCAACACCGTTTGCTCGTACTGAAAGGCCGCCTGTTTGGCACCTTCACGTTCTACCTCCACCCTTCTTCTGTTCTGATTGAAATGGAAGATAGGGCCAGCCAATTGACCGGTGATGGATCCCACGAAAGCATCACTGTTGCCAATGGTGCTTAGTTCGGGACTGGCAATTCCGAGAAATCCGGTTAAGCTGAGCATGGGGAAGCGAACTGCCACGGCTGTTCCAACACGTTCAGTCTGTGCAATCAGCTTCTGTTCCGAGTAGCGAATGTCGGGACGTCTCTCCAGCAATTGAGATGGCAGACCCTGAGGAATGTCCACCGGCATGATCTGCGACTCATTATCGAGTCCCCGCTTTATAGGCTGACCATTGCGGCCAAGCAGTACATTCAACGAGTTTTCAATTACAATTTGCTGCCGTTCCAGATTGTACACCTGGGCTTCCGCAGCAAAGGCCACCTGATCGGCCTGCAGTTTATCCAGCTCAGAGACTTCACCTTTCTCAAATCTGAGTGCCAAAATCCTGGCGTACTCCCTTCTGGACTCAAGGGTTTTCCTCGCCAAAAGCAATCGCTCATCCGTTCCCCTCAGACTGAAATATTGATCCGCGACCATGGCAATAAGGCTTATGTAGATCGATTTGCGGTCTTCATCGGAGGCCATCATTTCAGCATAAGCAGCACGGTTGGCATGCCGTAACCTTCCCCAGATATCAATCTCCCAGTTGAGCATACCGAGGGCAGCATAAGAATTGGTGGGAAATGCAACGGTCGCAGACTCACCCGTAGCACCAAAGTCTGTTGCCCTGGCCCTGAGATTATAGTCGATGGTAGGGCCCAAATTGGCTTTGTTGTAACCCAAAACTGCACGTGATTGATCCACCCTGGACATCGCAGCGAGCAGATCCCGGTTATTCGTCAGGCTGGTCTTGATGAGGCCCTGGAGCACAGTATCCTGAAAAACATCCCACCACTTCATATCTGTGATGGAATCTGATTTGGCAGGTGACTGTGTATATTCTCCGGGCGCCTTCACCTCAGGCCGCGAATACTTGGGTCCCACACAGGCGACTGCGAACAATGCAAAGAGGCTAACGATTATCTTCTTCATATCAGTGTCCGCTTACTGTTGTTGAAGCCTGACCGTCCGACTTCTTTTTTCCGATACTCTCAATCAATACAAACAGGGCCGGAACCACGATCACACCAATGATAGTGGCGATGAGCGTTCCGCTGAATACAGCCATACCCATTACTTTTCTGGCTTCAGCTCCCGCACCCTTTGCTGTCAGCAGAGGAACCACGCCGAGGAGGAAGGCAAATGATGTCATCAGGATCGGACGAAGACGGAGCTTGGCCGCCTCCAGTGCAGATTCCAGAAGTCCTTTGCCCTGCTCATGAGTCATCTTGGCAAACTCAACGATCAGGATGGCATTCTTCGAATTCAGCCCGATGAGCATAACGAGGCCAATCTGTGCGAAGACATTGTTCACATAACTCGGGCTCCAAAGGCCTCCAAACCACAAGCCAAAGAAGGCACCAAACACCGCTGCCGGCACGCCGAGCAAGACACTGAACGGGAGGGTCCAGCTTTCGTATTGCGCTGCAAGAATGAGGAACACAAACACCAGCGCCATGAGGAACATGACACCACCGGTACCTTCTGCCGCTTTCTCCTGGTAAGACATATTGCTCCAGGCTATTCCCATGGACTTGGGAAGTGCCTGAGCAGCCACTTCTTCAAGAGCGCTTAACGCAGCAGAAGAGCTGATGCCGGGGGCTGGTGCTCCGGAAATTTCTGCGGAGCGGTACATATTGAACCTGTTCGTGTAAGATGGTCCGCTTATATCCTCCACGGTGACCAGCGTAACCAGCGGCACCACATCACCAGTTCTGGTTCTTACATAAAATCTTGAGATGTCCGAAGGCTTAAGTCTGTCTTCTGCCTCGGCCTGCACGAAAACCTTGTACTGACGTCCAAAGCGGTTGAAGTCATTTACATAGTTACTGCCCAGGTAAGTTGATATTGTACTGTTGATCTCCGACATGTCGATATTCAGCTTTTCAGCTTTGTCGTAGTCAACGATGATCTTTTTCATCGGGACATTTGAACGATACAGGGAGAAGATATTGCCGATCTCCGGTCTTTGCCTTGCAGCTGCGATAAAGGTCTTTGTCTGCTCATCCAGGTACTGAGGAGTCTGACCCGACATGTCCTGCAGCTGCATGGTAAAACCGGCAGAGGTTCCAAGACCTTCGATGGGCGGCGGAGCAAATGCGATTGCTGTCGCTTCATTCACTTCCCTTCGGAAAGCAATGTTTGTCATTTGAATAAGCTGCTTGGCTGTAAATCCTTCCCGCTCGTCCCATGGCTTCAATGAAACAAATACAAATGCATTGTTGGGTGAGAATGATTGCGTCAGCAAGCTGTAGCCAAGAACGACTGTGGTATATTGAACGCCTTCAGTCGAAGTGACGATCTTCTCCACCTTTTTGGCCACTTCGTCGGTGCGCTCGAGAGAAGCAGCATCAGGTAACTGCACGTTGATCAGGTAGTATCCTTCGTCTTCTTCGGGTACGAATCCACCCGGTATTCTTTTTCCCAATAAGACCACAAACACACCCACTACTGCAATAATAATGAGTGATCGCACGGCCTTTCGGGCAACAATACCCGCCACACCTGTATAACCGAGGGTGAACTTGTCAAACGCCCTGTTGAACGCATCAAAGAATCGCTGGAGCCAACCTTTTGATTCTTTCTTTGGTTTCAAAATAAGCGCGCTCAACGCGGGGCTGAGTGTCAACGCATTGAATGCTGAGAACAGCACGGAGATCGCGATGGTAATGGCAAACTGCTGATACAGTCGGCCCGTGATTCCACCGGCAAATGCCACCGGCACAAAAACCGCAGCCAATATCAGGGCGATGGCCACAACAGGCCCTCCCACTTCCTTCATTGCCTTGCTTGTGGCTTCTTTCGGATTCATCCCGTGTTCAAGATTATGCATCACGGCTTCAACAACCACAATGGCGTCATCCACAACAAGGCCAATGGCAAGCACCAAACCAAGAAGTGACAATACGTTTACGGAGAAGCCGAGCAAGGGGAAAATGATAAACGTTCCGATGAGGGATACCGGAACGGTAAGCAGGGGGATCAGGGTCGCCCTCCAGTCCTGGAGAAAAATAAATACCACAAGAATAACCAATGCCACCGCTTCGAAAAGGGTATGTACAATTTCTTCAATACCGACAGAGATGGCCCTGGTGGTGTTGAGTGAAATATCATACTTGAGATCTTCAGGGAATCTGTCTTTTAGCTCAAGCATCGTCTGCTGAACCTTGTCTGCAACATCCAATGCATTGGATCCCGGCATCTGGTACACCACAATGGTGGACGCAGGTTTGTTGTTCAAGCGGCTGTAGGAGTTGTAATTCTCCATGCCCAACTCCAGACGAGCGACGTCTTTAAGTCTGACCAAAGCTCCGGACGGATCAGATTTCACAATGATGTTGCCGAATTCCTCTTCGGTAATTAGGCGCTCCTGCAAAACGACGCTATAGGTATTCTGTACGCCCGCAGGGGTCGGAGGTGCGCCGAATTTACCGCCCGGAGAAATTGCATTTTGCTTCTTGACTGCGTTCACCACGTCATTCACGGTGAGATCCAGCTTCGAAAGCTGATCCGGCTTGAGCCAGACACGCATGGCATAGTCGGCGCCACCAAACAACATGACGTTACCAACCCCTTTCAAACGTGCCAGCTGGTCAACAATATTGATATTGGCATAGTTGTTCAGGAACAGCGCGTCATAGGTTTCGTTCGGCGAAGAAAGCGATACCAGCATCAGCGGGAATACCAGCGACTTCTTCGTTGTAACGCCGAAGTTTTTCACTTCAATGGGCATTTTGGCGTTGGCCTGCGACACACGGTTTTGCGTCAGCATGTTCGCATTGTCTAGATCAGTGCCCACCTCAAAGCTTACCTGCAGTGTCAAGGAACCGTCGGCTGCGTTGATGGACTTCATGTACAGCATGTTCTCCACACCGTTGACCTGCTGCTCGATGGGGGTCGCCACCGCTTGCTCTACGTTAACGGCATTCGCGCCGTTGAATGTGGTGGTCACCTGAATCATAGGGGGCGTGATGTCAGGGTACTTGGAGATCGGGATGCCGGACAAGGTGATCAATCCGATGATGATCATCAGGATCGAGATTACCATCGCAACGATGGGGCGGCGTATAAAAAACTCACTCATAAAATTCTTGTGGATCTATGGAGCTATCACTTCTTCTCAGTGGAGTTCTCAGGCCACTCTTGAACGATCTCTTCGATCTTGGATTTGGCAGACAGACCTGCATTTCCAACGATGGCTACCTTATCACCTGCCTTCAATCCTTCTGTGACAATCCATCCATCGCCAGACTTGGCTCCCATCTTAACCACCGAAACTTTTAGCGTGCTGGAATCCGTTATGGTAAATACCTGATACAAGCTCTGTAACTGAAACACGGAACGTTGCGGAATTAACACCGCGTTCTTCACTGTGGCCATCAATACCCTGACTCTCACGAAAAGGCCGGGGCGCAACAAACCATTTGTATTCGGAAAGGAGGCTTCAATAGTTAAGGTTCCGGTCTTGGGATCGATTTGACGATCCGCAAAATTTACTTCTCCCGTTTCCGGATAAAGCGAGTCGTCAGCCAGAATGAGCTGTACTTTTCTTATGTTTTTCAACTCCTCGGATGACATTTTGGCCACCCGCAAGTATTCGCGCTCACTCAACTGAAAGCGAACCCGCACTGATGAGATGCTTGACATCGTAGAGAGAACAGAGGTATTGCCGGCCCCTTTTACATAGTCTCCAACTCTGGCGTTCGAAATGCCGATTACTCCATCGAAAGGAGCATAAACCCTGGTATAACCATACTCAATTTTTGCATTTTCAAGAGAGGCCTCATAGGCTTTGACTTGTGCCTTGGCCGCATCATAGGAGGCGATGGCATTGTCAAGGTCCTTTTTGCTCAAGGCATTGGCTTCAGTCAAAGGCTTAACGCGGCTCAATTCATTTTGCGCTCTGACCATCTCCGCGCTGGCCCTGGCTAATTCACTGGCCTGACGATCCACATTGGCTTTGTATTGTATGTCGTCAATCGTGTACAGCAGTTGACCCTTCTTTACGGCCGATCCTTCCTGGAAATGAACACCTGTCACCCAGCCTTCCACCCGCGAACGGATTTCCACATCGGACTGGCCGTATACCTGGGCTATAAAGTCTTCATAAAGGGGTACGTCCTTCTCAACGGCCTTCACCACTGTAACTTTCGCTGGAGGCAAGACCGCAGCTTCCTTTTTACTGCAACCTGCCGCTGCCAAAAGGAACAGGGCTGACCAAAATGCCTTTCTCATATAGGGGGTATCTTTAGTCGCGAAAGTTATTAAATAGAAAAGAGGATTGGGTCAATTATGACTTTTATCAGCCACAAAAGGGTTGGAATCGAAGTACTCCTTCACCAGTTGGTCAATGCTCACCCTTCTGCTGATGTGTCCGATGGATTCTTCCATCCCTTGTTTTCTAAGGAGTTCCCTAACACCTGATAGCGCGTTTACAATCCGAACATCCACCCCACGTGCGCGCTGCTCCATTTGAAGTTTTATCAGCATCCTTGAGGCGGACACATCCACCCAGGGGCTTGCCGACAAATCCAAGATGAGGAGTCTGAGATCCTTCACCCCATTTGCGGCATCTGTCACACGCTCATGAACATATTCCTGATTAAAATAGAGGATGGATGATTCGACTCGTACAATTCTACAATGGGGAATTTCCTCGTTATCCGGATGTCGCTGAATATCAGAGTACTGGTAAGTACCCGGAACGCGACCCAATACAGAGACTACGGGGGACGAGGTCCTGGCAATGAGATAAACGATTGATGCGATGGCAGCAATCAGCACACCTTTCAGGATGCCGAAAGTGAGTACACCTACAATGGCCAACAATGCGATGAAAAACTCGCTGCGGCTAAGCGTATAAAGCCTCTTCAATTCCTTCAACTTTATCAGTCCGGTGATGGCGTCGAGTACAACAACAGCCAGGATTACTTCGGGCAGGTTCTGGAGCCAACCTGTGAGAAACAGCAAGAGAATACATAGCGTGATGCTGCAGATAATTAGCGCCATGGGGGTCCTGGCACCGGCCTTGTCATTGACTGTCGACTGCGACATTCCGCCCGATACCGGGTAGCCGCCAACTACTGCAGATGCAAGATTAGCGGCACCAAGAGACAAGAGTTCCTGTCTGGGGTCGACGCGATAGTTGTTTTTCTCTCCAAATGTCCTGGCAACGGCCATGGTCTCGATGTATCCCATCAGGAACACACCAAGGGCGAGTCCCAGAATTCCGTCTACATCAGTAAAGCGCAAGGAGGGCCTTCCAATAGTGGGTAGCCCCTCCGGAATATTCCCGGTCAAGTGGAGGCTGCTGAAGGGTTCTTTGAAAAACGTTACCGCCAGGATGGAAAGCGCCACCACGACCAGGGAAACGGGACGACCGGGGAAGAATTTATTTCCTAGTAACAATAAGGCAAGTGCAGACACACCGAAGAGAAAAATCGTCATATCCGTTTCCGGCAAATGCAGGAAGAGGTTTTCCACCCTTTCAAAGAAATTCCTTCCCCCTCCTTCAACTCCGAAAAGTTTGGGTAGCTGCGTAACAGCAATGCTTAGTGCTGCTCCTGTTTTGAATCCGAGCAGTATGTTCTCACTTATGAAACTTACCAGGCTGCTGAGCTTCAACAGGTAGGCTGTCAAACAAAGAGCAAACACAACGAGTGCCGACAATGAAGCGATTGCAATCCATCGCTGGTGATCACCCTCCGACAAGAGTGCAACTGTAGATCCCACCATCAGAGAAATAGCAGACGTGGGGCCTACAGCCACCTGTTTGGCCTGTGTGAGTAAAGCAAAAAGGAAACATCCGCCAATGCAGCAGTAAATTCCGTATTGACCTGGCAACCCGGCAAGTGAAGCATAAGCCATGCTTTCCGGCAACACAAAAGATGCAAGAGTTATTCCTGCCACCAAATCCCAGCGGGCCAGACCCAGGTTGTACTCCCTAATCCACGATGTAACCGGAAATATGTCAGCGACCTTTGACATCATAACTGATTAGAATGGTTCAATTACGGCTTTGCATTCCGGCGTTCCTCTGATTTACCCTTGCCGACCGGTATCCCCACTACCAGGTAAAGCGACCGGTTATATTGTGCGGGCTGCGTTGCTGATTTGTTGATATCCGCAAATCCGTAGTAGTATCTCGCCGTAATATTCATGCCGTGACCTTTCATTAGCCGGTAACCAATTCCCACAACACCTCCCGCATCCAACCGGTGAAACTGGTCCAATATATCCACTTTATAGGTCAGTTCATTTCCATTAACTGTGTTTGAGAACTGGTCGAAAGCTTTGTAGAGAAGCCCAAGCATGATGCCGCCCTCGGCGTAGAAATGATTCCTGAAATTATACTTCGCAAGGAATGGAACATTAAAATAGCGCAGGTTACGCTGCACATTTCCACCGGCGAATTGATTATCCAGATCAGGATTGTTTAGCGAGTAGGGCGTGATCCCGGTGACGCCCATTGGCGATTTTACAATCACTCCCGTATGGAACATCCAGTTGGTCTTGGTATTGAAATCAAAATAGAATCCGAGGTTAAACCCGGTATCAGAGGTGGAGGGTGAGATTCCTTTCATGCTCATGAAATTGGCTCCGCCTTCAAGACCAAATTCAATTTTGCCGGAGTTGATCTTGTCGCCGAGCAGCAATGAAATGAGCACCTGGCCATTGCAGAGATGAGCACCCAATAAAAGAAGCGAAATCAGAAAGTACTTTCTCATTTCCTGCCGAAGCTTACAATCCGAACCGGTACTGCAGGCCGGTGATCAGTTGAGTGCGAGACCCCATGAAACCGTACTCTACCCTCAGCATGACGTGTTTGTTATACTGGAACTGAGTACCCACAACGAAATTCCACATGTCTTTGGGTCGCTTGTCTAGGGAGTACTGCACGGTGCCCTGGCTGGCCTTGTCAACAGCCGCCGATGCGGAATTCAGAAAGGAGCCCGCCTTGGCCAGGGCCTGGTTGGCGGTTTCGTACCTGGCTTTGTTTACCGGATTGGTCTGTTCCAAAGGAGTGAGACCTGCCCACCATGTATCCACTGATGCCTGTGCATCTCCCACCTTCTGATATCCTTGCGCCAGTTGAGCTTGCAGTTGATCAATCGGCAGTACATCACTTACGTTAATTGATCCTTCTGTCCCGGAGTTCAATTTCAACCGGAAGCCCCCGGCCCAGAGAGCAATATTGCGTTCCGGGTGTTTATGAAAACGGAATGTTTTTCCCATCCTTGGACCGAAGATGAAAGTGTAAGCAGGATCTTTTAAGGCCGCAATGCTGGACCAGGCGAAGTTCATATCCAACGCTAGCCAGCCTCCTCCTACGCCGATGGTGGGAGTCAACCCAAATCCAACCGTAGTCGCATCAAAGTTAGCTTTCGAGTTCAGGGCAACTACTTGTTTCCATGTACCTGAACCATCCGGCACCCAAATACCATAATCAACGGCAGTGGAGGGCTGGGCCTTTGCAAAGAGGCCATAAACATTTAGAAATGGAAAAAGCCAAATGTCAGGTCTGAAATTTACACCGCTGGCTGTTGAGCGTGCATTGTTGAAACGAATAATCTGATCCATGTTGGTCTTGGGTCCATTGTTGAATCCCACTTGGAGGTTGTCGATGATCAGATCTGATTCCTGCCATACATATTGTACACTCATGCCCGCCGAATACGGAAGATCAAATCCGAGCTTGGCTGCCTTTGCACCCCAGATAGGCAGGACAAATGGATATTCCTTTGATTTGATGCTGTCGGCCAGTGCTGTGTTCTTCTTCCCTACAATCTTGTCAGAATAAACCTGAGCATGTGAGGTCGCGATCAGACCAAACACAACTACTATCACAGTACACAGCGCCTTCATATTTTAGCATTGTTGAAGTGCAATTTAAGTGAATTTGAAAGCACCGAAGGATGATATCGGTCATCTCGCATGCACTGGAATAAGCGCAATTTTGTTCCAAAGTGAAAGACAAAGCAATCAAATTCGATTGAAACATGAAATTAACCATTCGAGTTATCGCCATTACGATACTGCTTGCTCTGCTTCACTTTTCATCCGAGGGTCAGGCATTGAAGCTTACTCCCTTTGGCGGCTACACACTTCAGGACAAGGTGTACGGTTACTATGGAGATCTTGTTATCCGCGCAGGTCCCCACTATGGGGGGATATTAAGTTATCAGGTGTCAAGCACGCTAAAATTTGATCTTACTTACAGTCATCAAAGCACCACGTATAACGTAAAGGATTATTCTGGTGAAGGAAGGTCCGGCGATTACAATGGCAGCGCCAGCTATATTATGATAGGCACGACTCACAGTCCCGATCTCATTGCAAGAATTTCCCCTTTTGGTGGTTTTATGCTGGGGGCAGGTATTTTCACACCCAGCCGAAATCTGTCAGAAGAATGGAAATTTTCTGTTGGCGGAAAGTTGGGATTGGTGAATCGCGTCAGTGATCGTGTGGGCTTACTGCTCCAGTCGCAGTTGATGATTCCGATCCAAAGTCTTGGACTGGGGGTCGGTTGCGGAACTTCCGGCTGTGGAAGCGGTGCCACAACATCATCAACAGCTACACAACTTGGCCTTACCTGTGGCGTTGAAATTACACTGAACAATAAAGAGTAAGGTTGAGGCTGTAATGAGCCTCGACACTTACACTTTATAGTAATATGAATTATTAGAAAAGACGGAACGTCTCCTGTTCGTAAACTTCTAATAATATGAAATGGTGTTACTTTGCTGAAACCACCCCAATTGGCATTGATGAGTTTAGTCAAATCATCGTCTTTATGTTCGCCAACATTATTCGATGCAATAGTGCATCACCTCTTCCTCTCATTATCTCCTCATTCGTCGAGTTTCAAAGACTGACTCCAAATTCCATTTACAGAACAAAATCATAACCAATAGAAATGGAAACTATGCTTATCTCTGCTCAACTCCTGGTCATCCTCTTCTGCATCTTCATGGGTGCTAGGATGTCCGGTATCGGCTTGGGTGTGATGGGCATGATCGGTTTGCTGGTACTGCTATTTGTTTTTGATCTGCAGCCGTCAGACCCGCCGCTTGAGGTAATGTTGATCATTCTCAGCGTGGTAACCGCAGCTGCTGCTTTGCAGGCAGCCGGCGGTATGGAATATCTCGTGCAAATCGCTGCCCGGATTTTGCGGAGCCGGCCATCGCAGATCACTTTCCTGGGGCCGGTGGTTACTTACTTCTTCACCCTCTTTGCGGGTACAGCACATATCTCCTATTCAATAATGCCCATCATCTCTGAAGTCGCAATCAAAAAGAGGATCAGACCGGAGAGGGCGATGAGCATGAGCGTAACCGCTGCACACATGGCAATCACGGCCAGCCCCGTGTCGGCAGCGACAGCGGCATTGCTTTCAGTATTGGGCACGGCCGGGATTAAATTAGGTGATATCCTATTGATCTGCATCCCGTCAACTTTGATCGGTGTACTCGTTGGCGTTCTTTTTGTGTTCAGGCGTGGCAAAGAGCTGGATGAGGATCCTGAATTCCTGGAACGGATGAAAGATCCTGCTTTTGCAGCTCAAATGGGAAAAGATTCAGAAGACAAGTCGTCTGAATTGCGTGCCGGAGCCGTCTCTTCCGTTATCATTTTCGGTCTTGCTGTTCTGGCTGTGGTTGCTCTTGGTTTCTTCCCTGCACTGCTGCCATCTTTTGCAGAGCATCCCGGATTTCAGCCCGGCTTTGCAGTCAATTCAGCAGGCCAGGTACAAATGCCTTCCATGATTATGATGATTATGCTTGCTGCCACAGGCTTTATTATCCTGTTTGCAAAGACCACAGCGAACCAGGTGACTAAAGTTTCCCTGTTTGCTTCCGCTGGTCAGGCCACCATTGCTGTTTTCGGTGTAGTTTGGATGAGCAGCACTTTCATGAACAACAACTATGAAGTGATCCAGCATGCCTTAGGGGGACTGGTCGCAAGTCAGCCATGGACCTTTGCGCTGGGACTCTTCATTCTCAGCATCATGTTGTTCAGCCAGGCAGCGACTACCAAGGCGATGATGCCACTTGGCCTTTCACTTGGCATGCCTGCTGCCTACCTGGTGGGGATATTTCCTGCAGTCAACGGGCACTTCTTTGTTCCCGGGTATCCCACCCTGCTTACAGCCATTCAATTTGACCGCACCGGAACAACACGAATAGGAAAATTTGTACTGAACCACAGTTTCATGCTACCCGGCATCGTCACCACCATTGCATCGGTGGTTGCCGGTCTCATTCTTCAATCGATTCTTCTTTAAACATTCCCGTTATGAACTATTCAATCAAGTTTACAATGATCCTGGTCGTCGTTTCAGCATTCTCCCTGAACGCACAGACACGAACAGAAAAAGACCTGCTGGGTGAAAAGCAGGTCCCCGCTGATGCTTACTATGGCGTACAGACTTCACGCGCACTGGAAAACTTCCAGGTGAGCGGCGTCACGACCCGGTTTTATCCTGATTACGTCAGGGCCTTTGCGATGGTGAAGCTGGCCGCCGCCCGTGCCAACGCTGAATCCGGGAGATTGAAACCAGAGAAACTTGCCGCCATTGAGAAAGCTTGTCAGGCCGTAATGGATGGCAAATATCACGAGCAATTCCTTGTAGATCTCTATCAAGGGGGAGCAGGTACTTCTGCCAATATGAATGCCAATGAAGTGCTGGCAAATATTGCCCTTGAGTTGAGCGGTCACAAGAAGGGCGAGTACCAGTTCGTTGAACCACATGACGACCTGAACATGGGGCAGTCGACCAATGATGTATACCCAACCGCTATTAAGGTTGCACTCCTTCTGCACAATGATAAGGTCATCAAAGAAGCTGAAGGACTTTCCCAGGCTTTTCACAAAAAGGGTGATGAGTTCAAGGACATTGTAAAAATGGGGAGGACTGAAGGCCAGGATGCCGTGCCTATGACGTTGGGCCAGGAATTTCATGCTTTCGGCAATCAACTCGATGCAGAGATTGCTTCGCTGAAAAAGAATGAAGCCTACCTATATGAGCAGAACATGGGGGCGACCGCCATTGGTACTGGCATCACCGCCACTCCCGGGTACGCTGAAAAGGTCGCTGTTCACCTGGCCAAAATTACCGGCAAGCCTATGGTGCTCAGCAAGGACCTCATTGCAGCCACTTCAAGCATGCAAGGATTTGTAATGTATTCTGCAGCGCTGAAGAGTTATGCGCTCACCTTGTCCAAAATCAGCAGTGATCTTATCCTGCTTACGACAGGTCCAAGGACCGGACTGTTTGAAATCAACCTCCCCGCTTTGCAGCCCGGATCCTCCATCATGCCCGGCAAGGTAAATCCTGTCATGCCCGAATTGATGAATGAAGTATGTTTCAAAGTAGTGGGCAATGATGCTACGGTTTCCATGGCTGCCCATTCAGGAATGTTGCAACTCAATGCTTATGAACCGGTCATCGCCATTTCCATCATGGAATCACAAGGATTGCTCTACAAGTCACTGCCATTATTCAGGAAACAATGTATTGAAGGCATTACTCCCAACACTGCCATTCTCAACCATTACATCGAAAAAAGCGTCGGAACGGTAACGGCCCTCAACCCTGTGCTGGGTTATGAGAAAACCACCGAGTTGGCAGCCGAGGCACTACGAACCAACAAGGGCATCATAGAACTTATCCGTGAGAAGAAACTCCTGACGGAGGAACAGATCAAGAAGTTAATGGATCCGGCCACAATGACCGGTCAGAAGAAATAACATTAAATGAAACACCCAGGAAAACGAGTATGAAAACTAACACACAAATCCACAAAGGTATCGTTCGTCTCATCTTGGCAGGATTGATGACGCTGATTTTGGCATCTCCATCACTGGCCCAGACGACTTCCCAAAACAAACAACTTCCTAATGTTGTAATCCTCGCGACGGGTGGCACCATTGCCGGCGCTGCCGCTTCGGGAACACAAGCGGGTTACACATCAGGACAAGTTACCATCGATGCAATGGTCAATGCCGTTCCCGACATCAAGAAACTGGCCAATATCAAAGGCGAGCAAATCTCCAACGTGGGATCCCAAGATATGAGCTTTGCCATCATGCTTCAACTGGCCAAGCGAATCGCCGAGCTGGCTGCCGGCAAGGATGTCGATGGCATCGTCATCACGCATGGTACAGACACCATGGAAGAGACAGCTTACTTTCTCAATCTGGTGGTTAAGACGGATAAGCCCGTAGTACTGGTGGGCTCCATGAGGCCTTCCACCGCTGTTAGTGCAGATGGTCCGCTCAATTTGTATAACGCTGTCGCTGTGGCCGCAGACCCCAAGGCGAAAGGCCATGGCGTTTTGCTGGTTATGAATGACTGGATTCACTCGGCCCAGACACTGGTAAAAGTGAGCACAACGGCTGTGCAGACTTTCATGTCTCCCCTCCGCGGTCTGATCGGAACTTCCGCTTATGGCGTAAATGAGTACTATCGTTACCCACACAACAAGTTTGGCTCCCAGAGCGAGTTCTCAGTCGATGGTGTAACCACACTTCCAAGGGTTGATATTATTTACGCTGATGTGGACATGCCTGCCGACTTGATTGACGCCAGCGTGGAACACGGCGCCAAAGGAATCGTAATTGCAGGTGTTGGCAACGGTAATATGAACAAAGCGGGACTTGATGCCTGTGCCCGGGCAAGCAAGAAAGGAGTAGTTGTTGTCAGGAGTACGCGCGTGGCCACCGGAAATGTCGGGCGGAATGTTGAGGTGGATGATGATAAACTGGGATTGGTTGCTTCTTATGACCTCAACCCGCAGAAAGCAAGAATTCTTCTTTCAGTTGCCTTGCTGAAGCCTCGGAAACTCGATGAGATTCAGAAACTGTATTACGAATACTAACAGGATTTCTCATGAACCTTTTCGAAGACCTAAAGAAACTGTTACTAATGATCGTATTCGCTGTCTCCCTCAGTCCCGCTACAGCCCAGGATCAGGAAAAGAAGAAGACCATGGACCTCTATGGGTTTATCATGATGGACATGGGATATAATTTCAACCAGGTGGATCCCAACTGGTTTGATGTCATGCGTCCCACCAAACTTCCCTCTTATAAGAATGAGTTTGGCACGGATGGCAACACTTACATGAGCGTTCGCCAGACGCGCTTTGGGGTGAAGAACTATTTTGAAACCCCGCTGGGAGAACTAAAGACACACTTTGAATTTGAAATGTTCGGCACAGGCGTAGACGCAGGTCAAACCACCATACGTCTCCGTCACGCCTATGCCGAGCTTGGAAAATTCGGTGTGGGACAATACTGGAGCCCGTTTATGGATATCGATGTGTTTCCCAATACAGTAGAATACTGGGGGCCGAGCGGAATGGTATTCTTCCGTAACGTTCAGTTCCGGTACATGCCAATCCAGGGCGACACCCGGCTGACCATTGCGCTGGAACGACCGGGTGCAAGCGCTGATCAGGGCGTCTATGCAAACAGAATCGAACTCACAGGTGTCAAGCCAAGATTTGCGCTTCCCGACTTATCAGCGGAATATCATAAGGCTACCGGTTTTGGGTATGTAGAGTTAGCCGGCATTCTGCGGCGCATCGAGTGGATTGACCAGAACAAAGGCGTCACCGACTTCAGTGGAAAGGCATTGGGTTGGGGACTTAACCTGAGCACCAATGTCAATTTTACCAAAAGTGATGTTTTCCGTGGCCAGGTCGTCTATGGACAAGGCATTCAGAACTACATGAATGATGCTCCTGTTGATGTTGGGATCAAGAATGACTTCACCAATCCGGTGAGCCCGATCAAAGGCGTTGCATTGCCGGTACTCGGCGTGGTTACTTTCGTGGACCACCGGTGGAATGAAAAATTCTCAACAGCCATTGGCTGGTCAATGGTCAACATTACCAATTCGGATGGGCAGCTTTCCAACGCATATAAGCGCGGAAACTATTTCGCCGCCAATCTGATGTGGTATCCGGCCACCAACGCCATGTGTGGTGTAGAGTTCCAGCACATCACCCGAGAGAACTATTCCGATGGCTGGTCCACTTCTGCAACCAAAATTCAGTTCTCCTTCAAATACAATTTTCTGCAATCCTTCTACAAGAACTAAGCCAAGTCAAATCCTATGAAGCGTATATTCAGTCTCCTTATCGCCGGTGTCTTTTTCCTGACCTGGAACGCCTCCGGGCAGGCAAAAAAAGGAAAGACGGAAGTGGTGATTTCCCCGTATCAGCTGGCGGTTGATCACGCCTTTGAGAAATGCAAGGACATCAAAGAGGGAAAGAATGCTGACTATATTAAGGAGTTGGCGTCGGTGGATTCCAATATCTTCGGAATCTGCATTGTAACTGTAGATGGTCAGGTGTTCTACAAGGGCGACCTGGATTCCAGAGTTTCCATACAATCCATTTCAAAGGTCTTTACCCTTGCCAGGGTTCTCGAAGAACAAGGTCCAAAGGCCGTGATGGACAAGATCGGTGTAGATGCAACGGGACTTCGCTTCAATTCCATCATTGCCATTGAGTTGCAGAAAGGCAAAGAGATCAATCCTCTTGTAAATCCTGGTGCCATTGCTACCACCAGTCTGGTGGCAGGAGCTGACTCAGCTGCCAAATGGAAGAGCATCATTCAAATACAGAGTGAGTTCGCGGGAAGACCTCTGGACATCAACCGCCCTGTCTATATCAGCGAGGCCGGTGACAACCTCAGAAATCAGGCCATCGCTCACCTGCTGTTTGCTTATAACAGAATGTATTTTGATCCAGTCCAGTCCACCGACATTTACACCAAGCAATGCGCGCTCAATGTGAACACGCGCGACCTCGCTACGATGGCGGCTACGCTGGCAAACGGAGGTTTCAATCCTGTCACAAAGAAAAAAGTGGTTTCTCCGGAGACAGCGGCATTCACCCTTTCGGTGATGGCTACCGCCGGATTATATGATGACTCCGGTCAATGGTTGTTTGCAGTTGGTCTTCCGGGAAAGTCGGGAGTTGGCGGAGGAATCATTGCAGTGTGCCCAGGCAAATTCGGGATTGCTGCCATATCACCTCCTCTGAATGAAGCAGGTAACAGCGTAAAAGCACAGCGGGCAATTTTTGAAGTGTCGCGTGAATTGAAAGTCAATCCCTACCTGGTAGAGCCACGGACAAAATGAACGGGAAAGGGAAAGACCGTCGATTACTGCTGGCAGTGATATTTTGCAGCCTTCAGTTTTGGTCTGCTTACGCCCAGCCGAACAAGCAGATACTTTTCAACGATTCTCATTTTCACTTAACCAATTTCATCCAGGAAGGAATTACCATAGAGCGCTATCTGCAATTGATGGGTGACAACGTTGGAAGGTCCACATTGTTTGGAATTCCCCTTCAGCAACAGTGGTCCTACCAGAACTCCGGCAGCTATGGCCCGTCCTATTATTTGCAAAGCGATGCGCCCCTGTATTACTACTCCTTCACAGACGCATGGATCGCAACGCAGTACAGTCACCTGAAACCTGAGCAGCAGGCGCGATTTGACCCTATGATCACAGGTTTCAATCCGGCAGACATGTACGGTTGGAAACATATTCAACGCGTGCTTCAGACTTTCCCGGGCGTTTTTACTGGAATAGGTGAATTCAGTATTCACAAGGAGTTCGTTTCAGCCAAAGTGGCTGGTGAAGTAGCCAGCCTCACAAACCCGGCGCTGGACAGTATTCTCGACTTCGCAGGTAAAGTCGGGTTGCTCGTTATTCTACACAATGATATCGATGTGCCCTTCGCGAAAGCCAAGTCAGAGCCGGTCTATCTCACGCAGGTGAAAGAATTGCTGAGGCGACATCCGAAGACAACCATTATCTGGGCTCATACGGGTCTCGGTCGAGTTGTGAGTCCCGCTACCTACGGCGGATCCGCTGTGCCGGAAAGAAGCACAGCACACATTGATATTGTAGAACAAATACTGAGCGATCCCACTCTGCAGCATGTCTATTTTGACATCTCGTGGGATGAAGTTGCCAAGTATGTAGTCTCTTCGCCTCAGGCAACGCAAAACACAGCAGGTTTGTTGAACCGCTTCCCCGATCGCTTTCTGTTCGGCACAGATGTGGTGGCACCTCCTGATGAGAAGTCCTATTATTCCGTTTATGAAATGTATGCGCCTCTCTGGAATTTGCTAGATAGGGAAACGAGTGAAAAAGTCAGGCTGAGAAACTACATCAGACTGTTTGATGATGCCCGTCACAAAGTCCGCCAATGGGAGAAGCTACATTTGAAGTGAAATGGG
Source organism: Bacteroidota bacterium (assembly GCA_018266395.1). GTDB lineage: Bacteria > Bacteroidota > Bacteroidia > Cytophagales > Cyclobacteriaceae > ELB16-189. The sequence goes on along the minus strand of JAFEAM010000002.1, from coordinate 62,407 downwards.
TTTCCGGAAAATTGCTTTCTTACTTATAGGATTGTTGCCGGTCTTGTCCGCTTCAGGGCAGAAGTCATATGATACACAGGTGTGGGCGGACCTTCAGGGGGTCTATCCATTCGCCAACGTCTGGGTTTTTGATACTGAAGCCAGTTTTGAAAAAGTGACTTCGGGTCAGGACCCCTGGCGAGCCCTGATGATTACCCCCACCATCCAGCGGAGTATGTCGCCCAAGATCGATTTGATGTTTTCCGTGCCATTGTATTGGGTACAGCAAAGCAATAAGCTTCGTACCTATGAAACCAGACTGAGTCCTGCCATGCGTTACACGATAACGACGGGCGGTCGGATTGAAAGCCGGGCTGTATTGCGATATGATTACCGGATGGTGAAGCCTGAAGGCGGGGAAATGGAGATCAGCAACCGCGTCCGGCTATTCACTGAAGTGTTCGTGCCAATAAACCGAAAGACCTTCTTCGAAAACAAACAACTCTATGCCATCACCGACGTGGAAGGTTTTTTTGTTATGGACAAAAATGTGGGGGAAAGATTTGCCAATATCTTCAAGACCCGTCTCGGTCTCGGTTACAGGCTAAACTATCAATACCGATTCCAGTTCATTTATGCTTTTCAACAATCGCGTGAAACCATCGACCAGTCCTTTGATACTGTGGACAGCATCTGGAGGTTGAGGTTCATCATGTTTTTTGGTGCGGTAACCCAGTGATATCACACTGACAATTCGGACAGGTATAACTACATTGCGTTTGCAATTATGAAAACATTTTTCAACAAAACAGGAATTCTACTGATTCCCTTCATCAGCCTTTTTTCACTGGTCGTGAACGCTGAATCCATATGGCCCAAGGAACTTAAAACCGAAAAAGGAGGTGTCATCACCATCTATCAGCCGCAACCGGAAAGCCTCAAGGGTGATCGGCTTGTCGGCAGGGCAGCCTTTTCTGCAAAAGAATTGCCAGGTGATGAATTGCAGTTCGGTGTGTTCTGGTACAACGCGACCCTGGTTACTGATCGAGATACCCGTACGGCTACCCTTGAGAGCATCACCATTTCGGAAGTAAGGCTTCCCGGTGTTACAGATGAAAACAAGATCAATAAGCTGAAGGCATTCCTGGAAAAGGAAATACCCAAATGGGAAATTGTGGCTTCCCTCGATGATATTGCCGCCACCATAGAACAGGAGCAGGAGGCCGTCAACGCCGATTTTAAGAACAATGCTCCTGAAATTATTTTTAAGACTGAACCCACCACCCTTGTACTCATTGATGGCGAGCCGCGTCTCAAGAAAGACGAGAAGCTGGGTATGAACAAGGTGATCAATACACCCTTTCTCATAGTTGAGAATCCTGATGACAAGAAATACTATTTATATGGCGGCCAGAACTGGTATGTCTCTGCTTTGGTCGCAAAAGACTATAATTTGGCGGCACAACTGCCGAAGAGGATTCAGTCCCTGGACAAGCAATTGAAAAAAGAAACGGAAGGTAAGGCCCCGGTAACCAACGAAAAGCCTGCTGTATTGGTGAGTCTTACATCTGCTGAACTCATCCAATCCAAAGGCGAACCGCAATACGTCAACATTCAGAAGACATCTCTTCTCTACATATCAAACTCAGAGGATGATATATTCAAGAGTATTGAAGATCAGAAATTCTACGTGCTGCTTTCCGGGCGGTGGTATGCGGCATCGGATCTGAAGGGACCCTGGGCTTACATTTCTGGTGATCAGCTCCCAAAAGACTTCGCAAACATTCCTGAAGGATCTGAAAAGGATAACGTGCTGGCCAGTGTACCGGGCACACCCGCTAGCAGGATGGCGGTAATGGATGCGCAGATCCCTCAAACGGCCAAGGTGGACAGGAAGAAGGCAACGTGCACCGTCACCTATGACGGCGAGCCCAAGTTTGAGAAGATTGAAGGAACATCGCTCTCGCTGGCTGTCAACACCACCAGTAAAGTCCTTCAATCTGGAAACAAATATTACTGTGTGGAGACAGGCGTGTGGTTTGTTGCCGATTCACCCAAAGGTCCATGGAAGGTGAGTGATGAGCGGCCCAAGGAAGTGGACAAGATACCTGCTAGTTCACCAGCCTATCCGTTGCAGTACGTCTACATTTATGACAGCACGCCGGAGGTGGTCTACGTGGGATACACTCCTGGTTATACAGGCTGTTATGTTTACGGGGGAACGGTAGTATATGGTACCGGATATTATTACAACCCCTGGTATGGTCCTTACTATTATCCCCAGCCGGTTACCTACGGCTTCAGCATGCACTATAATCCCTGGACAGGATGGAGCATGGGATTTCACATGAGTTATGGATGGTTTCACATGAGTATCTATGGCGGTGGCGGCTATTGGGGACCTCCCATGTATCGTCCTCCTTATTATCCTCCCTATCGTGGCGGAATGTATGGCGGTCGGGGGCCCACGTTCATCAACAATGGAAACATCAACATTGATCGCTCCAATAATATCTACAATGGCCGCAATGACGTCGCCACACGCGACCGTCAACGTGGTCCATCAGCTTCGCAACAGCCTGCAGGTGATCGCCGCAGTCAGGGGAACAATATTTCGCAGCCGAAAGCTTCACAACAGCCGACTGGAAGAGGTCGAAATGATGTGTATGGCGACAGAAGCGGGAATGTCTATCAGCGCGGTGATAATGGAGACTGGTCCCAGCGCAACGGAAATCAGTGGAACCAGGCAGACCAGCGCAACAACATGAACCGGGATTATGAGAACCGTCAGCGAAGTTCAAACCAGAACGCAGGCTTCCAGCAGATGAACCGGGGTGGCGGTGGATTTGGCGGAGGCGGAGCGAGAGGCGGGGGTGGCGGAAGGAGAAGGTAGTATTCCCATCATCAATCAGACCGATTGCAATTATCTTTGTATAGATAGGCTCTATTGCAGCGGGGACGCTTATCCCCGGCACAAACAAGAAATCGGAAACAAGGAGCCGAATGTTGCTATGAATCTCCAGCAGCTGGAATATATTATTGCCATCGATACTCACCGGCATTTCGCCCGTGCTGCTGAAAGGACATTTGTCACCCAGCCGACGCTGAGCATGATGGTGCAAAAGCTGGAAGACGAGTTGGGCATCAAGATCTTCGATCGCAGCCGGCAGCCGGTTATTCCTACTCCTGAGGGTCAAGAGATCATTGCCCGGGCCCGCCAGATACTTGCCGATGTCAACCGCCTGAAGGAATACGCCCAGCAAAGACGGCATGAAATCTCCGGGGAAATGGTGTTGGCTGTCATCCCGACGGTAGCACCTTACCTGCTACCCTTGTTTCTAAAATCATTCACAGACAAATATCCGGCACTCAAGATCAGCATCCGAGAACTGGTCACAGACAAGATCATAGAGTCACTCAAAACGGGCGAGGTGGATATAGGGCTACTTGCCACTCCCCTGAATGATCCGAAATTAGACGAGCACCCTGTCTTCTATGAAGAGTTCTTTGCTTATGTGGCCACGGAAGAAAAAGCATCGAGGAAGAGATATCTGCTTCCACGTGACATTGATCTGAGTAAGTTGTGGCTTTTGGAGGAAGGCCACTGCCTGCGCAACCAGATGCTGGATTTGTGTGAACTGAAGAAAAAAGATTTCGGAGGGGTGCGCCTCCAATACGAGACGGGCAGCATTGAGACTTTGAAAAATCTGGTAGACCATCATCAGGGCATCACCATACTGCCCTATCTGGCCACGCTGGATCTGTCACGAAAGCAGAAAGAAAAGGTGCGTGAATTCGCCCCACCGAAACCCGTTCGGGAAATCAGCCTTGTAGTAAACAAGAATTTCCACCGAACCAGTTTGCTGGCAGCATTGAAGGAAGAAATTATGGAGCATATCCCCCCAAGCCTGAAAGAGGACCGGAATAGGAAAGTTTTGGGGATTTGATCTCTTTTGTCAAGATTTCCGCCCTGCTGCCAGAAACAAGTGATCAACCAGAACCCCAACACTATGTGGCGTATCAAACTCTCCCTTTTCCTCAACTACTTTGTCTTTGCCATTCTCCTCAACAGTGTTGGGACGGTCATTCTTCAGGTGCAGCACAATTTCGGAGTGTCTGAGTCGAGTGCCAGCATTCTGGAGGGGTTCAAAGACCTGAGCATTGCGGCGGTGAGCTTTCTTGTTGCTTCTTATATTGTAAGGATTGGGTACAAAAACGCCATGCTCATTGCACTCGGCCTGATTTCCGCCACATGCCTGTTGATGCCTTCGATGGGAAGTTTCGCCATGACGAAAGTACTTTTTGCCGTAACGGGCACCTGCTTTGCGCTCATCAAAGTGTCGGTGTACGCGACCATAGGGATTATCACAGACAACAAAAAGGACCATGCAAGCTTCATGAATTTTATTGAGTCCTTTTTTATGGTAGGAATTCTCACGGGGTACTTCATTTTCAGCGCTTTCGTAAGTGATTCCGAGCCGACCTCTAACGACTGGTTCAGAGTCTACTACCTGCTCGCCGGCATTTCTGCCATTGCTTTCGTTCTCTTGTGGACTACCACGCTGGACGAATCTGCCATCCGTCCTTCTGAATCCTTGTCTTTCAGCAAGGACTTTTTTGATATGGTCAAGTTGGCGATTCAGCCACTGGTCCTGGTGTTCATTGTCAGCGCTTTCACCTACGTACTCATCGAGCAAAGCATCATGAGCTGGCTCCCCACATTCAACAGCAAGGTGCTGCAGCTGCCTGCGACATTGAGCATTCAAATGGCCAGCATCCTCGCGGCATCCACTGCCATAGGCCGGTTCTCTGCCGGCATTGCCCTGAGGAAGCTTCATTGGTTTTTTGTTCTTGTGATTTGCCTGGCCGCATCCGCAACACTCGTCCTCATTGCCATGCCTATGGCCCGCGCCGCCCAGGGAGAAGTGACTGGTTGGGCCACTGCGCCACTTGCTGCTTTTGTATTTCCGCTGATCGGGTTGTTCATCGCGCCTATTTATCCGGCCATCAATTCCGTCATACTGAGTACGCTCCCGCCCCGTCAACATGGACCCATGTCAGGATTGATAGTAATCTTCTCAGCGTTAGGCGGCACCACCGGATCCATTATTACCGGTCACTTATTTGAAGCCTATGGCGGTGAAAAGGCATTCTATTTTTCTCTTTTGCCTATAGCCATGCTGACCATTTGTCTGGCCATCTTCAGCAGGTTACAGAAAAAATCAGAGGCAAAGGTGAATTTCGTCAGTTCCGGAGGACACTAGGATACCTACTTTGACGGTTATACCCATAGCCTTTATTCTTTTTATATGAAGATTCAGTACATCCATGAGCTGGGCCCCCTGTTCGAGGAGGTTCAGATGAAGAATATCTTCCCGGATGGTAAAACTTTTCCCGACTGTATTGCCAAAAGATCCATGGAGGACCTCCTTAAAGGATATCAGGCAGGCAAGCAACAGCCCGGGTTTGATCTGAAAGAGTTCGTGCGGAGAAATTTCGAACTGCCAAAAGCTCCGGACAGCACTTACACCAGTGATTTGTCCAGGTCACCCCAGGAGCATATCAACGATCTCTGGAATGTGCTTCGCCGCAATCCCGGCCACGAATCAAGTTCACTTATATCATTACCCTTTTCATATATCGTTCCGGGTGGAAGATTTCGAGAAATCTATTATTGGGACAGTTACTTCACAATGTTGGGTCTGGAGATCTCACACCGTGAAGATCTGATCCGCAACATGATCGACAATTTCGCCTTCCTCATCAATCGGTATGGCTACATTCCCAACGGCAACCGAACCTATTTTCTCGGCAGATCCCAGCCGCCATTTTTCGCGCTTATGGTCAGGCTGCTGTCTGAAATAAAGGGGACGGCAGTGCTTGTGCAATATCTGTCGGAGATGGAAAAAGAATACAATTTCTGGATGTCCGGTTACGATATGCTTAATGACAGCACGTCTTCTGTCAAAAGAGTGGTACGCATGCCAGATGGCAGCACACTTAACCGATACTGGGATGAAAGCGCGACGCCACGGCCTGAGTCTTATCGGGAAGACGTTGAGTTATCGCATCAAAGCGAACAGCCAGCGGATCAATTGTTTCGTCATCTTAGGGCTGCGGCGGAATCAGGTTGGGACTTCAGCAGCAGATGGTTCAGTGACATGAACCGGTTCGATACCATTCACACCACCGACATTGTTCCTGTAGACCTGAATTGCCTGCTCTACTATCTTGAGCATACTCTTGCAGATGCTTTTCAACAATCCGGGAATGCGGCGAAGGCAAGCGATTTTGTAAAGCGTATGACCAAAAGGAAAGCGGCCATCCGTAAACACTTATGGGATCACACTAGAAGTTTCTTTTTTGATTACGACTTTGTAGCCGAGCAGTTGACGGGTCATTTCAATTTGGCTGCAACCTTCCCTCTCTTCTTTGAAATCGCCACACCTGATCAGGCCCTGGGTGTGGAAGTATTACTACGCGAAAAGTTTCTTAAGCACGGCGGACTCACCACTACGCTAATCCACTCAGGGCAGCAATGGGATGCACCGAATGGGTGGGCTCCACTCCAGTGGATCGCTTCGAAAGGTTTGATGAACTACGGATTTGATGACCTGGGTAGGGAAGTCTGCCACCGATGGACACAGACTGTGATCAAAGTATACCAGAAGACCGGAAAGATGACTGAGAAGTATGACGTGTGGAATGAAGATGGTGCTGCCAGCGGCGGGGAGTATCCAAATCAGGATGGATTTGGCTGGACCAATGGAGTGTTTCTGGCCATGATGAAATGATGACTAATTCCTGATTGTATATTCTTGTTGCTGAGTGCGTAAAAAGTCAATTCCACAAATGTGTGGGATCTGAGGGATTCGAACCCTCGACCCCTACCCTGTCAAGGTAGTGCTCTAAACCAGCTGAGCTAAGACCCCTTACTAGTCGATATCGGTGTTGCGGATGCGACTTTCCTCCGGCTGAGGGTCACAAATATATATACATGGCAGCATCCAGAGGGCATTTTACAATGTTTTTGTGTACGGTTCCTTTGACATCAGCCGTTTTTCTAAATTCATTCGACTATCTAACCGCATACCATGAAACGGCTGTTATTCATCCTGCTATTTTTTGTCTCTGCTCCGACACTGACTGGCGCAAAGAACATCCCGGTAAAATCAATTGACTCAGCCTTCAGTTTACTGCACCGCCAGGCCCTGTTCAACGGAGTCGTCCTTATAGCCGAGAAAGGCAAAGTGGTTTATCAACGACCCTTCGGCGTTGCGAACATTTACACGAGACGACCACTCACAATGTCATCATCGTTCAATATGGCTTCCGTGTCCAAGCAGTTCTTCACCATGATGATCATGATGCTGAAGGAACAGAACAAACTTTCGTATGATGATCCCGTCGACAAATACCTGAAGGCGTTCCCCTACCCTGGCATTTCTCTCCGCCATTTGATGACCCATACTTCAGGGCTGCCGGAGTATTTCGAACTGGCTCAGCGATACAACGGACCACTTGATACCCTGACCAATGCCAAACTCCTGCGCTTGATAGGCGATGTGAAACCCAGTCTGGTCTTCCAGCCTGGCTCCAGATGGAGCTATTGCAATACCAATTATGCCATCCTGGCATCAGTCATCGAAGTTATCTCCGGGACACATGCCAATCAGATGTTTCAAGAGAAGATTGCCGGACCGCTCGGAATGAAAAACACAGTCCTGTACAATCTTACGCTCAAGATGACTATTCCAAACCGGGTATACGGCTTTCGGCGCGAGAATGGAAAAGAAGTTGTAAATGAACTTGGAAGATATGACGGCGTTTGGGGTGACGGCAATGTATACGCATCTGCAGAAGATCTTCTGAAATGGGATCAGGCATTGTATGGAGAAAAACTGGTCAAACAGTTAACACTTAGAGAAGCTTTTCAGCCCGTGAAACTCAATGACGGTACCACCTTTCCTTATGGCTTCGGCTGGCGGGTGGAACCAAACGGTGTCATCTCTCATACCGGTGGCTGGGTTGGGTTCCGCAATATTATCATCAGAGACATCCCGAATAAGCGGACCATTATTGTCCTGACCAATGGTACGAATGATGCCTTTAATGTCCGGAGTAAATTATTTTCATGGATCAATGGGGAGCGCCCAACAGTACCTGCCACTCAATTAATTACGCACGTCTCAGTTATTGATGGTACCGGACTGGCAGCGTTCAGTGGTTCAGTGCGGATTCTGAATGACAAAATCTGGGAAGTAGGATCGTTGAACCCGTTTGAAGGTGAGTCCAGCCTGGATGGAAAGGGCCTCGCGCTTTCTCCAGGGTTCATCGATACCCATAGTCATCACGATTGGGGCTCCATGGAACACCCTGAAATTCTGGCCGCCATTAACCAGGGGATCACTACCATTGTGGTCGGACAGGACGGCGGGGGCAATCCAATTGACAGTATAAAATCGCAACTGAAAAAACATCCGCTCTCCATAAATCTTGCCACCTATACAGGACATACCACCCTGCGCGTTGCTGCGATGGGGCCATCGGGTGTGTTTCGCAGTTCCAAGCCTGAGGAGCTGGAGAAGATGAAATCAATGCTGTTAAGTGAATTGTCAAAAGGCTCACTGGGTCTTGCTTCAGGCTTGGAATATGAACGCGCTTTCTTTTCAAGTAGACATGAAGTGCTGGAGCTTGCCAAAGTGACCGCCAGTCAGGGTGGACGGTATATCAGCCACATCCGAAGCGAAGACATGAATATGGATGACGCCATTGACGAAATAATCGATATCGGAAGGCAGGCAAAATTGCCGGTACAGGTGTCGCACATGAAGATCGCACTGAAAGACCGCTGGGGGTCAGCCGCCAACCTGCTGGTGAGACTAGAAGAAGCCAGAACGGAAGGCATCAACATTACGGCAGACGCCTATCCATACGACTACTGGATGTCTACGCTGAGGGTGCTGTTCCCGAAAAGAGACTACAAGAATCCAGCCAGCGCAGAATTTGCTGTCCAGCAGCTTTTTGATCCCGATGGTTCAGTGCTGGTTGCGTTTGCGCCTCATCCTGAATATGCCGGCAAGACTGTTGGTGAAGTGGCACGGCTGAGCAATGAGAAGCCATACGTCACCCTTATGCGGCTGGTAGATGAAGCCGACAAATTTGAACTCAATAACAAAGACAAGAATGTCGATGTCGAGACCATTATGGGCAAGTCCATGAGTGAAAAAGATGTTGCCAATATTCTTGCATGGCCCCATACCAATGTCTGCTCTGATGGTGCGGTTTACGGACACCCCCGTGGTTTCGGCACATTCCCCCGCGTGTTGGGGCGATATGTCAGAGAGCAGAAGGTGATGACGCTGGAAACCGCTATCAATAAAATGACCGGCCTGTCAGCTGAGCACCTCGGTATTACAGGTCGTGGACTCATAGCTGCAGGACAAGCCGCCGACCTCGTGCTTTTTGACCCTGCTACAGTAATCGATCAGGCCACCATTGCAAATCCTGGTGCACTCAGTACCGGTATTAAAATGGTTTGGGTGAATGGCAAAGTGGTGTATGACGAAGGAAAAGCAACCGGCACTTATCCGGGGGTGTTCCTGTCCAGGCAGGGCTTATCTCAATAGTTTTGTAAACTGATTGAATTATTAGTTCAGGATTTTGCAGACTTATCCGTGGCAGCTTTATTCATCTTGTAACTCAGAGCGCCGGAAGGGCATTTCTGGACTTGTTGGATAATCTTGTCCGTTGTTGAGCCTTCGGGCGTGATCCACGGTAGTTGCTTCGGATGAAAAACCTCCTTTAGACCTGTGAAGCATAGTGCGGAGTGGGAACACAAAGAAGGTTTCCATACGATGGTAACCTCTCCGTTGGAATATTTCTTTGTGATGTCCTTCACCTTGTCACTTTTCAAAAGCCTTTGAATGTACAAATTCCTTCTGGCTGAATCTGTATCTGGGCGACAATTCCCTCACGCGAAGCGCCTCAGGAAGGAGTTCCGGTCCTCCCGGATAACCGACCGCGATGATTACACCCAGATCATAGGTATCAGGAATGTTCAGAAGCTCGCGCGTTTTTTCCCTGTTGTATCCACCCATTTGATGTGCATTCAAACCCAGTTCGGTAGCCTGCAGGGAAAGAAAGGCATTGGCTGCACCGAGGTCATAAAGAGCGGTGGGATTGGGTGTTCCGTAGTTCCTGTAAGTATTCCTCGCCATGCTGAGTATGAGCAATGGGGCGTTTCCCGCCCATAGCCTGTTTCCATCGTTCAGCATGCTGTAGAGCTTGACCCAAAGTTCACCCTCCCCTTTTGTGGCAAATACATAAGTCCAGGGCTGATCATTCATGGCTGAAGGTGCCCAACGGGCTGCCTCAAACAATGATTTGATTTTTTCTGCCTCCAAGGGTTTTGATAAATAGGATCTTGAACTTCTTCTGTCTTTTATCTGATCCATAACGGCAGCTTCCAGCTCCGTTGTTTTTTCCATTGTTGCAATTTCCATGTCTCTTCAAACAATAAACTTCTTCATTGGTTCAAACCTCTATCAGATTATCGATCTCATTGTACAAATGCACACATTCTAATCCTCGATCAGCACGCCCATTTTCCCCATTTGATAATCCCGCATAGCCTGCAGTATCTGGGTTTGATTGTTCATCACAAAAGGACCGTAATTCACAACCTCCTCATCCAGAGGGGCGCCTGTCAGCAGCAGCATCCGCGTATCTTCTTTGGCCTCAATCGTGATTCCATCTCCGTCATTTCTGAAATGGACAAGATGAAGTCCATCCACCAGTCCGAAAGTGTCAACTGTTATTTGTCCATCCAGGAGATACAGCATGACCTGGTGATGTGCCGGAAGGGACAGCGAGATCCTGCCTGTCCTGAGCATGGTCAAGGTTGCTGTATTCACTTCAGTATAGGAACGAACGGGGCCCTTCAACCCAAGCAGTTCTCCTGAAAACAATTTCAGCGTAACCAATCCGTCGGGCGATTTATAACCGGGTGATCCATGTGCGGTGATTGGCTGATAAGAGGGTTGATCCATTTTGTGCCCGGCCGGAGTGTTGATCCAGAGTTGTATGATTTCCTGCCTTCCTCCCCTTTCATGAATATCAGCCGGCGGCCTTTCGCTATGAATAATCCCCATTCCAGCATTCATCCATTGCGCACCACCTTCATAGATGATACTATTATTTCCGCGGCTGTCCCGATGATGAACACCGCCTTTAAAGATAAACGTCACAGGTGAAAAGCCCCGATGAGGATGGGGTCCCACACCCGCCTTGGCAGGATCAACATGAGTAGGCACTTTTATATCTGCATGGTGTAGCAAAAGAAATGGATCCAGTTTATCTACCTGTTGTGTAGGTAAAGGCTGGCGCACAGGCATCCCTCCCAATCTACCAGCTGGGCGTATAGCAAACGCTCTACGGTTCGGTTCTTAGTCTTGTTATCCATGCATAGGTACCTCCATAAGCAGGATTTCGGCTTCTTCGTGCGACTCAATCCTTACTGCATCAGTTTCCCAGATTCCCGTTCCATCCCGCTTCTTCATTTCTTGCCCTCCGGCACTGACCTCACCGTCTATGACAAAAACATATACACCATTTGAAGGATCGTGCAATTTGTAATCGATGCCGGTGCCCTTGCCCAAATGACTCAGACTGAACCAGGCATTCTGATTGATCCACAACGTATTGCTGCTTTTCTCAGGCGACACGACTGTTTGAAGCTGGTTTATCCTGTCCTCTTGTTTAAACAGCTTTTGATCGTACCGCGGCTCAATATTCTTTTCTTTTGGAAAGACCCAAATCTGAAGGAAGTTGACCGGCTCTGTTGCAGACGCATTTTTCTCACTGTGAACAATGCCGGAACCGGCACTCATGATCTGGACTTCTCCTGAACGAATTATTCCATGCCCTCCTGTATTATCCCTGTGCTCCAAGGCGCCGCTCAGCGGTATGGAAACAATTTCCATATTGTCGTGCGGATGCTGGCCAAAGCCCATGCCTCCTTTAACCATGTCATCGTTTAGAACACGCAGTAACCCAAAATGCACCCTGGCGGGGTCATAATAGCCTGCAAAACTGAAAGTATGATGGGAATCCAACCAGCCGTGATTGGCATGTCCCCTGCTGGATGCAGCGTGATAGATCGTTTTCATCGTTTTTCCTCCCCGGTTGTTTAACGGTTAAACCGTTAACAAAGATACATACAATTGTTGTATTTACAACTATTGTTACTGCTGATATCCGCAGCCTTCTGCCTTCGCTTCAGGCCTTCCGGAACCTGAACAGGATTACGGATACTAAGAAAGTAAGCGCCATGAGGGCCAGGAAGAGCAGGGAAACGATCCTGCCCGGCGCATAATGACCTGTCAGCGCCATCCCAACTCCTTCCACAAACAATATCATGCCCGTGATTATCCAGTGACGGTTGTAGGTGGGCCAATTTTCCATATCCCAAGTGGAGATTGAGTTGTCCGTTGCCAGCATACTTCTCCATTTGGGATAGTCCCACAAAAGAAGTCCCAGGGAAGCCATCAGCATCAGACCGGTGATATAGACCGTACCCTTGAAACCCACCGACCAGGTGATCAAAAAAATGTTCAGCGAGAGTGGGAAAAAAATAAGGTTGCCCGCCGATGCAAAACGCTGCGTCATCAACAACAGGGCGGCCGTTAGTTGTGCCCCGCCCAGGAAGTTCCAGTACCATCCTGTACGGTACATCGCCTCAAAAAAGTAGCCGACAGGATCACTTACCGGAAGAGAAGTGAACCGGTTCCCCAGCAATTTGGTCATGCCGGATGGGATAAAGGCAAAACCGATGAGATACCGGCTCCAGATTACAGCGAAGGACAACCATCGTCTTTTTCGAACGCTTTTGTACAGATTCTGAACATCCATGACTGAAGATGACCCGGGGATCAAAATGTTACAAATTCCCGGAGATTTTGCCGCAAGATCATGTGTTCTGCTAACCCTGAAACAATTATTTCAAATGCAATTTTCACCAGCATCAGATTGAATTACCCCCTCATTGATGCTCAGACTGATTACCCGGCCTGACTTCATGCCTGGAGTAGTGATGCATCTTCTCCTTCACCAGCCAATAAAGTCCATGAACATTTGTCTTCCAGGCTCTTAACAGGATCACCATAATAATCTCCTCTGCCAGTTCGATCGCTGTGACAATGACCGTTAAGTAGTAAAGCCACATCGCCGGGCCTCCAAAGAGGAAAATAGAGCACAAGAAGAATCCCTGAAACACTGTCGCCAATTTCGCGAAGTAGGTATGGAAGCTTGTCATCTTCCCGTACTTCGCAATGGAAATTCCGATCTGAATAAAGAAAAGAATCAGCAGCACGAGAATGGTCCACCATTGCTCGCGGAGAAATCCTGGCTGATATACGGCCAACCCTAAAATGGCTGCCAACAGCGTGAGGTCGTCTCCGAGCGAATCCAGGCGTGATCCCAGTACACTGGACACTTTATATCTTCTGGCCAGATGACCATCCGCTGCATCGGTAAGGAAGCTGGCAACCAGCATCCATTGAAAAATATCAAACCGGTCCAGAAAGATGAGAAGCAGCAGGACAGGAAACGTGACAATCCTGTACAGGGTGACCATGTTCACGAGTTTGGTTGCCCGGTCAGCCTTCCACAAATCCTGCAAATGCGCTATTCGGGGATTGTCCTCCATACCGGCACTTAATTTACTACGCAATAACCTTTCACAACGAATAACATGCCTGATGGTAAACTGATCTTTGGCAGGAAATGCATGAACAACAGAATTCTTCAATCTTCCCTGGTTCTCCACATTGCCGGCTATCCGCGGAAGCCGGAACAACTATATTTGGGTATGATCTCCTTTTCAACCCGCATCCTGAAGTTCGGCAAGCAAGGCGAGAAGACGGGATGGTCCTATATCGAGATTTCAAAGAAGCAAGCACAGAAATTGAAGCCGAATACAAAGGTTTCCTTCAGGGTGAAGGGCACAATTGATGGTTATGCCATCAGCAAAGCATCGCTGCTTCCGATGGGTGAGGGAAACTTTATTTTTCCGCTGAAAGGAACTTTGAGAAAGTCTATCGGGAAGCAGGCGGGCGATATGATCCATGTCACACTGCAGGCAGATGAAAGCAAATTCGTGTTGTCTCCGGATCTGATGGCCTGTCTGAAAGAAGAGCCGGAGTCACTCCGATTCTTCAAGTCTCTTCCCGGCTCGCATCAGAAGTACTATAGCAATTGGATCGAAAGCGCGAAGACATCCCCAACCAAGGCCCGTCGTATCGCCATGGCGCTCAACGGTTTTGCCAAAAAACAGGGATTTGCAGAAATGCTCCGTGAAAACAAGGCGAGAAAATAGGGCATTGACCGGTCGCGGCGTTGTGTACCACTTCTGAATCCTAAATCAATTAACTTTCCTCCATGATTACCCGACGTGATTTTATTGCCGTGGCGACGGCTGGAGTGGCCGGCACATTGGGCGCTCTCGCCAATACTACACCCAAACCTAAAAGAAAGCTGGGTGTTGGCCTCTTCAGCATAGAGAAAATGATAGATGACGACCTTCCCGGGACCCTGAAACTTCTTGGACAACTCGGGTATCAGGAAGTGGAATTCTTTGGACCCTACGAATTCAGTGCACCATCCGTTATTGAGCGCTGGAAACCAATAGCAGCCCAACTCGGCTTTAAACGAAATGCTTTTTACGGCTATTCTCCCAAAGAAGTAAAGAAAATGCTGGACGACTCCGGGCTTAGGGCCACTTCCGTTCACATGGATCTGGAAACTCTGAGAACACAGATGAGCCTCTCGTTGGATCAGTTAAGCATCCTGGGAACCACCTATGTGGCATTGCCCGCACTCAACAATCTAGAAGAGCGAAAAACCCTCGACGATTACAAAAAGCTGGCCGACGAGTTCAATTCACTTGGAGAGAAAATGTCTGCCTACAAGATGGTGTTTACGTATCACAACCATGGCTATGAACACGCGCCCAAATCAAATGAAATTCCATTTGATGTCCTGATTTCGAGAACCCATCCGAAACATGTCGCTTTTGAAATGGATATTTTCTGGCTTACTGCCGGCGGTGCCAAACCGGAAGAATACCTGAAGAAATATCCCGGCAGATTCAAACTCATGCATGTAAAGAATGCTGCCGAACCCATTCGTTTTGCCGGTGACGGCGGGACGCCAGATCAGTGGATGACCCTTTTTCCCAAGATGAGCGATCCGGGAGAAGGAGTATTTGACATGCCGTCCATTATTAAAGCGGCCGCTCAATCGGGAGTCGAGTACTTCTATGTGGAGAGAGACCTGGCACCGGATCCACAGCGCACATTGAAGAATTCTGCTTCTTACCTGAAACCCCTGCTGGCCTAGGCTGACTGACTTCTTAGTTTATCGAGAATGCGGTTAAGCTCTTTGGCTTCCGTCCTGGAGATGGATTTCAGGGCAGCGACCCACTCGTTGGCATCATCATCGATTTTCTGCAGCAGCGTCAACCCCTGCTGCGTAATGGCAATGTCTACCTGCCTGCGGTTGTTGGCGCAGATCTCTCTTCGTACCAGATTTTTCTGACGAAGTTTCTCTACCAGCCGCGTCGCGTTGCTGCTTTTGTCCAGCATGCGACAAGTGATATCAGCCAGCATCATGGTCTTTGGATGGGATCCGCGCAGAATACGCAGCACATTAAATTGCTCAGGTGTGATCCCGAACTTCTTCAGACGCACGGCATTCAGATTGTAAAGCCATCCGCTGGTATAGAGCACGTTGATGGCCGCCTTCTGATGCTCGCTATCAAATTTTTCCTGCAGGATATCTGACTCAATCGACATGCCAGCAAATGTAGCGATGATTATTGTATCTACAATGAATGTGTTTTTGATGATTATCATCATGTAAAAAGAAACCCTGAACCTGCATCAAAGCCGTATCTTTAACATGCAAGAAATCAGGTGGCATCTGAGTGGAACATTGAAGTACGTTAAACAACTATGGGCAAGAAACTTCGCAGTCAAGAGTGGTTTGGAAAAACAGGCAAGGATGGCTTCATCTACAGGGCGTGGATGAAGAACCAGGGCATTCCCGACTATGAATTCCGGGGCAAACCGGTAATCGGAATTTGCAATACCTGGTCTGAGCTTACCCCGTGTAATGCGCATTTCAGGGAACTGGCAGAATCGGTAAAGATAGGTGTCCGTGAAGCCGGTGGATTTCCGGTGGAATTCCCTGTGATATCTCTGGGTGAAACCCTTATGAAGCCCACCACCATGCTTTACCGCAATCTTGCAAGCATGGATGTGGAAGAGTCCATACGGGCGAACCCGCTCGATGGAGTTGTGCTTTTGTGCGGTTGCGACAAGACCACTCCGTCTCTCATCATGGGGGCAGCCAGTGTAAACCTCCCCTCCATTGTCGTGTCCGGAGGTCCGATGCTCACCGGCAAATACCAGGGCAAAGACATCGGCACCAGTGACCTATGGCGTTTTGACAATGCGATACGATCCGGAGAAATGACAGAAGAAGATCTGTCTGTCGCAGAAGCCTGCATGTGTCGCAGTCGCGGGCATTGCGCCGTAATGGGTACAGCCTCCACCATGGCTTGCATGGTAGAGTCGCTGGGCCTGTCCCTTCCCGGGAATGCCGCCATACCTGCAGCAGACTCCCGGCGGAAGGTACTGGCACAGCTATCCGGCATCAGAATCGTTGAGATGGTAAAGGAAAATCTGCGCATGTCCGATATTCTGACGCGCCACGCATTCGAAAACTCAATCATCGTCAATGCTGCGATAGGTGGCTCTACGAATTTTATTATTCACCTTCTTGCGATCGCAGGAAGGATTGGGGTTAAGTTGGAACTTGAGGATTTTGACCGTTACTCCCGTGCGGTTCCGCTGGTAGCCAATCTCCAGCCTTCGGGCAAATACTTCATGGAGGATCTCTATTACGCGGGCGGACTACCAGCCGTCATGAAGGAGTTGGATTTGCATTTGCGCCACGATGTGATCACGGCCAATGGGAAATCATTAAGAGAAAACTACCAGTCGGCTGAATGTTACAACCGCGATATCATCGCAACAGCAAAAGATCCGTTCAATGCCTTGTCAGGTGTTGCCATTCTCAGGGGAAACCTCTGTGAGAATGGTGCTGTCATCAAGCCCACTGCAGCCAGCAAGCACCTGATGACCCACCGTGGAAAGGCAGTAGTGTTTGAAGACATTGATGATTATAAAAATCGCATTGATCTGCCGAATCTTGAGGTGGATGAAACCAGCATCCTCGTTCTGAAGAATGTGGGGCCGATCGGCTATCCGGGCATGCCTGAAGTGGGCAACATGGGCCTCCCGAGGAAACTCCTTGCTAAAGGGGTTGAAGACATGGTGCGGATCTCAGACGGCAGGATGAGCGGCACTGGCTTCGGTACTGTAATCCTGCATGCATCACCTGAGGCCGCCAGGGGCGGAAACTTTGCCGTGGTGAAAACCGGCGACGAAATTTCACTGGACGTACCTAACAGGACGCTGACGCTCCATGTTTCTGACGAAGAACTGGCCAAACGCCGTGGCAATTGGAAACCTATTCATAAGGAATATGACCGAGGCTATGTGAGGCTTTATCAAAGGCACGTTCAACAGGCGCATCTGGGTGTTGATCTGGATTTTCTGCACGGAAGTTCAGGGGATGAAGTTTCACGAGACTCGCACTAGGATTTCATATGAAAGCGTTTCAAAACAAAGTAGCCATTGTCACCGGGGCAGGACAGGGAATTGGACTCGAAATCAGCCGCAAGCTGGCAGCTGGCGGAGCCCACGTGCTTCTGAACGATATTGAAAGTTCACTTGCCGAAGAAGCAGTATCATCGATCAGAAAAGAGAAGGGGGTGTGCAGTCCCTTCATTGCAGACTGCTCCGATCCAGCTCAAACCTCTGCCATGGTTGCAGAAGCGGTCAGGCAATTTGGACATGTTGATATTGCCATTGCAAATGCCGGCATAACACTCTACGGAGATTTCTTTTCCTATCGTCCTGAAGACTTTGATCAGGTCATGCGCGTCAACCTCCGCGGAAGTTTCTTCCTGGCACAGGCGGCAGCAGCACAAATGAAGGAGCAGGCCACCAGCGGCAGCATTCTTTTCATGTCTTCCGTCACTGGACATCAGGCGCATAAGAATCTTACGGCCTATGGTATGAGCAAGGCCGCGCTTGAAATGCTCGCCAAAACGCTGGTGATTGAACTCTCTCCTTATAAAATTACCGTCAATGCAATTGCGCCAGGTGCCACGCTGACCGAACGAACATCCCGCGATCCCGATTATGACAAGACGTGGTCAGAGATTACTCCCATGGGAAGGCCGGCCACCACAGTTGATGTAGCCAACGCGGCATTATTTCTCGTATCGCCAGAGGCCGCACATATTACGGGGCAGACGTTGGTGGTGGATGGCGGCTGGACGAGCGTCAGCCCTTCACCATACTAAAGAGGCCGGAAGTTCAGACGCCAACTTGTTCAATCACTTTTCTCAGCTGGGCTGCAGGCACCACTCCGCTTTGCTGCCACTTCAAAGCTCCGCCTTTGAAAAGAATGAGGGTAGGGACACTCCGTACCTGGTAGTTGGATGCGATTTCCGGATTACGATCGACGTCTATTTTGATAACGCTGATCCGATCTCCCATCATGCCTTTGAGCTCAGAAAGAACAGGGGCCATCATCTTGCAAGGGCCGCACCATTCAGCCGAAAAATCGACTAATGTCGGGCGGTCGGATGCTATCAGTTCGTTGAATTTTGCTTTCGCCATACGCGAAGATAAACAGCAATACGGCCTCCACGGTTCCACGCTTTTCTCCTTTAAATTTTCATTTCCCTTATGCATTAGGAGATGCCGGACCCAGTCAAACTCTTATAAATTCAACTAACTTTATCCAATGCCCTCCCGCCTGCTCTCCCTTGATTTCCTGCGCGGTCTGATTATGGTTCTTCTGATGATGGAAAGTACCGGCCTTTATTCATATTTGATTGGGATGTCGGAGGGAAATTTCCTTCACAGCTTTTTCATCCAGTTTGAGCATCATCCATGGCACGGCTTGCGGTTTTGGGATCTTATTCAGCCGGGTTTTATGTTCATGGCAGGTACAGCGATGGCGTTTTCACTGAATCGTCAGGAACTGGAAGGCAGAAGCTGGAGCGACTCTCTCAGAAAAGCGCTCAAAAGATCCGGATGGCTCTTCTTCTGGGGCGTACTGGATTATGCCGTTCGCCCACAAGGACTATCCTTCGAACTCTGGGATGTTCTTACCCAACTCTCATTCACATCTCTGGTGGCATTTCTGATTTTCAGATGGACGGTGGCGCGTCAGTTATTGGTCTGTGCAGTTCTTTTGGTCATTACGGAAATTTTGTATCGGTTTACAGGCGTCAGCGGATTCGATCAACCCTTCACCGATCAGCACAATTTTGGCAACTACATGGATCTGTTGCTGATGAACAAGATCAATCCCGATGGCTGGGTCGCCATCAACTGCATCCCGACTGCCGTCCACACCATACTTGGAGCCGTGGCCGGAAAATGGCTGCTATCGGATGCTGCATCCTCCGAGAAAATGAAGAAGCTATGGATCAGCGCAGCCGTCTGTCTCGCTGCCGGTTTTATCCTGGATTACACCATGACTCCCATCATCAAGCGGATTGCAACGACATCATTTGTCCTCGCCTCAGCAGGCTGGTGCTTTACCGGGCTGGCTATTTCGTATTGGTGGATCGACATCAGGAAGAAGGTATTCAATCTCACTTTCTTCACCGTGGTGGGATTGAACTCAATTTTTATCTATCTCTTCTTTGAAATTGTCGGACACCGCTGGTTCAATGGCTACGTAACAGCTGTCTCCGGAGGTTTATTGACAATGGCGCATGCTGCGGAATGGATGATCAACATCCTTGGCTCACTTTCAATTTTTGCGCTGGAGTGGTATCTCTGCTACTTTCTCTACCAGAAGAAAATATTCTTCAAGGTGTGATTACCACGGAATTGATTTCTTGTCCCTGAAGAACTGCCCGGACAATAGTTGAGACGCTTCGGTAGCAAGCCACACAGGCGTTTCTGCTCCTTTCTCCACGGATCTCGTCGCACCTTTTCCACCCATGTCCGTTTTCACCCAACCAGGGCAAACGGCATTCACTGCGATGGATGACTTTTCCAATTCATATGCCAGGTGTCGCGTCAAGCCATTCAGCATGGTCTTCGAGACGCAATACGATGGGGACCAACCCTCAACAGGGTCCGTCATGGACCCACCCCCGCTCGACATCATGATAACCCTTCCAGGTTTGTTCATCATAGGCAGAAAAGCACGCGTCACTCGAAGTGGACCATAGCTGTTGATTTGTATGGTCTCATCAAATATCTCAAACGGTGAAACGGTCAACGATCGGTCACCTTTAATAGCTACAGCTGCATTGTTTATCAGGACATCCAGTTTCTTGCCGCCTGCTGACCACGCTTTGGCAGCCGCCTCCACTGAAGCATCATTCCCGACATCCATCAACAGCAAATGCACTTCAATACCATTTCGCTTTAAAATATCACTGGCCTCCCGAAGGCGTTGTTCACTCCTGCCGGAAATGGTTATATCAAAACCACTCCCTGCCATTTGACGTGCGATCTCCAGTCCAATTCCTTTGTTGGCTCCTGTAACAAGAACAGTCTTCATAGGATTAATCAGTAATCTGAAACTCTGAAGCGACTGTCCTCAAGTTTTTCTCGTGCACCGGAGTAAACCACGTCCATTGGTGTTTTTTCAGCGAAGAAAGAATATGGGAATGGCAGGTCAATCTTTGTTATTTCATTCAGCTCATCAAACGCTGCCCTTGGCAGAACAAATTTGGTGGCCCCCAGCATATCTTCCACATGTGCCACTTTGGTTGCTCCTATGATCGGCACCATGCTAAGTTGACGGTGCTGCCGTGTCCAGTTGATGGCTACCTGGGCAGGGGTGACCCCAAGGTGTTCAGCCACCTCCACTACTTTTTGTGTTATGCTTCTGGCTCTCTCACTGAGTCGCTTGCTCCCTTCCTGGATGCGACCCTTTTCACCTTTGAGATACTTCCCTGTTAGTGCGCCGCCACCCAATGGCGCCCATGGAGTCACGGTCATACCAAATGCGGTTGCCATAGAAAACAAATCGAACTCTACTGTTCTCTGAATGAGACTGTACTCGACCTGCAGCCCGGCAAACTGACTCCATCCTCTGAGCTGGGCAAGGGTATTGCATTGACTGACCACCCAGGCAGGAGTATCACTTACACCTATATAGTGAACAAGTCCCCTGCTGACGAGATCATCGAATCCACGCATGATTTCATCTACGGGCGTCATCAGGTCCCATGCGTGCATCCACAGGATGTCAATGTATTCTGTGTTAAGCCGCTTCAGACTGTCGCGCACACTCCGCATGAGATTCTTGCGATGATTGCCGGCAAAATTCAGGTCGCCATTGCGGTCCTTGAGTGTATACTTGGTGGCAATCACGAAATGATCACGATCACTGGCGATAAACTCGCCCAGAAACTTCTCCGAAGTCCCTTCGGTATAGCGGTTGGCTGTGTCAAAGAAATTACCGTCTGCATTTGCAAAGGTGTCAAAGATTTTCCTGCTCTCTTCTTTGTCAGAACCCCATCCCCATTCTGTGCCGAAGCCCATGGTGCCGAAGCACAGTTCCGAGACGCGGAGACCTGTGTTTCCAAATAATCTATACTTCATGATTGCTCAATTCAAATCTTAAGCTACTTACTACAGTTCGAAAAGAAACCCCGGCATGAACCGGGGCCTTTAGCTAAGTGACGTTCAGTATCCCCAACTCTTCATGACTGCGAAATTCTCCTTCATGCAGTCTACAGGATCTTTCCCCTGGTAAGCCTCCTGCTCGATGATGAAATGAAGGGTCCCGTTCTTTTTCCCGAGATCAATCACCTCCTTCACATTGACTATACCTTTTCCGAGGATGGTGCTTTCATATTTTTCATGACCGTCCTTGGTCAGAATCTCATCCTTCACGTGCATGGACTCAAACCGCCCGGGGTATTGTCTCATGATGTCAATGGCCTTGGCTCCCCCATTGTACAGGTTTCCGGTGTCGAGCTGTTGCATAACAAGGGAAGGATCGGTGTTCTTGAGAATGATGTCATACAACACCTGCCCGTCCAACTTCTGGCTGAATTCAAAGTCGTGGTTGTGGTACCCGAATTTCATCCCCGACTTTCTGCACAACTCACCTGCCTTATTGAACACTTCCATATAACGAAGACAGTCGTCTCTTGTCTTGCGTAGACTCTCATCAAGCGAGGGACTGATCACAAACTGTTGTCCGACAGTTGCTGCGTCTTCCACAGTATATTTCCATAGATCAGTAAACTCCTTCTTGCCTGCATCCCAGTGCTGCTTGCCCATTACCGTGTGACCGCTCGGCATTTTCATTCCCAGGTCATCCAGTATTTTTTTGAATTCCGTTGCCTTCCAGCCATAGAATTTACGATCCACATAGTTCGCGTGCTCCACATATTTGTATCCGATTGCCGCAAGTTTCTTCAGGGTACCCATAGGGTCAGCCTTCATCTGATCGCGCACACAATACAACTGCATCCCGGTGAGCCGCGTGCCGGTATCTTTTGCCAAAAGAGAGGAACTAAAAGACAGGGTGGCTGCAAGGGCGGCTCCCTGCTTTAGAAAGTCACGTCGTGAAGTATTCATAAGCTTAAACAGGTTTTCACAATTTAATGAATGGACAATTGAACGTCAGATAATTTTTGCTGGCCGGTCAAATGCCCAACTACCGCTTACGGAATCTGACACTCCTTACTGTGACCAATCACTATCTTTAGCCACCTTTTACCAAAATTTCCATTTATGAAAAAATTACTGATCCTTCTGCTGGGCTTTGTCATCCTGGTTGACCTTGCCCAGGCGCAGAAGCTGGATATGGATAAATTGAAAGGCTACAAACCCCGCAGCATTGGGCCCGCAGGGATGAGCGGCCGCATTACAGCAATAGATGCAGTAGTCAGCAATCCTGACATTATCTATGCGGGTGCCGCCTCTGGTGGACTATGGAAAAGCACGAGCGGGGGTATCAACTGGGAGCCTCTCTTTGACAAGGAAACAGTGCTGTCCATTGGCGCCATCGCCATCCAGCAGAATAATCCCTCCGTGATCTGGGTGGGCACAGGAGAAGGAAATCCCCGCAACAGTCTCAACGGCGGATATGGCATTTACAAAAGTCTCGACGGTGGCAAAAACTGGAAACGCATGGGCCTCGAGAAGACCCGCAACATTCATCGCATTATTGTCGATCCGACCAACCCCAACACAGTCTACGTGGGCGCCATTGGATCACCTTGGGGTGAACACCCTGAACGCGGCGTATTCAAAACCACCGACGGTGGCGAGACATGGACAAAGGTCCTCTTTGTCGACGAAAAGACCGGATGCGCCGATCTCATTATGGACCCATCCAATCCAAACAAGCTGGTCGCAACCATGTGGGAACACCGCCGCTGGCCCTGGACATTCAAATCAGGCGGTCCTGGCTCAGGACTCCACATCACCTTTGACGGAGGCAAGACCTGGGTGAAGAAAACTTCTAAGGACGGGCTGCCGGAAGGCGAGCTTGGCCGCATCGGATTGGCTATCTCTGAAAACAAACCGGACGTAATCTATGCGCTGGTGGAAAGCAAGAAAAATGGGCTGTATCGCTCCACCGATGGCGGCTTCAAATGGCAGATGGTCAACGACAAGATGAATGAGATCGGGGACCGGCCTTTCTACTATTCCGAAATCAGAGCCAATCCGAAAAATGAAAATCAGTTATACACCATCTACTCGGAAGTGAATGTGAGCATCGATGGCGGCAAGTCATTCCAGAAACTGCTTCCCTATTCCGGCGTGCACCCCGACCACCATGCTTGGTGGATAAGCCCTGAGAATCCATCCTACATGATTGACGGCAACGATGGGGGACTCAACATTACCCACGACGGAGGAAAAAACTGGCAGTTTGTCGACAACATTCCTGTGGGTCAGTTCTATCACGTTAATGTGGATATGGATCAGCCTTACAATGTATACGGGGGTCTTCAGGACAATGGCTCCTGGGTGGGTCCTGCTTACGTGTGGAAAGATGAAGGCATCCGGAACATGTACTGGCAGTCCGTAATGTTCGGAGATGGATTCGACACAGCTCCTGATCCCGATGACAGTCGATACGGGTATGCGATGTCTCAGGGGGGATTTTTTGGGCGTTTTGATCGGAAGACCGGTCATACCAAGATCATTCGCCCCACACATCCCGACGTAAAAATGAAACTGCGCTTTAACTGGAATGCAGCCTTCGCACAGGATCCATTCAACAATTCCACGATTTACTACGGCAGCCAGTTCCTGCACAAGAGCACAGACAAGGGCAACACCTGGGGAATCATTTCTCCGGACCTTACCACCAACGATCCTGAAAAACAAAAGCAGCATGAAAGCGGCGGTCTCACCATGGATGCAACCGGCGCAGAGAATCATTGCACCATCCTGACCATCGCACCGAGTCCTTTGGATAAGAGCCTGATCTGGATAGGGACAGACGACGGTCAGGTGCAGCTCACTCGCGATGGCGGCAAAACCTGGTCCAATCTGACTTCAAGGATTATCGGTCTACCAAAAGGAGCATGGATTCCACAGATACGGGCCTCCGGTTACAAAGCAGGAGAAGTCTTTGTCGTTGTAAATAATTATCGTCAGTTCGATTTCAAACCCTACCTGTTCCGGTCAAGAGATTACGGACAAACATGGGAAAACATGGTAAACGCAACTGAGCTTGGAGACAACAACTACACGCTGGCTGTTCAGCAGGATCTTGTCGAACCCAGGCTGATTTTCGTCGGCACTGAGAACGGGCTTTTCGTAAGTCTGGATGAGGGGAAGACCTACACGCGATGGACCAGTGGATTCCCTGCAGGAGTCTCTACCATGGATCTCGTGATCCACCCCAGAGAGCATGACCTGGTGATCGGAACTTTTGGACGAGCATTTTATGTGTTGGATGATATCCGTCCATTAAGGCAAATGGTTACAGAAGGAACCCAGGTTCTCGGCAAACAGATTCACGTCTTTGATGCTCCCGATGCCTATCAGGTAACCTTCCAGGATCCCGCTGGCGTGCTGTTCCCAGGCAACGCCATGTTCCAGGGAGAAAATCGTCCTTCCGGTGCGATGATTTCTTATGTCATAAACAAACCGGACAAAAAAGAAGAGCCCAAAAAGGAAGAGCCTAAAAAGGCAGAGGAAAAGGGTAAAAAGCCTGCCGACACAAAAGCAGCTGAGACATCAAAACCTGCAGACAAGAAGGACGAAAAGCCGGCTGTGAAGTATGACTCCCTCACGGTTGAGGTATTCAGCGCATCCAACGAAAAGATCCGAACCATGAAGTTGAAAGCGCCTGAAGACAATGGCTTTAATCGCCTGCAGTGGGGCATGAATGAGAAGGGTGAACGCATCCCCGGTCGTGAGAGGCCCCGCAGGGAAGGCATGGAACCTCCGGGTCCACAGGTACTGCCTGGCACCTACAAGGTGAGAGTTACGTTTGGCGGACAGAAGGATTCCACGATGGTAACAGTAAAATCAGATCCTAGATTCCCGAACATGGAGAAGACACTTGCTGATCGCTACGCTTTGTTGAAGGACCTGCAGAAGATGACAGGGCTGGCTGCAAAAGCGATGGCGCGTCTCCAGGAATCAAAAGAAATAACAGATGAGTATGAAAAGAAAATCAAGGAGTCAAAGCGCGATGATCTGAAAGATGCCTCCGCCAAAACCAAAGCGATTCGTGATTCAATCAACAACATCATCGATTACATGATTGGAAAAGAGGACAAACGTCAGGGCATCACTCGATCTGCCGATCCCACGCCTTTGTCCCACATTGGCAATGCTCAGTTCTTCATTTCTTCCTCCAAAGATCCGGTTAGCCCAACCGATCAGATGCTGGTTCGACAGGCATCCGAACAGGTGGACAAAGTGTTGAACCGGGTCAATACCTTTTTCGAAAAGCAGTGGCCGGAATACCGCAACACAATGGAAAAGGTGACATTCAACCCGTTCAAGAACTATGAACCCTTGAAGCGGTAAATCAAGCTATTCCCTAGGGAAAACGCCGGTGAAGTTGATTCGCCGGCGCTTTTTCATTCCGCCTAAGTCGTTTTGTTACGAAAGCTTTTGTAGATCCTGATAGAGACCACGAGCACCAGGGTGAGCAGACCAAGGCCCAGAAGCCCCCACAGAAGACCCAGCTCACTTTTGACCACAGCCAGCATGACAATGGCAAAGAGAAATACGGTTGCCACCTCATTCCACGCGCGGAGTTGATTGGAAGCGTAGCCAAAGTCTCCCCTGCTCTGCCTCTTGTAAATTACATGCAACGAAAAATGATAGGCCAGCAGACCTGCGATGAACCCCAGTTTGATGATCAACCACATAGGGAATCCAATCAGGATGATCAGCCACGTTCCGAAAATGACGGTCAGGATGCAGGAGGGCCAGGTGATGCCCAACCATAACCGGCGTATCATCACTGCGAACTGCCTCTGTAAAATGCTTTTTTCCGGTTCTGCCTTGTCAAGCGCTTCCCGGTTATAAACAAAAAGCCTGACCACGTAGAACAGGCCTGCAAACCAGGTTACGACAAAAATGATGTGAAGCGCTTTTACGTAGGGGTACATATACATCAGCCGGCACTGATCATTTCAGGGTTCATAGTTTCCTTCACTATTCTGTCCAGTGCCATGATCCAATCCTGACGGGTATTCAGGCAAGGTACCACTTTGTATTCCGTTCCGCCGTGTCCGAGAAAATCGTTTCTTCCTTCCATCTGAATTTCCTCCAGTGTTTCAAGGCAATCGCTGACAAATGCAGGTGACAACACAAGCAATCGTTTGATACCCTTTGATGGAAATGCAGACAACTGCGCAGCCGTGTAAGGCTGAAGCCATGCATCGCGACCCAGCCGGGACTGGAATGAAAAACTGTAAGATCCCTCCTTTAATGTAAGTTCATGGGCCACAAGCCGGGTGGTCTCGATAACCTGATGACGGTAGCACGTTGAGTGCGCAGGAGACTTGATGTCACAGCAACTTTCCTTCAACAGGCAGTGCGAATGGGATGGATCAGATTTGAGGATATGCCTCTTAGGCACGCCATGATAGCTGAAAAGCACATGATCATAACCTGCTGACAAGTGAGGCCGGACACTTTCTGCCAGGGATGCTATGTAGGCCGGATGATTATAGAAGGGCGGAACAACTTTCAACGCAAACGGATAGTTGCCATCCCTGTAAGCTTTCTCCACATGAACTACTGCTGATTCATAGCTGCTCATGGCATAATGTGGGTAGAGCGGTACCAGTACCACTTCTTTTAGGTCAGGATGGCCACGGTGAAGATTTGCCAGTGCCAGTCCCGGTGAGGGTTGGCCATAGCGCATGCACAACTCTACGGGGAGCCCGGTCTTTTCTTCCAGCAGGTGCTGCACTTGTCGTGAAATGTGAATCAACGGCGACCCGTTCTCAGTCCAAATGGTCTTGTACTTGGCTGCACTTTTGGGAGCGCGGAAAGGTACGATGATGCCTTTCACCAGCAGCGTGCGCACCAGGAAGGGAATATCGATGACGCGCTCATCCATGAGAAATTCATCCAGGTATTTCCTGACATCCTTCACCTGGTAAGAATTTGGGGAACCCAGGTTGGCGAGTAATATTGCCGAGGATGCCATCATCAAATTGCTTTACTGAATAATTTCGATTCGGCACCTTTCCTCCATAGTCGTGCGTCCAGAGCCGCGCAAATATTGCGAATGAACATTTTGCCTTTTTCGGTTACCTGTAAGTCATTGTTACTCAATTGAACAAGGCCATCAGATTCCAAGCCTGCCATGGAACTAACAATGAACGTGTGAAATGGTTTTTCAAGTTTCTCAACCGGCAACCGTGTCTTGTGGGTGCCCATCAATTCCAGAATGTGCTTGCGCAGAAGAAGATCTTCCTCATTCAGCCGGTGGCCGGTCGTAATGGGCATCTCATGTCTTTCGACTCTTTCCTCGTAAGCTTCCACTTCCTTTTCATTTTGGGCAAAAGCATCCCAGGTGTCACTGATGGAAGACGCACCGAGACCCAGCAGCAGTTTGCTTTGGGTGGTGGTATACCCCATAAAATTGCGATGGAGCTTGCCATTCACTTCTGCCAGCTGGAGCTTATCGCCTGGAAGGGCAAAATGGTCCATCCCGATGGGAAGATATCCTGAGCTTAACAGCAACTCCCTCCCCCTCTGATACATCTCCCATTTGTTTCCTGCTGAAGGAAGATCCGCCTCTGTATACCGGCGCTGACCCTTGCTCTTCCACGGAACGTGTGCATAAGAGTAAAAGGCAATGCGCTCCGGCATCAACTGTTTTACCTGTCCAACTGTGTATTCGATGTGAGCTTTGGTCTGCCTCGGCAGTCCGTAAACCAGATCAATATTGACACTGTTGTATCCCAGTTTACGACTTACGTCCACCACTTCTTTGGTCTGTTCAAAAGTCTGGATGCGATTGATGGTGTATTGTACCTCGGGATCAAAATCCTGAACACCGAGGCTAAGTCGGGTAAAACCCTCATGGAATAAGGTCTCCAGATGCTTCTTCCTGGTATAGTTGGGATGAACCTCCACACCAAATTCATGATCAACCGGGACAGTGGCATCCTTTGCTATGTCCTGAATCAACAACCTGAGGTTGTCAGGACTGAAGAAGGTAGGTGTTCCGCCGCCCAAATGTATTTCACGAATGATGGGCCTCCCGCCCAGAATCTTCAGATACAAATTCCATTCTTTCAGCAGGGCTTCAATGTAGCGACCCTCTACCTGGTGGTTCTTAGTGATGCGCTTATTGCATGCACAGAACGTGCAGAGATTCTCACAGTACGGAAGGTGGATATACAGACACAATTCGCCCTTCTCCCGCCTGAATGCCTCAGAAACTGACTGCTTCCAGATTTCAGTTTTAAGGGTCGCAGGTTCCCAGTAGGGAACCGTCGGGTAACTCGTGTACCTGGGAATGGCCTTGTCGTATTTGGATAATAAGTCCAGCATCTAGAATTTTCTCACTGCCTCTACAGTCGCATGAACGTCTGCTTCCGATATCGAATGACTGATGAACCAACTCTCGAATGCCGAAGGAGGAAGGTAGACGCCCTCATTCAGCATGTGATGAAAGAATTTGTTGAACATCTGATTGTCACATTTCTTCGCGGAGTCAAAATCAGTTACTTTGTCCTTACCGAAATGGACGCTCATCATACTCCCCAGTCTGTTAATGGTGTGAGGGATTCCTTTTTGTTCCAATACATCGTGAATACCGTCAGCCAATGTGTGTGTTCTCTTGTCCAGGTCGGCAAATATCTCTGGATGATTTTTCAAGGTGGTGAGCATCTGATAACCTGCCGCCATGGCTATGGGATTGCCGCTTAACGTGCCGGCCTGGTAAACATTTCCGAGAGGCGCAATCTTCTCCATGATCTCGCGCTTCCCGCCGAAAGCTCCCACAGGCAATCCGCCACCGATAATTTTACCATACGTGACCAGGTCCGCATTGATCGCAAAAAGCTCCTGTGCTCCGCCACGGGCCAAACGGAATCCTGTCATCACCTCATCAAAAATCAATACGATCCCGTTCCTGGTGCAAAGGCTCCGGATTTGTGCCAGGAATCCCGGCTCGGGTAGTATGCACCCCATGTTCCCCGCCACTGGCTCAATAATCAGGGCGGCGATTTCATTTGGGTATTTTTCAATCAGAGACTTCACAGCCTCAATATTATTGTAGGGCGCCGTCAGTGTATCCTGCGCTACGTGCCCCGGCACACCCGGTACTGATTGAATGCCGAGCGTTGCCACTCCGCTGCCGGCGCTGACCAGAAAGGCATCCGCATGTCCGTGATAGCAGCCTTCGAACTTGATAATCCTGTTCCTGCCTGTATATCCTCTCGCAAGACGAACCGCACTCATGCACGCCTCAGTTCCGCTGTTCACCATCCTGACAAGGTCAATGTTCGGAGCCATCTCTTTGATGACTTCTGCCATGTGAACCTCAAGCTCGGTGGGGGCACCAAACGACGACGACTTCTCCGCAGCAGACCTGATTGCCTCCACCACGGGACCATAAGTGTGCCCCATGATCATCGGTCCCCAGGAATTAATATAGTCTATATAGCGATTGCCATCTTCGTCATAGAGATAAGCTCCCTTTGCATGCTTGATGAATAAAGGATTGCCGCCCACACTTTTGAAGGCGCGAACGGGTGAGTTCACCCCACCTGGAATATGCTTCTGCGCTTCCGCGAAAAGTCGTTCGCTGTTATTTCGATTCATTCTGTTACCTGTTAATAATTTCCGCGGCCTGCCTGGCAAAATAGGTGGCAATGAGATCAGCGCCTGCCCTCTTGATACCTGTGAGTATTTCCATAATCGCCCTCTCTTCATCAAGGTATCCCGCCTTTGCTGCTGCCTTGATCATCGAATATTCTCCGCTCACATGGTAGGCACTGACGGGCAACTGCACTTCATTCTTAACCTCCCGGATAATGTCCAGATAAGCGTGAGCAGGCTTGACCATAATGATATCAGCTCCTTCCTCAACATCCATCAGCGCTTCCTTGATCGCCTCCACGCGATTCGCGGGATTCATCTGATACGTCTTCTTGTCACCAAAGCCTGGAGCGCTGTCCAGTGCATCACGGAAAGGTCCGTAAAGACAGGAGGCATATTTGGCGGCATAACTCATGATACCTGTTTTGGTAAACCCGGCCTCCTCCAATGCAACCCTGATGGCGCCAATCCGACCATCCATCATATCGCTGGGCGCAACAAAATCGGCGCCGGCCCTTGCATGACTCACACTCATTTTGGCCAGGACTTCAACTGTCTTGTCATTCACAATCTCCTGTCCCTCCACTATTCCATCATGCCCATAGATCGAAAACGGGTCAAGTGCCACATCCGTCATCACAATCATGTCAGGCAGCGCTTTCTTGATCGCGCGAACCGCATTTTGCATGAGTCCGTTGTCATTCAATGCTTCCTTCCCTGTGTTGTCCTTGAGATCATCGGCAACCTTCACAAAAATCAACGTGGAGCGGATGCCAGCATTCCAGCAGCTTCTCAATTCTTCAACAACCAGGTCTGTTGAATAACGATAATATCCCGGCATCGAACTTATTTCTTCCTTCACTCCCTTGCCTTCTACAATAAAGACAGGCACGATGAAATCTGATGGCTTGAGTACAGTCTCCGACACCATCTCACGGATGGACGCAGATTGTCTCAGTATTCGGTTTCTCCTCATCATAATCTTAAATCATTAGGCTATCCATTCCTGCGGTTCACGCAATACTTTAAGAAGTTTCTCTTCTTCGCTTCCGGCCTCTGCCTGAAAATCATAATCAAACCTTACTGTAGGAGGCAGACTCATCAGGATACTTTCTGTGCGGCCTTGTGTTCTGATGCCGAACAGCGTTCCCCGGTCATGAAGCAGGTTGAACTCCACGTACCGCCCTCGCCGGATCTCCTGCCAGTATTTTTCCTTGGGCGTAAAAGATTCATCCACGTGCTTCCTTACAATCGGCAAATAGGCCTCCAGGAAGGAATTTCCGTTTGCCGTTACGAAGTCAAACCAGAATCCCATATCTCGTCCGGCTTCAGCCCGGCAATGATCAAAAAATATCCCGCCTACTCCCCTTCGCTCTTCCCCGCGATGATGGTTTGAAAAATAGTTGTCGCACTGGTGCTTGAACGCAGCATACAATCCACCATCGAAGCCATCACAACATTTCTTCTGCGTTTGATGGAAGTGAACAACGTCTGACTCCACCAGGTAGTAAGGCGTCAGGTCAGTGCCACCGCCAAACCAGGCATCCGTGGTATTTCCTTTTTCATCGTATAATTCAAAATACCGCCAGTTGGCATGTACCGTTGGCACCTTGGGACTGCACGGATGAATGACTAGCGAAAGTCCCGCAGCAAAGAATGACTGCCCTTGCACTTTCAATTGCTGGGCTGCTTGCGCTGACAGTGGCCCGTTTACAACTGCAATATTGACTCCACCTTTTTCAAAGACTTTGCCATCGGCGATGACACGAGTAACCCCACCTCCGCCTCCCGGTCGCTGCCAGTGGTCGGTGATGAAGGATGCCTCGCCGTCCACATGTTCCAAAGCTTCGCAAATGGTAGTCTGCAACAACTGGATATGCTTTACAAACCTGTCCTTTATTGTACTCATGCCTTATACTCCTTGACCGCATCGACAAATGCCCTCGCATGTTCTACAGGAACATTGGGCAAAATTCCATGGCCCAGGTTGGCGATGTAGGACCTTGCTCCAAAACTGTCGATCATCTTATGCACTTCATTTCGTATATCAGACACTGGCTTGAAAAGATGGGTCGGGTCGAAGTTGCCCTGGAGAGCCACCCTTCCTTTGGTCACACTCCTCGCCTCTTCCGCCCGGATGCCCCAGTCAATTCCGATTCCTGATACAGCAGGGTTTGCTGACAGTGCTCCCAATGCATAATTGCTACCCTTCGGAAAGAGTATGACGGGAACGACAGGAGCTAATGCTTCAGCAATTTCGATGAGATATTTTCCTGCAAATTGATCAAAATCATCTGGGCTCAGCAGGCCGCTCCAACTGTCAAAAACCTGTATAACATCTGTACCCGCTGTGGCCTGCGCTTTCAGATAGCTGATAGTTGCCTTTGTAATCTTTGACAACAACCGATGGGCCAGGTCAGGCTGCGAAACACAGAATGCCTTGGCCTTCTCAAAACCTTTGCTCCCCTTCCCCTCCACCATGTAGCACAGCAAAGTGAAAGGTGCTCCTGCAAATCCAATCAGCGGAACACGGTCATTCAGTTCTTTCTTGATCAGGGATATGGCATTGAATACGTACTGAAGTTTAGACTCCACTTCCGTTTCAAGGCGCTCAATGTCCTTAGTTCCTAGAATGGTCTCCGGCAACAGCGGACCTCTGCCTTCCTCCATCAGCACCGTCATGCCCATCGCCTGGGGAATGACCAGGATATCTGAAAACAGAATCGCCGCATCTACACCGATGATATCCACCGGCTGCAACGTAATGGCACATGCCAGCTCGGGAGTTTGCACCCTGGTGAAGAAATCGTACTTCTTTCGCAGTTCCTGGTATTCTGGCAAATATCTTCCCGCTTGACGCATCATCCAGACCGGAGGCCGTGTAACCTCTTCATTCTTTAGTGCCCGCAACAACAAATCATTTCTTAGCATGGGCATTTTGGTTTGAATAGAATTGACTGATCATGTCGATAAGGGATTCTGTATTTGGTTCGCTGGAAACCAGCACATTGTTAAAGCCATGCTGCCTTGCAAAAGATCCGGTGGTAGTACCGATACAAAAAGCTAGGGTCGGACAGTTTGGAGTCGACCTCATGTAGCTTTCCACTCCACTCGGGCTGAAGAAGATGACTGCATCATAGTGGTGACTTACTTTCACCGGAACCAGTTCTGTTCGATATACCTCGATCTCGTTCACTTCCACTCCTCTGCTTCTCAGTTTCTCTGGCAGGATGTCAAGCCTTCTGTTGCCACCAAGAAAAGTAAGCGCCTTAACGGAAGGATCTCCAAGAATTACTTCTGCAAGCGCCTCTGCGTTGTGTGCAATTCCACCAACCGGCAAATTCTGTGCTTGCGCTGCTTTCCTGGTAGCCCCGCTTGTGCAGAAGACGCGATAATCCTTGATCTTAAGGTGCCACGAATCGGCAAGTGACACCCACCCTTCAACGGCAACCTGGCTCGTGAGAGCGATGTTATTATGAACCGTTTCCTGATTTACAGGAAGTCCCACTGTTCTCTTTATGAAATCCAAATGATCCACCTTCAACCCCGCCGCCTTCAGGGATGCCGCTTCATCAGGCTGAAGTCGCCTGGTAGATAATATCGTTATCAGTTTGATCACGCCGGTCTGAAAGTTCTGAGGATGGGTTCTCCTCCTGTACGAAGGACTTCCGCAGCAGCCCTCTCTCCTGCTTCAGCGGCTTGGCTGAGCGGAAATTTCAAATCCACTTCGCATTTGCGGTCCCCCTCATAGCTGAAAATGTTTCCACGGAATCTCAATTCTGACTTTTCCAGTGTTGCGTAAGCGGCTATAGGTACGGCGCAACCCCCATGAAGTGCTGCCAGAAAATCACGCTCTGCATCTACACACAATCCGGTGTCCACATCATGGATCGCCGCAGTAGTTTCGTTCATCTCCGCATCATCATCACGACAAACAACCGCAATGGCACCCTGCGCAGGTGCCGGCAGCATCCAGTCCAACGTGATGAAAGTATGCGATGTGATTCCCAGTCGTTCCATCGCCGCCTGCGCGAAAATGGCCCCATCCCATTCTGACTGATCGAGCTTTTTCAGGCGCGTCTGTATATTTCCGCGGAAACTTTCCAGCACATCCTTCGGATATCTTGCCAGCCATTGCGATTTGCGCCTGAGACTGCTTGTAGCAATCTTATTCGTTTTATTGAAATCAATGGAGGCTTTAGTAGTAGGCAACACCAGACAATCGAGCGGCGATCCGCGTTTGAGTACAGCACAGAGGCGAAGCCCCTTCGCCAGTTTCGTAGGTATATCCTTTGCTGAATGAACAGCTATGTCTATCCGCTTGTCCAGCAGGGCTATATCCAGGGACTTGGTGAAAATACCCTGAATTCCCATTTCATACAGCGGGGTATGAAGATCGACATCTCCATCGGAAGAGATCTCCACCAGTCTGGTGCGAGCTCCTTTTTTCTCCAGGGCAGCCGCAACCGCTCTGGCCTGGTAAAGCGCAAGAGCACTTTCACGCGTACCTATTCTGATAGCTTGTAGCTCTGTCATTACTGCTGCCCGATAAGCTCGTTCACCGTCAGGATGACTGAGCAGCCACGGTATCCCTCAACTTTAATTTTCTTGATGAGTCTGGAAAAGGACTTATCTATTGTTCTGACTTGCGCATCGTCCGGGGACAAATATTCATGCAGTCTGTCTTTGTAGGTCTGAATGACATCAGTGCACATAAACAACGTCTGCCATTCCAGAAGGCGTTGCATAAATTCATCCAGTATGGCTTCTGCACGGGGTATCTCTGCCGTACGGTGATTCATTACCTCCTTCTGTGTAGCCGAAATTTCATCAACCGTATAAAGTTCAATCCCTGGTGTATCTCTGATTTCAGGATTGACTACCTGTGGAACACTGAGATCCAAAAAGAGTTTGGGTGGTGGTCCAGGTACGTGCTCCGGCTCAATAATATAATGATCTGATTGGATCGCTGTAACAACTGCATCAAACTGATTCAAATACTGTGTAAGTTCTTCAAAAGGAAGTACGGACACATTCATATCCCGGGCAAGATCCTCGGCGTGAGCCAGCGTGCGGTTGGCGAATGTGAGCTGGATGTCTTCAAAATGTTCGGCTAGATTTCTGGCAATTGCCTGTCCTGCTTCACCGGTGCCCACGATCAGGATTTTATTAAGATCATGGGATGCACGGTAGGAGGATATCAATTCAAGGGCGGCAAAACTAACAGAGTACTTTCCGCTGCTTAGCGTTGTCTTCGCCTTGATTTCTTTAGAAGCCTGGAACGCTGAGCTGGAAATGCGATCGGTAAACGTGCCGATCATTCCTTTCTGACGGGAGTATTGAACAGCTTTCTTCACCTGTCCTGCTATTTCATAATCCCCGACAATCTGCGAATCCAATCCAACTGTCACCCTCAGGAGGTGTCTTACCGCTTCTGCTCCTGTGCGTACATAGAAATAGCGATCTATCTCCTCCGGTAACAGATTAAGTTGCTCCCGCACCAGATTAATCAGGACATGCACGGGGGCGCAGGCATAAAACTCAGTGCGGTTGCAAGTCGACAGCACAATGAACTCTGCTATACCCTTTTTGGCCGCGCGGTCAAAAGCCTCCTCCATGGTGCTTGGGGTCACAGCGAAGGTGCTCCGTAGATGGGTATCAGCTTTGGTAAAATTCGTACCCACCAGGGAAAAATAGCCGAAATGGGAATTATGGTGGTGGCTGAAACTCACGCTTTTTAGTAATGAGAGGGCAATTTCAGGGGCAGGTCACCATGGAAAATACCCATAAAAGGAAAAATAATACCACTAGGAAGAAATCACCGTGGAAAGGCATTTTTTGGAGAATGAAATGACCCTTCTGAGGCATTTTATGAGCAAAATCATCCCTGGCATAACCAATCGAGAAACTGCGCTTTGTCACGAGGAGGTTTTCTGGATAGATTTAGCAATGAATAAAGTCCTGATCATCCTCTTTATGCTTCTGTCCACCCTGGCCTGGGGTCAAAAGAAGGTAAAGTCGACCAAGGCTCAGAAGGCGAACATGACCCCCGAGCAGCGCATGGTGGCCGGCAACAAGAAGGGGAAGAAGCAGAGTCCCAAGCAGAAGATAAAGAAGTCAAAGAAGCAGGACAAGCAAGCCCGGAGGAATAAAGGAAAGAAGCGGAAGTAGACGAATGCTGAATTTCGAGTGCTGGACTTTGAATGTTGAAGTGACTTCAGATTCGGCGTCAATTACTGCCTGACCGTTCTACTTCCTCATTCAGCATTCATCATTCAAAGTCCAACATTCAACATTCTTGATCCGCCGTTCACTGCACGTGCACGTTTCCACGTTTCTTCATCACCTCTTGTAACCAGTGTTCCAGCTGAAGGCACTCCACCGCGTTAAGGGCCTTGATGTTGAATCGAATCAGTTCATTGTAGGACTTGAAGTGCGCCTTGATGGCCTCCATAAGTCCGGTCTGACTCTTCATCCAGTCTTCATGCTGCTGTATGGTGCGAATCACAATGTCATCTCCCATTGATCCCGAAGGCGAGAAAGTATAAACAATGCTATGCACTTCCTGCAGCGGTATGGACTTGGTCTTCCTTGCCGCGCCAGATGACTTGTCAGACTCCCTATATTCAACTTGTTCCTTGCCTATGCTGACGCCATATCGCGTGGTAGCGTCTTTCCTGATTTTTTGCGCAAACCCTACTATTGCCACAACCGCCAGTCCGCCCAGCGCCATGCCGATGGTAGTACTCCCTGCGAGGAAGGTGACGATGCCAATCCCTCCCAAAAAGAACACTACGATAGCCGGCCCAAAGAATGAAGAAATGTCAACAGTATTTTGCCAGAAGATAGTTGTCCTCTCTTGCTTTTCATCCTTTTCGAGCTTGTCCGAGATCACTGGTTTTATTTCCATGATGACCGGATTCCGAACGGCTACGTGTGTGTTGAGATTCTGCAGAACATTGTCCGCCGCAGTTCTGTTTCTCGATACCGTCAGGTACCATCGTCCTCCATCTTTTTTAAGAAGGTAGACATGATAATAGTGAGAAGGGGTTTTGCCGCCGCGCGTCTCTCTTTCCACGTCGAAGCGCTCAATCTCATCATAACGGATATATCCCTTTTGCATGGTGGACGGATCCATCTCAATGATGACAACTCCTTTTGCGTTGTCGAAAGTAATCGACTGGGGAACATTGATGAACCTGCCTCTTTTCAGGTAGAACCCGATGCCGGCACCAGCGAACAAGGTTCCAAAGACGATAAGTGCCACGGGCCATGACAACTGTGTGCCCGTGTTGCCAAGGTTGGTTACTCCAAAGTAGAGCGCCGTTCCCCCTATCGCTACCAGCAGAAGCGAAGTGACTATATAGTTGAAACTTGCAGGAACCAGCACCACTTTGCCGGAACCCGATTCTTTAATTGAATACATGGTAAATATGGGCTTCTTGGACGAAATTCAAGAATAATCTTGCCGGAGCCAATGATGAAAATCAGTGAGAGAGCTTCCGGTTATTAGGTAACCATGATCCATGGTTAATATGGAGCATAAACAACAAAGCCCCAGGTATTCCTGAGGCTATCTTGTTTAGTGGGAGCCGAGTCCCGAATCCTTTCGGGAGAACCCCCGACCCTCCCGGCTTATACGCCGGGATGTGACCAATTTCAACCTGCCTCAGAGAAACGAAAATCAATATATTTAGAAGGTCATCCTAAGACATCCTAATCGGTATTATCATTTTTAATAATGCGAGAGAGCGAAACCCGAAACCAGGTAATAGACGAGGGGCTTAGGGAGTCGGGATGGAAGATTTCTGTAAGAACTCAGGTAATTGAAGAATGAGGTTCACAAAAGCATTGTTGGCGGCATAATTCTAAACTATGAATGATCAGATACCAAAGGAAAATACAGAGGTGCTGACCGAGACAATAGGCTTTCATCCAAAGAAACTGTGGTATACGTTCAGGGGTCTGATGATC
Organism: Bacteroidota bacterium; assembly: GCA_018266395.1. Taxonomy (GTDB): domain Bacteria; phylum Bacteroidota; class Bacteroidia; order Cytophagales; family Cyclobacteriaceae; genus ELB16-189. Next base: position 24,005 of record JAFEAM010000002.1, on the reverse strand, counting down.
CGCCCCGGGCAGGTGATCATAGATTATTGCAGCGGCGATCGTAAGGAAAGCATGACTCCAGTCAGCTATTTCTTAGTTGCATATGGATTTTCATACATGGTAGCTGAAGTCACAGGATTCTTCACTTGGGCAAATGGAAGAGGAAATTATTATCAGTTGGCCGAATTATTTAAGGATTCATTTAGTTCAAACCCACGCTTGAATGTCGCATTTCTAAAAGCACTCCCAATAGTCTTCTCCCAGCAAGTTTTCTGGTTCGTTTATGTTCCTTCTATTGTCTTGAGTTGGTGGTTACTTTTCAGAATGAAGAAGAAGCCATTTATACATCATCTGTATTTTGTGCTTTTTGTTTCAGCGCAAATCAATATAGTTACATGGGCCCCGAAACTATATCGCCTATTTAGCCATTCCGGGCAATGGATGGTCGATTGGTTTAGTTTAATTTTCTCAACAGCATTCTTTGTGGTGGCAGCAAAGTCATTTTATGAGATCAATTATGGCGAAGCTCTTCTCAGATACTTGGTTGCAGCACATGTTTTAATCTATGTTCCACTGGCTCTCCTTTTGAGCGCCACCCATGCGGTAATCGTGTTTTATCTTTATTTCTTTATTCAAGGGTGATGCTCCAGTTCAATTCAACACTTAGATTTCTCATTGACCGTCTGGAACAACTTCTGGTCTGGAGTGGATAGGAAAGCACTTGAGAATCAAATGAAGGTGCTTCCAAATTACAATTACAAAGAGACCTCGTTGTCACATCACTCGTAGATGTACGTAATGACTTTGCGCATGGTGGAAATCCGACTGCATCATTCGTTGATGTAAATAAATACTACACTGACTCCAAGGTTCTGATCGCCAAATGAGATGGCATGGTGGTTTAGCGGAATCATGTCAATAATCAACATGAAACTCATTCTTGACAGTGCTTGGGTACCATCAACCCAAGGATAAATACTTTGAGTTTAGAGTTGATTCGAACTTACCAAAATGAAAAAGCACTTACTTTGGTAAGTGCTTGATTATCAATGTGGGAGCTGAGGGGTTCGAACCCCCGACCCTCTGCTTGTAAGGCAGATGCTCTGAACCAGCTGAGCTAAGCTCCCTTTGTTTCTAATGGGACTGCAAAAGTACTATTGTTTTTGATTTGTGCAACAAAACGGTGTCTTGAGAAGCATTGATGGCCCAAAGATGAGCCCCTATCTTGAATCCTCGTCCGCTACCTTTGATTCCTTATGCTGGAGTTCCTGAATGTTTTCTTCTTTTTATTCCACACCGTATTCACGTTCTTCAACGTGGTGGGGTGGATGTTTCCCAAGACCCGGAAACTTCATCTAATAACTATGACCCTTACTGCCTTCTCCTGGTTCGTACTGGGCATCTGGTACGGATGGGGCTATTGCTTTTGCACCGACTGGCATTGGCAGGTGCGCGAAGCGCTTGGCTATCGCGATCACTCAACATCCTATATCCATTTTTTGTTGTTGAAGCTTACAGGTGTGGATTTCAACCCTCAGCTCGTTGACACTTGCACAGCAGTTGTATTTGCACTGAGTTTGCTTGCGAGCATGTGGGTAAACCGCCAGAAGTAACAGCCATAGATAGGGAGCCCATCTTCATGGGCGATAAGCAACCTCATTGGTAGGAGCCGGCGACGACGCTGATATTTAGAATCTCGCATCGTCCTGACTTCAACATTCAAAATTCAATATTCTCCTGTTCAACATTCAGTATTTATCTTTACCCTCCATCAAATCCCATTTCCAATGAGTAAAGTCAAAGTAGCAGCCTTCTCGATTTCACTGGACGGCTATGGCGCCGGACCCTCCCAGGACCTGCAAAATCCCATGGGCATAGGCGGCATGGACCTTCACAAATGGGTATTTCCCACCAAAGCATTTCAGAAGATGCATGGACAAGGAAGCGGAACAGACGGCGTGGACAACGAGTTCGCCGAAAGATCCTTTGACAACCTCGGGGCCTGGATTCTCGGCCGCAACATGTTTGGACCCATCCGTGGCGACTGGCCTAACGAAGAATGGAAAGGCTGGTGGGGCGAAACGCCACCGTATCATGTTCCTGTGTTCGTCCTCACCCACTATCCAAGGAAATCATTTGAGATGAAAGGAGGAACCGTCTTTCATTTTGTTACGGGAGGAATAAAGTCTGCACTGGATGAAGCGAAGAAGGCGGCAGGTGGAAAAGACATCCGGATCGGTGGAGGAACTTCTACTGTTCGCCAGTTCCTGCAGGCCGGCTATATCGATGAACTCCACCTTGCACTTTCACCCGTGCTTCTCGGTAAAGGCGAAAACTTGTTCGCCGGCCTGGACTGGTCATCCATGGGTTTCAGCATTGAAAGAGTGAACGGGGAGATGGCCACTCATTATGTGTTGAAAAAGGGCGGCTAGCTGCTGGGCACTGGCTGCTGGCACGTAATCCAGAAGTCAGAGGTGGCTCAAACTTTTGACTGGTTAGCTACGCAGAACATTTGAGATATAGCGAGACGCAAACTTCAGTAATTCCTTAGTTACTTCTGATCGGTAATTTCAGCATCAAAAGGCTTAGATCCCTTCCCTACAATTCCTGTAAGCATTTTTTCAAATAATTCCAGACTTTCAGGCCGATCAAAGGGATTAAAAGTCTGTTCGAGCAGATGCGACATGAATAGAACACGCTTCACAGATGCCCCATCGTAATATTCTATCCTGTACAAATAGATATATGCTTTCTTGATTCCAATAACTGATCCAATAGGAACAGACCATTCTCTAAAGAAATTATTGATTATTACTTTGTTGGAGGAGTACTTGACTGAATTGATGAAAAATATTGGCGCCACATTTAAGAGCAAAATAACATTCAAAAATATGACTATCCAAAGCTGATCTTTTTCCGGAGTAAAGTCTCGCAGATAAAATATTATTCCATTAATCAGGATTATCATTCCGGTCGAGATTATGAATTTATATATGAAAGTCAATCTGCTTGACAATGAGATTACTTTAAGGTTCTCTGGTTCCTGAGAATAATTCATAATGAGTATTCAACGGATCAACTCGTAACCAACAAATCCGGAAGTTACTTCAATCTTTGACAAACGTCGACCCTTTGAATCTCGCTTCCCTTTGACTTCAACATTCAAAATCATCTGTTCAACATTCAAAATTCCATTGTCACTTCCATGCTCCCTTCATTCCCCGGCCGGTCGACTGCGATGGCCTGAATAATGGTTCCAGTCTTCAGTAGGTTGGCTGCTTTGGGCGTGTACTTCCACATATTCGGATTCTTGTCCGCACGTTGTGCGTTGCCGCTCTCGAGTATCTTACCGCTTTTGTCCTTGATCATCACACGAACTTCAACAACTTCAAAATCGTCAAGCACATCAATAAAAATTGTGTTATTGTTGGAACCAAATTCATCCTTGGTTCGTATGCCTTTCACCTCAGGTTGGTGGAGGTAGTCGTTGAGTGCAACCAGGTAGGCGCTGTGATAATGGTAGTTGGTGCGTGCCTGGTAAAGAGCCTTGATTTTCGGATCGGTCATCTGCTGCTTAGCCCACGCTGACGCCAGCTTGAATCGGGACACAGTCTTCTCCTGTTTCTCGGACAGCTTCTCGCGACGCTTGGGCATGCTGGCCATAATGTGACGCCCGCGCCACATCCGGAAGTAGACAGTCCGACCGAGCGTACCGGTCAGGGTCTTCATGATGGGGTTGTTTTTGACCTTACTCATGGCTGAAGATGGGTTTTTGAGGGAATATGAGGCATTTCTCTCCTATTTGATTCCAATATACGTCCTTTCTGTGTCCAATACGTATCCATTATGTGTCCATTGTGTGTCCAACAATGATAGCGAAAGTATTTAATCTATGTTCATTTGAACGATGGACACCCCATAGACGAGGGCCAGGAGGAGTGTTTAGATGACCCGATCCTTGAATTTTAAGAGGAAGAACTCCCCATGAAGGAGTTTTCGCGATGGCCGAGGTCAACCCCCTCACCGGGCATAGCTGCGACGTTATGCCGACAGACATCAGCGCCTAGTCCATCATTTCAATCTTGCATCAGTCTCCAATGAGATAAACTGCGATCCATACATAGTAGTCTTGCATCTTGCTGAAGAAGGCACCAACCCAATCAACAATCGGCAATAAGCAATCAGAAATAAATCACCGGTGCCCGTGATCGGGATCATTGGCTGACACCCGATTCAGTCCTACTCTTGCTGACTGAAATTCAACACAGGTATCACTCATTTCTACGATCATGAAAAACTTACTAGTTGTTTTGCTGGTGCTCATCTCGACTTTGGGACTGGCCCAGACCGGAACCGTTATGCAGGGTGCCGGAGCCGTTAACATGTCTATGGGCGGCGCTGCTACGGCACAGCCTACGGACATCAGCGGCGCTTTGCTCTGGAATCCTGCAGCCATTTCATCATTCAATCAGAAGATCCTTTCCATTAACGCGGGAGCATTTTCTTCTTCCCCGGAACTTTCATCCTCATTGCCAGCAGGAATGCTTGGGCCAGGAGCCCCGGCAGTCAGCGGTACCACCAAAGATGACCGCGGCCTTTCGGTTATGCCGGCCTTGTCGATGGTCTTTGGAAAGGAGAACAGCAAGCATACGTTTGGCGTATCGGCCTTCGGCGTCAGCGGTTTCGGCGTGACTTTTCCACAGGAACCCAACAACCCGCTTAGTCCAAGTTTCGATCCCACGAAGCCGTCCAACCCGATCAACTACCCGCAACAAGCCGGAGGATTCGGTCACCTGGAATCGGACTACATGGTGCTGCAAGTAGCAGTAGCCTGGTCTTACAAGCTCTCTGATAAATTCTCTGTCGGCGTTCAACCCATGTTCAACTATGCCGGACTGAAATTGTTGCCTAACCCACTCTCTTCTCCTGATCCCGCCAAGGGCTATCCGGTTAGCGAACGGGCAACGGCCACCGGCTTCGGAGGTCAACTCGGTCTGTTTTATGATTCCCACAACGGAATCAAGCTGGGCGCATCTTACAAGACTGGCCAGTCATTCAGCAAGTTCACTTTCAAGAACACCTACCTTGACAATTCCGCAGCCCCTGAAAGCTCTTTCACCATGAACTACCCCGCCATTCTCTCCGTGGGTGCCGGATATTCGAAGGGTAAGGTTGACGTGGCTCTGGATTACCGGCGCGTATTTTACAGCAGCACACAGGGATTCAAAGAGAAAGGCTGGACCGCAACTGGCTCGGTAAACGGGTTTGGATGGAATGACATGTCAGTTGTTTCCTTCGGTTTGCAGTACAAAGGAATTGAGAAACTACCGCTTCGGGTTGGATATACCTACAGCTCCAATCCGATTAATAACGATCTGGTGATGTTCTCTGCACCAGCACCGGCTGTGATCAAGAATGCGTACCAATTGGGATTGGGATATGTGTTCTCGGATAAGGTGACGCTGAACGCTGTGTATCACTACGGCACCAGTGGCGGCTCCACCTACGGTCAATTGTTGAGCCCCATGGCGGTTACAGGTACCAATCCCTATGGCGCCATCCCGGGTAGCTCAGTCAGCTACTCTATGACGACGTCGATGATCATGCTGGGACTGAACTATACTTTCGTGAAATAAGGGCTGCTGGCGGCTGGCTACTGGGAGCTGGCTAACGTATCAAAGGGACTATTTGCCACGGAGGCACGGAGGAATACAAAAGGCTTCAAAAGCAAAGCTCCGTGTTTCCGTGGCAAATGTTTTCAACCATAGCTCACTAGTCCGTTTGCTGATGATTTATTTGCCACGGAGGCACGGAGGAATGCAATGACTTGTCTTAGCAAAAGCTCCGTGAAATCCGTGGCAACTTATTTCCAGCAAAAGCAAGGCAATCCGTTTGCGGATAATATTTTGCCAAGGAGGCAGGGAGGAATGCAATAACTTGTCTTAGCAAAAGTTCCGTGAAATCCGTGGCAACTTATTTCCAGCAAAAGCCAGGTTGTCCGTTCGCTGATGATTCTTTGCCACGGATCGCACGGATTAATGCAAAGGCTTCAAAGCAAAAGTTCCGTGTTTCCGTGGCAATTCGTTCTTAGTTGTCCATTTGCTGATGACTTATTGGCCACGGAGGCACGGAGGAATACAATTATGAATTCCTTCGCGAGCATTGCGCCTTTGCGCGCCAATCAACCGAGTAACTTGAAACCTTTCTCACCCCATCGCTTCCCCAGCCAACTCAATAATATCCATCACCTTCATGCGGCCTTCGTTGCCACTGGTCTTGACGGCATCTGAAAACATGGCGTAGTCTTTCGGGCAGGCAACAATGAAATGCGTCACTTGCCCGCCAAGCGACAGCGCCTCCCTGATGCGGATCTCGCTGGGACGCTCTTTCATCTTGGAATCATCCATCCATATCCTGCCGCCTCCGGCGCCGCAGCAGAACGAGTTCTCACGGCAGCGTGGCATGTCCATCAGCTCAACGCCCATGGCCTCCAGCAACTGACGGGGTGCATCGACTTCTCCGTTGTAACGGCCGAGATAGCAAGGATCATGGTAGGTAACCTTGTATCCCAATTTCTTGCTGAACTTCAGTTGACCGTTCTTTACAAGACGCAGCAACAAACCTGTATAGTGCTCAATCTGATAATTGCCTCCGTACTCCGGGTATTCGTTTTTGATGGTGTTGTATGAATGCGGGTCTGTTGTGAAGATCCTCTTGAATTTGCCTTTGCCCAGGGCCTTCATATTGTCCTCCACCAGCATCTCATACAATCCCTCCTCACCTACACGCCGCACATCATTGCCGGCATTCTTTTCTGCTTCGTAGAGGATTCCGAAATCAATTCCGGCAGACTGGAGTACAGTGGCTACACGGCGGGAAAGTCCCTGAATCCGCGTATCATAAGAAGCATAGTCGCCCACAAACCAGAGGTACTCGGCTTCTTCTTTCCTCACATCCTTGACTTTGAAGCTCAAGCCCTTGGTCCAGTCGGCTCGTTTCTTTTCGGATTGACCGAATGAGTTGCCGTACTCACCGATGTTAGCCAGCGTATCCTGAAGCGAAGTCTCCATGGCTCCCTGATCTACCAATGATCTCCTCAGGTTGACGATGCTGGTAAGATGTTCGATGCCAACCGGGCACACTTCCACGCAGGCCATGCAGGTGGTGCATGACCACAAGACATCTTTCTGAATGATTTCTCCTGCCAGCTTGCCGGATTGCTTCTTATCAGGGCTGAATGCCTGAGTGAACCATTCTGGAGCACCGATGGTCGCATTCGCATGGGTGCGTAAATCAAGGATGAGATCGCGTGGAGACAACGGTGTGCCGGCATTTCTGGCTGGACACACCTGGTGGCACCTGCCGCATTTTGTGCAGGCGTCAAAGTCGAGCAACTCCTTCCAGGTAAAGTCCACGACGGCCTTGTATCCCATACCTTCTTTCATGCGCTCTTCGGAAACACGCGGAAGACGTTTGGCTGCCATATCGTCCTTGAACATCAGGTTGGCGTAATCCACCAGCATGTGCATGGCTTTGGAATACGGGATGTAGGCAATGAAGAACATCACCAGGATGGCGTGGAACCACCACATGTAGATGTGTGCCGAATTGGCGTGGGGTGTCAGTCCTGCCATGTCCGACAAACCCGCGAGTGACCAGCCTACGGGTGACCACACCTCAAATGCGGGGCGGTCGGCCGCAATGCGTATGCCTTCAATGAAAAAGCCGGTCAGGCCGATGAGAAAGAGGAGCCACAGGAATATCTTATCGTCGGTGGCATAGCCTTTCCTGTTGTATTGGCCGGGGGCGAGGTCGTTGCGTGTGTAGTCCAGCTGGGCCGGTTTGCCTGCACGCCGTGTCATCATCATCACGAGGCCTACCAGGAAGAGTACGCCGAAAATATCGAGGACAAAGGAAAATCCGAGGTAGAAGTTGCCCTGCAGCAACTTCAGATTCAGATGCCGGAGAAAATCGTAATCAAAGGCTACAATCACCGTTCCGATGAAAAGCACGACAAATCCCCAGAAGATCATCCAGTGGGCAAAGCCAGCATAGGCGTCCCGCTTGAAGACGGTGGAGTTTTTCGCCATTATGGCTGCCGCCTTCAGGAACCTGCCTGCAAGATTGTTGAAGCGCCCGGCCTCACGCCCTTTCCTGTACTTCTGATACTTTCTGTAGAATCCATAGATGAAGAATCCGATCGTGGAGAAGGCCACTACATAGAAGATGATCTCCAGTACGAACGGAAAATGACGATAGATCTCTCTGGTTTCAATCATGGCAGTACAGGCATTAGGCAGGCAGTGAACACAAAATATTTTACAACTTACCAGTAAGCGCAGGAATAATTTCAAACAAGTCACCGACCACACCATAGTGAGCATAATCAAAGATCGGTGCCTTGGGATCGCTGTTCACAGCAATGATAAGACCTGCGTCTTTCATCCCCTCGATATGTTCCGGCGCGCCGCTGATGCCGAGCGCCAGGTACAGTTTCGGTTTTACTTTCAGACCGGATTTTCCCACCTGCCTGGTCTTGGGCATCCACTTGCTGTCGACCAGGGGGCGCGAACATGAAACCGCACCGCCTATTTTTTTCGCAAGTTCCTCCACGATGGGAAGGTTTTCATCTGATTGAATGCCGCGGCCTGCGCTCACGAGAATATCCTGTGTGGTGATGTCCACATCTCCGCCTTCAGGCTCGATGAGCTTCTTGAAAGTTACAGCAAGTCCGCTAAGGTCGGGTGCTGCAAAATCTTCCACGGCAGGGCTGCCGGAAGATCGGCCTGCATCGGCAGGAAATGCTCCCGGCAAAATGCTTATGATGCACTGGTTGCCGTCGGCATGTGATTCCACGTTCATCTTGCCGCCATACAACTGACTTACGGCAACGGCTTTTCCACCATCCACCGACAATGAACCCACAAAGGACACGAGCGGTATGTTCAGGTCGACAGATACAGCTGGGCCAATTTCCATCCCCATGGACGTATACCCGGTGAGCACAATGGCAGGCTGATGGGCGCCCACTACTGCAGAGACTGCCTTAGCATAAGCCAGCGGCGAAAATTGCTGCAGTGCCTCAGATTCTATGCAGATCACTTTTGAGGCGGTTCCCAACTGAGAAGCCATTCCTTTTACACCACTGCCGGCCAGCACGGCCACAACTTCCCCGCCAAGGGCACCTGCAATTTCCTTGCCCTTGCCCAACATTTCGAAGGTGATGTCGTCGAACCTACCCTTGATATGTTCGGCGACGACGTATACGTTATTGCTCATTTGATGATTCCTTTTTCTTTCAGTGTCTGAATGATTTTCGATGCCTGCTCTTCCGCAGAACCTTCCAGCATTTCTGCTCCACGTCCTCCTTCGGGTTTGAAGAAGCGCTTTACTGAAGAGCCGGCCGTGGCTGACGTGCTGCCGGCTGCCACTTCCTCAATTGTTGCCGACTTCATTACCTGACGCACCTTTGCCACGGGCACATAGCGGGGCGACTGTCTGGCTGCCTGCACTCCCACTACAAGTGGAAGCTTTGCTTCAAATTCAGCAACCAGTCCGCCGCCATATTCCTTGCTCACGGTTACCCCTCCGCCTTCTGCTTTAACACTTGTTACCACACTTACATGGGGTATCTTCAGATAATGCGCAAGAAGGACGGGTATTTGTCCGTCACGATCGTCAACAGCCTGAACGCCTGTCATCACCAGGTCGGGTGAAAGACCCATGATGACTTCAGCCATTGCCTGGGCAGCCTGGTGTGCAGAAGGATTCTCCAGTCCGGTCACCTTGATGATCTTGTCTGCTCCTTTCGCAAAAGCGGTGAACAATATTTTGTCGACATCTTCAGCTTCAAGCGCGATGGCGGTAACGGTCGATCCCGTCTCTTCCTTCAGGATCAGCGCCTCTTCCAGCGCATGATCATCGAATTCATTGAGTTTCAACTTCAGTGAGGAGCGGTCGAGGTCAACCCCGGAAGCATCGATCTCCAGTTCTTCTACCAGGTCCGGAACCTGTTTGATGGGTACGATAATATTCATAACGGTTTAATTACTGAGTCTTAGATAATTTCCTGTAAAGCGAGTTCCGTGCGAATCAGCTGCATGTCGTCCATTTCCGGCTGAAAGGGGAAGTCACGGAAGGATTCGCTGGGCCGATAACTTCCATATGGGCGGGAGCATCCTGCTTCTTCTCCTCCTTCGGAAGGGCAGCCGTTGGTCATGAAGGGAATGCCAGCATCAAGGTCTTCTATCGCTTTGGCAATGGATTGGCCACGGATCTCCATCTTTCTGATCATGCCCTGGTCATCATAAGAAACTGCATCGGCAGGGAATTCATATTTTTCAATCAGGTGTTTCACCAGTTGAATCCGGCGCCAGCGGGTAATGCTTGCCTTTTCAGAAAAGGCCATCCTGGAATCGGGTTCCGGATTGAAGCTGAAGAGGTAAGGCAGAATCTGATGTTCCTTCAGGTAGACAAACATGTCGATCAGGTCTTTGTCTGTTTCTCCAAGCCCGACAACCGTATGGATGTTTACTTTCCATGGTCCGAAGATTCTTCTTGACTCGTTGATGATGTTCCAGTAGTTGTCCCATCGGAGGGAACCATTCGGCACATTGGTGCGGTGCTGACGGAAAGTCTCTTCAGTAATCGCATCCAGTCCCACGCCGATCATGTCTACACCGTTGTCCTTGAACTGCTGAAGCTTCTCCGTATTGAGCGTAGGAGGTGCAACCAGAATGGACAGTGGAGTACGAAGAGTGGAGGTCAGTTTCTTTGTAATCTCCAGCGTATCGCGATAAGCGCTTCCATGTGTAACCATGGAGATGCACAAACGCGTGAGCTTGTCTTCATGCGTTTTCATGCGGCCGATCAACCTGTCCGTCTCCACCAGCGGCCACTCCACGCGGATGAAACTCTTCTCTTCATAAGCACCGGGCCGTGTCCGGGCCAGGCCACAGTATGAACAGTCCGAAAGGCAGCCGTTCTCATAATTGAGGAGAAGATTAATTCCACCGAAATCAAAATCACGGGAAAATCTTCCGGACTGGAGCCGCAATGCAATGGCGCTGGCTGCGCTGATGCGAACAAACTCCGGGCTGATTTTTCGTTCTGTTTTGACAGGAGCGGTCTGTGTGTTGATCATATAGGTTACGTGAAGTTTTCAGGCTGTCTCTTTTGGATAGTAACAGGATCCATGGTAGGTATAGCGGTGGGCGGCATGCGCACGCTGTGCAGCAGTCCAGATGGCCTCCGTAAGGTGTTCCGGCGTAATTTGCAGGTTTGAATTGTGAAGTTTGTCTTCTATCCAGACCTTTTCTATTACGGAAGAAATCTTCTCCTTTTCCAGCGGTGTCCACTTCAGCAGCGTCTCAATGCGCGCAAATGAGGAGGGCATCGCCAGAAGGTCTCCAGTGATCATCACGCTCTTGATGTTATCGCCTTTCAAACCGATATAAGTTCGGAGGAGGCCATCTGGCGTTTTCTTCAGGCTCATGCCTGTCATGTCCTCCTGTGGGCTGTGCTGAAAGAGCCAGGCCTTGGTGTCGTATTTTTCTACTTCCAACTGCCGAATTGCAGACTCCTCAGCTGATGTAAATGGCTGCGGATGAAATTCAACCCCAAAGGCCTTGCTGTAACCTTTGAGAATTTCACTTCGCAAAGCCTCCATCGTCACCATTTGTCCGGCTTCTCTTCTCACGGTCGTCATTCTCTGCGATACCGCCTGGATCATCCGGCGATCTGAATACTTCTGAATCGGAATATTCAGCACCTGCATCATCTTCGGAATATCAAGATCCAACAGCAAGCTGGAATGAAACTGCACCGCTCCTTCAGGGCTGATATGGATGCCGAGTCCAGCAATCTTTTTGCCGGCCACTTCCAGATCGTTGCGTGACCGGAATCCGGCTTTGACACCAAATACAGTCAGGGCGTCAATTATCGGCTGTGAAAAAAGCTGGTAGAGATCCCGGATGTGGTTCCATGCAAAGGCGCCTGTGTGCGTGGCAAGGCAGATGCCCAGCTGATCGTTGCCCATGATGATGGCACCTCCGCCTGTAAGCCGCCTTCCGATCTGCACATCGTGCACCCTGCATGATTCAACATCGATCTCAGCTGTCATATGTTGAAAGCGCCCGCAAAGCGCGCAGTAGTTCCGGTAAGTATACAGTTTTAGTGTCGCGGGCAAGTTGCCAGTCGACGAATGTGACTGCAGTAAAAGTTCATCTGCTGCCAGCCCGTGAGAGGCAGACACATCATGTTCTTCGATGTATCTCCAGTGGTTCATTTCAGTCTACGCCACACGAGCAGGAGTTCTCAAAAAAAGTGGGTTCAAGTCCTCTTTCACATGCATATTCAATTATCCCTTCCGCAGGATAGGCAATGCCATTGAGTCCGGCTTCCACTGCGGCACGGTCTACGATCTTTTTGTACTCACCACCGGGTCGTGCACAGCCCACCAGAATTTTGGTGGCCGGCATTCTCATTCTTGCCTTGTGAAAAAAAGCAGCCACCTCTTCAGCTGGAGGGGGCGCTGTCTTCTGCATGCGGGTCCCGGTAAGAGGAGTGAGAATAACCAGGATCAGCGCGTGAATGTCATATTTTGCAATCATCTCGAGCGCAGCATGCTCGCCAAGGAATTTTCCATAGTGAAGACCAAGGATGATATGAGGGCGCATGCTCAGGCCATAATCGCTGAGGTATCTCATGGAGATATCATAGTCCTCCGTTGTTGCACTGAGATGATACACCTGGCGGATAGTTTCATTGGATCCGATAATGTCGAGTGCCACTCCGTCTACTCCTGCACTTTGCAGGCCTGCCGCCATGGGGCCATCCACTAAACCGGTGTGCACCATCACCTTCAGGCCGAGTTCGGATTTAATTCTTTTGATGTCGTCGATGTGTTTCAGGAACGGGACTTTTCCATTGCGCTGTGAGCCGCCGCTGATGAGAACTGCCTCGGTTCCTGCCGCTGCGAGTTTCTGGCAAAGTGAAAAGAGTCCCTCTTTTGGATTCAGGGCTATCATGGGCTCCAGGATTTTGGAGTCACAATGATCACAGTCCAGTGCACACCCGTTGCCGGTGAGGCTGATAGGCAGAAAGGCGCGCGGGTTTGTCTGTTCGAACCCAGGAATGGAATAATGCTTGAGTCCCGGCGCATGGAATGTTATGGACCGGCCGAAATGTTCAAGCCGTAAACCGAAGGCCGTGTCCTGTTGACTCTCTATGGTTGAGCGATCCATCCCTTCTCTTCAAATTTTTGCAGTTCCTCTTCAAACCAGCGGGTAATTTGCTGTTCACCTGAAACCAATGAAGGCAATTCCGCTGCCGCGTTGGTCAGTTCAACTTCCATCAGCCATCCTTCTCCATAAGGATCAGCATTGATATGCTGGGGGCGCTCAACCACCTGTTGGTTGATAGAAAGAACTTTTCCGGAGACCGGAGCCTTGAGTGGGCCCACATGTTTCTCCGCTTCCGCGCTGCCGATGCTGGCACCCTTAGCGAACACGGTGCCCGGGGCCGCAAACTGGATGGCTACAAAGGAGCCGCTGGTTTCCTGCACGAGCGGGCTCATGCCGATCACGGCCCTGTTACCCGACACATCAATCCAGAAGTGATTGGCCGGATCATAATACACATCCGTCCGCACCTGATATTTTCCGATCTGCTTCATCTGATTTGGGTTTACCTAGTTGCCCATCGCTTCAACAATCAATTCGGCAATGTCTTTTACCATGAGCTTTCCTTCATTCCCTGTTGACTTCACGGCATCTTCAAAACGGGAAACCTCGTAAGGACAGCATACAGCAAGAACATTGGCGCCGGTCTTCACTGCTTCACGAACCCTGTTCTCCGACAGGCGCTCGCTCACGTGGTCAGACATGAAACCATCCAGCCACATACCGCCACCGCCACCGCCACAGCAGTAACTCTGCTCGCGGCAGCGACCCATTTCAATCAGTTCCACACCAGGAAGGCTGTTGATGATTTTTCGAGGGGCCTCATACTCGCCATTGTGACGTCCCAGGTAGCACGGATCATGGAATGTGATTTTATAATTCAGCGAGTTTGTAAGATTCAGTTTCTCCAGCAAAGGCGCCAGGAAAGTCGTATAGTGGATCACATCAAACTCGCCGCCGCGCTTGGGATATTCCTTTTTGAATGCATTCAGTGCATGCGGGTCGGTAACGAGAAGTTGCCTGAACTTATATTTCTTTAGGGTCTTGATATTGTATTCGGCGAATTCCTCGAACAAACCCATCTCACCTGCCAGTCGCTGGCTGTCGCATGTGTCTTTTTCTTCCACACCCAGTATGCCGAAGTCCACGCCCAGCTTGTTGAATATTTTCGCCAGCGCAGCGCTTGCCTGCTTGCCGCGGATGTGATAGGCTGGATAGCTTTCCACAAACCAGAGCACGTCGACGGGCCGTTTGATATCCTTCATGATGGGCACGGGCACACCGGCTCCCTGAACCCAGTCGGCTCTCTTCTTTTGAGATTCGCCGAGAGGATTGCCATATTCAAACGTGTTGGTGAAGGCCTTCTGAAGTTCTTCCGGCACATTGCCCTCCAGCACCGCCTGTTCGCGGATGGCCGGCATGATCTTGATCATGTTCACTTCCTTCGGACAGACCCTGAGGCAGTTCATGCAGGTAGTGCATTGCCAGAGGTCGTCGGAAGCAAAGAGATCCATACCCAATTGTAGATTGCGGAAGATCTTGCGGGGACCATACTCACCGACATTATCCACCGGGCAGACGGGGATGCACTGGCCGCACTGATAACACCAGCCCATGGACTCAGCTTCGGCCACATTGGTCACTTTGTCCAGCGTAGTGGTGTCGTAATCAAAGACGACCCGCTGCTCGAACATCCGGTTCCACTCGGCGGTCAATTCGATACCGTCCACTACAACTTTCTCTTTTTCGATAATCTGCTTTTTATCAACCGGCATAACTGTTATTTGAACATTCTAAATTTTTTCAACCAACTGAGGCATTCTGTATATACCCAGCAGTCGCCGCGTAAATTCAGGCAGACCCGGCATCACTTTATTGAACTCCTGGGTCATCCTCAGTCTTAATACCGTGTAAGCGTACACAACATAAACGCATGCAAGGAATACATCCGTTCCAAACAGATTGTTACTGATGAAACGGAATTCAGCTGCATCACCAATGGAATGCACGAATGCAATCCCCTTTCCTACCTTCTTATATATTTCTCCAGCGTGGCTGCCTTGAAGGTCAAACTCTTCAGTGGTCAGCAGTGGAATGGCGCCAGTTTTCTTAGCGGGGTCCCACATCCACCGGCTCCACAACCAGTATATGTCCGGCTTGGTGAAGTGAAGGATCTCTCCTGCCAGCTCAGTTCGCATGCCCTCATCGCCGCCCTGAACCCGGTTCACAAACCGTTCGAAGCGCTCCTCCACCAGCTGATCGCCGTGGAGCAGGTTCCTGATTTCCTCAGCAAGCATATCGTGCGACTGGGCTTCAGTGATCTTTGCGTGATGGCGCCGGGTGGCAAAAGTAAACTTGAGAAGACTGGTGACGTCTGATGGCGTCAACTGGCCAATCTGATCTGCACCCAACACATACCGGAAGTGCCTCGACTTGGCATCCAGGTCGGAAGCCATGGAGATCAGCTCCGCGCGATCCACGCGGTCGAGCGTTTCCTTCATGAATTCCTTCGCTGCCGATATGTCAACCAACTGACTCATGCTCTCATGCAGGGACGGCGGCGCGTAGCGATGCGATGGCTTTCATTGCTGCTGCTCCAGCGCTGGATACGCAGTCTTCAAGGTCAGAGGGACCCGTGCTGGCACCGGCAGCAAACACACCAGGCACTTCGGTAGAGACTGTGTTGAGCGGACCTCCCGTGGTTTCGATGAATCCATATTTGTTCTTCTTCAGGCCAAAGATGTCGGCGACTTTCTTCGTGCCTTCGCTCGGTTCCATGCCCACGGCGAGGATGACAATGTCCATTGGCACTTCCATGGGGCGGCGCAGAGTGGTGTCCTCACCTTTGACGATGAGCTGATCGCCTTTCTTCACGATTTCGGTCGCGATCCCTTTCACGTAATTGACTTTGTACTTCTCCTGTGCAGGCCAATAGATTTCATTTTCCCAGTAGCCATACATCCTCATATCGATATAGAAAATGAAGACTTTGCAATCCGGCACCACCTGGCGGATTTCGATCGCCTGTTTGCTGGAAATCCCACAGCAGACCTTGCTGCAATATTCATTGCCGATCTGGCGGTCGCGGGAGCCGACACACTGGATGAAGCAAACACGTTTGGGTTTCTCTCCGTTTGAAGGGCGTACGAAGTTCCCGGCCTTCAGCATTTTCTCCGCATCCACCAGGGTGATGACATCGTCGTGCTCATAGTATCCGTATTTCTGGGTTTCGCGACCCGGATCAAAGTGGGTGAAGCCTGTACACACGATCACGGCACCTGCGTCGATGGTGATTTCCTTGCCGGACTGAATGGCTTTCACCTTGAAATTACCGACACTTCCGGAGGATCCGACCACTGTTGTGTCGAGCATCAGGTTAACGTTAGGCTTGTTCGTCACAGCGTCAACCATTTCGCCAATGGCCTCTTCGGCGCTGCGGAGGTCTGGCGTGAGCGCCGCATATTGAGATGCATCGGGAGTTCCTCCGAGGCGCGGCCTTTTTTCCACTAATGTGACTTTGTATCCGAGTGAGGCTATCCCGCGTGCTGCCTCCATGCCCGTGGGTCCGCCTCCGATTACAAGAATATTATCGCTTGCCATGTCTTATGTTTTAATAATTGTCAATATCTATTTAGCTGCATCCTCCCAGGTCAGGAATTGTTTTTCACCCCTTCTGATCTTATCTGCTTCTGCCTCAAACTCGGCCCACATCTTCGCATGATCTATACCAAGCTTCTCGAGGAACCTGGTATTGTCTGTGTTGTGCCAATGCATCTGCAACACCTTATAAGGATGTGCTCCCATGGCCAAGGCAGCAATTTGTGAGTCTGACAGTACAGGAAGTCCCACTTTCTTTCCGTGTGCTTTTCCTGCGAACTGGCTTTGATCCAGCGTTGTCACACAGCCCGTGTCATGGGTAACCGTGATGTCTGGATTAACCTCCTCCATCATCACTTCAATTTTACGTTGCACGGAGAAAGAACGCGAGAAATCCCTGGACACGAGGATGTGGCGGAAACCGAATCCGCAGCAGTCATACCAGGTAGAATAGTCGCCCACCTTGATACCCAGCGCCTGCAGGGTCGAGGTGATAATGGCGGTCCGTTGCGCACCGTATATTTCACTGTCGTAGACGGCATCATCTTCCACCAGTTTGTGATAGTGGCAGGCCGGGTGAACGGTTGCCGTGATCATGCTCATGTCAAGGACCTGGCGTTCGGCAATCCTGTTGCGCATGGCCAGCACCCATTCGCTGTAGTGCACGATCTCTTCCGGCATGACCAGTTTCTTGCCGAGTTTTTCAAGAATCTTCTTGACCTTCCTTCTCAGCTCGGGCTGATGCACCAGGGCGTGGCGAACTTCCTTGTAATGCCCGAAGCTGGTGCCGCAGTGGATTATGGGGAAATATCCGGTCTCGGCTGCGGCTGCAAAGTTTCGCATCGCCACTGCTGCCTGTGCCTCCGGGTTGGAGGTGGCAGAGGCGTAATAGTTCCACGCCGTACATGAGGTCTGATCGGTCGGATCGTGATAGTCGAGCCCGAACGCGCGGTTCAGCCAGAAGATAGAAGTGGAGTATCCGGGTATGTGCCCGCATTGACCGCAACTCTTGTGATGCCACGTCTTTTGAACCGGGATCTTCTTGGAACGTCCATACTTGGTTTTCACTTCCATGTAAGGCTCCGGGACACGGCTGACTTCCCACTCGCCCTCCTTCTCCAGCTGCAGCACCGCCTCGCGGATGTCTTCCTTCGGAGCTTCCTCCGGGTTGGCCTCGAATTTCCGATCGACAGCCTTAACAATGGGTAAATGAATCATGTTGTCTGCGTTTTGTCTTAGTCAAATGAAATGTTGTCGTAACCTGCTTCCTCGAGCCGCTCTTCCATCACGTCAACGAGAATCATGAAGAGTCCCTCATCCACACCTTCAATGAGTTTCATAACGCCCGTCATGTGCCAGATGAGGTAGAGTTCAATGATAGTCTTGTCTGTAATCTGCCAGCCTGTTTCAGTGGTGTGCAGCGTCTCCGGCGGGAGGGCTTTTCTCCACACGTCCAGGTTGTCAGAAATATCTTTCACATGACCGCCCCAATCGGGGAATGCATTGGGCTGCAGCATGTCGGGTGATACCTGCGTACCGGTTGACATGATTTTGTAGATGATGCGGCCGTAACCTTCAAGCGCTTCCTTGGCTGTCTTCAGACCATTCTTTACTGCCACTTCGCGCATGACCGTGATGATCTGGCCCGGGCTGTTCTGGCGCGGGCACCGGTCACAGGAGAAACACTGGGAACAATCCCACACACTGTCGTTCATCAGTGTGTACACCAGATCCACGTCCTCGCGGGCAGCAGCCTGTGCGATTACCCTGGGGCTGAAATCGTAAAACCGCGCAGAAGGGCATGCGGCGACGCAGATGCCACACTCGTAGCAACCATAGAGCACATGATTCCATCTGTGATCAGCCTTCATCTCCTCAAACAGACGCTCCTTCTCCTCGTAAGGAACATCTGCGTACTTGTTCATGCTCAGGTCGAGTGTATTCTTCGCAGCCATGTCAGTTTCAAATCTTCTTTATAAATGCATTAACTAATAGGTGTCGGAACCTTCGATATGGTTGCAGGCCTTGATGTTGTCGCGTTCAATTTTGGCTTTGTAGGCTGCAACTGCCTGGTCGCCGGTCACCATTTCCTTCAGCTCCGCGTCGAGTGCTTCGGGTTTCATCTTTACCACCCAGCCTTCACGATAGGGGCTACGGTTGATAAGCTGTGCATCGCCTGCAAGCTTTTCATTCACCTCAGTGATGACCCCGGACACGGGGGACTTTACCGGTCCCACCCACTTGCCGCTTTCCACAGTTGCAATAGGCTTGCCTTTCTTCCGATCGGTACCTGCTCCTTTTGCCTTCGCATGAAGGATGGGGCCTGCCAGGTGTTGTGCGATATCTGTCATGCCGACCGTAACGGTGCCATCCTCGTTCAGCCGGACCCAGGTGTTATCCTCCACGGAATAATGAAGGTCTTTCGGGATAACACATTCATTGATCTTTTCGTGTGACATAGTATGATAGTTGTGGTCAGAAATACATTACATGATCGGCATTGAGCGAGAGATCGATTATGCTGGTAGCTCCCAATATTTCAACACCGTCAATGAGATCTTCTTTTTTCATGTTCCAGAGTTCCAGGCT
The DNA here is from genome assembly GCA_018266395.1 of Bacteroidota bacterium. GTDB lineage: Bacteria > Bacteroidota > Bacteroidia > Cytophagales > Cyclobacteriaceae > ELB16-189. The sequence goes on along the minus strand of JAFEAM010000002.1, from coordinate 4,659 downwards.
TTGCTGACAGACCCTGAGTTTGACATCAGAGTCCATGGCCATCTGGATCATGGTCTTTAGTGTGACATTGCTGGATTTGTCCAGCTGGACTTTTTCAGCCTCGCCCTTCTTAAGCTGGTTGGTGCCATTCATGGTGAACCACACCATTACCTCCATTTCCATGGCTGCCGCCGCCATGGCATAGAACAAAGGCGAATAAGTTCGCGTTGGAGTTTCTACACCGTGGGTTTGAATGACGAGAATCTTCTTTCCTTCGTTGTCCATATTAACTGTGTTATTAAGTCTTTATCTCCTGTTATTCAAGTTCACAGGCCCGGTCGGGGTCTGAGAAAAAGAATATGTATCTCTTGTCGGGACCATGCTCCAATTCCAGGAGATGATCGCGAAGCAAATCCTTGTTTTTATCATGACCGGCTATCCTCAGCTTGTTTGCCCTGCCCTTCTCATCGGTGGACAATACCTCCAGAAGAAACCATTCGTTGGCTATTTCCCCGGGAAGTCTGGCCACCTCATCCGCTGTCACAATCCTTCCAATCAGTCTACTCACGGCCTGTCACTCTTTTCTTTTCATTCCTTATGCGAAGAAGCGCTTCCACCCAGTCGTCGATATGGAAGCCGCCCTGTTCACGGTGACTGCTGAAATATTTTGCCAGCCTGTCTGACAGTTGCTCCCTTTCCAGGACTGCCCCGGTCAGGCTTGTTTCCAGCCCATTCCAGTCTTTTGCAGTTGCGTTGCCGGCATCCGCTTTCAGTTTGATGAACTCAATCCTGTTTTCGTTCATCCGGATCACGGATTCTATGAAACCGCCACGCGCAGCATGTTTCATCTGACCGATCCAAACGCCGGCATGGATCTTCAACAAACGCTCCTCCGGCCTGGACAACGGGATGAAATGACCTGCCTCTTCCCTCCACTTCTCTTCAATCAGCTCCATCTCTTTCGATTCCTTTTCGGTGAGGTTGCCGTCGAAGAAGTCACGACCCAATACCTTTCTGCATTGCGCCATGTATACCTCGATCACCTCCTTCCGGTCAGGCTGAGATCTCTTCTCCTTGCCGAAGGTGGTGAGATACTTGTTTAAGCTTTCGCGGGTTTGCTCCCTGAAGACTTCACCGGGAAGATTAAGTGCCTGCACCATCTTCTCAGTATCAAAATCAAAGAGGAAATTTCCGGTTACAACTTCAGCTTCACCAATAGTGCCTGCACCTGTTCCGCAAATTTTCCGGCCATTGACATGAATGTCGTTGACCGGATAAAGTTTAGCATCAATTCCAAAGAACGAATAGGTCTCAACAATCGGCTTAATGAATGTCTCAAACCTTTGCTCCACTTTTCGTGGAAGGGATTCCCGTTGGAATACCCATTGTACAAACAACTGCCCGCTGTCAATCAGCACCGTGCCACCTCCCGTTTCTCTCCTGATCACCGGAAGCCCGGACTTGCGGCAAAACTCAAGATCCAGTTCCCTTGCCGGATCCTGAAAATGTCCTACACACAGGTAAGGACTTTCGGGAGTCGCCAGCACGATCGTATCCGGGGTTCTCCGCTCCTGCGCATACCCGAGACCATGGTAAATGCTCTGGGATCGCAGGTCACTGACTGTGCCGGCATCGATCCAACGGATAGGCATCCGGTTGTCTAAACCTCAGACGAAGAGACTGACGTTGGCATCCGAAGCAAACTGCAGAAAGGCAGCAGCTCCGCCTATCTCAGCTTTGTCTATAAAGTCTTCCTTCTTGAATCCGAATACATCCATGGTCATCTGGCAGCCAATCATCTTCACATCCATTTCAAGTGCCGTTTCCCGCAACTCCTCGATGGTGGCCACTCCCTTGTTCTTAAATCCTTTTTTCATCAGGCTTACCGCCACACTTTCAAAGCCCGGAATATTGGCTGTGATGAGATTGGGGATTGGCCAGTTGATGTTCTGGAAGCCCTCCGGTCCGAAAGGCATTTTCATCGGCATGGCCGGATTGCCAACGGGTGTTACGCTCAGCTTCAGATCTTTCTTCAGCAGAGGAAGACCGTAGAAGGTGAAGAAGATTCCCACATCCCATCCCATGGCGGCCGCTGCATTGGCAAGAATGAAAGGCGGATAGGCCCAATCCAGGGTTCCTTTGGATGCAATCAGGGCGAGTTTGTTGGTTCCGTTTGCCATTGTGCTACATTTTTAGTGTGTCTTCTTTATAAGAAACTTGAATTTGCCGCCAGCTTCAGTGGCCTCGAGGAGTTCATGCTGGGTTTGATTTGCCCAGGCCTTCATGTCGGGCATTGCGCCCGGATCGGTTGCAATCATTTCAAGCACATCTCCTACCTGCATTTCCTTGATGGTCTTGAAAGTCTTGACCACCGGCATGGGACACAGGAGTCCGGTGCAATCCAGGGTTTTAACAACTTTTACATCACTCATATTTTTGAATGGTTTGGTGTCTAAATTCTGCAATGCTGAATGCAATCAAATACGTCTGTCACTTCTTTCATCATCAGCCGGTAATAGATGTTCCTGCCGTCTCTCTCAGATTCCAGTATTCCGATGCTCTTCATTTTTGACAAGTGATGGGTAAGCAGGGTGGGGTCAATCTTAACCTGCGCAAGGATGTCGCCCACCGTCCTGGGAATTCCGTCTTCCAGGTATTCCAAAATTTCAAGCCTGACAGGATGGGCGAGGCCTCCGAATATTTCGGCCACCCTTCTGAGCTTTGTCGCACTAATTTTTCGTTTTGTTATTTCCATGGTGTTTTAGTCGAATCAGATTTAGTGTCTGTTATTTTGATGCCCACTCATATTCATGGTTAACGCCCAGCCGGTGGACCTTCTCCAGAATAGCGTCACCATCTGAATTCTTCACGAGCCGTGTGGTAAAATAGAACATAAATACAGTGCCCAGCCAATTCGCAAACTCATCCTGCGAACCGAGATGTTTTTTCATGTGAAGCATGATCCAGGAAAAGTGTTCCCAGCTGTCGAAGCATGAATCGCAGCTTCTGCTGGTCCCCGTGCAGCAACGGCGGGTGGAGGCAAAATCGGCGTTGTACGCCCGGAAATGCGGATTGTACGGCTGTCCATTACTCATCCTGAACTGATTCTGGGCGAGATTGACTGAAACATTGGTACACACATCATAGCCCCAGTTCATGTCATAGAGTCGGCCGGAAGTCACAACTCTGTTAAAGTACCTGGTGGTGAGCACTCGTCCCGGATACCGGTCGATCATCCGGTCTATCTCTTCGGCGACATCCTGAAACCCTTTGCGATAATCCAATCCGCCGCCAAAGCCTGAAAGGTCGCTGTAGTAGTTGAAGAGCACCCGGTTGCCATTCCGTATGCATTGCTCAACAACTGTCTCTATCTCCTCAGCGTGTCCCGGTGCAACGGTGTAGTACCAAAAGGCGCGTTCATCACCGGCGTAATTTCGGAGCGCTTCACCGAACAAGTCCCGCCGGCCGTTGGCCCTTAGTTTTGAGTCTGTGTATTTGGTGCCCCAGATGGAAATCCCAATGGGCAGATTCTCAAATCCTTCTTTAGGAATCCTGATCAAACCGTTGGATGCAACACTGAGTCTGAAATGATCATACAGTTTTTTCAACCGCGTCAGTTGCAGGCTGGGCTCCCCGCCCACTACCGTCACAAAGTTTGTCCCGCGCTCCAGTTCCTGGTGAATCCAATTCTCCAAAGCCAGATCAGAGCCTTCACCCGCACGATCCATGCCCTCCTCAAAGTAATAGCAGCCCTTGCACCTTAAGTTGCAGACATGAGTAAGGTCCAGTGATACCGAACGAACCGGTCCTGCTGAACGAATTTCTTCGTACAGAAGACGCAATAGGGGATCGCTCAAATATTCTTTGAGTCTGGACATTGTAAACGATTGAATTGAATAATTGAAGTAATCAATAATATTATAATTGTACAACTATTCAATTATTTATTTATTTCATAGATTGAGTCGTCAGGCTTTCCCGATTCCATTTCAACCATCACAGCTGCCGCCTCATGCAATTCGGATTTGTTATCGACAACAGAAAGTGTATTGGATGTCACGCTTGCACAGTCGCCTGCAAGTCTGAACACGATGTTCCACTGGGCGTAAATCGTACCTGGGTCAAACAGGTGGAAAAAGGAGAGTTCCCGAATTCCAGACGCATTTTCTCGGTACTGAGGTGCAACCATTGCACTGATGCCCCTTGTGTGGAAATCTGTCCGGTTGAGGCCTTATATATAAGACAGGACGGCATTGTTGATTTTAATAATGACCGGTGCATTGGATGCAAGTCGTGCATGCAGGCCTGTCCATATGATGCATTATATATTGACCCGGACACGCATACTGCAGCCAAATGTAACTACTGCGCTCACCGGGTGGATATCGGCCTTGAGCCTGCGTGTGTCAATGTGTGCCCCGAGCATGCCATCATTTCCGGGGATATGGATGATCCAGACTCAGAGATCGCTCAGACTTTGTCACGGGAACAAGTTACGGTGAGGCGGCCCGAGAAAGCGACCAAGCCCAATGTCTACTATATCAATGGAGATGCTGCCTCACTAACTCCTTCTGCAACGGAGCGTTCGGAACAATATATATGGAGCGGACAAACCGCGGGAGTGGGCCATTATGCCAGGTTCCTGGAGAATCGCATGTCACAAGGCACCGTAACTCCCAA